>NZ_JBNCKR010000003.1:505914-801963 GCF_049841645.1 Micromonospora sp. DT43 | reverse complement strand
CGACGCGGGGTGGAGCAGCTCGGTAGCTCGCTGGGCTCATAACCCAGAGGTCGCAGGTTCAAATCCTGTCCCCGCTACGACTGAAAGCCCGTCTCCGGTTCGCCGGAGGCGGGCTTTCGCCATGTCCGGGACTCGTGTCCCGCCTCGATGGGGACCCCGCTGATCATCGTCGGAGCGGATGCGCTAAGGTTAACCAGTCGACGCGGGGTGGAGCAGCTCGGTAGCTCGCTGGGCTCATAACCCAGAGGTCGCAGGTTCAAATCCTGTCCCCGCTACCACGGAAAGTGCACACCGAAGCCCGGTCCCAGATCATGGGGCCGGGTTTTCTGGTTCCCGGTCGGGATGACCGCCGGTGCGAGCGGGGGCCGGCGCCGGACGGGCACCGACCCCCACGGCTGTCACCTGAGGCCGAAGGCCCGCATGACGGTCTGGGTGACGCCACCGCCGTTGCGTTGCGCGGCGGTGACACGGATGGACACGTACTCGGCCCGGCTCGGCGCGTTCACCGACGCCGTCCAGGTGCCCCTGCGCTCCTTGAGACCCTGCCGCTGCCAGGTGCGTCCGTCGTCGTACGAGATCTCGAGACCGAGCGAGGAGACCCCGTCCTGGGCGGCGGTACTGCCGACCACGACCGGCGTGATGACGAGGTCACTCCTGCGCGGGGCGCGGCCCGCCAGGTCCACGTCCGTCTCGTAGTCCAACTGGACCAGTGGAATGGCCTGCACGTCCGCTGCCGCGCCGGACAGGAAACTCCAGTCGGTGCGTGTGGTGGAGGAGTACGGGCTGTACTCGGGCCTGGTCTCGGTCTCCACGACCAGCCGGTACGGCAACTTCTCCGGCGACAGCTCACCGGCGAACAACTCCGGCCAGCCCTCGAACTGCACCAGTTGCTTGTCGCCCTGGTAGAACGAGATCCGCTGCAGCATGCCGGCCCCGCCGCTGTGCGCGGCGCCCGCGTCGCCGAACCCCTGGATGTACGCGCTGATGCCGTACTCGCCGCGGAACGGGATGTCGTAGGTCAGCAGGCGTGGCCGCGTGATGGGCCCGAACCAGCGGTCCTTCTGGACGCTGCCCGGCCGGTAGGCGATCTCGTCCGTGTGCGACCGCGTCCAGCCGTCGACGTAGGCGTCCTGCTTCCAGCGGATGCCCTCGCCGGCGGAGACCCAGTCGGTACGCGGCCCCGGGGCGACCGGCTCGAACGGGAGGGCGCGTGCCGCCGCCCACTCGTACGGCGGAAAGTCCATCCGCGTCTCGTATGCCTGCTGGCCCGGCGGCGGGGCGAACACGAGGTCGATCCGCGCGAGGTGCGACGGATCCGTCCGGGGCGACGGGTCGCTGGGCACCCCGCCGGAGTGGTAGTCGACCAGGTCGTACAGGTACCTCGACGAGGGGTGTGCGCTGACCGTGAGGCGTATGCCCCTGCGGCCGGCGGCGGTGATCGTGTTGATCAGGGTCTCGCCCGCACCCCGGATCAGCGAGGCGACCGGGAGCGGCCCGTTCGTCGTACCGTCGGCGTTTCCGTACCACTCGCTGCCCCGGCCCTCGCCGTCGTTGACGACCAGGAGCAGCGTGGCCCCGGCGGCGGCAGCTGCCGCCGCCCGGTCCGCCGGGGTGACGGCGTCGCTGCGGCGCACCACGACGGCCCGGCCGCGGGCGGACACGCCCGCGTAGTCGGCGGTCGAGCCGAGGCCTGCGAAGACGGCGTCCAGTCGCGAGGTGCCGTCGGGCAGCGGTCGGGATCCCGGCTGCGGGAGGGGGTCACCGAGGCGGCGGCCGTTGTGGCTGATCTCCAGCGGTGTCTGCTCGGCGCGGATCCGGGTGGTGAAGACGAAGCTGCCCTTGCGTACCTTGCCCCTGGTCGGCAGCGCCCACAGGCTGTCGTAGGTGGCGCCCGGCCAGAACGTCTCGTGCAGGGCGTCCGTGTCCTCGGGCGTCGGCTCGCTGGATGTGAAGGAGCGGTAGACGTCGATGCGACTGTTGGTTACGGCGGTCGGCTGGGGCGTCTTCACCTTCACCTGGCGGGCCTTCGAGGCGTCGAGCTCGACGACCCGGTTGGCCGTCAGGTCGACCTCGGGCACGGTCAGCAGCGCCAGCCCGAGCGAGTCGTCGCCGTGCAGACCCTCCACGTCGACGCCGCCGACAACCGTGTAGGTGCCGGGCGCCCAGCGGCTGGTGAGGGTCCCGTCCCGTACCCACATGAAGGTGGACACGCCGTCGGCACTGACGACCTCGACCTCGCCGCTCATCGGCTGGCCGGCGCGGTCCCTCAGGTGGATCGTGAGGTCGTACTTCTTGGACTCCACGGCGACCCCGACGGCCGTGTGCACCGCACCTGCCGCGTGGGAGGCGGTGACCTGCGCGGAGTACCGGCCCGGGGCGAGCCCCTTCGGGTCCACCACCACGTCCACCGTCGAGGTGCCCCGCGCCGGCACCGTGACCTGTGTGCCGCCCGCCGTGAACGCCGTCGCGGGGGAGTCACCACCGTCGACGGAGAGTGCCAGCGTGATGGCCTTGTCAGTGGTGTTGGTGTAGGTGATCGTCCGGGTGATCCGCTGCGGCTGCGTGCCGGGTGACCACGGCACGAGGCCGGCGTCCACCGACCCGGTCGCGATGATCTGGTCGGAGTGGTAGGCGGCGGCCACGTTCAGCCGTCCGCTGCCCGCCCGGTAGGCGTCGTAGTCGGGCGTGCGCACGCTGGTGCCCATCAGGGCGTCCTTGATCTGCCGCGCGCTCCACGTCGGGTGCTTCTGCACCAGCAGGACGGCGGCCCCCGCGACGTGCGGCGCCGCCATCGAGGTGCCGCTGTCCACCTGGTAGAAACCCTCACCCCAACCGATGTGTTGCGAGCGCGCCGCCAGCACGTCCACGCCGGGGGCGGTCAGGTCGGGCTTGAGGCCCTCGTCGACCATCCGCGGCCCGGCGCTGGAGAAGTCGGCCAGGTGGTCCGAGCCGTCCACCGCGCCGATGGTGAGCGCGGCGTCCGCGGTTCCGGGCGCCCCGAGGGTGTACGCGTCGGGACCGCTGTTGCCGGCGGCCACGACGAAGAGCGCTCCCGTCTCGGCGGTGAGCTGGTTCACCGACTGGCTCAGCGGATCGTCCTGCGTGTGCCAGGCGCTGACACCCAGGCTCATGTTGATCACCCTGGCGTGTTCGGTCCGCGCCGCCCACTCCATGCCCGCGATGATCCCCGAGATCGACCCACTTCCGTTGTGGTCGAGGACCTTGCCGATCACCAGGTCGGCGTCGGGGGCGACGCCGCGTTCCCTGCCTCCGGAGGCGGCGCCGGTCCCGGCCACGGTCGAGGCGGTGTGGGTGCCGTGCCCGCTGCGGTCGATGATGTCCTCGGTGGGGATGAAACTGCGCGACGCCACCACGCGGTTGGCGAGGTCCGGGTGGGTCGTGTCCACTCCGGTGTCCAGGACGGCGACCCGTACGCCGCTGCCCGTTCCCCCGGCGGCCCAGGCCGCTGGTGCGCCGATCTGCGCAGTGGTGTCGGCGAGGGCGGCCTTCGCCCTGCCGTCGAGCCACACCTTGTCGACCCCGGCGGCGAAGGACGGCGCCGCGGCGCTTGTCGATCGGGCCGTCGACGGCGAGGCGTCGGGTCGTCGACCGCCGGTGAGGGCCGACCAGAACTCGGCGGCCCGGGGGCGGTGGGCCCGGACGGCCTGGCCCCGGACCGACGGAAGGTCCAGGGTGGTCTCCGCCCCCGGCAGCGCGGTGCTGGTCCGAAGCGTCGCCGAGCCCGTGGTGCGGGTCACGATCAGGGGAAGCGCGCTGGTCCGCGCGTCGTCGAAGCCCTGGGCGACGAGCTGGGTCACGTCGAAGAGCTGCCTGTCGAGGCGACCGGTCGCCAGGTACGGCAGCGCCTCGTCGGGATACACGTAGGTGTCGCCGCCCTCGGTGGCGACGCGTACGGCGCCGGTGGCGCCCGACGGCCGTGCGACGTCCACGGTGGGCGGCGTTCCGTCGCGTCCCGGGGTCACCGTCACCGTGTCACCGGTGATCAGCGTGACCCTGACCGGCGTACCGGGAGCGTCACCGCTGTGGGCGGGTGGTGTGGGCGGTGGCGGGGGCGCGGGGGCGCCGTGGGCCGACGTGGGGGTGACCAGAGCGGCGACGATTGTGACGCCGACAGCTGTTGCCGCAGATCTTCGGGTGAGAGAGAGCCGCACAGTGCCTCCAGGTGTGACCGGTTGCCGAATCCGATCACCTCCATGAATTCCTGTAAAGATCATCATCTTTGCGGGGAGGTTGCGGGAGCATTTCCGGCGGCGGGTCCGCCCGGCCGCCCGGCCGCTCGCGGCGTCGGCGTGAATTCGGCGTGGACCGACGTGCCGAGGTTGCGTCCTTCGGCGAGGATGGGCGCATGTCTTCATTCGGGAAGTGGTGGGGCCGGCTCAGCGCGGTCCTCGGTGCGGTTGTCCTGGCGGTCTTCGTGCCGGTCGCGGCGTGGGCGTCCACGGGGGCCGGCGAGGTGGTGGTGGAGGCCGCCCGGCGGCGCTCCCGTGGCGGCGGCGGCTTCGGTTTCCTCGGTCTGCTCTGCTGCCTCGTGGTGGTGGCGATCATCGTGTTCCTGGTGCTGCGTCTGACGCGCAACCGGCGCGGCGGCCCTCCGCGCTGACCGTCGCCCAACCGGCCGGCCGCCGACGACCACCGGTCGACGGCGCCGGCCTGGGTCAGGCTGCCAGGGCGGCGTTGGCCTGGGCGAGGAACCGTGCGGTGGCCGCCCGAGTGCCGGCCCGCCGGGCGCGGAGACTCTCCGCGGCGGCGACCAGCAGGGACCGCACCCTGGCATGGCCCTTCGGTGGTGGCGCGGGGGCCGGCCCCAGTTGGCCGGCGATGCTGGCGCCGAACGCGGCGGCGCGCTGCTGAGCCGGGTCGGTGATGCTGCCCTCGGTGTAGCGGCGCACGGCGAGACTGGCGTTGAGGCCCCGCTCGTGGCCGAGGATGGTGCCCGCCTCGCCGTTCGTGGTCAGAAAGTTGATCACGTCGACCACCGTGTCCGGGTGGCGAGTGCCCCGGAACCCGGCCCAGAACATCGAGGCCCGTGGCCACTGGGCGCCCGGGGGGCCGGGAAGGCCCACCACGCCCAGCTCGGATTTGGTGAGTCGTTGCAGCTCCGGCAGTTGGTGGGACCAGGCGAAGGACGCGGCGGTCAGCCCGGTGACCACCAACTGTCGGGTCGGCTCCCCGCTGTCGGCCTGCTCGACGAGGGCCGCGCCCGGGGTGGCCCGCCCGGTGCGGGCGCGCTGCCACAGCTCGAACCAGGCGATCAGCTCCTCGGCGCCGAAGCCGAGCTGCCGCCCCCGGTAGAAGTCGCTGCCCTGGGACCGGAGCCAGAGCCAGAGGGCGCGGTAGTCGCCGGACGCGTCCACCGTGCCGGCCACCTGGCCGTCGCTGGCCTCGGTGACCTGCTGCGCCCAGGCGATGTAGTCCACCCAGGACATCCCGCCGCGCGGTTCGGGCACCCGCAGCTCGCGCAGGAGGTCCCGGTTGAAGACCACTGCCGCGAGGGTCTGCCCGGCCGCCACCGCCATCGTCCGCCCGTCCACGGTGCCGTAGCGGATCAGACCGTCCGGCAGGCCGCGCAGGTCCAACCGGTGGTCGGCGGTCCGTTCGGTGAGGTCGAGGATGATCTGGCGTTGGGAGTATTCGGTAAGCATGGCGTCGTCGAGCTGGATCAGGTCCGGAACGTTGCCGCCGGCCGCCTGCGTGGCCAACCGCTCGTAGTAGCCGTCGGCGCCCTGCCAGGTGACCCGGAAGCTGACCCGCGGGTTGCGCTCCGAATACAGCCGAAGGGCCTTCTCCGTCAGCTCGGCCCGCTTCGTCGCGCCCCACCAGAAGACGGACAGCTCGACCGGCCCGTCCTTCGTCGAGGTGTCGGCGCCGTCGCTGCATCCGGCCAGCCCACCGGTGGCCAGCAGGGGAGCGCCGAGCAGCGCGGTGAGCACTCGGCGTCGGCCCGGGTCGGCGCCGAAGCGGGCGATCGGGGGACGGACAACGGGCACGGGGGCTCCTGGCGCGTACGGACGGGTCGGACCATTCACGCAGGCGGCGCAGGAGGGTGTCAACGTCCATCCGGTCACCCCCGACTCCGGTGGTCGAATCGGTCCCTCCGATATCGCGTGATGTACTAGGGCGCGTGGAACTTCTGCACTCGGGCAAGGTTCGAGACATCTACGCCGACGGCGACGATCTGATCCTGGTCGCCTCGGACCGCATCTCGATCTACGACGTGGCGCTGCCGACGCCGATCCCGGACAAGGGTCGCCTGCTCACCGCGCTCTCCCTGTGGTGGTTCGAGCAGCTCGCCGACCTGGTGCCGAACCACGTCATCTCGGCCACCGACGTGCCGGCGGAGTTCGCCGGGCGGGCGATCCGCTGTCAGCGGCTGGACATCATCCCGGTCGAGTGCGTCGCCCGGGGCTACCTCACCGGCGGCGGCCTGCGGGAGTACGAGCGCACCGGCGCCGTCTCCGGCGTGCCGCTGCCCCGCGGGCTGGGCGAGGCGTCGATCCTGCCCGAGCCGATCTTCACGCCGTCGACCAAGGCGCCGATGGGCGAGCACGACGAGCCGATCACGTACGCCGAGGTGGTGGACAAGGTGGGCGCGGAGACCGCCGAGCGGCTGCGGCAGATCACCATCGACGTCTACCGGCGCGGCGCGGAGCTGGCCGCCGACCGGGGCATCCTGATCGCCGACACCAAGATCGAGTTGGGGTGGGCGCCGGACGGCACCCTGGTCCTCGCCGACGAGCTGCTCACCTCCGACTCGTCGCGGTTCTGGCCTGCCGATTCGTACCAGCCGGGCCGGGTGCAGTTCTCCTACGACAAGCAGTACGTGCGGGACTGGGCCACGGGCAGCGGCTGGGACAAGCAGGCCCCGGCCCCGGACGTGCCCGCCGAGGTCGTCGAGGCGACCCGCGCCCGCTACGTCGAGGTCTACGAGAGGCTCACCGGCAACCGCTGGAGCTGAGCCGCCGCCTCACGCGCGTCCCGGTATCGGTCAGTCTCGCGGCCGTGGTGGTGGTGGTGCAGCGTCCGCTGTCCGCCGCCTGCGATCCACTCCGGGCGGAGTTCACTCCACCCAGTCGAGCGTGCGCTGCACGGCCTTGCGCCACTGACGCAGTTCCTGCTCGCGCAGCTCCGGTGCCATGGCCGGTTCCCACTGCGCGTCCGAGCGCCACTGGGCGCGCAGGGTGGCGAGGTCCGGCCAGAAGCCCACCGCCAGGCCGGCGGCGTACGCGGCGCCGAGGCAGGTGGTCTCGGTGATCCGGGAGCGGACCACCGGCACGTCGAGCACATCGGCGAGGAACTGCATGAGCAGGCTGTTGGCGGTCATCCCGCCGTCCACCCGGAGTCGGCGCAGCGCCACGTCGGAGTCGGCGTTCATCGCGTCGACCACCTCGCGGGTCTGCCACGCCGACGCCTCCAGCACCGCCCGGGCCAGGTGCCCCTTGGTGATGTAGCCGGTCAGGCCGGCGATCACGCCCCGCGCGTCGCTGCGCCAGTGCGGGGCGAAGAGCCCGGAGAACGCCGGCACGACGTAACAGCCGCCGTTGTCGTCGACGGTGCGGGCCAGCTCCTCCACCTCCGGGGCCGTGGAGATCAGCCCAAGGTTGTCGCGCAGCCACTGCACGAGTGAGCCGGTGACGGCGATGGCGCCCTCCAGGGCGTACGCCGGGGGTTGACCCTTGATCTGGTACGCGACTGTGGTGAGCAGGCCGTGCGCCGACGGCACCGGGCTGGCGCCGGTGTTGAGCAGCAGGAAGCTGCCCGTGCCGTAGGTGCACTTCGCCTCGCCCGGCTGGAAGCACGTCTGCCCGAACAGGGCGGCCTGCTGGTCGCCGAGCGCGCTGGCCACCGGCACTCCCGCGAGCACGTCGGAGGCCGTGCCGTACACCTCGGCGGAGCAGCGGATCTCCGGCAGCATCGCCGCCGGCACGCCCAGCGCGTCCAGCAGCTCCGGATCCCAGTCGAGGGTGGTGAGGTCCATCAGCATGGTCCGGCTGGCGTTCGTCACGTCGGTGACGTGCTCGCCGGTCAGCTTCCAGATCAGCCAGCTGTCCATCGTGCCGAAGAGCACCTCGCCCCGTTCGGCGCGCTCGCGCAGACCGTCGACCTCGTCGAGCAGCCAGCGCACCTTCGGGCCGGCGAAGTAGGTGGCCAGCGGCAGGCCCGTGCGGGCCCGGAGGCGCTCCTCGCCGTACGCCGAGGCCAGCTCGCGCAGCAGCGGCCCGGTGCGGGTGTCCTGCCAGACGATGGCGTTGGCCACCGGACGGCCGGTGGCCCGGTCCCAGACGACTGTGGTCTCCCGCTGGTTGGTGATGCCGACGGCGGCCAGTCCGGCCGCGTCGGTGCCGGCGGCCCGCAGCGCCTCGGCGACCACCTGCTGGACGTTGTGCCAGATCTCCTCGGCGTCGTGCTCCACCCAGCCCGGCCGGGGAAAGATCTGCCGGTGTTCGCGATGGGCCGCGGCGACGATGTCCCCGGCGGAGTCGAAGACGATGCACCGCGAGGAGGTGGTGCCCTGGTCGATGGCGGCGACGTACTGGGGGGTCACGGCAGCACCGTACCCAAACCGGCGGCGCGGAGCGACCGACGTCACGTCGGCCTCCGCGTCGCCTACGATGTGCGAACGTGCGTGACATCGCCGTTTTCAGTGGAACCGCCCATCCCGACCTGGCTGCCGAGATCTGCGCCCACCTGGGGGTGCCGCTGCATCCGGTGCGGGTCTCCCGGTTCGCCAACGACTGTCTGGAAGTGCAGTTGCAGGCCAACTGCCGGGAGCGGGACGTCTTCCTGATCCAGCCGCTGGTGCCGCCGGTCCAGGAGAACCTCGTCGAGCTGTTGCTGATGATCGACGCGGCCCGGGGCGCGTCGGCCGGCCGGATCACCGTGGTGCTGCCGCACTACGCGTACGCCCGCTCGGACAAGAAGGACGCGCCGCGGATCTCGATCGGCGCGCGGCTCGTCGCCGACCTGCTCACCTCGGCGGGGGCGGACCGGGTGCTCGCGATGACCCTGCACTCGCCGCAGGTGCACGGCTTCTTCAGCGTCCCCGTGGATCATCTGCACGCGCTGCGCGAGCTGGCCACCCACTTCCGTCGCTACGACCTGAGCAACACCGTGGTGGTCTCGCCGGACCTGGGCAACGCCAAGGAGGCCGCCGCCTTCGCCCGGCTGCTCGGCACGCCTGTGGCGGCAGGTGCGAAGCAGCGGTTCAGCGACGACCTGGTCAAGATCAGTGCGGTGATCGGCGAGGTCACCGACCGGGACGTCATCGTGCTGGACGACGAGATCGCCAAGGGCAGCACTGTGGTCGAGCTGATGGAGCACCTGCGCGGCCTGAAGGTGCGCTCGATCCGGCTGGCCTGCACGCACGGCCTGTTCTCCGGCGACGCGCTGCGGCGGCTCAGCGACCAGGACGGCGTGTTGGAGATCGTCTGCACCAACACGGTCCCGATCCCGGCCGAGAAGCGGGTCGGGAAACTCGAGGTCCTCTCGGTGGCGCCCGCCCTGGCCGAGGCCATGCGCCGGATCCACAACGGGGAGTCGGTCTCGGCCCTCTTCGGCTGAGCCTGGCCCGGTCTCAGCGCTGGGTGCGGTCGGTGGCGGCGAGGGTGGCGGTGATGCGGACGGTGGTGCCGGCGGCGCTGGTGGCGATCTCCATGTCGTCGGTCAGCTCCCGGGCCAGCCAGAGACCCCACCCGCCGGCGGTGTCCGCGGCGGGACGGGTCCGGTCGCCCAGCCGCTGCGGGGTGATGCCCTGCCCGTGGTCCGCCACCTCGCAGAACAGCGCGCCCGGCTCCCGCCAGAGTCGCAGCCACCCGCGCCCGCCGCCGTGCCGCACCGCGTTGGTGATCAACTCGTTGACCGCCAGCACGAAGTCGTCCAGCCGTTGGCCGCCGAGGCCGGAGGCGTGCGCGCAGGAGGTGACCGAGTGTCGAATCTCGGTCACCTGGGCCTGCTCGAAGGCCTCGGCGATCAGGAGGGAGGGTTCGATGGGCACAACCGTACGCGGTGCGTGCGGATCTGCATTCGTCATGGCCCGTCCCGACGGCGGATCTCGGAGTATTTCGCGGCTTTTCCACCGTACGTCAGGGTTCCTCGAGGCGCACTCCGTGGCACCGCGCCGCCGGCCCGGCTGTGGCATCCTGACCGCCATGCCGTCGCCACCGGGTGGTTTCGAGGTGCCGCTCTGGCGGGCGCTCACCGTGTTCCGGGTGGCCTCCCTCGTGTACGTCTGCGCGCTCGCCGTGCGCGACGCCGACCGGTACGACCACCCGTTCGCCGTCGCCGCCCTGATCCTGACGATGATCTTCTGGACCGGTGCGACCGCCGTCGGGTACGCCCGGCCCGCCCGGCGCCGCTGGCCGCTGCTGCTGGCCGACCTCGGTGTGGTGATCGCCATCGTGCTGTCCACCCCCTGGGTGGTCGGGCGGGAGGCGCTCGGGCACGGCGTACCCACCCTGGGGGTTGCCTGGATGGCCGGCCCGGTGCTGGCCTGGGCCGTCTCCGGCGGCCGGCGGCGGGGCACGATGGCCGCACTGCTTGTCGCCGGCGCGGACCTGGCCACCCGGGAGCGGATCGGCCAGTCCTCGTTCACCGGGGTGATCCTGCTGCTACTCGCCGGCGTGGTGGTCGGGCACGTCGCCCGGCTCGCCGTGGCCGCCGAGGAACGCCTGCAACACGCGGTGGAGCTGGAGGCCGCCACCCGGGAGCGGGAACGACTGGCACGCGACATCCACGACTCGGTGCTCCAGGTACTGGCGCTGGTGCAGCGGCGCGGCGCGCACCTGCCCGGCGAGGCCGGCGAACTGGCCCGGCTCGCCGGTGAGCAGGAGGCCGCCCTGCGGGCCCTGATCGCGGGCACCGCACCGGCGGCTGCCGACGGTGCGGACGCGGTGGACCTGCGCAGCCTGCTCGGCAGGTACGCGTCGGCGGCGGTGTCCCTCTCGGCCCCCGCCACCCCGGTCACCCTGCCCCGGCAGGTGGCCGGCGAGTTGGCGGCCGCCGCCGGGGCGGCCCTGGACAACGTGGGCCGCCACGCCGGCGGACGGGCCTGGGTGTTGATCGAGGATGAGGGGGAGACCGTGACCGTGTCGATCCGTGACGAGGGGCCGGGCATCCCGGACGGCAGGCTGGTCGAGGCCGCCGCGCAGGGACGGCTCGGCGTGGCCCGGTCGATCCGCGGGCGGGTGACCGACCTCGGGGGCACCGTCCGGATCCTGTCGATCCCCGATGCCGGCACCGAGATCGAGCTGACCGTGCCGAGGACGCCGCGGTGACGGCCGTGCGGGTGATGGTCGTCGACGACCATCCGATGTGGCGCGAGGGTGTGGCCCGCGACCTGGCCGAGGCCGGTTTCCTGGTGGTGGCTACCAGCGGCGAGGGTCGGCAGGCGATCCGGGTCGCCGCCGCCGCCCGACCCGACGTGGTAGTCCTCGACCTGCAACTACCGGACATCTCCGGCGTCGAGGTGGTCGTCGGGCTGCGCGCCGCGCTGCCAGACGTCCGGGTGCTGATGCTCAGCGCCAGCGGCGAGGAGCAGAGCGTGCTCGACGCGGTGAAGGCGGGCGCCACCGGCTACCTGGTGAAGTCGACGGCGCCCGCCGCGTTCCTCGACGCGGTACGCCGCACCGCCGCCGGTGACCCCGTCTTCACGCCCGGCCTGGCGGGGTTGGTGCTGGGGGAGTACCGGCGGCTGGCCGCCGGGCCGGGGCAGGGAACGACCGGGGACGCGGAACCGGGAATGCCCCGCCTCACCGACCGGGAGACGGAGGTGCTGCGCCTGGTGGCCAAGGGGATGTCGTACAAGCAGATCGCGCAGCGGCTCGGCCTGTCCCACCGCACGGTGCAGAACCACGTGCAGAACACGCTGGGCAAGCTGCAGCTGCACAACCGGGTCGAGTTGACCCGTTACGCGATCGAGCGTGGCCTGGACGACTGATCGGCTCAGACCGAGCGCGGCGGCTCGGTCTCGTGGATCGCCAACTCCTCAGCGGTCGCCCCACCGCCCGCCGACCCGGCGTCGTACGCCACGGAGTCGGTCTCCTGGTCGGTGTGCGCCCCCTCGTCCGGCTCCACCAGCCGACCCACCGTGTGGTCCGCGACCGTGCCGAGCTGGCCGTGGTCGTAGAGGGAGACCGGCGAGTTGGGATCCGAGGTCGGCCCCGGGTCCATCACGTCGGCGTCCAGCTGGGCCTCCGCCGCGGCGGCCTCGTTCTCGGCCTCGAAGGCGATCTTCGGGTCGACCGGGCCGGCCAGCGGGTCGTCCACCGGCCGCTCGTAGACCTCCCGGTCGAGCTTGTAGTCCAACGACTCCCCGTCGAGTTGCTCCTCGGCGGTCGTCCCGAAGCGGTCCACCGCCACCGGCGTCCGGTCGCCGGGCAGCTGGGCCGGCTCCGGGCCGTCCGCCTCGCGCCCGGTGAGGACGTCGTCGTTGGCGGTCGAGTCGTCGTCGGCGGTGTCGGGCAGCCCCTCCGCCTCGGTGTCGGACACGGGGGTCGGATACTCGTTGTCGCGCATGTCTGATCACTACCCGCTGCCCTCCCGCCGTAACCGGAGCACCGCCGGTCATGCCGCGCCGAAACGGACACCGGGTGCGGGAAGCCCGTCAGCCGTGCGCTGCCTCGTCGTCCGGGTGCAGCACGCACCAGACGACCTTGCCGTCCGGCACCATGCTGGTGCCCCACCGGCGGGCCACGGTGTCGATCAGCAGCAGGCCCCGGCCACCCACGCGGTTCGGCGGGGACAGGCCGGCGAACGTGGGCCGGCGCGACGAGTGGTCGCGAACCGCCAGGTGCAGGGTGTCGCCCTGCGGCGCCAACCGGACGTTCATCGGCGTCCGGGCATGGATGACCACGTTGTTGACCATCTCGGTGACCGCGATCTGCGCCGGTTCGGTCAGGGCCGCCATGCCCCAGCGCGCGCAACCGGTGGCGACCAGCTCGCGGGCCTGCCGGGCGGAGTCCGCTGTCGGCGGCAGCTCGGCGGTCAGCACCGCCGCCAGTGGGGCCGCGGCGACCGCGGCCAGCGCGGCGTCCAGGGTGGGCCAGGCCGGCACACCCGCCAGGACGGCGTCGCGGCGACCGGGCCCGGAGACCGCCGGGTCGCAGAGCAGCAGGTCTGCCGCGGGCCAGTCGGCGACCTCCCGACGGACCTCGGCGAAGACGCTCCGCCCGGCCGGATCGGTGACCAGCAGCCCGGTCACGTCGGCGACCACCGGACCGGGCCGGTCGCCGAGCCGTGCGAGCAACACGTCGTGGACCCGGCCCGCCTCGGCGGCGTCGAGCACGCCGCTCAGCCGGACGACCGGGGACGACTCGTCGACCTCCACCCGACAGCGCTCGTCCACCGGGACGGTCGCCTTCGGGTGTGGCACGCGGACGAACGGCGCGTCCGGTCGGTCGACGCCTGTCATCAGTGGTCCGACCGGGATCGGCGGTTCATGGCCATCGTGCCGACGGCGGTGCCGGCCGCGGCGAGACCGAACGCGGCGGTCATCCGCACCAGCTGACGCCGCCGACCGTGCCAGCCTCCGCTGCGGCTGGCCTGCCCGTCGGCGCGGAACACGTTGCCGGTGCTGTCCAGCCGCGCGCTCGGGCCGAACTGGGTGCGGTGGACGTACCAGCCGAGGGTGCGCTCCACCAGAGCCGGGGCCAGCCGCCACTGCAGGCCGACCAGCCGGGCGGCGCCACCGGCGTACGCCTCGCGGCGCGGCCGGCGCAGCAACCGCACGATCGTCTCGGCGACCACCTCCGGCGGGTAGACCGGCGGGGGTGGCACCAGCTCCCGACCGCTGTGGTTGGCCGCGTGCCGGAAGAAGGGGGTGTCGATGGTGGCCGGCAGCACTGTGCAGACGGAGATCTGCCCCCGGCCGGTGACCCGCAGCTCCTGTCGGACGGTGTCGGCCAGCCCGCGGATGCCGTGCTTGGCGGCGTTGTACGCCGACTGGTACGGCATCGCCACCTCGGCCAGCACCGACGCGTTGTTGACAAGCACGCCGCCGCCGGCCTCGCCGAGGTACGGCAGCGCGGCCTTGATGCCGTGCACAGTGCCCAGCAGGTTGACCTCCAGCACGCGCCGGAACTCGGCGACCGGGATCTCGTCGAACAGACCCACGGCGCTCACCGCGGCGTTGTTGACCCAGGCGTCGATGCGGCCGAATTCGCCCACCGCGCGGTCGGCCAGTTGCTGTACCGACTCCAGGTCGGTCACGTCGGTCGGGACGGCCAACGCCCGGCCGCCCAGCTCCCGACAGCGCTGCGTGACCTGTCGCAGCGCGGGTTCGCTGCGGGCGGCGAGCACCACGGCGGCGCCCCGGCGGGCCAGCGCGTACGCGGTGGCCGTGCCGATCCCGCTGGACGCGCCGGTGATCACCACGGTCGAATCGTCGAGGGTGCGGGTCAGCGGCATTCCTGTGCGGTACCCCAGGTCGGGCCCGGTCATACCATCGGCCGCCGGCGGATCATCGACGATGCGCCCGACTCGCGCGGGGATCGGGGCCAGTGTGATTGCCGTGGCGCAAGTGTCGGTGGCACCTGCGGTGACTGTTCCCGATCTGCCAGGTTTCGGCTCCGGGTCCACAGGTTAATGGGACGCTCTGACCGGGACCGCCGAGGAAAAGATCGCAGGGAGGTGACCCATGCGCGTCGGCCTCGTCTGCGCGCACACCAGTTCGTACCGGCACGCCGACGGCCCGCCGGTCGGCACCCGACAACACATCGCGCGGGTTGCCGCCGAGCTGGCCGGCAGAGGCCACGACGTCCGCATCTACGAGCGCCGGGACGATCCGGGGCTGCCGGCGATGGCGGAGGTCGACGGCTACCAGGTTCACCGGGTGCCCGTCGGCCCGGCGACCGCACTGCCCACCGCCGGGCTGATCCCGCACGTCACCGAGTTCGGGCGGTGGCTGACCGACGAGTGGAGCGGCGCCTGGCGTCCCGAGGTGGTGCACGGGCACTACTGGATCGGCGGCCTGGCCGCCGCGCACGCCGTCCGGGAGACAGACATCCCGGTCGTGCAGACCTTCCACTCGCTCGGGGTGGAGCAGTTGCGCCACCTGGGCGGCGAGTACGACGGCCCGGGTGAACGGATCCCGCTGGAGCGGGCGTTGACCAGGGCGGTGGACATCGCCGTCGCCCAGTGCAACGACGAGGTGGACGAGCTGACCCGGATGGGTCTGCAACGCACCTCGGTGGCGATGGTGCCGGCCGGGGTGGACATCGCGCAGTTCCACCCGGACGGCGAGGCGGCGCCGCGCGAGCAGCGCGCCCGCATCCTCTCCGTCGGCGGCCTGTCCCCGGGACACGGCCAGGACGACCTGATCCGGGCGATGCGGCTGGTCGGCGACGCCGAGCTGGTGATCGCCGGCGGCCCACCGGCCGGTGAACTCGCCAACCATGCGGAGGCGCGTCGCCTCCGCGAGCTGGCCGAGCGGGCCGGGGTAGCCGACCAGGTGCGCCTGGTCGGGGCGGTTCCGCACGACCAGATGGCCACCTGGTACCGGTCCGCCGACGTGGTCGCCTGCACCCCGCACTACTCGTCGGCCGGCCGGGTCTCGCTGGAGGCGATGGCCTGCGGCGTGCCAGTGGTCGGCTATGCGATGGGCGGCCTGGCGGACGCCGTGGTCGACGAGGTCACCGGCCGTCTGGTGCCCCCCGGGGACGTGCGGACGCTCGGGGTCTCCCTGCGCCGGCTGCTCGCCGACAACGCCGGCCGGTTCGCCTACGGTCACGCCGCCGTGGATCGGGTCCGCAGCAGCTACACCTGGGAACGGACCGCCGGGGCGCTGGAACGCCTCTACGAGCGGGTGGTGAGTCGCCGCAAGCCCGTCGAAGCCTGAGCCGAGGAAACTCCACGCCGCGCCCTCACCGGGGCGGCGTGGGCATTCGGTCAGACCGGCCGGCCGGCACCGACCACGTTGGCTCAGACCGACCGGCCGGCGCCGACCATGTCGCTCAGACGGGCCGGCCGACGCCGACCATGGCCCGGTCGCGGCGGTGCGTCACGGAGCGCTGCTGCTGCGGCTGGGCGTAACGGGTCAGGCCGATCACGGCGGCCAGGGTGACCAGGAAACCGACGGCGGCCAGCCACTCCCGACCCGGCCAGATCTTGTCGTTGAGCAGCAGCAGACCGACGATGGCCGCCGGCACCGCGCCGGCGGCGTCCATGGCGGCGACCGCGGCGGTCGTCGAGCCGCGCTGCATGGCCAGGCCGAGCAGCAGTTGGCCGACGATCGAGTGGGCGATCAGCAGGTAGAACAGCGGGTCGGCGAGGAACGCCTCGGCCGACGGCGCGGACGCCAGCGGCCGGGCCGCGACCGCGGCCGAGGAGAACGCCAGCCCGGCCAGCGAGCCCAGGGCCACCGACCCGGGCGCTCCGTGCAGTCGGACGGCGAAGACACCGAGCACAGCGATCACCCCGAGCGCCACAAGCAGGGCCACCGAGCCGGCGGTGCCGAGCTGCTTCGACGGCGCCGGCCGCGCGGCCAGCACCAGCGCGGTGATCCCGGCGAAGAGAAGCGCCAACAGGGCCACCTCCGCCATCGGCAACCGCCACTTGAGCACCAGCACCCCGATGATGGCTGTCACCCCGAGCCCGGCCGCCACGCTCGCCTGCACCAGGAACAGGGGCAGGTCCCGCCGGGCCAGGAAGGCGAGCACGAAACCGCCGATCTGGCAGCTCAACCCCACCAGGTACGACCGGTGCCCGGCCAGTCGCAGCAGCAGACCCGGATCGAACGAGTGGTGCACTGTGGTGCGGGCCGCAGCCACCGACTGGAGCAGGTTGGCGAAGCCGTACGCGACGATCATCGCCGCGAGGAAGCACCAGCCGGAGGAGACCACCTGGCGAGGATAGAGGTTGCCGGGGGTCAGCGCTCGGCTGGCCGATTCAGCCGGGCGAGGATGTCGGCGTGCAGCACACCGTTGGTGGCCACCACGCTGCTCTCGGTGCCCGGCTCGCCGGTCGGGGACTGTCGGCCATCCAGATCCGTGATCGTGCCACCCGCCTCCGTGACGATCGGCACCAGCGCCGCCACGTCCCACAGCGACAACTCCGGCTCGGCCATCACGTCCAGGGCACCCTCGGACAGCAGCATGTAGCCGTAGAAGTCGCCGTACGCCCGGCTGCGCCAACCGGCGCGCAGCAGGTCGAGCAGCGCGTCGAGCCGCCCGGCGTCCTCCCAGCCGGTCAGCGACGAGTAGCAGACGCTCGCGTCGGCGACCCGGCGTACCGCCGAGACTCCGATCCGGTCGCCCCCGGCGGGACCCGGCCCGGCGTACGCGCCCCCGCCCGCACTGGCCCACCAGCGTCGGCCCAGCGCCGGCGCCGACACCACGCCCACCGCCGGCCGGTCGCCGTCGTACAGCGCGATCAGGCTGGCCCACACCGGCACGCCACGGACGAAGTTCTTGGTGCCGTCGATCGGGTCGACGATCCACCGCCGGCCGTTCGGGTCGACGGACGGCTGCGCGCCGTACTCCTCGCCGAGCAGCCCGTCGGCGGGTCGGTGCTCGGCGAGCAGCGCACGGATCTCCCGCTCCACCGCGGTGTCCGCGTCGGAGACCGGCGTCAGGTCCGGCTTCGTCTCCACCCGCAGGTCGAGCGCCCGGAACCGGTCCATGGCGATGGCGTCGGCCCGATCGGCGAGCAGGTGGGCGAGGGCGAGGTCGTCGGCGTACCCGGTCATGCCGGCAACCTAGCCGACGCCCGGCGGGTCACTCGTCGGGCCCGCGCCTGTCACCCTCGCCCGGCCCGCGCTGGTCGCTGTCGCCGCGCGCGTCGCCGTCGCCGGCCCGCGAGGCGAGCAACCGGCGGTACGACGCCAGCCGGCGCGGGTCGGCCTTGCCGGCGGCCACCCAGGCGTCCAGCCCACAGTCGGCCTCGTCGGCCGTGTGTGGGCAGTTGGGCGGGCACTCGACGGTGCCCTCCACCAGGTCGGGGAAGCCGTGCAGCAGGCTGTCGGCGGAGACGTGCGCCAACCCGAAGCTGCGGATGCCGGGGGTGTCGATGATCCAGCCCGGATCGGTGTCGACTCCGGGGACCGGCGGCAGTCGCAGCGCCACCGCGCTTGTCGAGGTGTGCCGGCCGCGACCTATCGCGCTGACCACCCCGACGGCGCGCAGCGCGTCCGGGACGAGGCGGTTGACAAGCGTCGACTTGCCCACCCCGGAGTGCCCGACCATCACCGACACCTTGCCGCTCAGCAGCGCGCGCAGGGCCCCCAGGTCGGAGTCGGGGCGGTTGAGCACGTACGGCAGCTCCAGCTCGGTGTAGTAACCCAGCACCTCCTCTGGCCCGGCCAGGTCGGCCTTCGTGAGGCAGAGCAGTGGCTCGACATCGGCGTCGTACGCGGCCACCAGGCAGCGGTCGATGAACCCGGTGCGCGGTGGTGGGTCGGCCAACGCGCTGACGATCACCAACTGGTCGGCGTTCGCCACCACCACCCGTTCCAGCCGGCCCTCGGCGGTGGTCTCGTCGTCGTCGGCGGTGCGGCGCAGCACCGAGCGGCGCTCGGCGATCCGGACGATGCGGGCGAGCGCCCCCTCGGCGCCGGAGGTGTCGCCGACGAGGCTGACACGGTCACCCACGACCACCGACTTGCGGCCCAGCTCCCGGGCCCGCATCGCGGTCACCGTGGGCAGCTCGGCCCCCACCACGCCGCGTTCGGCGCCGGCCAGCACGCACTGGTAGCGCCCCCTGTCGACGGCTATGACGAAGCCGTCCACCGCGTCGCTGTGCTGGGGCCGGGTCCGCGTACGCGGACGCGAGGACTTCCCGGGCCGGACCCGTACATCGTCCTCGTCGTACTCCCGCCGTCTGGTCGCCAGGACCTGTCCTCTTCTCGCGTCAGCTCTTGCCGGTCACCATCGCTGACCATAGTGCCGGGAACTCGGGCATGGTCTTGGAGGTACACCCGACGTCGTCCACCTCGATGCCCGGAACGGCGAGTCCGACCACCGCTGCGGCGTGCGCCATCCGGTGATCGTGGTAGGTGCCGAACATTCCGCCGCGCAGCGGCCGGGGCCGGATCTCCAAGCCGTCCGGCTGCTCGGTGATGTCGGCGCCGAGGGCGGCGAACTCCCGCGCCAGCGCGGCCAGTCGGTCGGTCTCGTGGCCGCGGATGTGTGCGACGCCTGTGAAGACCGAGGGCGAGTCGGCAAGCATGGCCAGCGCCGTCAGCACGGGGGTCAGCTCGCTGACGTCGGACAGGTCGGCGGTCAGGCCGTGCACCACCCCGGTGCCCCGGACGGTCAGCCCGGCGGTGGTGAGGGCGACCTCGCCGCCCATCTGGTGCAACAGCGAGCGGAGCTGCTCGAGCGGCTGGGCGCTGCTGTGTGGCCACCCCGCGAGGGTGACCTCGCCGCCGGTGACCAGGGCGGCGGCGAAGAACGGCAGCGCGCCGGAGAGGTCCGGCTCGATCTCCCAGCCGCGCCCGGTGAGCGGGCCGGGCTCGACGGTCCACACGTCGGGCGTGGTGTCGTCGACGGCGGCGCCGGCGGCCCGCAGCATCCGCACGGTCATCCGCAGGTGCGGTGCGGAGGGCACCGGCGGACCGACGTGGCGGACCACGACGCCCCGGTCGAAGCGCGGGGCGGCCAGCAACAACGCGGAGACGAACTGGCTGGACACGGACGCGTCGATCACCACCTCACCGCCTGCGACCCCACCGGTGCCGAGCACGGTCAGCGGCAGGCTGCCAGCGCCGGTGACGTCGATCCGGACGCCCAGCGAGCGCAGCGCGCCGACCAGCGGGCCGAGCGGACGGGTGCGGGCGTACGGGTCGCCGTCGAAGGTGACCTGCCCGTCGGTAAGCCCCGCCACCGGCGGCAGGAACCGCATCACGGTGCCGGCCAGCCCCACGTCCACGTGTGCCGGGCCGACCAGCGGGTGTGGCCGGACCAGCCACCGCTCGTCGTCGCTGATCGAGACGTGCGTGCCCATCGCCCGCAGACCGGCGGCCATCAGTTCGGTGTCGCGGGCCCGCAGCGGCTCGGCAAGCGTCGACGGCCCGGCGGCCACGGCGCTGAGCACCAGGGCGCGGGCTGTCATCGACTTGGAGCCGGGCAGGCGCAGCGTCGCCGCCACCGGGTCGGACGCGGTTGGTGCGCTCCACGGCTGCGGTGGCCGGGTCGCGGTTAGATTCCCCACGGTTACATTCTGCCGTGTCGGCCGGTGGGTGACGCCCCCCGGCCGTCGTACTCCCGGTTGGCGGGACAGCAGGCCGGACCCCCGACGGGTTAGCGTGAGCGCATGTGCGGCAGGTACGCCACGACCCGTGGCTCCGGTGAGTTGAGCGCGCTGTTCGAGTCGTCCGACGACACCGACGGCGCGATCCGGCCGGATCACAACCTCGCGCCCACCGATCGCGCGCCGCTGGTCCGGCTCAGCGCGGAGGGGCACCGCAGCCTCTGCGTCGCCCGCTGGGGGTTTCTGCCGCACTGGTCCCGGTCCGCCGCCGGTGCGGCTCGCATGATCAACGCGCGTGCCGAGACGGTGGCCACCAGCCGGGCGTACGCCGGTGCGTTCGCCCGCCGCCGCTGCCTCGTGCCGGCCGATGGCTGGTACGAGTGGGTCCGCCAGCCCGATGGCGCCCGGCAGGCGTACTTCATGACCCCGGCCGACGGCTCGGTGCTCGCCCTGGCCGGCATCTGGTCGGTCTGGGGGTCCGACGCCGAGAGTCGGCTCACCTTCAGCGTGCTGACCACCGCGGCGCTCGGCGAGTTGGCCGAGGTGCACGACCGGATGCCGGTGCTGCTGCCGCCCGATCGGTGGTCGTCCTGGCTGGGGCCGTGCGACGAGCCCGAACGCCTGCTCGCGCCCGCGTCGCCCGATCGACTGGCCGGGTTGGAGATTCGCCCGGTCGGTCCGGCGGTGGGCGACGTCCGCAACGACGGCCCGGAGTTGACCGCCCGGGTGTCCGTTCCGCCGCTGCCGTCCCCAGCGGAGCTGACCCTGTTCTGAAAATGACAGGCATCGTCGGGCACCGATTTGCCAGGGTTCTGATCGATTCGTCGCCTGACCGTTCAGCCATGTTCTCGGTAGACCCTTGTCCCGGTGTCCGGAAGTGCGATACAACACAGCGCCGGTAGTGGCTGTCGATTCGCACGGGGCGGACGACATCCACCGATCTTGCCGGTCCCACGGGGGAGGTGGGTGGAATGACACGGGCGCGTATGCCCCGCCCGCACGAGGTGGCTGCTGCACGGAGAGATCCGCGGCTGCTACGGGCCTTGCGAGAACGCCGAGAGGACGACGCGTGGCGCACCAGAGGAACGTGCCAGAGCGTCGATCCGGAGACGTTCTTTCCGGCACCTAACGAACCGGCCGACTCCGCCGTCGCGCTGTGCCGCAGCTGTGACGTGCAGGGGTCCTGCCTGGCATGGGCGCTGGAGGTGGGCGACTGCCACGGCGTGTGGGGCGCGACCACACCCCGCGAGAGGCGGGCGATGCTTGTCGCCTGGCGCGGCGAGGTCGAGCCCGATCCGGACGCGGCCGACGACGCCGGCCCTCCGGTACGCGACCGCCTGCTCACCCTGGTGCCGCTGAGCTGACCGCCGGGGTGAACCCGTCCCGGTGACCGGCAGGGCCGGCGCAGAATGGGTCGGTGCTGCCCAGCGAAGAGATCGACACCCCACGCGGCCCGGCGCGGATCGACACCGACCTGCCGGCCCGGTCGCCGTCCGCCCTGCTCGTTCTCGGGCACGGGGCGGGCGGCAGCGTGGACGCGCCCGACCTGCTCGCGGTGCGGGACGCTGCGGTGGCGGCCGGCCTGACGGTGATTCGGGTGACCCAGCCCTACCGGGTCGCCGGCCGACGGGCGCCGGCACCCGCCGGGCACCTCGACGAGGCGTGGACGGCGGTGCTCACCGCGCTGCGCGCTCGCCACCACGAGGTGCCGACTGTGCTGGTCGGGGGTCGTTCCAGCGGAGCGAGGGTGGCCTGCCGGACGGCCCACGCGGTGGGTGCGGCCGGCGTCGTCGCGCTGGCCTTTCCGCTGCACCCGCCCGGCCGACCGGAACGCTCCCGGGCCGCCGAGTTGGCGACCGGCCTGCCGACGCTCGTGGTCAACGGCGACCGGGATCCGTTCGGGGTGCCGGCGTCGGGACCGGCCGTGCAGGTCGTGACCCGGCCGGGTGAGACGCACGACCTACGGCGGGATCCGGCCGGCACCGCGGACGTGGTGCGGGACTGGCTGCGCCTGCACCGCTGGGCGACCGACTGAACCGCCTGACCGTTTCCGCTGCCCGGCGCGGGTCGTTGCATCCGATGGTGCCGCCGGCCCGATCCGGACGGGCGACGCCAGTCCTCCCAGGCCCTTCCTGGTCCCAGCGCCGGCGCCACCGGGGTCGGGACCAGGAACGGGAGAGCCGGGCGGAATGCCTCACGGGTCAATCCGCGTTACTAACCCCGGACGACTTATCTGCGAGGGGGGTGACCGGTGCCGACCGAGACACGAAGCCTGGAACGGGACGAGCGGGACGCCCGGCAGCTGCAGCGGCTGTTGGATGGTCCGGACTGGCCCGTGACAGCGGGACCGGGCGGGGTGGGTGCGGTGAGCACGGGCACACCGGCCGGAAGTGAATCTGTGGGCAGGTCTGTGCGCGTATCCTCGGCGGGAAAGCATCCGACGCGAGGGGATGTGCGGTTGACCACCGAGAAGACGGACGAGCGCAGGGCCCGGTTCGAGCGGGACGCGATGCCATTCGTCGATCAGCTCTACGCTGCCGGGCTGCGCATGACGCGCAACCCGGCGGATGCCGAGGACCTGGTCCAGGAGACCTACCTGAAGGCGTACGCGGCCTTTCACCAGTTCGAGCAGGGCACGAACCTGAAGGCCTGGCTCTACCGGATCCTGACCAACACCTACATCAACTCCTACCGCAAGCGGCAGCGCCAACCGATCCAGGCGCCCACGGAGGAGATCACCGACTGGCAGCTCGCCGAGGCCGAGTCGCACACCTCCAGTGGTCTGCGGTCGGCCGAGACCGAGGCTCTGGACCGGCTGCCGGACAGCGACGTCAAGGAGGCCCTCCAGCAGCTGCCGGAGGAGTTCCGCCTGGCCGTCTACCTGACCGACGTGGAGGGCTTCTCCTACAAGGAGGTCGCCGACATCATGGGCACGCCGATCGGCACCGTGATGTCGCGTCTGCACCGTGGCCGTCGTAATCTGCGCAAGCTGCTCGAGCAGTACGCCGGGGAGCGGGGCTTCAGTGCGGCCCGCTCCGCGAAGGGCTCGACCGCAGCCGCTGCCGGCCGGGAGGTGTGACGTGAGCTGTGGGAAGCCGCACGAGACGGACTGCCGCGAGGTGCTCGCGGAGGTCTACCTCTACCTGGATCTTGAGTGCGCCGACGAGCGGCGTTCGCTGATCCGGCACCACCTCGACGAGTGCGGGCCGTGCCTGCGCGAGTACGGGCTCGAGCAGGAGGTGCGGGCACTTGTCGCCCGTTGCTGCGGCAACGAGACGGCACCCGATCAGCTGCGTGAGCGGCTGCGGGTCAAGCTCACCGAGCTGGTGGTCTTCGAGACCAGCGATTCCCGTGAGCTGGCCGACTGAGCGTCGGCGTACCGAAACGGTGAAACACCGGTGGCCCGGGTCGATCTCGACCCGGGCCACCGGCGTACCCGGCCTCCGCCGGGTCCAACTGACCGGTGACGGGCCGTCGGCCCGTCGGCGCGTTCAGGAGTTGGGACGCTTGCCGTGGTTCGCGGCGCTCTTCTTACGAGCCTTCTTCTTGCGGGACTTCTTCGCCATGCTGACCTCCTCGTGATGGGTCGGATCCGTGCTGCGCGCGGCCTCGCGCCGGTGCACCCACCGGCCGCCCGGCGTCGGGTCCGACCCGCTGATGGTAGTGCGCTCGACACCCGACGCCTTCCCCCGGGGCTGCCCGGTCGGTGGGCCGCACCGCTCCGCACCCACGTCCCACCCTCGCGTGATTGGATACGTCGGCAGGCACATCGCGAAAAAGGGAGGGCCGTGGACATGGCCGAGGAGATCCGCGCCGAGATGGTGGCGAACGTCTGGAAGGTCGTCGCTTCGGCCGGCGACACCGTGTCCGAGGGCGACACCCTGGTGATCCTCGAGTCGATGAAGATGGAGATTCCGGTCGTTGCCGAGGGCGACGGCGTGGTCCAGCAGCTCGCCGTGCACGAGGGCGACGTCGTGCAGGACGGCGACCTGATCGCGGTGATCGGTTGAGCGGCCTGCTGGTCCGGCTCGCCGACGCGGCCGACTTCCCGGCGGTCGCCCGGCTGACCGTGGCCGCGTACGAGGCGGACGGGCAGCTCAAGGGCGAGCACGGGTACGGGACGGTGCTGGCCGACGTGTCGACCCGGGCCGCCAGCGGCGAGGTGCTGGTCGCGGTCGACGAGGCGACCGGCGCGGTGCTCGGCTCGGTCACCTTCGTGTTGCCGGGCACACCGTTCGCCGAGCTGTCCGGGCCGGGCGAGGCGGAGTTCCGCATGCTGGCTGTCGATCCGGCCGCGCAGGGGCGCGGTGTCGGCGCGGCGCTGGCCCAGGCGTGCGTCAGTCGGGCGGCCGAGTTGGGCTGCACCGCGGTCGTGATCTGCGTCCGCGCGGGGATGGCCGTTTCGGCCCACCGGCTCTACGAGCGCCTCGGGTTCGTCCGCATGCCGGAGAAGGACTGGTCGCCGGTGGAGGGCGTGGCCCTGCTCGGCCTGCGGCTGGAGCTGCCCCGCACCTGACCGGCGCGGCTCATCGAGCCGTCTGCTGGGCTGAGCTGGCTCGTCGACCTCGCGCCGGCTGAGCTGGTTCGTCAGCCCCGTACGCCGGCGGCGTCGGCCGAGGCCGCGTCCTCGTCGGGATCCGTGCCGATCGCGGCCAGCAACTCGTCGGCCACCTCCAGCGCGAGCCGGCGGCGCTCCCCGTCGGTGATGCCCGGCGCCCGCACGGCGAACCAGCTGGTGTGCACGGCGAACAGGGACAGGGTGGCGCGCAGTTGGGCGGCGGGGGAGTCGTCGCCCCGGCAGAGCGCGCTGGCGAGCCGCATCATCCGGCCACGCATCTGCTGCCCGGAGGAGAGGCTCTTGAGCACTGTCTGGTTCTGCTCGAAGAAGCGCATCACCGACGGCATGTCGCCGCCGAACATCGTGTCGGCGTAGCGGGAGATGAGCGCACGGCGGGTGGCCAGGGTCGCCGGCTGCGAGTCGGCCCAGGCGGTCAGCGCGTCCATCTGCTCCAGCCGGTCCTCCACGAAGCTGGCGACGATGTCGTCCTTGCTCTTGAAGTGGTAGTAGAGCGCTGCCTTGGTGACATTCAGGCGTTCGGCGATCTCCCGCAGCGAGGTCTTCTCGTACCCCTGCTCGGTGAAGAGCTCCAACGCGACGGCCTTGATCCGCTCTCGGGTGCCGCCTGTGCTCTCCCTCACCCACGCCCCCCAATTCACTTGACCGTCAGTTGGTACCCAACTTACCGTGCGGCTAGTAAGGTGACTAGCCGGGCGGCAAGTAAGTACGGCAATCCTCGGGGGGAGCTTACCCATGACTCAGGCAACACAGGCCGGCGCACGACCCAACGTACGGGTCGTGCTGTTCGGGCTGATGATCGCGATGATGCTCGCGATGCTCGACAACATGATCGTCAGCACCGCGCTGCCGCGGATCGTCGGCGAGTTCGGCGGCCTCAACCACTTCACCTGGGTGGTCACTGCGTACGTCCTGGGCACCACCGTCTCCACCCCGATCTGGGGCAAGCTCGGTGACCTCTACGGCCGCAAGTCGGTCTTCCTGACCTCGGTCGGCATCTTCCTCGTCGGCTCGGCCCTCTGCGGCATGGCCGGCTCGGGGATGCTCGGCGGCCCACAGGACGGCATGGTGCAGCTCATCGCCTTCCGCGCCGTGCAGGGCCTGGGTGCCGGCGGCCTGATGGTCGGCGTGATGGCGATCATCGGCGACCTGGTTCCGCCGCGCGAGCGCGGGCGCTACCAGGGCATGATCGCCGGCATCATGGCCATCGCCATGGTCGCCGGCCCGCTCGTCGGTGGCTTCATCACCGACAACCTCTCCTGGCGCTGGGCGTTCTACGTGAACCTGCCGCTGGGCGGCATCGCGCTGCTCGTGCTGATCACCACGATGCACCTGCCGAAGTACCGCACCGAGCACCGGATCGACTGGCTCGGCGCGGCGCTGCTCTCGGTCGGTATCACCGCGATCGTGCTGATCACCACCTGGGGCGGCAACGAGTACGACTGGACGTCGCCGCAGATCCTCGGCCTGGCCGTGGTGGCGCTTGTGGCGCTTGTGGCGTTCGGCCTGGTGGAGCGCCGGGTTCCGGAGCCGATCCTGCCGCTGGCACTGTTCGCCAACCGCAACTTCGCGCTGATCTCGCTGATCGGCTTCCTGCTCGGCTTCGCGATGTTCGGCGCGATGAACTTCCTGCCGCTCTACCAGCAGACCGTGCAGGGGGCCTCGGCCACCAACAGTGGCCTGCTACTGCTGCCGCTGATGTTCGGCATGCTTGTCGTCTCGCTTGTCATCGGCCGGGCGATCACCAAGACCGGCAAGTACCGGGCCTACCCGATCATCGGCGGCGTGGTGATGACCGGCGGCATGGCGCTGCTGTCCATGCTCGACACCGACACCAGCAAGCTGCAGTCCTCGCTCTACATGGTCGTGCTCGGCGCCGGCATGGGCTTCCTCATGCAGACCTCCATGCTGATCGCGCAGAACAGCGTTGAGCAGAAGGACCTCGGCGCGGCCAGCGGCGCGGCCACCTTCTTCCGGTCGATCGGCGGCTCGTTCGGCATCTCGCTGTTCGGCGCGATCTTCGCCAACCGGCTCGCCGACTCGGCCGCCGGCAGGGCGTTCACCGGCGGCGGCGAGGGCGGGGGGATGGACCTGGAGAAGCTCAAGCAGCTGCCCGCCCAGGCGCGTGAGCTGGTCCTCACCGGTCTCTCGGACGCGATCTCGCACGTGTTCCTCTGGGCCGTGCTCTTCACCATCGTGATCCCGGTGCTCGCCTGGTTCATCAAGGAGATCCCGCTGCGCACCGCCAACGAGGCGCCGGCCGCAGCGGCCACCCCGGAGGAGGAGGCCGAGATCGCCCTCGGCAAGGCGCCGGTCGCCTGACCCCTACCGACAGCGCGCGCCGCGTCGTCCCCCAGCGGGGGAGGCGCGGCGCGCGTTCTCACCGACGGCGGGTCAGGCGGTGCCAGAGGCGGCGTAGCGGGTTGCGGGGGCGGGGGAGCCGGGGGGTTCGCTCGCCGATCATCCGGGTGGCCAGTGCCGTCGTGTCCGAGTCCAGGGCGGGAGCGGCCAGCGCCAGGTGGGCAAGCGAGACCGCGATCGGCACCGGCCGGGCCTCGGCCACCGCCGCCGCGTCGGCCAGCCGCTCGGCCACCACGCGTGCCACGTCCGGTCGCACCGCCGGGTCCACCCAGGCGGCGGTGATCAGGGCGAACAGCGCCGCCTCGGTGACCCAGTCCTCCACGCCCCAGACCAGGTCCAGCAGTACCCGGCGTCGGGTCGAGTCCGCCCAGGGCTCGTCGGTGCGCTGGTGCAGCAGCCCCAGACAGGCCCACACCTGCACCCCGCGAACCCAGATCGACGGATCCTGGACGGCCAGCAGTCGACCCAGCCCGCTCGCCGGCGCCGCGGGTGGGTGCACCAGCAGCCCGAGCAGGTCGTCGACCTCGAGGCCGGCCAGGCCCACCGCCGCGTCGTAGGCCGCCGGCGGATGCGGCCAGGCCGGGTGGGCCACCTGTGCGATCCGTTCGACAGCCGCTGGCGAGGGTGCCGGCAGCGCCGGCGTCGGCATGTCCTCCGCGAAGTGCCACAGCCGCTGCGCGGACGGGCGTCGGGGCTCGCGCGGGTCCGGTTCCGCCGCGCCGGCGACTTCGATCCGCAGTCCGGGGGCCACCGCCGTCGCCGTCCGCAGGGCGCTCGGTGGGGCTGCCGCCGCGAGGCGTACGGCGCCGCCGATACCGATGTCGTCGGCGGCGACCGCCTGGCGGAGCGCGTCGACCAGGGGGCCGCCGGCCGGCGTCAGTTGCCCGAGCCAGGGCCGGCCCCGGCAGCACTGGGCCAGATCGCCGTGCTCGTGGCTGTCGTCCGGGTGGTCACGGATGAAGTCGGCGAGCGCGACCAGGTGGGACAGGTCGCCGTCGCGTAGGTGCCGAAGGCGGTGCGCGGTGTGCACGGCGCAGTCGAACGACGGGTCCCGGGCCAGCGCCCGCTCGGTCCACTCCAGCGCCTCGTCGAGTCGGCCGATGTCGGCGAGGGTGCCGGCGATGTCGGCGTAGACGGCCAGGTCGTCGGGGTCCAGGTCGACGGCCCGGCCGAGCGCCGCGAGGGCCTCGCCGGTTCGACCAGCGCTGCGGTACGCGTACCCGAGCCAGACCTCGCCCATCTTCGACGGCTGGCACCGTACTCCCCGGCTTGCCCAGCGGATCGCGAGCGCGACCTCGCCGAGCCGCCGGGCCAGCGCGGACGCCGCGCCCAGCAGGAGGCCGTGCTCGGGGTGCACGGTGGCGGCGTTGCGGGCCAGCGTGAGGTACGGCGTGAGGGCCGCCCGGCCGGCCCGGGGCACCGGGTCGGTCAACGCCGCGCAGACCTGCATGAGGACGCGGGCGATGTGGTCCGGCTCCAGCCGTTCGACAAGCTCGGAGGCGGTCACCCACGGCACGCCCGCCCACTCGGTGCCGGGGGCGTGGCCGGTCGCCGCGGCCAGCAGCTCCAGCCCTTCGGCGGGGCGACCGGCGGCGGCCAGCAGGTGCGCGCGGGCGACGACCGCGCCCACGAAGGTGTGGTGGCTGATCGGGAAGAGGTCGAGCCCTCCGCCGTCGGCCGCGGCGAGGCGGGCCAGGGTCTCGTGCACCTCGGGCAGCGTGGGCGCCCGCGCCAGCGCGCCGGCGAGGTGGCTCGCGGCGTGGTGCAGGTCACCCTCGTCGAGTGCCAGCCGGGCGAGGGCCAGCTCCTCCGTCGCGGAGAGCGCGGGGTCGTCCCTTCCCTCGGGCACGGTGTCCTCTCGTCGGAGCTGCAGACAGCGGGGCCAGCGTAGTTGATATTGAGATGATCAAGTGATCAACTGCGCACTCCTGCTCGAACAATTGCTGCTGTCGAGTTTACCGTGCAAGACTGAGCAGGAAACGCGCGGCAATCGCGCACGAGGGGAGCGTTCGTGACACGTCCAGGGTCCGGAATGGCCGCCGACATCGACGAGCAGCCCGCCGGCTACGCGCGCCTGCTCGACAGCGCCAACGCCGCGGCGATCGCCCGGGTGGCGGCTGTCGTGGCCGAGCGTCGACCGCGACACGTGGTCTTCACCGCCCGGGGCACCTCCGACCACGCGGCCCTCTACGGGGCGTACCTGACCGAGATCCGGCTCGGCCTGCCCGCCGGGCTCGCCTCGCCGAGCGTGGTCACCCTGTTCGGTGCCCGCCCCGACCTGTCCGACGCGCTCGTCGTCGGGGTCAGCCAGAGCGGCGGCTCACCCGACCTGGCCGAGGTGCTGCGCTCCGCGCGGGCCTCCGGCGCGCTCACCCTCGCGGTGACAAACGCCCCCGGCTCCCCGCTGGCCGAGACGGCGGAGTTGAGCATCGACATCGCCGCCGGGCACGAGCGGGCGGTGGCGGCGACGAAGACGTACACCGCCGAACTGCTCGCCCTGCTCATGCTGGTCGAGGGCATCCGCGCCGGCGACGGTGCGCTCCCGGCGGCCGAGCGCGAGGCGCTCGCCGCTCTGCCCGACCTGGCCACCAGGACGCTCGCCGACGACACCCCGGCCCAGCTCGCGCCCCGCTACCGCTTCGCCCGCCAACTGGTCACCACCGGCCGCGGGTACGCCTACCCGACCGCCCGTGAGGCCGCGCTGAAGCTGATGGAGACCTCGTACCTGCCGGCGCTCGCCTTCTCCGGCGCCGACCTGCTGCACGGCCCGCTCGCGATGACCGACCCGGAGGTCCCGGTGCTCGCGGTGGTCGGCTCCGGCCCGGGTGGCCGGTCCATGGGCGAGGTGCTGCCCCGCCTCGGCGAGCGGCGCGCCGACGTGGTGGTCGTCGGCTCGGCCGACGTGCCGGGCGCCACCCGGCTCGCCGTCCCCGAGGTAGACGAGCGGTACGCGCCACTGCTTGACATCCTGCCGTTGCAGCGCCTCGCGCTGGCGTTGGCACTGACCCGTGGCGAGGACCCGGACGCGCCGCGTGGCCTGAAGAAGGTCACCGCGACGATGTGAGGCGCGGCGCGGCGTGGCACCCTGGTCACCGTGTCCACGCTGCGCGACCTCGCCGAGGAGCACACCCATCTCCGTCCGGCCGACATCGACCACCTGCACCGGATAGCGGGCGACTGGCAGCTGCTCTCCGACCTGTCCTTCGCCGACCTGCTGCTCTGGGTGCCGGTCGACGCCGAGGGCACGTTCCTCTGTGTCGCCCAGGTCCGTCCGACGACCGCGCCCACCGCCTACCAGGACGATCAGGTGGGCCGGATCATCGGCGGCTCGGAGGTGGCCCACCTGGGGGTCGCCTACTCCCAGGGGCGGATCTGGCGGGAGGGCGACCCGGTCTGGTACGGCGACGTGCCGGCCCGACACGAGGCGATCCCGGTCCGGCTGCGCACCGCCGACGGCGAGGCCGGCGAGGTGATCGCCGTGGTCGGCAGGGACACCAACCTCTCCACCGCGCGTACGCCCAGCCAGCTGGAACTCAACTACCTGACCACCGCCGACGACCTCGCCCAGATGATCGCGGACGGCACCTTCCCGCCGCCCCGGCACCCGGGCGAGACCACCTCCGCCCCCCGCGTCGGTGACGGCCTGGTCCGGCTGGACGCCGGTGGCAAGGTCACCTACGCGAGCCCGAACGCCCAGTCCGCGTACCGACGGTTGGGCTACGCCTCCCACCTGGTGGGTGAGGACCTGGCCGCGCTGCACCGACGGCTGGCGGGCGACCCGCTGGACGGCACCGAGGCGGCGAACGGCATCCTGGCGGCGCTGCGCGGCGAGGCGCCGCCCCGGCGGGAGATCGACGCACGGGGAGCCACGATGCTCACCCGGGCGCTGCCGCTGATGCCGGCCGGCGTGCCGATCGGCGCGCTGGTGCTGGTGCGCGACATCACCGAGGTGCGCCGCCGGGACCGGGCACTGATCACCAAGGACGCCACCATCCGGGAGATCCACCACCGGGTGAAGAACAACCTCCAGACGGTGGCCGCGCTGCTGCGGTTGCAGGCCCGCCGGGTGGCGATGCCGGAGGCCCGGGTCGCCCTGGAGGAGTCGGTCCGCCGGGTCGCCTCGATCGCCCTCGTCCACGAGACGCTCTCGATGTCCAGTGACGAGGCGGTCGAGTTCGACGGCATCGTCGACCGGGTCGCCAGCGCGGCCACCGAGGTCGCGGCCACCGAGGTGAGCGTCGGCATGCGCCGGCGGGGCAGCTTCGGCGTCCTGCCGGCCGAGATCGCCACGTCGCTGGTCATGGTCCTCAACGAACTGCTGCTCAACGCCGTCGAGCACGGCTTCCCGCCGGCCGACGAGACGGACGACGCACCCCCGCCCCCCACCACGGGCATGGTGCCGGCCGCCGTTGCCGAGGTCGATCCGTCGGCGCGACCCGAGGTGGTGGTCTCGGCGCACCGGTTCCGCAAGATGCTGCACGTCTCGGTGACCGACAACGGGCGCGGGCTGCCGCCCGAGTTCGACGCCGAACGCGGCAGCCGGCTCGGTCTCCAGATCGTGCGGGCCCTGGTCACCGGTGAGCTGCGCGGCACCATCGAGCTGCGCGCGGGCGCCAAGGGCGGCACCGAGGCCCTGCTCGTCGTCCCGCTGGCCCGCAACGCCCCGGATGGCCGCTCACAGGGCTGACGGGCCGTTGTCGACCTCTCCCCGGCCACGCCCCCTGGCCGCCGACGGCCCGCGCGCTGGCTGCCTTTCGGGCCCGCTCGCCGTCGCCCTGGCGTGTCTCCGTTCGGACGCACCTGCGGTGGTGAGCGGTATACCTGTGAGTCATAACTATGACTCACAGGTATACCGCTCAACGGCTTGCATGGGTCAGGCGCAGTCGAGGGCGGCGCACCCGCGTCGGACCGCCGCGGGGTGGCTGGGCGGGTCGGTCAGCGTCCGGGGCGGCTGGTCAGCAGGGCTACGGTCAGGCCGGGGCGTTGCCAGACCTGGGCGACTGTGAAGTCCGCGCGCAACGCGTCGCCCTTGACGCCCGGCACGTCGGCCAGCGGCTCGGCGTGCCGGCCGGCGACGACCAACCACACCCGTGACGTATCGGCCAGGCACTGTGCCGGTTGCGGGCACTCGGCGGCCCACAGGTCGCCCCGGCGGACCTCGTCCTCGGTGACCAGCACGTCCCGTGGTGGGTCGCCGAGGTGGTACTCGATGCCGAGGTCGAGGAAGAGCCAACTGTGCCGGGGCGAGTAGGCCACCGCGTCGCCCGGCCGTTGGCCCACGCCGATCACGTGAGCCGCGCCCGCGTAGTCCACCGGCGCGTTGCGCGGCCACTCGTGGGTCCGCCGCAGCGCGGCCTGGTCGGGCAGGCCGAGCAGCGCGGCCAGGACCACCACGACGACCGCGGCCGGCGCCGCGACCGCTGCCAGCGCCGCGCCCGCCAGCAGGCACGCGAAGGGCACCACGAAGACCAGGTACCGAGGAACCCACAGGGGTACGACAGTGCCGGCGGCGAAGAGCAGCAGTACGGGCAGCAGCACCGCGCTCACCGGCAGCAGGGCACGCCGCCCGAGCCGGGCAGCGCCCAGCGCGGCGACCCCGACCAGCAGACCGCCCACCACGCTGCTCTGGGCCACGCCGCCGGGCAGCGCGCTCAGGTCGTCCAGCCGGGCCAGGCCGACCCAGTTGAGCTGCCGGGACTGCTGGGTCCGGGCCTTCAGGAGCAACGGACCGGCCAGCACCGCCACCGGAATCACGGCGACCACCCACCGCCACACCCGCCGGTCCCGGCCGGCGGAACCGGTGCCCGGCGTGGTGTGGTCGCTCGGCGTGGTGTGGTGGCTCGGCGTGGTGTGGTGGCTCGGCGTGGTGCCGGTGGCCGGCGACGCGACGCCCGCCGCGCCCGGGCCACGCCACCAGGTGACCAGCACGACCAGCGCGTGGGCGGTCAGCAGGGTGAGCGCGATCAGGTGCGTGAGGCCGAGCGCGGCCACGGCGACCGCGTAGCCGGCCCACCGGGCCCAGCCCGGCCGGCGCAGCGCCGTCACCAGCAGCAGGGTGGCGAGCACCGCGAGCGCGGTGGCCAGGGCGTACGGGCGAGCCTCCTGGCCATAGCGGGAGGTGCTCGGCAGCACCGCGAACAGCAGCCCTGCCAGGAGGCCGGTGCGCCGGTCGACGAGCCGCGCACCGAGCACGGCGAGCAGTCCGGCGGCCACCGTCATCGCCAGCACGGCCGGCAGGCGGAGGGCGATCGTCGAGTCGCCGAAGACCGTGGTCCAGATGTGCATCAGCAGGTAGTACGGCCCGGTGGCGGCGTCGATGGTGCCGGCCAGCCGGGCCAGGTCGCCCGGCGACCGGCTGGCCGCGCTCCAGGTCGCCAGCTCGTCGCGCCAGAGCTGCGCCGACCCGAGCCCGGTCAGGGTCACCGCCAGGGTCAGCAACGCCGGGGTGAGCCACACCGGCAGGCGACGCAGGTGCTCCCACGCCGCCCCGGTCGACTCGGACAATCCGCCCACGGTCCGAGCCTGCCACGGCGATGGCGCTCACGGGTCCGCCCGCTGCCACCCGCTGGCCCCGGGCCCGTGATGTGGGATCCAGCACGTGTACATTGGCCGGCCCCCATGTGGTGTGGCAGCATGGCCCGTATGACCGCCGCAGTCGTCCGCCGCTTCGTGGCTCGTCGCCACGTCGATTACGGCCGCGTGCGCAGCGCGATCTGTCCGGCCTACTGACGACGCCCGACCAATCCGTCTCGGGCGCGCTCCGCGCCGGCTGTCTGAAGACACCGTTGTCCCGCCCGCTTCGCGGGCCGGCCGCCGCGCCCCGCGTAGCCCGAGGCACAGCAGACAACGGAGGACGCCGCGATGGCGGTCAGCAGCATCCCGGCCCGTTCCGAGGACCCGACGGCCCGCCCGGCCCGGGCGCCACGCCGGCCCCGGGGTGAGGGTCAGTGGGCGCTCGGCCACCGCGAGCCCCTCAACCCCAACGAGCGGATCAAGAAGGACGACGACCCGCTCAACGTTCGGGCCCGCATCGAGAACATCTACGCGCACAGTGGCTTCGCCTCCATCGACCCGCAGGATCTGCGCGGCCGTTTCCGCTGGTGGGGCCTCTACACCCAGCGCAAGGCGGGCATCGACGGCGGGCGCACCGCCGTGCTGGAGCCGCACGAGCTGGAGGACGAGTTCTTCATGCTCCGGGTCCGCATCGACGGCGGCCAGCTCAGCCTGGCCCAGCTGCGGGTGATCGCGGACATCTCCCGGGAGTTCGCCCGGGACACCGCCGACATCACCGACCGGCAGAACATCCAGTACCACTGGATCCGCGTCGAGGACATGCCGGAGATCTGGCGTCGGCTGGAGTCCGTCGGCCTGCAGACCACCGAGGCGTGCGGCGACTGCCCGCGAATCGTGCTGGGCAGCCCGGTCGCCGGGGTGGCCCGCGACGAGCTGCTCGACCCGACCCCGGCGATCGACGAGATCGTCGCCCGGTACGTCGGTGACAAGCAGTTCTCCAACCTGCCCCGCAAGTTCAAGACCTCCATCTCCTGGCTTGTCGACACCCCGTACGAGTCGAACGACATCGCTCTGCTCGGCGTCGACCACCCCGAGCACGGCCCCGGCTTCGACCTCTGGGTCGGTGGCGGGCTCTCCACCAACCCGATGCTCGCCCAGCGGCTCGGCGTGTGGGTGCCGCTTGCCGAGATCCCCGACGTGTGGGCCGGCGTGGTCGGGATCTTCCGCGACTACGGCTACCGGCGGCTGCGCAACCGGGCGCGGCTGAAGTTCCTGGTGGCCGACTGGGGCGTGGAGCGCTTCCGGGAGGTCCTGGAGAAGGAATACCTGGGTCGTACGCTGCTCGACGGCCCCGCCCCGGAGCTGCCGGCGAAGCCGATCGACCACGTGGGCGTGCACGAGCAGGCCGACGGGCGGCACTACGTGGGGGCCGCCCCGGTGGTCGGGCGGGTGTCCGGCGGGCAGCTCGCCCAACTGGCCGACGTGGTCGAGGCGCACGGCAGTGACCGGGTGCGGCTGACTCCGTACCAGAAGCTGCTGGTGCTCGACGTGCCGTCGGAGCGGACGGAGTCGCTTGTCGACGCGCTGCGCGGCATCGGTTTGGAGGCCCGGCCGTCGGCCTGGCGGCGCGGCACGATGGCGTGCACCGGCATCGAGTACTGCAAGCTCGCCATCGTCGAGACGAAGGCCCGCGGCGAGGAGCTGGTGGCCCGGCTGGAGCAGCGGCTGCGCGACTTCGACGCGGACATCTCGATTCACATCAACGGCTGCCCGAACGCCTGCGCCCGCACCCAGGTCGCCGACATCGGCCTCAAGGGTCAGCTGGTGGTCGGCCCGGACGGCCGGCAGGTGGAGGGCTTCCAGGTGCACCTGGGCGGCGGCCTGGGCATGGCCCAGGGCCAGACCGCCGGGTTCGGCCGCAAGCTGCGCGGTCTGAAGACCACCGCCGAGGAGCTTCCGGAGTACGTGGAACGGTTGGCCCGCCGCTACCTGGCCGGGCGGAGCGCGGGCGAGACGTTCGCCAACTGGGTGATCAGAGTCGACGAGGAGGAACTGCGGTGAGCAGCGAGAACCGAGCGGCACCCCTGTACTGCCCGTACTGCGGCGAGGAGGACCTGCGGCCGCACGAGGCGGGCCACGGCGCCTGGGAGTGCCACGCCTGCGCGCGGGTCTTCTCGGTGAAGTTCACCGGGTTGCTCTCCCGGGCGGTGACGCGATGAGCCTCGTCTCCGCCGCGAGCCTGCGCCTGGTCGGTCCGGGCGCGCAGACGTCGACCGGCCCGGCCGGACGCAGCCCGGACGAGCTGCGGGCGCTTGCCGAGCAGGCTGCTCGGGACCTGGAGGGTGCACCCGCCCTGGAGATCGCCCGCTGGGCGGCGCAGACCTTCGGTGACCGCTTCTGCGTGACGAGCTCGATGGCCGACGCCGTCCTGGCCCACCTGGTGTCCCGGGTGGCCCCGGGTGTGGACGTGGTCTTCCTCGACACCGGCCTGCACTTCCCGGAGACGCTGCGGGTCCGCGACGAGGTGGCCCGGACGCTGCCGGTGAACGTCCGGTCCATCCGGCCCCGGCTCACCGTCGGCCAGCAGGACGGCCAGTACGGCCCGCGACTGTTCAACAAGTCACCGGACGACTGCTGCCAGCTGCGCAAGGTGGAGCCGCTGGAGCGGGCGCTGTCCGGGTACGACGCCTGGGCCGCCGGTCTGCGCCGGGACGAGTCGCCGACCCGTGCCAACACGCCAGTGGTGACGTTCGACGCGCGGCGCGGCAAGGTGAAGGTCAACCCAATCGCTGCCTGGTCGCAGAAGGACGTGGACGCCTACATCGCCCGCTTCAACGTCCCGGTCAACGAGCTGTTCAAGCAGGGCTACGGCTCGATCGGCTGCTGGCCGTGCACCCGTCGGACGACTGCCGGCGAGGACCCGCGGGCCGGCCGGTGGGCCATGTTCGAGAAGACCGAGTGCGGACTGCACGTCTGACCCCGTCATCGACGACCCCGACCGGCCCTGACGCGGCCGGCGGGGCGGCCCCGGTGGTGCTTGTCGCCCACGGCAGCCGGGATCCACGAGCGGCCGAGGCCACCCGTGCGCTGGCCCGGGCGGTGGCGGCCGTCCGGCCCGGCCTGTCGGTGTGGGCGAGCTGGCTGGACCACACCGAGCCGGGCCCGACCGGCGTGCTGCGGATGCTGGCCGAGGCCGGTCATGCGCGTGCGGTGGTCGTGCCCCTGCTGCTGACCGCCGCGTACCACCACCGGGTGGACATTCCGGCGGCCGTCGCCGCCGCGACGGAGACCGGCCCCCCACTGGCGGTACGCGTGACCGACGTGCTCGGTCCGGCGGACGGAACGGTGGCGCCGGCGTTGCTTGCGGGGCTGCGCCGTCGGCTCGGCGAGGTCGACCCGGGGCGCTTCGACGCGCTGGTGCTTGCCGCTGCGGGCACCCGGGACGCCCGGGCGCGCGGTTCGGTGGGCCGGGTGGCGGACGCGCTCGGCGCGGAGTTCGGGGTGCCCTGCCGGGTGTCGTACGCCTCGGCGGCCCCACCGGCGACAGGTGTGGCGGTGACCCGGCTGCGGGCGGCCGGCGCACGCCGGGTGGCGGTTTCCGCGTACTTCCTCGCGCCGGGCCTGTTCCACGACGCGGTGGCCGACTCGGCTCGGGCGGCCGGTGCGGTGGCGGTGTCGGCCCCGTTGACTGATGCGCCCGAGCTGGCCGAGCTGGTGCTGCGCCGGGTCGACGACCGGGGAGCGCTGGCACCGACGGCCTGACGGCTCGGGACAGCAGTACGCCCCGGCAGGCGGACCTGCCGGGGCGTGCAGCTGTGTCGTTGGGGGATCAGGCGGAGTGAGCGCGCAGCACCCGGAGGCCGCCGCGCCGCTTCACAGCGCGCCGCTCCTCCTCGCTCATCCCGCCCCAGACGCCGGCGTCCTGACCGGACTCGAGCGCCCACTGCAGGCACTGGTCGGTCACGGAGCAGCGCCTGCAGACGGCCTTTGCCTGTTCGACCTGCAGGAGAGCCGGTCCGGACGTCCCGATCGGGAAGAACAGCTCCGGGTCCTCGTCGCGGCAGACACTATGGTGACGCCAGTCCATGGCGGCAACACTCCTCATTCTGGATGGGTGACGAACAATTGCTTGTCGTGCTTTTCCTATATGCATCAGCAGTGCCGATGGTGACAGTTCGCGTCCGTCCATTCGGCAGTGCGTGAGCAGGCGTTCAGCGCCGGGGACCTGCTGGAACAGCTCAACCTGACGAGCATATCCAGGCTATGTCCCGGTAACTCAAGTCCGCTTGTGAATACTTTCACGAACAGTCGTGATGTCAAGGGTGACGCTCGGAAAAACTCCGGGCGGTGAGCAAGCCCACAACCCATTTGTCCGGGTTCCAGTGCGTTCCTGGTTACCCGCCGTGCCACAGCCGAGGATCAATATAGTACAGTCCGCGTGACATTGCTGACATTTCCGGCACCTGCCCCTCGGTGTGGCGGCACCCGTCGTTGCGGTTGCGGTGCCGCGTCGACCAAGGGCAGTACCCGAGACCTAGCAGATTACTCTGAGTGCGGCCGGAATGGATGCGAATCTGACTTTCTCCCGCTCGCCGAGATAGTCCCCGTCCAGCTGGAACGCCTGCGGACGGCTGGAGAGCAGGGTGAACTCCGCCGTGTCATGGAGTCGTAACACCTGACGTCCACGAGGATCCGGCTTGCGGGATGCGAACTGCGTCACTGTACGTGTTGTGCTAGCCACCCGGAGCTGACGCAACGCCAACACGTCGAGCCCGAGGTCGAACGACGCCGACGGGTTCGGGTTGATCTCGCGGTCGCCCAGGTACGTCCACGGGGCGGTGTTCTGGATGATGACCGTGGCCAGCTCCTCCTCCGCCGGCTCGCCCGGACGCTCCAGGCTGATCGCCGGGTGCCGCCGGTCCGAGGCGAAGAAGTACTGGCCCATGATCGAGCGCAGGTAGAGCCCGGGAGTGGAGACCCGACCCTTTCGCCGGGCCTGCTCCACCCGGTGGATCACCGCGGCGTCCAGCCCGAAGCCGGCGCAGAAGGTGAAGTAGCGGTCGTCCGCACGGCCCAGCCCCACCGTGCGCTGCCGGCCCAGGCGCAGCCCTTCGAGGATCATGCTGGTCGCGTCCGGCCATTCCCGGGGCAGACCCAACGCGCGGGCGAACACGTTCGTGGAACCGCCCGGCACGGTGGCCAGCGCGGGCAGGCGTTCCGCCATCGAGGCGCCCGCGGCGCCGGCCGGCGGTTCGGCCGTCATCAGGCCGTTCACCACCTCGTTCACGGTCCCGTCACCACCCAGGGTGACGACGAGGTCGACCCCCTCGGCGGCGGCCTCCCGGGCCAGCGCCATGGCGTGCCCCCGGCGACGGGTGTAGCGCACACTGAGGTCGACTTCGCTGCGCAGCGCCCGGACAAGCACGTCCCGGCTGCGTTCGCTGGTGGTGGTGGCCTTCGGATTGACCACCAGGACGGCCCGCATGGGCGGCACTGTACCTCTCGGTAGCCCGGGTATCGTGGCGCGCGTGACCATCGACTCGGCCCCGATTCCCGTCACCCTCCGCTGGGCGGTGCGGCTGCTGTGGGCGGAGGCGGTCGCCGTCGGGCTGATCGCGGTCTGGCTGGTCTGGGCCGACCTCACCGCCACCACCACCGACCTCGCGTCGGCGTTGCTGGTGACCGCGTTCGCCGTCGGGGCGGCCGTCGCGCTCTGGGCGCTGGGCCGCGCGCTGCTGCGCCGAAAGGCTGGCGCACGGGCCCCCGCGATCGTCCTTCAGCTCATGCTGCTGCCGATCGGCTGGTTCATGATCCAGGGCGGTCTGGGCTGGCTGGGCGTACCGCTCATGGCACTCGGCCTGGGCGTCGGCTGGCTGCTCGTCAGCCCGCCCACGACGAAGGCCCTCGGCTTCGAGTGACCCGGGCGGCGGGCGCGGCGAAACACGGACCCGCTGTGAGCGCCCCCGCCCCGCGAACACGGCCGGGGGTCAGACGCCTCCGCCCGCCCGGCCCTGTCGTCCGGCGAGGGCGGCGTCGTGCGTCGGTCAGTAGCCGCCGGAGCGGCGGGTGAGCAACGAGATCGTCGCCCGGCCCTCGATGGCCGTGGCGGACGCCGACGTGGTCAGTGCGGTGAGCACCTTCCAGGCGAAGGACGACTCGGCGGGCAGCGTCGCCCCGCGCACGGTCGGAACTGTCACCTCGACTGTCAGCGCGTCGTTGGTGACCGAGAACCGGCACTCCAACTCGGCGTCGCGGGTGGCGATGGCGAGCAGCATGGCGCACGCCTCGTCGACAGCGATCCGCAGATCCTCGATCTCGTCGAGCGCGAACTGCAACCGGGCCGCGAGACCGGCGGTGGCGGTGCGGAGCACGCCGAGGTAACCGCCGTCGGCGGGCACCGTGAGGTGCACCACGTCGTCGTCGGTCGCTGGCTGGCCGGTCAGTTGAGTCACGCCTCATCCCCCCGGTCGGGGACTCTACCCGGTCAGTCGTTCGGGCGCGTCTCGGCGGCCTCCGTCTGAGCGGCCAGGCCGTGCAACGCGTCACCGCTGAGCCGGTAGGGGACCCACTCGTTCATCTGCTCGGCGCCGATGGAGGCGTAGAAACCGGCTGCGGGATTCCAGTCGATCATCCACCACTCCAGCCGTTGGTAGCCGCGCCGCACGCAGATGTCGGCGAGCGTGGCGAGCAGCAGCCGGCCCGCGCCGGTGCCCCGGGCGGCCGGGGAGACGTAGAGGTCCTCCAGGTAGATGCCGTGCACGCCGGCCCAGGTGGAGAAGTTGAGAAACCACAGCGCGAAGCCGACCGGCTTGTCGCGCCCGTCGACCGCGACGTGACCGAAGAGCGCCGGGGCAGCACTACGACCACTCCAGTTCGGCGCGTCTGACGCCGCGCCTCGACCTGGAACAGTCGCGAACAGCGCCGTGGTGAGTTGGTCGGTGGTGAGGTGGCACTGGTCGGGGGCGCGTTCGTACGCCGCCAACTCGTGCACCATGGCGACGACGGCCGGCACGTCCTCGGGACGTACCGGCCGGATCGTCGGTGTGACCGGGTTGGTCACGCCTTCTTGGTCTCCCAGAAGATCTTCGCGATCTCGTCGATCTTCGCGAGGAGCTTGTCGGCGGTGGCCGGGTCGAGGCTGCCCTTGACGCCAGTGGCGCCGGCGAGCTTGGTGGCCTCGTTGAACAGGGTGTGCAGGTTCGGGTACTTCTCGAAGTGCGGCGCCTTGAAGTAGTCGGTCCAGAGCACCCACAGGTGGTGCTTGACCAGCTCGGCGCGCTGCTCCTTGATGATGACCGCCCGGGTACGGAATTCCGGGTCGGTGTTGGCCTGGTACTTCTCGCAGATCATTTTGACCGACTCGGCCTCGATCCGGGCCTGGGCCGGGTCGTAGACGCCGCACGGCAGGTCGCAGTGAGCGCTCGCGGTGACGCGGGGCGCAAGGATGCGCGGAAGTCGCATCGGGATCCTCCATGGGAAGTTTGCGATGATCAAAGGCGACATTACTCCTGGGAATGCTCCCCGAACCGGATGGAGGTGAAACCAGTGCGCGCCGATCATCCGGAGGAGGCACCCCGGCTGCGGGGTCCGCTGACGGCCGTCCTCGTGACCGGTCCCTCCATGGCACCGACGCTGCGCCACGGCGACGCGGTGCTGGTCCGCCCGGGCGGACGCCCGATCCGGCCCGGTGACGTGGTGGTCGCCGTCTTCCGGACGCGTCCCGAGCTGCTGGTGGTGAAGCGGGCGGTACGGCCGCAGGACGGCGGCTGGTGGCTGCGCGGCGACAACGGTCTGGTCACCGACGACTCCCGGGCGTACGGAGTGGCCGACGTGCGCGCAAGGGTGGTGTTCCGCTACTGGCCCCGCCTCGGACGGGTGCCCCGTCGGCCGTTATGACCCTGCTCACATCCGAGGGGCAGTGCCGACACTATGCTCGGAAAGTGCCCGGGTGACCCCCCGCACCGCGCGCCACCGCTCGCCGCCCACCTCGCGGCCGGCCCGGCCGCCTCACATCTGCTCGACAGATCCTGGAGTCACCGCCATGTCTTCGTCCACCGTGGACCCCGCTGATCCCGTCTTCCAACTGCACCGGGGCGGCAAGATGGCCGTCGCCTCGACGGTCCCGCTCACCAGCCGCGAGGACCTCTCCCTCGCGTACACCCCTGGTGTCGCCCGGGTGTGTGAGGCGATCGCCGCCGACCCCGCCCTGGCCGACGACTACACCTGGGCGTCGCACGCCGTCGCCGTCGTCACCGACGGATCGGCGGTGCTCGGGCTCGGCAACATCGGCCCGCGCGCGGCGCTGCCGGTGATGGAGGGCAAGGCGGTGCTGTTCAAGCAGTTCGCGGGGGTGGACGCGGTGCCGGTCTGCCTGGACACCCAGGACGTGGACGAGATCGTGGCTGTGGTGCGGGCGCTGGCCCCGTCGTTCGGCGGGATCAACCTGGAGGACATCAGCGCGCCGCGCTGCTTCGAGGTGGAGCGGCGACTCGACGAGGCGCTGGACATCCCGGTCTTCCACGACGACCAACACGGCACCGCCATCGTGGTGCTCGCCGCGCTGCGCAACGCCGCCACCCTGCTCGACCGCAAGCTCGGTGACCTGCGGGTGGCGGTGAGCGGCGCGGGCGCGGCCGGCGTGGCCGTGACGAAGATGCTCATCGCCGGTGGGGTCAACCCCGACCAGGTGGTCGTGTGCGACTCCAAGGGGATCATCGGCCGGCACCGCGGCGAGCTGACCGGCACCAAGGCCGAGCTGGCGGCGAGCACCAACGCCGACGGCCGCCAGGGCGACATCACCGAGGCGCTGCGCGGCGCGGACGTGCTGATCGGGGTCTCCGGCGGGCAGATCCCCGAGGCGGCGGTGGCTCAGATGGCCCCGGGCGGGATCGTGTTCGCGCTGGCCAACCCGACCCCGGAGGTGCACCCAGAGGTGGCCGCCCGGCACGTCGCGGTGGTCGCCACCGGACGCAGCGACTATCCCAACCAGATCAACAACGTGCTGGCCTTCCCCGGGGTGTTCCGGGGCGCGTTGGACGCGCGGGCCACCCGGATCACCGAGGGGATGAAGGTCGCCGCCGCCGACGCCATCGCGGGCGTGGTGGCGGAGTCGCTGACCGCCGACGCGATCGTCCCGTCACCGCTCGACCCGCGCGTCGCCCCGGCCGTCGCCGAGGCCGTCGCCGAAGCGGCCCGCCGCGACGGAGTCGCCCGCCGCTGAGACGCGTGGGCCGGGGGCGCTCCGGCGCAGCACGCGCCGCCGGCCCACGCGCCGGGGCCCTCGCACCAGGAAGGGGCCCTTCTTAACGGGCGCTCAGCTTGTTACCGTGCCGATCATGCGTGCCGCCTTCGCCTCCCGTTTCGACGACGCCGATCCGCTCGCCGCCCTCACCGTCGGTGAGCGGCCCGAGCCGACCCACCCGGAGGACGACTGGGTGACGGTGCAGGTGCGGGCCACCTCGCTCAACCACCACGACCTCTGGTCGCTGCGCGGGGTGGGCCTCACCGAGGCCCAGTTGCCGATGGTCCTCGGCTGCGACGCGGTGGGCGTGGACGCCGACGGCAACGAGATGGTCGTCTACCCGGTCGTCGTGACGCCCGGTGACCCGCGCGGGGTCTCCATCCTGTCCGAGCACTTCGCCGGGACGCTCGCCGAGCGGGTCGCCGTACCCCGGTCGAATCTGATCCCGCTGCCCGACGGCATGGCGGCGACCGACGCGGCGTGCCTGCCCACGGCCTGGCTGACCGCGTGGCGGATGCTTACCACCAAGGGCCGCGTCGCGGACGCCGACAGCGTGCTGGTGCAGGGCGCGGGCGGCGGCGTCGCCACCGCGGCCGTCGCGCTCGCCCTGGCGATGGGCAAGCGGGTGTACGCGACCAGCCGGGACGCCGCCAAGCGGGAACGGATCACCGCCCTCGGGGCGAACGCCCTGGAGTCGGGTGCCCGGCTGCCGGAGCGGGTCGACGTGGTGATCGAGACGGTGGGCGCGGCGACGTTCGACCACTCGTTGAAGTCGGCCGCGCCGATGGCCCGGATCGTGGTCTCCGGCGCCACCGCCGGCCACCAGCCGTCGGTAAACCTCCGCCGGGTCTTCGCCATGCAGCTGGAGATCCTGGGCACCTCGATGGGCACGCCGGGGGAGCTGTACGAGCTGCTGGCGTTCTGCGCCGAGAACGAGGTCCGTCCGGTGATCGACAGCGTGGTTCCGTTCAGCCGGGTCGAGGACGCCTTCGCCCGCCTGCACTCCGGCGACGCCTTCGGCAAGATCGTCATCGACCACACCGCCTGACGCCTTCACGATCCGCGAAGATCCGCGCAACTTCGGGGAAACTGCTGTCTGCTGGCGCGCTGAGGCAGCAACATCCCTGACGTTGCGCGGATCTTGGGGAGGCGGGTCAGAGGTGGTTGTCGAAGGTGGCGATGTCGCCGCGCGTCGCGTCGGTGGGGATCCGCTTCTTGGCCCCCGCGTCGCCGTACAGCGACCACCGCAGGAACTCGATTGACGTGTCCGACACCACCCGCAGCGCGGCCTTGTCCTTGAGCATCGTCCGCCCGTGGTCGCCCTTCGGCAGGCTGAGCATCGCCTTCGGCCAGGGCACCTTGTCGTACGCGGCCTTGCCCGCCGCGTACTCGACCACCTCGTCCAGCTCACCGTGCACGAACAGTTGCGGGGCGGCCGCCCCGGCGAACGCGGTACCCACGCCGAGCGCCGTGCCCGCGAACACCACACCCGCGTCCAGCCGTTCGTCCCGGTTGGTGGTGAACAGCCCGATGGTGGTCACCCCGCCGGCCGAGTGCCCGGCCGCGGCCACCCGGTCGGCGTCCAACCGGCCGCGCAGCCCGTCACCGGCCTTGCCGTCGAGCGCCAACACCTGGGTCAGCGCGTACGACACGTCGGCCGGCTGGTTGAGCACGTCGAGGACGTTGCCGTCGCCGCCCCGGGAGGTGTGCGGGAACGTCGGCGCGGCCACCACGAAGCCCGCCGCCGCCCAGCGGGTCAGCAGGGTCGCGTAGTCCTCCGGCCGCCCGGTGAGGCCGTGGCTGAACATGACCACCGGAAACCGGCCCGTCGCGGCCGTCGCGGACCGCTTGGCCGCGTCGCCGGTCGTCCCGGCCGCCGGATACCACAGCGTCACCGGCAGCGCACGGCCGTCCCGGTTCAGCTTGAGCTGGCGTACGCCGACGCCGAAGGCGCTCTTCGGTGCGGTCCCGGCGGGCACCTTCGGCGTCGGCGTGGCGGCGGGCGGTGGCTCGGCCGGTGCCTGCCAGTTCTCGGTCTTGCGGGCGTCGGCGGAGCAGCCGACCAGCCCGGCCATGAGCAGGGCGCTGGCCAGCAGCGTGGGGGCGACGCGACGCGACATGAGGTCAATTGTGCCCCGCCGCGCCGGCCGGCTCGGCGCTGTTCGACGCACGGTGCCCACCCCGTGACGGGATCCCGGAGGCCGCGGTGTGCGGGCTCGTCCAGGCCACGCCGGCGACCGGCTGACTCAGGCCGCGGCATGGCCGGTTCGTGCAGGTCACGCCGCGACCGGCTGACTCAGGCTGCGGCGCGTTCGGGGAGCGGGCGTCGCCGCCGGGCGGTGTCGGTCAGGGAAGGTGTCGGGAAGGCGGCGTTGGGGTCGTACCGGTTGGTTCCGGGCGGCACGATCTCGTCGATGCGGTCGAGGGCCGCGTCGTCCAGGGTGAGCGTGGCGCCCTTGAGCAGGTCTTCCAGGTGCGCCATGGTCCGCGGTCCGATGATCGCCGAGGTGACCGCCGGATGGGCCACGGTGAAGGCGATGGCGAGCTGCGGGAGCGTGCAGTCGATGCTTGCCGCGAGATCGACGAGCTGCTCGACGGCGTCGAGCTTGGCGGCGTTCTCGGCGATCGTGGGATCGAACTGCGCCGGCCGGAGCGCGGCACGCCCGGTCGACAGGTCGACGGGCCGGTCTCTGCGGTACCTCCCGCTGAGGAACCCGAAGGCGAGCGGGCTCCAGACCAGCACCCCCATGCCGTAGCGCTGACAGACCGGCAGGATCGACGCCTCGACCCCGCGGGCCAGGATCGAGTACGGCGGCTGTTCGGTGCGCAGGCGTGCGAGGCCCCGACGCTCGGAGACCTGGTGCGCCTCGACGATCTCCTCGGCGGGGAACGTCGAACAGCCGAAGGCGCGGATCTTCCCCTCGCGGACGAGGTCGGTCAGCACCGAGAGCGTCTCCTCGATGTCGGTCGACGAGTCGGGGCGGTGGACCTGGTAGAGGTCGATCCAGTCGGTGCCCAGGCGCCGCAGGCTCCCCTCGACCGCCTTGAGGATCCAGCGCCGGGAGTTGCCGCCCTGGTTGGGCCCCTCGCTCATCGGAAAGTGCACCTTGGTGGCGAGGACGACGTCGTCCCGGCGCCCCCGCAGCGCCTTGCCCACGATCTGCTCGGACTCGCCCCGGCCGTACATGTCGGCGGTGTCGACGACGTTGATGCCCTGGTCCAGGGCCGCGTGGACGATGCGGGCGCAGTCGTCGTGGTCCGGGTTTCCGACGGCACCGAACATCATGGTCCCGAGGCAGTGGGTGCTCACCTCGATGCCGGTGCCGCCGAGTGTGCGATAGCGCATGCCGATGCTCCCTTGGTGATCTCGTAACGATCACGGAGGACCCTAGGAGCTTGAGTCGGCTCTAGGTCAAGCCTCGTTACCCTGCTCGGCATGGCCGAGGACACCGTGAGTCTGAGCATCGGGCAGGTCGCCGAACGCACCGGCCTGAGCGTGCACGCCCTGCGCTTCTACGAGCAGGAGGGCGTCTTCGTCGAACCCGTACGCCGTGGGCCCGGCGGGCGTCGCGTCTACAGCCAGGACGACGTGGACTGGCTGACCGTCTGCATCATCCTCCGCGCTTCGGGCATGCCGTTGCCCGCGCTCCGCCGGTACGCCGACCTCGTCCGGGAGGGCGCCGGCAACGAGGAGGAACGGCTCGCCCTCCTGCGCGAGCACCGGGAGCGTGTCACCGGTCAGATCGGCAGGCTCACCCAGTGCCTGGACCTGATCGGCTTCAAGGTCGGGGTGTACGAGGATCTGCTCGACGAGGCCCAGCGCGCAGTCGAGCAAGATCGTCCGCGTCCTTCGGGCGGCGGGCCCGCTCCGGCATCCACACCGGGAACATCTGCTTGAACTCGATCTGGGCCGGCACCGAGATCGTCGGCACGGTCAACGCGCCGATGCGACCGGCTGGCGCGTCCAGCATCCCGGCCGGCAGCGGCGTACCGGCCCAGGGCCCGGCGCCCACTGTCGGTCGACGAGCGTCGTCCCGACCCAGGTACGCGACGCTCACCTCCACGTCGACGGCGAACAGGTCGAGCTGCAACTCCACCGGCATCCGGGGATCGGGGCGCCAACCCCGGGCCAAAAGCAGGGCGGCCAGCCGGTCCGCGTCCTCGCGCCAGCAGTACCAGTCGACGTCGACGTGCGGCCGGGACACCTCGCCGAGCGCGAAGTCCATCGCCCAGCCGCCCCGCAACCACACCGGGACGCCCGCCGATCCGGCCACCTCGACGACTTCGGCGATGCTCGCCAACTGGCGGCGCGCGAGGTCGTCCACCGGGGCACCCTAGCGGCATTTCCGGGTGCGCGGGGGAGGGCGGCACACGCCCTAGGTGGGCGGGCGGGACTCGTATCGGGTGCCGGGCGCGCGGGCGTCGGTGGGCAGGCGGGCGCCGGCAGTCCGGTCGCCGTAGAGGGTCCAGCGCAGGAAGTCGGTGGTGGTGGCGAGGACTGCGGCGAATCCGGGGTTGCCGGGGGTGAGGTACTCGCCGTGGCCCTGGCCGAGCACGCTGAGGAACGCGGCCGGCCCCGGCGTACGCGCGTAGGCGGCCCGGCCGACAGTCACCGGCACCACCGGGTCGGCAGTGCCGTGCACGAAGAGCACCGGTGCGATCGGTCCGGCGAAGCTGCCGGGCAGCCCGCCGCCGGCGATCACGATGCCCCCGCGCAGCCGGGCCGGGTGGCCCTCGGTGAACATGCCGGCGGTGGTGAAGCCGCCCGCCGAGTGACCGGCGGCGGCGATCGACGTGAGATCCAGGTGGCCCGCGAGTGGATCACCCGGGGTGTTGTCGAGGCGGCCCAGGTGCCGGACCAGCCGCCAAGCGTCGGCGGGTTGGTTGCGCACGTCGGCCCTGGTGAAGTGCGGAGCACCCGCGCGGGTGTGCGGGTAGGCGGGCGCGGCCACCACGAAACCGGCAGCCGCCCAGCGGGTGGTCAACTCGGCGTGCAGCTCGGGTCGGCTGTACAGCCCGTGGCTGTAGATCACCACCGGGAACCGGCCGGCGGCCACCCCGGCGGTCCCGGTCGGATACCAGATGGTGACCGGCAGGGGGCGCGCCGAGCGCGGATCGAGAGTGAGCGTACGCACGCCGACGACGTACGACCCCTCGGGCGCTCGGCGCGCGATCTGCGGTCCGGTGGACCCGCCCGCCACGGCGCTGGCCGGTGCGCAACCGGCGAGCAGCGCTGTCACCAGTACGGCGACCAGCCGTCCCGCCCCCACCATTTCACCGTAGGTGCCCGGGTACGTCCAGCAACCCCGCCGTCCGGCCCGGCTCTGTCCACCACCCGGTCGGGTCACCTCCGCCGGCCGGCTCGACCCCGTCCGAGGGCGGAGGCGGGGGCGGTGCGCCGCGACGGGCTTCGCTAGGGTCACCGACATGGCTGAGAACTACACCGACCCCAGCGGCAACACCGAGGCGTTCCGCGCCTTCACCCAGACGCCGGAGGCCGCCGGTCCGGCCGACGCGCCGTCCCGCCTGCCGCTCATCGTCGGTGCGGCGGTGGTCGTCGTCGTGCTGGTGGCACTCGTCGCCTGGTTGGCGATCTGAGCGGGGCGTATGTGCACGAGTCGGGGCTGAGCCGGGCGCACGCCCGCGGCTCGGGCGGGGTCAGGCCGCCCCCACCACGTCCCGGGTCTGCCGGGCGATCTCCCGTTCCTCGTCGGTGCGGATGACGCAGACGCTCACCTCGGCGCCGTCCGGCGAGATCAGCCGGTCGCCGTCGCCGTTGTTGCGCGCCTCGTCGACGGTGATGCCGAGGCGGGTCAACCCGGCCAACGCGGCGGCCCGGACGGGCGCGGCGTGCTCACCCACACCGGCGGTGAACGCGATCGCGTCCACGTGGCCGAGCAGCGCGTAGTACGCGCCCACGTACCCGGTGATCCGCCGGCAGTACACGTCGAAGGCCAGCGCGGCGGCCGGGTCACCGGCCGCCCGGCGCTGGAGCACCTCGCGCATGTCGTTGGCGCCGGTCAACCCGAGCAGACCGCTGCGGTGGTTGAGCAGGTCGTCGATGTCGTCGACAGACATGCCACCCTCGCGGCGCAGGTGGAAGATCGCCGTCGGGTCGAGGTCGCCGCTGCGGGTGCCCATCACCAGCCCTTCGAGGGGGGACATTCCCATCGAGGTGGCGACGCTGCGGCCGTTCGCGACCGCGCAGGCGCTGGCACCGTTGCCCAGGTGCAGGGTGATGGTGTTGAGCTGGTCGTAAGGGCGGCCCAGCAGCTCGGCGGTACGCCGGGAGACGTACGCGTGCGAGGTGCCGTGGAAGCCGTACCGGCGGATGTCGTAGCGCTGCGCGGTGTCCCGGTCGATCGCGTAGGTCGCGGCGGCCTCCGGCAGGGTGTGGTGGAACGCCGTGTCGAAGACGGCGACCTGGGCGACGTCCGGCAGTGCGGCCCGCGCCACCTCGATACCGGCCAGGTTGGCCGGGTTGTGCAGCGGGGCGAGCGGGACCAGGTCCTTGATCGCGGCCAGCACCGCGTCGTCGATGAGCGCCGGTGCGCTGAACGTCCGACCGCCGTGCACCACCCGGTGCCCGACCGCCGCCAGACCGGTCAGGTCCAGCCCGGCCAGGATCTGCCGGACGGCGCTGGCGTGGTCCGCGGGGCCGCCGCCCGGCTCACCGACCCGCTCGACGGTGCCCTGGTCGAGGATCCGGTCCCCGTCGTAGTGTCGCCACTTCACCGACGACGATCCGCAGTTGAGCACCAGCACCCGACTCATGACGCCTCCTCGGCGGCCGCCTGGATGGCGGTGATCGCCACCGTGTTGACGATGTCCGGCACTGTCGCGCCGCGGGACAGGTCGTTCACCGGCCGGCGGAGGCCCTGCATGACCGGGCCGACGGCGACCGCCCCGGCCGAGCGCTGCACCGCCTTGTACGTGTTGTTGCCCGTGTTCAGGTCCGGGAAGATGAAGACCGTGGCCTGGCCGGCGACCGGGCTGTCGGGCAGCTTCGTCGCCGCCACCGCGGGATCGATCGCCGCGTCGTACTGGATCGGTCCCTCGACAAGCAGGTCGGGCCGACGCTCCCGGACCAGCGCGGTGGCCGCGGCGACCTTCTCCACGTCGGCGCCCGCGCCGGAGCTGCCGGTGGAGTACGACAGCATTGCCACCCGCGGTTCGATGCCGAAGCGGGCGGCGGTGTCGGCCGACGAGATGGCGATGTCGGCGAGCTGCGGGGCGTCCGGGTCGCGGTTGACAGCGCAGTCGCCGTAGACGAGCACCCGGTCGGCCAGCAGCATGAAGAAGACGCTGGAGGCCACCGAGACCTCCGGCACGGTACGGATGATCTCGAACGCGGGTCGGATGGTGGCGGCGGTGGTGTGCGTGGCGCCGGAGACCATGCCGTCGGCGTACCCGGCGGCCACCATGAGCGTCCCGAAGTAGTTCGGCTGCGCCACGATGTCGTGCGCCAACTCGGCGGTGACGCCCCGGTGGGCGCGCAGCCGCGCGTACTCGGCGGTGAACTCGTCGCGCCACCGGCTGGTGGCCGGGTCGACGATCCGCGCGTCGCCGAGGTCGATGCCCAGCTCGCGGGTGCGGCGGGCGATGTCGTCCGGGCGGCCGAGCAGCGTCAGGTCCGCCACGCCCCGGCGCAGCAGGATCTCCGCCGCCCGCAGGATGCGCTCCTCGGCGCCCTCCGGCAGCACGAGGTGCCGGGGCTTCGAACGGGCCCTGTCGATCAGCTCGTTCTCGAACATCAGCGGGGTGACCCGTGTCGACCGGCTGACCCGCAGCCGCCGGGCCAGGTCGTCGGTGTCCACGCAGCGCTCGAACGCGCCGAGCGCGGCCTCCACCTTGCGCGGATTGGCGATGCTGGGCCGCCCCTCGATCCGGCTGGACGCGGCCACCGTGTCGTAGCTGTCGCTGCCCACGGAGAGCACCGCCAGACCGGTGTTCAGGCCCTCCACCAGCCGCATCACCCGCGGGTCGGGCTGCTCGCCCAGGGTGAGCACGAGCCCGGCCACGGACACCTGCCCGGCCACGTGCGCCGCGCTGGCGGCGACGAGCAGGTCGGCCCGGTCCCCGGGGGTGATCACCAGGGCGCCCTCGGTGAGGTGGTCCAGCAGGGTCGGCACGTGCGCCGCGCCGACCACGAAGTCCAGCACGTCCCGCCCGAGCGCGGCGTCGTCCCCGGCCAGCAGGGTCGCGCCGAGCGCCGCCGCCACCTCGGCCACCGTCGGCGCCGACACGCTCGGCACCTCCGGGATGGCGTACGCCGGCACGGGCAGCTCCGGCAACGTCATCGGCTCGGACACCCGGTTGGCGATCACCGCGAGCACCGTCGCGCCCAGGTCGGCCACATCGTGGTACGCCCCCCGCATGGCCGCCGCGACGGCCGCCGCCTCCTGCTCGTAGCCGTCCACCACCGGCACCACCACACTGCCGAACTCGGTGGCCAGCCGGGCGTTGAAGGCCAGCTCGCTGGGGTGTGCCGGGTCGCCCGGCTCGTCGAAGTCACTTCCCACCACGACCACCGCCGGGCACTGCCGCTCCACCGCCCGGTAGCGCTCCACCACGGCGGAGATCAGTTCTTCGCGGCGGCCCTCGGCCACCAGCGCGGCTGCCTCGGCGTACGTGGCCCCGGCCAGCTCTGACAGCGGCAGCTCGACCCGGTACCGCTCGCTGAGCAGGGCGAGGATCGAATCCGGTACGGCGTCGGCGACCAGCGGCCGGAACACGCCGATCCGCCCCACCTGTCGCGACAGCAGCTCGGCCAGCCCGAGGGCGATTGTCGACTTGCCCCCGCCCGATCCCACGCTCGTCAGATACACACTTCGGGCCACACGCCAACCCTAGAAGACCGCGATCCCCAAAAGCTGGGCCCTACGCACCTCCCCTCCTTGGTGATCAAGAGGTTTGCGTCACGATCGAGGGCTGTTGGCGACGGAAACCTCGTGATCAGCGCGCGCGGGGAAGGCGGGGTCAGGTGGGAGGGCGCGGACACTACGACCCCCGCGACTGCCCATCGCGCCGCCAGCGGGGCGTGCGGCATGGGCAGGCTGCGCGGCCCGTGACTGTAGATGTTCATCGGGAAGCGGCCGGCCGGGCCGGGACCGTCCGGGTCCACGACGATCTGGCGTACGCCGACCGGTTGCGGCTGGTCGGGTGTGGGTCGCGGACACTGGCCGGGACGGGGTCGTTGGTGGCACTGGCCGGAGCGCAGCCGATCAGCGGCGACGCCAGCGGCACGGCAACCGGCAGCCTCCCCTCATCCCCGCACGGTAGGCAGCCGATGGTGCGGCGTCGTCGCCGTGGTCGCGTGGTTGGCAGTCGGCTGAGCACAGGTAGACCCCCGGCGAGAAGTCGCTGCAGCCCCGGGCCGACGGCCAGTGTCCTCATGGGCGTTTCTCGCGGCCTCTACCTTGGACGGCTCGCGGACCGGTCTTGTGGACATGCGTGACCACCGATAAGGTCCTGACCGTCGCTCTCTGTCCCATCCGGGTCGGGGCGGATTTTTTACGGGGGAGAAATCATGAAGGGTGCCAACGCGTTCGTTGGTGTCGTGGCCCTGGCTGCTGCCGGTGGTGTGGTTGCGTTGACCGCTTCGAGTGGCTTTGCCGCGGAGCAGGCCGATGCGCCGCCGTCCATCGTGGAGGACTACACGCATCCGGGGGCTGACGCCATTCTGGCCGAGCACGGGTTGAAGGTTTTCAAGGGTGACGGGCACATCGTGTTCGACTCGGCCCGTCCGTACACCGGGACGCAGTGTCCGGTCGGCCTGATCCAGGTGGAGAAGCACCTGGATGTCGAGCCCTACGGGATGTATTACTGCTTCCGGCTGATCGGCTCGAAGGGTTATCTGACGCTTGAGGTGCCGGGCACGTTCGGTGTGCGCGGCGGTAGCGAAGAGATCCAGGTGAAGGCGAAGCTGCCGGACGACACCGTCCTTCCGACGGTGACGGTGCCGCCGAACCAGCCGGTGGCCATCAGGCCGGGCGACGAGGGCGAGACGCCGCAGGCGATCCTGGTCGAGCTGCGCAACCAGTAGGCCGCCGGGAGGGCCTCGACCTCTCCGGTCCGTCTTCCTTCACTTCGCTCGGGTCCTGGCCTGGGGTCCAGCGCTGTATCTGCCGCCGGGTCTGTCGACCACATGTCCCTCTGTGTTGGGCCGACTTGGCTTCTTGTCTGTCCTTTTCATGGGGGTTTGTGATGGTCGCATCGTCGCCTGTGACGGTGTCATCGCGTGGTCGTCGGATTGTCCGACGAGGATTCCGGGCAGTCGCCGCCGGTCTGGTGCTGGCGTTGGCGGTTCAGGTGGCCGGCACCGGTGTGCCGGCACACGCCGACGTCGATGACGGACTCACCGTCGCGGAGATCCGTGACCTGGCGGTCTTGGACCTGGTCCAAGGCGGGCCGTCGGTCCGGCGTGCGGCGGAGACGGCGCTGTTAGGTTCCGAACAGGACGTTCGGGCCTACTACGAGACCGGGTTCAATGCCGCACAGCGGGCGGATGAGCAAGCAGCCGTGCAGGCGCTAGCGGGAATGGACGGGCCGGCGTTGCGGGCGGGGGCCCTGGCCGTGTTGGAAAAGCCGCGCGAGGAACTCCAGGTATTCCTCAACGATGGTTTCCAGTCGGCGTGGGATGCCGATGAGCGGTTGCGGGTCTACCGGGTCCTGGAGTCCGGTGGTGTCACGGTTCGGACGGCGGCGCAGCGTGCCCTCGACGGTGGTGCTGATCAAATCGATGAGTTCCTGGTGTCGGGGCGTGCGGCGGCGGAGCATGCCGACGATCGGTTGGCGGCGACGCGGATGTTGGCCGGAGGGCCGAACAACAGCGGCGCGATGTTGGATTCGGCGGCGCAGGCGGCGTTGGGCGGCTCGCCGGAGGAGCTGAAGGAGTTCCTGCGGTGGGGTCAGTTCGTGGCCCGGGCGCGGGATGCGGAGTTGGCGTCGATCCGGAGTCTGACGGAGCAGGCGAAGCAGGCTTCCGAGGTCACGGCGCGGGAGGCGTTGGCGGCGGAGGAGACCTCGACGCGGGCGGGCAACGCGGCGGCCGAGGCGAAGAAGGCGGCGCAGGCAGCGGAGGCGGAGGCCAAGGCCGCGGGGGGCGATGCGCGGAAGGCATCGGCCGCGGCTGGCCGGGCGGCGGATGCCGCTGACGGTGCGGCCGAGGCGGCGCGGGACGCGGTGGCGGCGTCGAACGCGGCGATGCGCGCGGCGCGGGTGGCGGCGGACGCGGCGCGGAAGGCGACGACGGCGGCGGCGTTGACGGCGCAGGCAGCGTCCCGGGCGCAGAAGGCGGCGGCGTCGGCGCGGTTGAACGCCGGCGATGCGCGGTTGGCGCGGGAGGCGGCCGAGGCGGCGCGGGACGCTGCGGCTCGGGCCCAGGAGCTGGCGCAGGTGAAGGCGGAGCGGGACCGGGCGTTGGCGAAGGCGTCGGCGGCGGCTGCGGCGGCGAAGGCGGCGAGCGGGAACGCGGCGGCTGCGGGTGTGGCCGCGGATGAGGCGGGTCGGCAGTCCGGGGTGTCGGCGCAGCAGGCGCAGCGGGCGCGTAACGCGGCTGCTGCGGCGCGGGCTGCGGCGGGGTCGGCGGATCGGGCGGCTGGTCGGGCCGAGGCGCTGGCGCGACAGGCGAAGGAGGCCTCGGACCAGGCGTTCGCGTTGGCGCAGTCGGCGGCGCAGCATGCGGATACCGCGGTGACGCAGGCGTTGGCGGCGGCGGACGCGGCGGATCGGGCGCAGTTCTCCGCAGCGGAGTCGGCGAAGCACGCGCAGGCTGCGGTGGACGCGGCGAACGTCGCGGTGAGCGCGGCGAACCAGGCGGTCCAGCTGGAGGAGATGGCTCGTACCGAGGACGAGTCGCGGTTGGCGGAGTGGACCGAGCAGGGGGTGCAGCAGGCTCAGACGGCGTTGCAGGCCGAGCAGGAGTCGCTGGCCGCCGGTGGTGAGCTGGCGGCGTGGAACCGGTCGTTGTTGTGGGACACCGCCGAGCAGGACCGGATCGACGCCGCGACGAAGACGCTGCTGGCGGAGGCGGGCGCTGCTGGCGCGGACACCGCGACGGTCCTCGACCGGGGCCGTAGGGCGGCGTTGGCGCTTCTGACGACCGGTGGTGACTGGACCAGACAGGCCGCCCGGGACGCGTTGGCCGGCGACGAGGCCGAGATGCGCGTGTGGTTGTCCGAGGGTCGGCGGTCCGCGGCCGGTCAGGACGACCGGGCGCGGTTGTGGCGGCTGGTGGACACGCTGCCCGACAGTCCGGAGCGCACTGCCGCGCAGACGGCCCTGACCGGCGACGACGCGGCGGTCGAGACGTTCCTGCGGACCCGCAACTATGCGGGGAAGATCACCAAGGACCGGCAGCGGGCCTATCAGATCCTGGCGGACGCCGCCACGGGGGTGAACCTCAAGGCCGCGACCGAGCGCGCGCTGGCCGGGACGGCGGCGGAGCTGCACCAGTTCCTCCGCAGCGGGCAGTACACGGCGCGCTCGGCCGATGAGCGCCTCGACGTCTACCGGGTGATGGACACCGGGGGCCCGGAGGTCCAGGCCGCGGCGAAGGTCGCGTTGGCCGGTCCGCCGTCGCAGCTGTCGTACTTCCTGAGCACCGGGCAGTTCGACGCCATGCAGCGTGACCAGGAACAGGCCGCGCACGTGGCCACGGTGAAGAAGCTGATCGCCGAGGCGCAGCAGTACGCGCAGACAGCACTGGAGGACGCCGACCGGGCGGTCGAGGCGGCGAAGCGGGCTCAGGGCTACGCCAACGAGGCCAACGCCGCCAAGGTGCGGGCGGACAACGCCGCCGCGCAGGCGATCACGTTCGCCAACAAGGCGAAGGCGTCCGCGGACGACGCGAAGCGCTCGGCGGACCAGGCGGCCGCGTCGGCCGTGACCGCCCGCAGCGCCGCGAACCGGGCCCGGGCCAGCGCCGACAGCGCCGCCCGCTCCGCGGCCACCGCGACTGCGGCCGCCGAACGCGCCCAGGCCGACGCCCGGGCCGCGTTCCAAGCCAAACGAGACGCTCGTGCCTCCGCCGAAGCCGCCGGCTTGGACGCCGCCGCCGCCGCGCAGGCCGCGAAGGAGGCCACCCAGACCTACCTCCAGCGGCTCAAGGAGGAAGAACAGAAACGACGCAGCACCGAACCGGGCAGCGGCCCTGATGGCAACGGCACTGCCCTCGAGAACCACAAGACCTGGGGCTGCTTGGCCATCGAACTGTCCTCGGTGTCCAAGGAATGCGGCGCGGTCTTCAAGGACTTCGCCCAGGCCCTCATCGACAAAGAGAAGTGCAAGTCACCGACGGACGTCTCGTCCACTGGCTGCGCCATGGTCGGCGACCTCAAACAGCTCATCGGTGAGAACGAAGACGTCCTCATGGACATGCTGCAGTTCACGCTGATGGCCTGCGGGCTCGTCCCCGGCGTCGGCGAAGCCTGCGACGTCATCGACGCCACGATCTCCTTCGCCCGTGGAGACTACGTCGGCGGCCTGCTCAGCGGATTCTCCGCCATACCCTTTGTCGGCGCCGCCGGCACCGCCGGCAAAGCATGGAAGAACTCAGACAAATTCCGCAACATCAAAAACTTGATCGACAAGCTTCGCAAGAATGACGTTTGTCCCGTGCCCAACAGTTTCACCCCTGGCACACGCGTGCTCCTCACTGGCGGACGCACCAAGAACATCGAGGACGTGGACGTCGGCGACACCGTCATGGCTACCGACCCCGTCGCGCGGCGCACGGCGCCCAAGCCGGTGACCGCCACGATCAGCAGTTCCGGCATCAAACACCTGATCGACCTCGCCATTGACGACGACAACGACCCCGACACCGACCCAGAAACCATCACCACCACCCCCGGCCACCCGTTCTGGAGCCCCTCCCAAAAGGAGTGGCTGCCTGCCGAGCTCTTGACCGCAGACTCGACCGTCCTCACCCAGAACGGCACCCAGGTGACGGTCACCGCAACATCCACCCGTGTAGCGACCACGTCGGTGCACAACCTCACCGTCGCCGACCTGCACACGTACTATGTGCTCGCTGGCCCCACACCGGTGCTTGTGCACAACTGTGGAGGGCCCATCCGGGTCTCGCCGTCGGCGCAGGATTGGGGCACCAAGGGGGCGCACATGCACATCGGCAACCACGAGGTACGTATTTTCCCGGACGGAAACGGCGGTATCGGCGCTGAGCCGATCCGATTGAGTTCGGGCACTGCCACCGCAGAGGATGTGCAGCGGGCGCTTGCTGAACTTCAGCGCAACCCGCAGCTTCGGGCTGACCTAGCCAATAAGGCCCGGAGTGCGATGGGCAGCATGAACAGCGGCGAGTGGGGAATGAGCAGCAACCGCGCGGCCGAGATGTATTTCTTGATGAAGGCTTTGGAGAGAATGGGTTGATCGATCTCGCGTTTTATGTAGACGCAGCGCGGTCTGGATCAATCCTCGGAGTAGGTCCGGGATCCACCGCCGACGAGATCCAGAATGCGCTGGGCCGGGATTTTGTAGACGACGCACGCAGAGGGCGGATGCGCCGCGATTACGGCCTGGTTGAGTTCCAGTTCAATAGAAGCGGCTCCGGGTGGTTGTGCTTCGGAATGGCGATCCAAGTTCACCGTCTACCAAGTGGAGGGACTCGCATCATCCCGGCGGCGTTGCGGGATCGTTACGGACAACTTGCCGCCTCGGTCGATGCCGATTTGTTCGCACAGGCTCTCGCGATGCGGGGGGGGCAGATTGTGCGCGAGGGGGTGGAAGGCGAGTTCACTCGCTATCGCGTAGATGGAACCAGCTCTTTTGTTCATGTTCATGAAGAGCGGCAGGAATTGATCGGCGAGGGCGGAAGTGGGGATGTCTGGTCGATTGAGATCAGGGGCCCAGGAACTGTCAGGGGTTGATTTGTAGGTCTGGCGAGGAGAGAGATCTTCTTCGCGCCAGCTCGCCTTTGAGAAGATGGGCCACCGCGCCGGGGCGGCCACCGGGAAGACGCGGCAGGCGGTTTCGTTCCGCCTGTTGCGCCTTCCCGGTGCCGTACGACTGCGGAGCGGAGCGCCCGCCTCAGTTGTCGGCGTCGAGCACGTCCCGGGTCTAGCGGGCGTTCTCCGGCTCCTCGTATGTGCCGACCACGAGCACCGCGACCTTCGGCGCCGGCCGGCGAGATCAGCCGGTCACCGCTGCCGTGGTTGCGGGCCGGGTCGCCGGCGTCGCGGCGGGCCAGCACCTCCCGCATGTCGTTGACGCCCGTCAGCCCGAGTAGGGCCGCTGCGGTGGGACGCGAAGGGTTATTCATCGTCCTTGTCGTCGAGGCGGGCCAGCCAGGTGGCGAACCGCTCGACCGGCGTCTCGAACTCCGGGTTCAGGTCGACGAAGTCGCGCAGGCGCTCGCCCAGCCACTCCAGGGTCACCTGCTCGTCGCCCCGACGCTCGACCAGCTCCTCAATGCCACGGTCGGTGAAGTACACGGTCGTCCTCTCGTCGTACGACAGCGGCCCGCCCCCGGTGGAGGGACGGGCCGCTGCGGTCAGGTCACGGGCGGGGGAGTGCCGCCTCGATGAGCGCGGTCTGCTCGACCTCGTGGGTCTTGGCCGAGCCGACCGCCGGGGCCGCCGCGGCCGGGCGGGAGATCCGCCGCAGCCGGACGTCGGTGAGGTGCTCCAGCAGGTTGAGCGCGACGAACGACCAGGCGCCCTGGTTGGCCGGCTCCTCCTGCACCCAGGCGAAGTCCTCCGCGTTCGGGAACTGCGCGAGGGCGGCCCGGATCTCCTCCACCGGCAGCGGGTACAGCTGCTCGATGCGGATGATCGCGGTGTCGGTGACGCCGCGCTCCTGCCGGGCCTGGAACAGGTCGTAGTAGACCTTGCCGGAGCAGAGCAGCACCCGCTTCACCGACTCGGGCGCCGGGGCCGCGGTGTCGCGCAGCACCGGCTGGAAGGTGCCGGTGGTGAAGTCCTCCACCGAGGAGACGCAGAGCTTGTGCCGCAGCAGCGACTTCGGCGTGAACACCACGAGCGGCTTGCGCTTCGGCGACAGGGCCTGGCGCCGCAGCAGGTGGAAGTAGTTCGCCGGCGTCGTCGGGATGGACACCCGCATGTTGTCCTCGGCGCACATCTGCAGGAACCGCTCCGGGCGACCGGAGGTGTGGTCCGGGCCCTGGCCCTCGTGGCCGTGCGGGAGCAGCAGGGTCACCGCAGAACGCTGACCCCATTTCACCTCGCCGGAGGAGATGAACTCGTCGATCACCGACTGGGCGCCGTTGACGAAGTCGCCGAACTGGGCCTCCCAGGCGACGAGCGCGTTGACGTTCTCCACCGAGTAGCCGTACTCGAAGCCCATCGCCGCGTACTCGCTGAGCAGCGAGTCGTGCACGAAGAACCGGGAGCGCTCGCCGTCACCGGTGAGCGACTTCAACGGCAGGTAGTCCTCGCCGGTGCGGGAGTCGACCACCGACGCGTGCCGCTGGACGAAGGTGCCGCGCCGCGAGTCCTGCCCGGCGAGCCGGACGGTGACCCCGTCGTGCAGCAGCGCCCCGAACGCGATGATCTCGCCGAAGCCCCAGTCGATGTTGCCCTCGACGGACATCTTGGCCCGGCGGTCGAGCAGCTGCTGGATCCGCTTGTGCGGAGTGAAGCCCTCCGGCAGGTTGGTGTGTGCCTCGCCGATGGCCTTCACCACGGAGGCGTCGGTGGCGGTGTCGACAGCCGGCTCCGGCTCCTCCTCGCGGCGGGGGCGGTTGAGCTGGCGTGGGGCTGCGGCGGCGTCCCGGGTGGCCTTGAAGACCTTCTCCAGCTGCGCCTGGTAGTCGCGCAGCAGCTCCTCCGCGTCCTCCACGGTGATGTCGCCGCGACCGATCAGCTCCTCGGTGTAGAGCTTGCGCACCGAACGCTTCGAGTCAATGATCTTGTACATCTGAGGGTTGGACATCGACGGGTCGTCGCCCTCGTTGTGGCCGCGCCGGCGGTAGCAGACCATGTCGATCACGACGTCCTTGTTGAACGCCTGCCGGTATTCAAAAGCCAGCCGGGCGACCCGGACCACGGCCTCCGGGTCGTCGCCGTTCACGTGGAAGATCGGCGCCTGGATCATCCGGGCCACGTCGGTGCTGTAGAGGCTGGACCGGCTGTACTCCGGGGCGGTGGTGAAGCCGACCTGGTTGTTGACCACGACGTGCACGGTGCCGCCGGTGCGGTAGCCGCGCAGCTGCGACAGGTTGAGCGTCTCGGCGACCACACCCTGCCCGGCGAACGCGGCGTCACCGTGCACCGCCAGCGGCAGCACGGTGTAGCCCTCCAGCTTGAGGTCGATCCGGTCCTGCTTGGCCCGGACGATGCCCTCCAGCACGGGGTCGACGGCCTCCAGGTGCGACGGGTTCGCCACCAGCGACACCTTGACGACGTGCTCGCCGTCCGGGGTGGTGAACTTGCCGTTCTGACCCAGGTGGTACTTCACGTCGCCGGAGCCCTGCGTCGAGCGCGGGTCGAGGTGACCCTCGAACTCCGAGAAGATCTTCTCGTACGGCTTGCCGACGATGTTTGCCAGCACGTTGAGTCGGCCCCGGTGGGCCATGCCGATGACGACCTCGTCCAGCCCGCTCTCGGCAGAGGACTCCAGCACCTCGCCCAGCAGCGGGATCAGCGACTCGCCACCCTCCAGCGAGAAGCGCTTCTGGCCGACGTACTTGGTCTGCAGGAAGGTCTCGAACGCCTCGGCGGCGTTGAGCCGGTTGAGCACGTGCTTCTGCTCGTCCGCGGACGGCTTCTCGTACTTGCGCTCGATCCGTTCCTGGATCCAGCGCCGCTCCTCCGGGTCCTGGATGTGCATGTACTCGATGCCGACGCGGCGGCAGTACGAGTCGCGCAGCACGCCGAGGATCTCGCGCAGCTTCATCCGCTGACGGCCGGCGAAGCCGTTGACCGGGAACTCGCGGTCCAGGTCCCACAGGGTCAGCCCGTGCTGGAGGACGTCCAGGTCGGGGTGCTTGCGGATGGTGAATTCCAGCGGGTCGGTGTCGGCCATCAGGTGACCGCGCACGCGGTACGCGTGGATCAGCTCGTGCACCCGGGCGGTCTTGTTGATCTGACCCTCGGAGTTGACGGCGACGTCGCGCACCCAGCGCACCGGCTCGTACGGGATGCGCAGCGAGGTGAAGATCTGGTCGTAGAAGTTGTGCTCGCCCAGGATCAGCTCGTGCATGACCTTGAGGAACTCGCCGGACTGCGCGCCCTGGATGATCCGGTGGTCGTACGTGCTGGTCAGCGTGATGATCTTGCTGACGGCCAGCTCGGCGAGGGTGGCCTCGGACATGCCCTGGTAGGGGGCCGGGTACTCCATCGCGCCCACGCCGATGATCGCGCTCTGGCCCTGCATGAGCCGCGGCATGGAGTGCACCGTGCCGATGCCGCCCGGGTTGGTGAGTGAGATCGTGGTCCCGGAGTAGTCCTCCATGGTCAGCTCGTTGCGCCGCGCCCGCCGGACCACGTCCTCGTACGCCTGCCAGAACTGCCGGAAGTCCATCTGCTCGCAGCCCTTGATGGAGGGGACCACCAGGTTGCGGGTGCCGTCCGGCTTGGCCAGGTCGATGGCGATGCCGAGGTTGACGTGCGCCGGGCGGACCACTGCGGGCTTGCCGTTGGCCTCGGCGAACGAGTTGTTCATCTCGGGGTGCTGGACCAGCGCCCGCACCATCGCGTAGCCGACCAGGTGGGTGAAGCTGACCTTGCCACCGCGCCCCCGGGCGAGGTGGTTGTTGATCACGATGCGGTTGTCGACAAGCAGCTTCGCCGGGACCGCGCGGACGCTTGTCGCGGTGGGCACGCTCAGGGAGGCGTCCATGTTCTGGACGATCTTCGCGGCGACACCCCGCAGCGGGGTGGTCTGCGGGCCGTCGGCGGTGGGCGCGGCGGCCTTCGCGGCCGGCTTGGCCGGTGCGGCCTTGTCCGGGGTGGCCTTCGCGGGCGCTGGCGCGGCCTTGGCCGGCGCCGACGGCGCGGCGGCGGGCTTGCTGGCGGCGCTCGGCTTAGCCGGGGCGCTCGGCTTAGCCGGGGCGCTCGGCTGGCTGACCGTGGCCGCGGCCTCCGGCTGGCCGTCCGGCTCGGGCGCGGCGGCTGGCTTGCCCGACGTCTCCGCTCCGCGCGGTGTGCCGGCGCCGGGCGCCGGTCGGTAGTCGGCGAAGAAGTCGTGCCAGGCCGAATCGACGCTCGTTGGGTCGGCGAGGTACCGCTGGTACATCTCCTCGACGATCCACTCGTTCGGGCCGAAACCCGCCAGTGGGTTCTCCTGCGAAGTCTGCTGGGTCGACACGGCCGGTAATCGCCTCTTTCACGCGGGTTTGTGTGTCACGCGGTGTCCGTCGCGTCCAGTTGATGGACCACGGACAGGACGACTCCCAGGCTACGCCGTACAGATCCCCCAGGCATTTCCGCCTCGGTCGGGTGGCCGGTTTCACAGAAGATGCCAGAAGTTCAGCAACCCCTGCGCGGCCGATCATCGACTGGTAACGCACAACTGAGTACGGGTGCGGATGTGCGGGTTCCCGCTGCCGGCGAGGATCGGGCGCATGGATCGACACGGGGTACGGGGGCGCTACGGCCGGAGCATGGCGGTGGCGTCCGGTTGGTACGTCACCGCGATCGCGGCCCTGGCGGTGGGCACGACGAGTGTGCCGAGCGCGCCGCGGGACGACTGCGCGGCCTGGTTCAGTTGCCTGTCGCCGGGCGAGTCGCTGGTGTTCGTCGGGCTGGTGTGGGGTGCGCCGGTGCTGCTCGGGCTGTTGGGCGTGACGGCGCTGGTGGCCGCGCTTGTCGTCCGCGTCATCCCCTCGGCGGTGCTCGCCGGCACCACCTCCGCGGCGCTCGGCGTCGGGGTCTGCGCCGCCGCGTACCTGGGTCGCTCGTGAAACGGGCCGGCCTCGGCGGGCTCTTCTTCGCCTGGCTCTACGGGGTGCCGTTCCTACTGCTGGTGGGCGTGATCCGGCGCGTTTCCAGGCCGTACACGCCGAGCGCCGACGACGCGCAGGCGTTCGGCGCGACAACGGACGCCGTGCTGACGACCGGGCTCCTGCTCAACGCGGTGCTTCCGGTGCTCGGGCTGCTGCTCGCCGTGCTGGCCGGGGAGGCGGTCTGGCGGCGGCACTTCGCCGGGGCGCTCGGCGGGATGGTGCTGTTCTACGTGGCGGTAGCGATGGTCGCGAGCATGACCACCACCGGCTTGACCGGACACATCCCCGCCGATCAGGAGTCCGACCCGCCTGTCACGCACTGCGTTCCGATCAGCGGCGGGCGAGGCTGCCCGGGCGGGTGACGGGCGATCCGGGGTGACGACCGTGCCGTCGCCACCCCGGAGCTCCGTCGATCAGGAAATGTCGCGCCGGCGCAGCAGCAGGCTGCCGACGAGGCCGGTGACCACCGCGTACCCGATGAGCACGGCGGCGCCCGCCCAGCGCGGCGGGTTGCCGGGGATGTCGGTCCCGGTGACCATCAGCGACGAGGCGAGCGACGGCACCAGCAGTTGCAGGTTGTTGATCCAGTCGCCCCACCTGTCGGCCAGGATGGCGATCACGAAGATGGCACCGATCGAGCCGCCCAGGTAGAGCAGGATGCCGGTCACTGTGGCGCCGATCTGGCTGCGGATCAGCACGCCGATGCCGACACCGAACACCGCCCACAGCAGGTACGCGAGCAGGTTCAACCCGATCGCCCGCCAGGCGGCGTCGTTGCCCAACTGGGAGTCCACTCCGACGGCGCTGAGCACCGCCGAGCCGGCGATCAGGTTGAACACGGTGGTGACCAGCCAGAACAGCAGCGCCAGCACACCCGCCGCGACCAGCTTGGCGATCATCACGGCGGTGCGGTGCGGGTTGGTCAGGAACGTGGTGGTGACCGTCTGGTGGAAGAACTCGCTTGTCACCACGATGATGCCGAGCAGCATGATGATCAGCAGGCCGAAGAACTGCCCGGTGGTGAAGAGGTTCGACGCGAGCGCGTCCGGAGTGGCCGCGGCCTCGAACTGGGCGGCCTGGTCGCCCACGTCGGCGGGGCTGGTGCTGGTCAGGGCATCGGCCTGCAACCAGTTGATGAGCAGCGTGAGCGCCCAGAGCGGCAGGCTGATCAGCGCGAAGATCCACCAGGTGTTGGTGGTACGGATCTTGAGTAGCTCGGATCGGACGAGGTTCATCGGATGCCCGCCTTTCCGGCCGTCAGCTCCAGGAAGACCCGTTCCAGATCGGGCCGTTCGGTGGTCAGTTCGTGCAGCTCGACGCCGGCGGCCAGGGCGGCCCGGCCGATCGTCGGGGCGTCCACCCCGGAGACCAGCAGGACACCCTGCTCGTCGGTGGTGACGGTGGCCGACTGTGCCTTCAGTGCGGTGGTCAGCGCCTCGGCCTGCGGGGTGCGGACCCGCACCTGGGCGCCCTGCGCCATCGAACCGAGCACCTGCTCGACCGGACCCTGCCGGACGAGCTGCCCAGCCGCGATGATCACCACGTCGTCGGCGAGCAACTGCATCTCCGACAGCAGGTGGCTGGAGACCAGCACCGTGCGGCCCTCGTGGGCGAGGTTCTTGAGGAACCCGCGCATCCACCGGATGCCCTCCGGGTCCAGCCCGTTGGCCGGCTCGTCGAGGATCAGCACCCGGGGGTCACCGAGCATCGCGGCGGCGATACCGAGCCGCTGCTTCATGCCCAGCGAGTAGCCCTTGAACTTGCGCTTCGCCGCCGGGGTCAACCCGACCAGCTCCAACGCCTCGTCGGCCCGCGAACGGGGCAGACCGGCAGCCGCGCAGATCACGCGCAGGTGGTTGATGCCGGTGCGGCCCTTGTGCGCGCTGGACGCCTCCAGGATCGCGCCGACATGCCGCAGCGGGTCGGTGAGGTCGGCGTAGCGCCGGCCGCTGATGGTGGCCGTGCCCCCGGTCGGCGTGACCAGGTTCAGCAGCATGCGCAGCGTGGTGGTCTTGCCGGCGCCGTTCGGGCCGAGGAAGCCGGTCACCCGCCCCGGTGCCACGGTGAAGGACAGGTTGTTCACCGCCCGCACGTTCTTGTATTGCTTCGTCAGACCGGACACCACGATCTGACCGTCGCTGGTGGGGCTTCGCTGCCCGTCAGTCATCATTCTCCTCCCGTGTGGCGTCGAGGTACGCCGTGGCACAGCGTGACGGTCCCGAGCAACAAGGTCAATCAGGCCCGGTCCGTACGGCGTGGTCCCCCTCGGGGCGGAGGCGTCTCCTCCCTGCGAACGACGGCGGGCCTCAGCGGGCGATCCAGGTGGCACGGGCCGCGCCGAGCAGCGCTCCGCCGGGGCCGTACAGGCTGGTGTGCACAAGCGCCTTGCGGCCGTCGACGCCGATCAGCGCGCCTGTCACCACGCACTCGTCGCCCGGCGCCGGCCGGGCGTGGACCACCGCGGCGATCCGGCCGAGCAGGTACGGGCGGTCCGGTGCGAGCACCGTCCAGCCGCCGGGGCAGTCCAGCGCGGCCCACACCGTGGCGTCGCTGACCTGCTCGGGGGCGCGAAACGGCGCGGCGGTCCGACCGTCCGACAACCGGCCGGGGAAGATCCGCAACCCGTCGGTCCGGCTCGGACCGCAGACGAAACAGCCGGGGTACGGATGCCCGACGAACCCGGGGTAGCGGGTTGACGCCTCCACCGCCGTCTCCCGGTCGACCGGGGGCACGACGGCATCCACGACGCCGGCGGGGCGGACCTCGGCCACCAGCTCGCCGGCCGGGTCCCGAACGTCGCCGTCGACGAGGCTCAGCGCCGTCTCCAGCGGCGGTGGCCGACGTAGCGTCACCTCCACCGGTCCGGGTCCCGCCTCGGCGGCGAAGAGGCCGGCGCTCCAACCGCCGTTGCCGGAGCCGGTGGGCCCGTTGTAGCGGGACTCGATGCGCACAGGTGACCTCCGTGGGGCGTGGGGCTGCGTCGTCGCCGGACCGTCGGGCAGCCTCGCACGGCCACGATCGCAGGCATCCGCCGGTCGGCGTTCATCCGGGCGACACCAGTGGTGCCCACCGATGGCAACCCGGGGCATTTACACAGGTCCCATGGCCGTTCTGCATGTCGCTGGCGCACCCCTGACGACCAGCGGATACACCCTGCTGATCGCCGACGACCCCACCCAGGTCGCGGCCGCGCAACGCCTGCGCCACGAGGTGTTCGCCACCGAGTTGGGCGCCACCCTCCGCCCCGGCGCCGCCGGGCTGGACGTGGACCCCTTCGACGCCCACTGCGACCACCTCATCGTCCGCGAGGACAGCACCGGACAGGTGGTCGGCACGTACCGGCTGCTGCCGCCCGGTCGCACCGATCGCCGGTACGCCGAGGACGAGTTCGACCTCGGCGCGCTGGACCCGCTCCGCGACGACCTGGTCGAGGCCGGCCGGTCCTGCGTGCACCCCGACCACCGCTCGGGCGCGGTGATCAATCTGATGTGGGCGGGCATCACCCGCTACCTGCACCTGCGCGGCTCCCGCTGGCTCGGCGGCTGTGCCTCCGTACCGGTCGCCGACGGCGGTCGGACGGTCGCCGGGGTGTGGGCCCAGGCGCAGGCCCGGCACCTGTCGCCGCCGCCGCTGCGGGTCCGACCGCTGCGGCCGTGGTTCGCGGAGTCGGCCGCAGCCCCGGCTGCCCCGGCCTCCGCCACCGACCCGGCCGTCCGCGTGGCCGTCCCTCCGCTGCTGCGTGGTTACCTGCGGCTCGGCGCGTGGATCTGCGGTGAACCGTCGTACGACCCGGACTTCGGGTGCGCGGACTTCTACGTGCTCTTCTCCCTGGACCGGATGAACCCGCGCTACCTGCGGCACTTCCTGGGCGGGGGCGAGCGGTGAGCGCCGGGGCGCACGACCTGTGGCGGCCCCTCTCGGGCTGCGACGACGACTGCCTGCCGGCGGCCGGCGAGGTGCCCACCGTGCCGGTGGCTCGCCGGGTGCTCCGGCTGGTGGCGGCGAGCGGGATGCTGCTGGCCGGGGTGGGCGTGGCGATGCTGCTGCCCGTGCTGCCGGCGCGCGAGCGGCAGGCGGTGCTGCGCGGCTGGGCCCGGGGCACCGCGCGTGCGTTCGGCGTCCGGCTGGTGATCAAGGGTCGGCTGCCCCGGCGGCGCGCGCTGCTGGTCGCCAACCACGTCTCGTGGCTGGACGTCCTCGCCGTCCTGGCGGTCGCGCCCACCCGGATGGTGGCGAAGCGGGAGGTCCGGTCCTGGCCGCTGGTCGGGCTGCTGGCGGCTGCGGCGGGCACGGTCTTCGTGGACCGGTCCCGGCCGCGGGCGCTGCCGGCCACCGTGCGCCGGCTCGCCGACACGCTGCGCGCCGGCCGGTCGGTAGCGGTCTTTCCCGAGGGTACGACCTGGTGTGCCGGGGACGGCGCGGCCGAGTGCCGCCCCGGGGGCGGCTTCCGGCCCGCGATGTTCCAGGCCGCCATCGACGCGGGCAGCCCGGTGGTGCCGCTGCGGCTCGGATACCTGTGCGAGGCCACCGGAGCGGTCACGACTGCCGCCGCCTTCCTCGGCGCGGACACCCTGCTGCGCTCGGTGGGCCGGGTGGTGGCGGCGCGGCACCTGGTGGTCACGGTGACGATCGCCGCCGCGCTGCACCCGGCCCGCGACGCCGACCGGCGGTTGCTGGCCCGGGCCGCCGAGTCGGCCGTACACCTGGTGCCTCCGGTGCGCGCCGCGACGCGGGCCCGGCTGCGGCCGGTGCCCGCCCCGACCCCGGCGGATCCCGTGCTGTCGCCGACCGCTGGCCGGGACCTGGGCCTGGCGGCCTGAGCGGGCGGGAGGGGGCGACTCGCGACAGTCTTGTGTGTCGCGATGTATCGCGTTACTGTCTCCCTGTCGGTGCGCATGGGCGCGTCGTCGAGGGGAGGACGCCATGGCCGGATGGACTGTCGACAGCCCGCAGCGGCTCACCGTGGACGGCCCGGTCACCCGGCTGGACGTCCGCCTGATCAGTGGACGGCTCAACGTGGTCGCCACCGACGGCCCGACCCGGGTCGACGTCACCCAGGTCGGCCGTCGACCGGTCCTGGTCGACCACTCCGACGGGCGGCTCAGCATCCGTCAGGAGCGCGGCCACGGCTGGTCGGAGGTCCTGCGGTGGTTCCAGATGATCCACCGCTACCCGCGGGTGGACGTCTCCGTCGCCGTGCCCGCCGACGTCCTCGCCGACCTGGAGCTGGTGTCCGGGTCGCTTGTCGCCTCCGGCCTGCGCCGGCAGACCAGGGCCCACGTCGTCGCCGGTCAGATCACCCTGATGGGCCTGCGGGGCAACACCTCCGCGAAGATCACCTCCGGCCCGGTGGAGGCGCTCGGCGTGCGCGGCGACCTCAGCCTGGAGACCGTCTCCGGGGAGGTGATCCTCGCCGACAGCGCCGCCGACCGGGTGCGTGCGCAGACCGTCTCCGGTGCGATCACCTGCGACCTGGACAATCCGCGACGCAGCGAGATCCAGCTCACCACCATCTCGGGCAGCATCACCGTCCGGGTCCGGGAGGACAGCGACCTCGCCGTCCGGCTCAACACCGCCTCCGGCCGCATCACCAGCGGGTTCCCGCAGGTGCGCAACTCCAGATTCCCGCTGCCGAGCAGCGAGGGAGTGCTCGGCGCCGGCGAAGGTAAGCTCTGGGCCTCCGCGACGTCGGGGAGCATCTCGCTCCTCGCCCGGCCGGTGGCCGCCGACGAGGAGGAGTTGCCGTGACCGCCGTGTTCAGCCACGGGCGGCTCCGGCTCTACCTGCTCAAGCTCCTCGACGACGGCCCCAAGCACGGCTACGAGCTGATCCGCCTCCTGGAGGACCGGTTCCTCGGGCTCTACGCGCCAAGCGCCGGCACCATCTATCCCCGCCTGCAACGGCTGGAGGCCGAAGGTCTGGTCAGCCACACCGCCGCCGGGGGACGCAAGACGTACGCCATCACCGACGCCGGCCTCGCCGAGCTGCGCCAGCGCGCAGGTGAGCTTGCCGCGTTGGAAGCGGACATCGCGGCCTCGGTGGCCGACCTCTCCACCCTGGCCGGCGAGATCCGCAACGAGGTGCGCGGCTCGACGCGCGACCTCAAGCGGGAGCTGAGCGAGGCCACCCGGCAGACCCGGCGTACGCGGTGGGAGCCGCAGGCGTCGCCGTACCGGCCCCCGCCGGGCGACGGTTCGCGCGCCGCCCTGCTCGAGGAGTTCGACAAGCGTCTGGCCTCGTTCACCGCCGAGGTGAGCCGTCTGGCGCGGGCGCGGCAGTTCAGCGACACTCAACTGAGCACGGCGATCCGGCTGCTCGACGGCGCCCTCGACGGGCTGCGCCGACTGCTGCGCTGACACCTGCCGGCAACCCCGACGACTCACAGGGTTTTTCCAGGAAGCGTCCAGCGCCGGTGCAGTGAGTTCACCGATGATTGGGCCCATGCCCGCTACCCAGACCGAGGCGCGACTTCTCGTCGTCGAGGACGACCCCAACATCCTCGAACTGCTCTCCGCGAGCCTGCGCTTCGCGGGCTTCGACGTGGCCACCGCGACCAGCGGCAGCGCGGCGCTGCACGCCGCCAAGGACCACCGGCCCGACCTGGTCGTGCTCGACGTGATGCTGCCGGACCTGGACGGCTTCGAGGTCATCCGGATGCTCCGCGAGGGCGGTACGCGTACGCCTGTGGTGTTCCTGACCGCCCGGGACGCCACCGACGACAAGATCCGCGGGCTCACCCTGGGTGGCGACGACTACGTCACGAAGCCGTTCAGCCTGGAGGAGCTGACCGCGCGGATCCGCGCCGTGCTGCGCCGCACCACCACCGGCGAGCAGGCCCCGTCCCGGCTCACCTTCGCCGACCTGGAGCTAGACGAGGAGACCCACGAGGTACACCGGGCCGGGCAGCGGGTGCAGCTCTCGCCGACCGAGTTCAAGCTGCTGCGCTACCTGATGCTCAACGCCAACCGGGTGCTGTCCAAGGCGCAGATCCTCGACCACGTCTGGAACTACGACTTCCGCGGCGACGACAACATCGTCGAGTCCTACATCTCCTACCTGCGGCGCAAGGTCGACACCACCCAGCCCCGGCTGATCCACACCCTGCGCGGCGTGGGGTACGTGCTGCGCAAGCCGGCTGCGTGAACGCCGTCCAGGAGGCGAAGGGACGGCTGCGGGGCGTACCGCTGCGGGTCAAGCTTGTCGCCTCGGTGCTCGCGCTGGTCTCCGGCGCTCTGTTGGTGATCAGTGTCTCGACCGCGTACTTCCTGCACAGCTATCTTGTCGGCCAGATCGATCTCGAACTGCGGGACTCGGCCAACCGGATCCAGTCCATCGCTTCGAGACCCAGCGGTGTCTTGTTGCCGAGCGATTACCTGGTGGTGCTGACCAGCTCGTCCACCGGCAAGGTGCAGGTCCCCGTGTACGACGATTCCCGCTTCACGGTGAACGACCTGCCGCCGTGGCCGAGCGACGCCGCGGGGTTCCAGACGCAGGAGCAGAGCCGCCACGGCGATCCGTTCACCGTTCGTGCCCGGGACAGTTCGGTGCGGTGGCGGATGCTCTACACCGAACTCCCCAGCGGTCAGATGGCGGCCATCGGCGAGCACCTCACCGACGTCGACTCCGCCGTCAGGCGGTTGGCCTGGATCGACCTGCTGGTCGGCGGCGCGGTACTGATCATGCTGGCGTCGGTGGGCGCGGCGATCGTGCGGACCAGCCTCAAGCCCCTCGTCGATATCGAACGGACGGCCGCCGCCATCGCCGGTGGCGACCTGACCCGCCGGGTGCCCGACCCGGAGGAGGGGCACGAGCAGCCCACCTCCGAGCTGGGCCGGCTCTCCCGCGCGCTGAATGCGATGCTCACCCAGATCGAGGCGGCGTTCACCGCCCGCGCGGCCTCGGAGACGACTGCCCGCTCGGCGGAGAGCACCGCCCGGGACGCGGCCGCCGCCGCGCAGGCGTCCGAGGCGCGGGCCCGGCGCTCCGAGGAGCGGATGCGGCGGTTCGTCGCGGACGCCTCGCACGAGCTGCGGACTCCGCTGACCACCATCCGCGGTTTCGCCGAGCTGTACCGGCAGGGCGCGGCCCGCGCACCGGAGCAGACCGCCGGGCTGCTGCGCCGGATCGAGGACGAGGCGGCCCGGATGGGTCTGCTGGTGGAGGATCTGTTGCTGCTCGCCCGGCTGGACCAGGAACGGCCGCTCTCGCTGGCCCCGGTGGAGCTGCCGGTGCTCGCCTCCGACGCCGTTCAGGCAGCGCGGGCCGTCGCCCCGGACCGGCGCATCGAGCTGGAGATCGAGCCCGGTTCCGGCCCGCTCGTCGTCTATGCCGACGACGCGCGGTTGCGGCAGGTCATCGGCAACCTGGTGACAAACGCGCTGACCCACACCCCGCCGGACGCCGACGTCAGCCTGCGCCTGCGGGCCGAGCCGGGCAATCTCGCGGTGGTGGAGGTGGTCGACACCGGCCCCGGTCTCACCCGGGAACAGTCGGAGCGGGTCTTCGAGCGGTTCTACCGGGCGGACGCGGCCCGGACCCGACGGGCCGACGGCAACACCGGCACCGGTCTCGGCCTGGCCATCGTGGCGGCGCTTGTCGCCGCTCACCACGGCTCGGTCGAGGTGCTCGAGACGCCCGGCGGCGGGGCCACTTTCCGGGTCCGGCTGCCGCAGGTGCCCAAGGTCGACGATCTGGGCGAGTGACTTTCAGGCAACTTCCAGGACGGTTCCAGGTTGATTGCAGTGCCCGGGGAGAAGGTAGTCCCATGACCGAGTTCGAGTCCGACCCGCAGCGCCGGCCGGCCCCCACCGACGCCGAGCCGTCGCACCCCACCGCCGAGCTGCCGCGCGACGAGCGCGCGCAGTCCGACTCTCCGACCACCCCCGTTCCGGTCGTCTCGACCGACGGGGATACCGCGCCCACCGCCGCCACCCCGGCCGTGCCCGCCGCTTCCGACGGGCCGACGGCGTCCGCCCCGCACGCCGGGCAGCCGACCGGTTACGAGCCGCCGACCGCCGGCCAGCCCACGGGGTACGAGCCGCCGACCGCCGCCGGTGCGTCCGCGCCCCCGTACCCGGTCTCCGGCCACCCGGCGCCCGGCCAGCCGGGCTACTCTGGCCAGCCTGCTCAGCCCGGCCAGCCGGGCTACCCGGGCCAGCCCGGCTACTCCGGTTACCCGCAGCCGGCCGCCGGCCAGTACCCGGGCGCCGGCTGGCACGCTGGCCAGCAGTCCGGCTGGGCCGGCGGAGGCCAGCCGGGTGCGGCCTACCCGCAGCATCCGCAGCACGCCCAGCACCAGCAGCACCACCCGGGGCAGCCCGTGCCGCCCTGGGGGCCGCAGGCCACGCCGCCCGGCTCCGGGCCTCGGCCGAGCCGGATCGCCAAGTTCGCCGGCGCCGGTGTCGCGGTGTTCGCCCTGATGCTCGGCTCCGGCGTCGCCGGTGGCGCGCTCGCGCTCGCCCTCGACGGCGACAACGGTGGCATCACCCGCACCTACTCGGCGGCCCCCGTGCTCAACAGCGCGGACCTGCCGAAGATCGCCGCGTCCGTCCAGGACAGCGTCGTCTCCATCGCCACCGACAGCGGCGAGGGCTCGGGCGTGGTGCTCACCGCCGACGGCTACGTGCTCACCAACAACCACGTGGTCGCCTCCGCCAGCGGGGACACCGTGCAGGTGGTCTTCGCCGACGGCAACAAGGCCCAGGCGAAGATCGTCGGCACCGATCCGAAGACCGACCTGGCCGTGGTGAAGGCCGACGGGGTGAGCAACCTCAAGCCGGCGAAGTTCGGCGACAGCGACGCGATGCAGGTCGGCGACCAGGTGCTCGCCCTCGGCAGCCCGCTCGGCCTCCAGGGCTCGGTGACCGCGGGCATCCTCAGCGCCCGGGACCGCACCATCCGGGCCGGCGAGGGCGGCCAGCAGCAGGACCCGAACCAGCAGAGCCAGGCGGTCAGCTCGATCTCCGGCCTGCTGCAGACCGACGCCCCGATCAACCCCGGCAACTCCGGTGGCGCGCTTGTCAACACCCGGGGTGAGGTGATCGGCGTCAACACCGCCATCGCCACCTCCGGGCAGAGCACCGGCAACATCGGCGTCGGTTTCGCCATCCCCAGCAACAAGGCCAAGGACGTCGCGGGCAAGCTCCAGCGCGGCGAGAAGGTCAGCCACCCCTCGCTCGGGGTCGGCGTCAACCAGGCCGAGGGTGGCGGTGCGCTGGTCGCCTCGATCACCACGGGCAGCCCCGCCGAGAAGGCGGGCCTCCAGCGCGGCGACGTGGTCACCCGCTTCGGCGACAAGGTGATCAACGACTCCGACGACCTGGTCGGCGCGGTGCAGGCCGGCAAGGTCGGCGACCGGGTCGAGGTGCACTTCAAGCGCGACGGCGCCGAGAAGACGGCGACCGTGACGCTCGCCGAGACGTCCTGACCGACAACTGAACCTGCCTCCTCCCTCCGGCGGCGGGTGGCGGGGCCGAGGGGGTCGGCTCCGTCACCCGCCGCTCTTTTCCGCCCGGACGGCGGTTCACCCGAAGAGGGTGAACCGCCGTCACCCGTACACCCGGCAGGTTCGGCGGGGTGCGCGTGGTGGCCGACGAGATCGAGGTACGGCTGCCCGGGACGCCGGGACGCACCGACGGCGATGTCGCCCTCGCCGCGGCCCGGGCGCTGGAGTGGGACAGTTCCGTGCCCGCCGAACGGCTGGACGTCACGGTGGCAAACGGCTGGTTGATGCTGCGCGGTGAGGTCGAGTTCGGGTGGCAGCGCCGGGCCGCCGAGGGGGAGTTGCGGCGGCTGGACGGCGTACGGGGTGTCACGAACCTGGTCGAGGTACGACCGTCCGCGCCCCCGGTCGGCGAGCGGCTGCGACAGGACGTCCGGCGAGCACTGGCGCGCACGCTCGGCGCCGAGCGCGTGACGGTGGAGGTGGACGGCGACACGCTTTTCCTTGCCGGCGTGGTCCGCTCGTGGTGGGAACGGGACCAGGTGGAACGGGTGGCGTGGTCGGCCCCGGGCGTACGGGCGGTGCACGACCAACTCCTGGTCGGCGGGTAAGCGTCCGTCTTGTCCGGTTTACCGGAGGCCGGGTGGGGAAACCGCCGCGGACCATGCCGACCGACGGCGATACCCGATCGGGGATCAACGGGGAGGACTCGTGGCCGTGAACCACCCGCCCGCCGACCGCTCGCCCGAGCGGTCGTTGCGCATCGCGATGGTGGTCCCGCCGTGGCTGTCCGTGCCGCCGCCCGGCTACGGCGGCCTGGAGCAGGTGGTGGCCGGCCTGGTCGACGCGTTGACCGCGCACGGTCACGCGGTGACGCTGTTCGGTGCCGGCGAGCAGCACGGCACCGCCGCCAGCGGATTCGTCTCCACTGTCGCCGAGGTCCAGTACGAGCGGCTCGGCGAGTCACTGCCGGAGCTGGCGCACCTGGCCCGGCTCAAACACCTGATCACGCCGGCCGACTTCGACGTGATCCACGACCACACCACTATCGGCCCGCTCGTGGCCGGCCGCCGGTCCGTGCCGACGGTGGCGACGGTGCACGGCAACCCGGTGGGGGAGTACGGCGACGTGCTCGGCGACGCCGACGAGGACGTCGCCCTGGTGGCCATCTCGCACGCCCAGCGCCGACTCAACCCGGGCCTGCCCTGGGCCGGCACCGTGCACAACGCGCTTGACCTGCGTGGCTTCCCGCGCAAGACGGTGCCCGGCCCTGGGCCGGTGCTGTGGCTGGCCCGGTTCAGCCCGGACAAGGGCCCGGACATCGCCATCCGCGCCTGCCGGGAGGCCGGGTTGCCGCTGCTGTTGGCCGGCAAGTGCAACGAGCCGGCCGAACGGCGCTACTACGAGCAGGTCGTCGCGCCGCTTGTCGACGAGGACGTGACAGTCGTGCTCAACGCCGACCGCGCCGAGACCCTGCGGATGCTCGTCGACGCCCGTTGCCTGATCATGCCGATCCAGTGGGAGGAGCCGTTCGGCATGGTGATGTTGGAGGCGATGGCGACCGGTACGCCTGTGGTCGCGCTCGACCGGGGCGCGGTACCCGAACTGGTGCGGCCCGGACTCACCGGGCTGGTCTGCCAACGGCCCGACGAGCTGCCCGCCGCGCTGCTGGCCGCCCGGGAGCTGGACCCGCAGGACTGCGTGGCGCACGTCGCCGAGAACTTCTCGGTCGAGCGGATGGCGTACGGCTACGAGGACGTCTACCGGCGCTTCGCCCTCGGGCGGCCCGCCGTCCGGGAGGCGGCCCCCGTCGCGGTCCGCTGACGGCGTCGCCCCGAATCAAACCCGTGCCGCGCCCAGCTCGGCGATGGCGACGTCGAGCCGCTGCGCGTACGCCTGGCTGATCGCCCCCTCGCCGAGGCGGACCGCTACCTTCTCGCGCAACCGGGCCACCGGCGGGGCCAGCTCGTCCCGGCCGGAGCGGACGGCGGCCAGCAGGTTGCGCAGCTCGTTGCGCAGGTCGAGGGCGACGTCGTCGCGGATTTCCCCGTCGCGCAGGCCGGCGTCGATCAGCCCGTCGACGCGGTTGGCGGCCTCCACGAGTGTGCTCGGCCCGCCGGTGGGCGCGCGGGTGGCCGGTGGCGACGACGGCGCCGGGGTCGGTCGGAACGGCTCGGTCGCCGGCGGGTCAGTCGGCGGGTCGGTCGGCACGGGCGTCACGGGGCCGGCCGACGGCTGCGCCCGGCGATCCGGCTGCTGGTCGGGCAGCAGGGCCGCACCGGCCAGCGCCACCCCGACGGCCAGCACCACCGGGATCAGGAGCAGCGCCCGCCGCCGCGACCGGCCGGGCGTCTCCTCCACGTCATCCAGCGGCGGCACTGTCGCGTCGCCCGCGTGCAGCGCCGTCGCCACCGTCGCGACGCCTGTGTGCGCCGCCCCTGTGGCGTTCGTCGGCGAGGCCGCCGACGGCAGGGCCAGGGTGGGCACCCGGATCGTGGCCGTCGGTGGCTCGGGTGGCAGGCGGTGGTCGCGCAGCGCGGTGGCGAGCTGCCGGGCGGTCGGCCGGTCCGCCGGGTCCCGGGAGAGGCTCCGCAGGCAGATCCGGGCCACCGCCGCGGGCAGCTCCGGCAGGTCGGCCAGGGTCGGCGCCGGGCCGCGGGCCAGCGCGGCGCTGAGCTGTTCCCAGGTGTCGGCCGGGTACGGCACCCGGCCGGTCAACGCCTCGTGCAGCAGGACGCCGAGCGAGTAGACGTCGGTGGCCGGCTGGGCGGGTGCGCCGTCGAGCCGTTCCGGGGCCACGTACGCCGGGGTGCCGAAGGTGCCGCCGTCCTCGTCCTCGTCCGGCGCGCCGATCCGGGTGGCGATGCCGAAGTCGAGGACCTTCACCCCCATCGCTGTCATCATGACGTTGGCCGGGGTGATGTCGCGGTGCACGATGCCCAGCCGGTGCGCGGCGGCCAACGCGTCCGCGACCTGGGCGCCCACCTCGACCGCCTCCGGCCACGGCAGCGGGCCCTCGGTGAGCCGCAGCTCCAACTCCTCGCCGCTGAGCAGCTCCATCACCACGAATGACGTGATGGACCCGTCCGGGTCGACCGTCTCGCCGTAGTCGTGCACCGACGTCACGTGCGGGTGCACCAACTGGGCTGCGGCTCGCGCCTCCTCCCGCACCATGTCGCGGAACCGCGCGTCGGCGGCGAGCGACGGCGCGAGCACCTTGAGCGCCACGACGCGGTCGAGCACCTCGTCCCGTGCGCGCCAGATCACCGACATGCCGCCGGCACCGATCTGGTCGATGAGTCGGTACCTGCGGGCCAGCAATCGGCCCGGATGCAGCGCTGCCTTCACTTATCGCACCTGCCCTCTGGGGTGGGAGCGGTATCAGGTTGCGCGAATGTGTCCTGCCTGTCAACGCCGATGCGGTGGATCGTCGGCGGACGGCGGCCGGGGCGCGCCCACCGCTGCTCGGCGGCGGCCCGTCGGTCGGCGGCGGGCGCGTGCCAGGATGAGGACATGGCGGCGGGACCGGTGGCGTTCGTGCTCGGTGGTGGCGGGGTGCTCGGCGCCGTCGAGGTGGGCATGCTGCGGGCCCTGTTCCGCGCCGGTATCCAACCCGACATGGTGCTCGGCACCTCGATCGGCGCGGTCAACGGCGCGTTGGTCGCCGCCGACCCGTCCGAGGCGGTGACCGACCGGCTGGTCCGGCTCTGGGCCTCACCCGAGGCCAGCGAGGTGTACGGCGATTCGGTCGCCCGGCAACTGCGCCGCTTCGCCGCCCGCACCCACCTGCACTCGCCCCGGCCTCTGCGCCGGCTGCTGGAATCCGAACTGGGCGTCGACACCACCTTCGCCGATCTGCGGGTGCCGTTCCGCTGCTGCGCCGCGCACATCGAGCGGGCCGCCGAGCACTGGTTCTCCACCGGCCCGGTGGTGCCGGCCGTGCTGGCGTCGGCCTCGGTGCCGGGCCTGCTCCCGCCCACCGAGATCGACGGCGCGCACTACGTCGACGGCGGCATCGTGAACTCCATCCCGATCGGCGAGGCGGTGGCCGCGGGCGCCGGCCAGATCTTCGTCCTCCAGGTGGGCCGGATCGAGCGGGAGCTGACGCCGCCCCGGCGGCCGTGGGAGATCGCGCAGGTCGCGTTCGAGATCTCCCGCCGGCACCGCTTCTTCCGCGAGATGGCCGCGCTGCCCGAGGGGGTGGAGGTGCACGTCCTGCCGACCGGTGGGCTGAACCCACGCGACGACACCCCGTGGGCGTACCGGGACATGGCGGCGGTGGGACGGCGGATCAGCCGGGCGTACACCGCGTCGCGCCGCTACCTCGCCGCCAACGTGGAGCGCTGATGCCGCTGCCTCCCAGGTGGCTGCGGCGGCTGCTGATCGCCCCCGGCGTGGTGCTGCTCGCGATCGCCGTGGTGACGACGCTGCCGGTCTGGGCGCTGCTCGCGGCGGCCGCCTCGCCGCTGGTCCCGGGCCGGCTACGCCCCCTGCGGCTGCTCTGGATCGGCTGCGTCTACCTGGTCTGGGACGCTGCCGCACTGCTCGCGCTGTTCGTCCTGTGGCTCGCGTCCGGCTTCGGTTGGCGCAGCCGGTCTCCGGCCTTCCAGCGCGCGCACTACGTGTTGGCCGGCTGGTTCCTGCGGGTGCTGTTCTGGCAGGCGCGCTGGTCGCTGCGGCTGCACATCGACGTGGTCGGCACGGACCCGGACACCGCGTTGCCCGGCCGGCCCGAACTGGTGCTCTGCCGGCACGCCGGGCCGGGCGACTCGTTCATCCTGATCCACGGGCTGGTCAACTGGTTCCACCGGGAGCCGCGGATCGTGCTGAAGGACAGCCTCCAGTGGGACCCGGCCATCGATGTGCTGCTCAACCGCCTGCCCACCCGGTTCATCGCGCCCACACCGGAGCGCGGCGAGGAGACGGTACGCCAGGTCGGTCACCTGGCCACCGGGCTGGACGACGACGACGCCTTCGTGATCTTCCCGGAGGGCGGCAACTTCACCCCCAAGCGGCGACTGCGGGCCATCGCCCGGCTGCGGTCCCTCGGCCTGGAACGGATGGCGCAGCGCGCCGAACGGATGCGCCACGTGCTCGCCCCGCAGCCCGGCGGGGTGCTCGCCGCGTTGGACGCAGCCCCGGACGCCGGGGTCATCTTCGTCGCCCACACCGGACTGGACCGGATGCTCACCGTCGCCGATGTGTGGCGGGAACTGCCCATGGACAAGCGGATCGTGATGCGGTTCTGGTCGGTGCCCCCGGAGGAGGTGCCCACGGAACGGCAGCAGCGCATCGACTGGCTGTTCGACTGGTGGGCGCAGATTGACACGTGGATCGCGGCCAATCGGGACGGCGCCGCGTAGGGTGCGCTCGTGGACCAGATCAGCGTGGTGACGACGGTGGTGGATGCGCGTTCGGTTGCGGACGTGCTGGCGGCCGCGGCCGTCGCCGGGCGGCTCGCCGCCTGTGCCCAGGTCGGCGGTCAGGTGGACAGCACCTACTGGTGGCGATCCGGGGTGGAGACGAGCACCGAGTGGTCCGTGCAGTTCAAGACCGCACCGGATCGGTTGGCCGCGCTTGTGGACCAGATCCGTGCCAGCCACCCGTACGAGGTTCCGGAGATCCTGGTGTCGCGGGTGGACAGTGGTGACCCCGCGTACGCCGCGTGGGTGCACGACCACACCCGACCCTAGGTACGCGCACTCTGTGCCGTTGCCGGTCGGTATCTCGATGATGACCGGGTGGACGACACCCGCTATCCCTGCCCCGCCTGCGGCGCCCCGGCCGATCTGAGCGCCGGTTGCGCCGGCTGCCGCCGCCCACCGGACCCGGTCGCGGCAGAGGTGGTCCGACTGGGGCGGGAGGTGGCTCGGCTCGAGCCCGAGGTGGAGCGGGCACGTCTGGCGTACACCGAGTTGGCCGGGCTGTTGGCGGCCACCTCGCGGCGGCGGACCGAGTTGGCGGCGGTCGTCCGCGCGGGGTTGGCGGCGGGTGCCCCGGTCGTCGGGCCGCCGTCGGTCGTCGCGTCCACCGCGCCCGGTGGCTCGGTGGGGCATGCCCCGCCGGGGGCGGCGGAGACGTCGACCCGGACGGTGCAGGGGCTGCTGTTCGTCCTCGGTGGACTCCTGCTCGGCACGGCGGCCGTCGTCTTCACGGCGGTGGCCTGGGCGGCCGTGGGGGTGGGTGGCCGGGCGCTGATCCTGGCGGCGGTCACGGCGCTCGTCCTGGCCGGCCCGCTGCTGGCGGTCCGCCGGGGGTTGCGGGGCACGGCGGAGACGTTCGCCGCCGTGGGGCTGCTGCTGGTGGTGCTGGACGGGTACGCCGCCTGGTCGGTGAACCTGGCCGGCGTGGCCGGTTGGCCGGGCACCAGGTACGCCGCGCTGGTCGGGGGGGCCAGCGCGGCGGTCGCTGCGGCGTACGGCCGGTGGAGCGGGTTGACCGGGCCCTGGTTCGCCGGCCTGCTGGCGGCGCAGCCGGTGCTGCCGCTGCTCGCGGCGGACGCCGAGCCCGGCGCGGCCGGCTGGGCGCTGGTGCTGCTCGGGGTGGCCCTGCTGGACCTGGCGGTGCTGGCCGCCCTGCGCGGTGGGGAGGGGGCGGGCCGCGTCGCCGGTCGGGTGCTCGCCGGGGTGGGCCACGTCGGCGCGCTCGTCGCCGCCGCCGCGTGTGCCCTGGCGCCGTTGCTGCTGGGGCGGGCGGCGGGGTCGCCGCTGCTGGCGGGGGTGCCCCTGCTGCTGGTCGCGGTGACAGGTCTCGGCGCGGCTCTGCTGGTCGGTTTCGCGGCGCTGCGGGCGGTGGCCGCGGGCGTGCTGGTTCCGGTGCTCGCCGCCGCGGTGCTGCGCCCGGTGGGTGAGCTGCGCCCGTCGCTGCTGTTGCTCGCGGCGGCGACGGTGGCGCTCGTGCTGGCCGGGGCGGTGCGGCTGCTGCCGACCGGTTGGCGGGCCGGGCCGCGCGCCGGGTCGCTGCTGGTCGCGGCGGGGACGGCGCAGATAGCCATGGTGATCACGGGTGTGCTGGCGGTCGCCGCCGCCGGCCGATCGCTGCCGCCGTGGCACGGGGCCGGGTGGGGGCCGGACCTGAGCTGGGGCTGGCAGGTGGCGCCCGGCGTCGCGCTGGCGCTGGGCGCGACGGCGTTGCTGCTGCCCCGCAGCGGGTGGGCGCTGCTCGCCTCGGCCGGTGCGGTGGCGGTGCTGCTCGCCGTGCCGGCCGGCTGGACGGCGTCGTGGGCGACTGTGGTGGCCGTCGACCTGGCGGGTGGGGTCGCGCTCGTGCTCGCCGTGCTGGCTCGCCCGGCCATCCGCCCGGCTGCCCTGCTCGGCGGGGCGCTCGGCGGGGCCGTCCTGGTCGGGCACGCGCTGCTGGTGGCCCTGGCCGATCCGGTCGGCGTGGTGGTGGTGTTGGGCACGAGCGCCGTACTCGGGGTGGCGGCGGCGTCGCGTCGTGGTGGGGCGTACCGCCGGGTGGCGGGCACGGGTCTGCTGATCGCGCAGCTCACGCTCCCCGGCATCGCCGCGGTGGCGCTGTTCGCCGCCGGCGCGCCGCCGTGGTGGCAGGCCCGGCTCGCCCTGTGCGCCGCCGGGCTTGCGCTGGTCACGGTGCTCGCGGTGCGTCGCCTGCGGGTCGACCTGCTCGGGTACGCGGTCACGGGCGCCGTGGTCGCGGTGCTCGCGGCCGGGGTCGCGCCGCTGGTGGCGGCGGGGAACGAGCCCGTGACGCTGTACGCCGCGCTGGCGGCGCTGGGCGTCGCGCTCGTCGTCCGCCGGGACCTGCCGGCTGCCGGTGACGAGCCGGGCGGGCTGGGGGAGCGCTCGGTGGTCGGGGAGCGGTCGGGTGACGGAGTGCCTGTGGTGCGCGCCGACGGGCCGCCCGGATCGGGGGATCCGGGGGTCGGGCAACCGGCGGCGGTCGGGCGGGCATCGGCGGTCAGGCCGTCGGATGTGCTGGTGGCGGCGGAGGTCGTGCTGGCGGGGGTAGCGGTGCTAGCCGCGCTGCCGGCGGTGCTCCTGGCGCTGATCGCCCCGTACGGCAGCCGGTGGGTGGTCTGGTCGGGTGCGCCGACGGCCGTCGCCGACCGGGGGATGGTCCCCGTCGGGCTGGCGCTCGTCGCGGTGGCGGTGGCGGCGGTGCTGACCGGTCGGCGGGTGCGCCCGCCGCTGCTTGCCGCTCTGCCGTTCGCCGCCGCCGCGCTGCCGGTGCTGCTGGTCGCCGTGGGCGCGCCGTGGCCGGTGCTGCCGGTCGCCACCCTGCTCGTCGGGGTGTCCACGCTGCTCCTCGCCGCCCTGGTGGTGCCGCGTCCGGCGTTGAAGCCGATCGCCGTACCCGTGGGGGTGGTGCTGGTCGCGACAGGCGTGACCGGGCTCCTGGCGACCCGGGCCGGCACGCTCGCGGCCGAGGGCGCGCTTGTGGTGGCGGCGGTGGTCGTCGCGGTCGGCGGGCGGGCGGTCGGGGCACGCGTCGTCGGGACCGTCGCGGCGGTGGTGGCGGCGTGTGCGCTGGCGGTGACCGCTCCGCTCGCCGGCGGGCTGCCGGTGCGGGCGGCGGCGTACCCGTTGCTGGGAGTGGCCGTGCTGATCCTGGCCGCCGCCGCCGCGACCAGGCCGGCGCGGGTGGTCGCTGCCGGCGTCGCGACCGGGCGGAGGCCAACGGCGCCGGCGCCGGTCGGGCGGGTGCTGGACGCCGCCGCGCAGGCGGTGGCGGTGGTGGCGGCGGTGCTCACCGTCGAGGCGGCGCGGCACCTCGCGACCGTCTGTGTGCTGTGGGGCGCGGCCGTCGCGCTACGGCTGCTGCGGCGGGGCGAGCCGGTCGGTCGACGGTGGCGGTTCGCCGTCATTGCCGGGACCAGCGAGCTGCTCGGGGCGTGGGTGCTGCTCGCCGCCGGTGGGGTGACCGTGCTGGAGGCGTACACGGTGCCGGCTGCGGTGCTCGCCCTCGGCGCGGGCCTGCTGGCGTTGCGGGCCCGGCCGGGACTGACCAGCTGGCCGGCGCTCGGCCCGGGGCTCGTCGCCGCGCTGCTGCCGAGCCTGGCGTCGGTGCTGGCCGGGCCGGACCCGCAGCCGTGGCGGCGGTTGCTGCTCGGCGGAGCGGCGCTGGGCGTTGTGCTCGCCGGCGCCACCCGCCGCTGGCAGGCTCCGGTGCTGCTCGGCGGCGCGGTGCTGGCGGTCCTGGCGCTGCATGAACTGGTCCGTGGCTGGGACCTGCTGCCGCGCTGGATCTACCTGGGTGCCGGCGGACTGGCGCTGATCGGGCTGGCCGCCAGCTACGAGCGGCGGCGTCGTGACCTGGCGCGACTACGCGCCGTGGTGGCCCGGCTGGGCTGAACCGAAGCTGGGGGTAGGGCCCGCCCTACCCCCCATTCGGGGGTTGCCAGGGTTACTCAGCGCAACCGATGCGGGAAGACTGCCATTGACCCCGAACCATCCCGGTTCGGGCGCAAGCGGAACGGGAGCAGTAATGGCGCTCGGAGCGGTGGCGGAACCGCCGGTACGACGGCGGGGTAGTGACTACGCACAGTTGTCCCGACGGATCAGTCAGGCCGGTCTGCTGGAGCGGCGCCCTGCCTCGTACGTTGCCCGCCTCGTGCTCACCCTCGGCGCCTTCGTGGCCGGTTGGGTCGCCGTGTTCCTCGTCGGCGACTCCTGGTGGCAGGTGGCGCTCGCGGCCGTGATGGCGGTGGCCACCACCCAGGTCGCGTTCCTCGGTCACGACGCCGGGCACCGCCAGATGTTCCGTCGACGCTTTCCCAGCGAGGTCGTGGGGCTGGTCGCCGGCAACGCGGCGGTGGGGATCAGCTACGGCTGGTGGGTCGACAAGCACAACCGGCACCACGCCAACCCGAACCACGAGGACGAGGACCCGGACGTCGGAGCGGGCGCTCTGGTGTGGACTCCCGAACAGGCGCTGGAAACCCGGGGCGCGCACCGCTGGATGGCCAGCCGGCAGGCGTACCTCTTCTTCCCGCTGCTCTTCCTGGAGGGCCTGAGCCTGCACGTGGCGAGCATCCGGGCGATCATCGGCCGGGAGCAGAGCGGCCGGTACGCGACCCCGATGCGGCACCGCGCGGTCGAGGCCGGGCTGCTCCTCGCACACACCGTCGGTTACGTGGCGCTGCTGCTGGCGGTCATGTCGCCGGGCAAGGCGCTTGTCTTCGCCGCCGTGCACCAGGGGCTGTGGGGCCTCTACATGGGCTGCGCGTTCGCGCCGAACCACAAGGGCATGCCGATGCCGACCGCCGAGGACGAGCTGGACTTCCTGCGTAAGCAGGTGCTGACGTCCCGCAACGTGCGGGGCAGCCGGCTGGTCGACACGGCGCTGGGCGGGCTCAACTACCAGATCGAGCACCACCTGTTCCCGAACATGCCCCGGGCGAACCTGCGCCGGGCGCAGCCGATCGTCCGCGCCTACTGCGTCGAGCAGGGCATCTCGTACGCGGAGACCGGGCTGATCGAGTCGTACCGGCAGGCGCTCGGCCACCTGCACGAGGTGGGCCGGCCGCTGCGCGGCTGAACGACCCGACGTGAGACCGGTCGGCGGGGCGGCATCCGATGATGCCGCCCCGCCGAGCGTTTCTGGCCGCCTCCGCCACCGGTAGGGTCTGCTCATGGCAGACCTGCTCACCGCGGACGCGGTGCGGAAAGAGCTGGGCGGGTTGTCCGACTGGTCGGGTGACCCGACCGGCATCGGCCGTACCGTCCAGCTCGGCAGTTTCCCGGACGCCATCGCGGTGGTGGACCGGGTGGCGGCGGTGGCCGAGGAGCTCGACCACCATCCCGACATCGACATCCGATGGCGGACCCTGACCTTCCGCTGTGTCACGCACTCGGCCGGTGGGGTCACCCACCGGGACTTCGAGCTGGCCCGGCGGATCGACGACATCGTCCGGAGTGCGGCATGAGATTCGAGATCAGCAAGGTTCTGGACGCCATCGAGGGGCGGGTCTGCACCGACCCGTCACTGGCCCGCGCGGTGCTCGACCTGGCCGAGATCATCCGCTACCAGGACATCGACGGTGGCCGGCCGGCGAGCCTGCTGCGCCTCGGCATGGTCATCGACGCGCTCTCCCGCGAACTGGAGGAGGACAGCGTCCAGGTGTACGCCGTGGTGCACCGCGCGCTGCTCTCGGACGCCGACCTGACCTCCAACGAGCGGATGGTCGTTCGCCGCTGGGCCGACGACGGGCTCGTCGAGGTGCTCGACAACCCGGGTGACCGGATGCTGGAGGTCGCCGACCTGCTCGGTCTGCCGGTGCTCAGCCGGGTCCGCTTCGACGGGCTGCGCGGGCGGTTCCCGTGGCTGGTCGAGCAGCCCGGTCGGGTCGTCGCCCCGGTGCCGGGCGCCGGCGGGCCGGTCTTCATCGCGCACGTCGGCGGCGGGCACGCCCCGGTGAGCGGCACGCGTTCGCCGACCGGGGCGAAGCTGCTGGCCCGGCAGTGGCGCTGCCCGGAGTCGGGCTGCGCGTTGTTCGGCAGCGGTGGTGGAGGCGGCGCGTTCGCCGACCTGGCCGGGGGAGCGGATCGCAGCCCGGCCGCGCAACCGCCGCCCTCGCTGCGCAACGGCGTACCAACCTGCCCCCGACACGGCGCGCGCCTCGGTGACGGCGGGCCTCGACCGCGTACGGAGGTGCTCGCGGTGCGCGTGGGTGGCCTGGTCCGGCGGCGGTTCGTGCTGAGCGAGGAGCAACCGGTGGTGGCCGGCCGGGCACCCGAGCAGGACGGCGGGATCATGCTCGGGCAGTGGCTCAACGACGAGGCCCGGCGCTGGATCAGCCGTGGTCACGTCCGCTTCGAGCTGCGGGTCGGCGAGGTCATCGTGACCGATGTCAGCACCAACGGGTCCGGCATCCGGCCGTCCGGGTCGATGAACGAGGCGGATCGGATCCCGCTGGCCCCGCAGCAGTCCCGGGTGCTGGGCGAGAACGACATGATCGAGTTGTACCCGGGGGTGCAGATCGGCCGTGCCGAGGAGTTGCCGACCGGCGCCCCGTTCACCCCCACCTCGGTGATGGCCGAGGCCCCGACGATGGCCATGCGCCTACCCCGCCCCTGACGCGGAAGGCGGGCGCCGGAACTCCGACGCCCGCCTTCCAACAGTTCCTGGGTCAGCCGCCCAGCACCTCGGCCAGCGTGGCCACCGCGAGGTCGATCTCCTCTTCGGTGATCACCAGCGGCGGGGCGAGCCGGATGGTCGAGCCGTGGGTGTCCTTGGCGAGCACGCCGCGTTCGGCGAGTCGCTCGCAGGCCTCCCGGCCGGTCATCAGCGCCGGGTCGATGTCCAGGCCGGCCCACAGCCCGCGCACCCGCACCGCCACGAGGCCCTTGCCGAGCAGGCCCTCCAGGCCGGCCCGCAGCCGCTCGCCCAGCTCGGCCGAGCGCCGCTGGAACTCGCCGGTGGCCAGCAGCCGGACGACCTCGATGGCCACCGCGCACGCCAGGGGGTTGCCGCCGAAGGTGGAGCCGTGCTGGCCGGGCTTGAGCACGCCGAGCACGTCGGCGTTCGCGGCCACCGCGGACACCGGCACGATGCCGCCGCCGAGCGCCTTGCCCAGCAGGTACATGTCCGGCACGACGCCCTCGTGGTCACAGGCGAACGTCCGACCGGTACGCCCCAGACCGGACTGGATCTCGTCGGCGATGAACAGCACGTCGCGCTCGGTGCAGACCCGGCGTACGCCCGGCAGGTAGCCCTCCGGCGGCACCACCACGCCCTGCTCGCCCTGGATGGGCTCCAGCAGCACGGCCACCGTGTTCTCGTCGATGGCGGCGGTCAGCGCGTCCAGGTCGCCGTACGGCACGACAGTGAAGCCCGGGGTGTACGGCCCGAAGTCGGCGCGGGCGTCCTCGTCGGTGGAGAAGCTGACGATGGTCGTCGTCCGGCCGTGGAAGTTGCCCTCGGCGACCACGATGTTGGCCTGGCCCGGGGTGACGCCCTTGACCTGGTAGCCCCACTTGCGGGCCACCTTGATCCCGGTCTCCACCGCCTCCGCGCCGGTGTTCATCGGCAGCACGAGGTCCTTGCCGCACAGCTCGGCCAGCTCCCGGCAGAAGTCGGCGAACTGGTCGTGGATGAACGCGCGGCTGGTAAGCGTGAGCCGGTCCAGTTGCGCGTGCGCGGCGGCGATGAGCTGCGGGTGCCGGTGGCCGAAGTTCAGCGCCGAGTAGCCGGCCAGGCAGTCCAGGTAGCGCTTGCCGTCCACGTCGGTGAGCCACGCGCCCTCGGCGGACGAGATCACCACCGGAAGCGGGTGGTAGTTGTGCGCGGTGTACTTCTCCGCGTCCCGGACGGCGGACGGGGTTCGCAGCATGTCCTCGATCACTTGCTTGCCTTTCCCTGACGGAGTCGCAGCGTGCAGCACTTCGGTCCGCCGCCGGCCTTACGTAGCTCGGACAGGTCGACCCCGATGGTCTCGTAGCCCCGGTCGCGCAGCTTGGCGGCCAGGTCGGTGGCCTGCGCGGGCAGCACGACGTGCCGGCCGTCGCTCACCGCGTTCAGGCCGAGCACCTCGGCGTCGGCCATGGTGGCGTGCACCGCGTCGGGGAAGAGCCGGCGCAGCACGGCCTGGCTGCCGGGGGAGAACGCCTCCGGCAGGTACGCCACGGTCCGCTCGTCGAGCACTGTCAGCGCGGTGTCCAGGTGGTAGAAGCGCGGGTCGACGAGCTGCATGGTGATCACCGGGTAGCCGAAGACCTCCTGCAACTGGGCGTGCGCGGCGTGGGCGGTGCGGAAGCCGGTGCCGGCCAGCAGGTGGTCACCGGCGAGCAGGACGTCGCCCTCGCCCTCGTTGACGTGCTTCGGGTCGTACATCTCGAAGCCGGCGGCCTCGAACCAGGCCCGGTAGGCCGGTGCCTCGTCGGCGCGCTGCGGGTCGCGGAACTGCACGGCCATCGCCTTGCCGTCGATCACGGTGCCGCCGTTGGCGGCGAAGACCATGTCGGGCAGGCCGGGCACCGGAGTGATCTCCTCGACGGTGTGGCCCAGGTCCAGGTACGTCTGGCGCAGCTGCTCCCACTGGCGGACGGCGAGCGCGGCGTCGACAGGCGCGCTCGGGTCCATCCAGGGGTTGATCGCGTAGTCGACGGCGAAGTACGTCGGCCGGCACATCAACAGGCGCTGGCTGGTGGCGTCCATCGTCATTGTCCTGCTCCCAGGGGTCGGGCGCGCCCGGCCTCCGTGGCCCACGGGCTGGCGCCGTTGCTCAACGCTATGCGCCCGGGACGGCAGGATCCACCACCGAGAGTTGCGCAGACCGAACATTCGTTGCGTCTGGGCGGCCTGCGGCTGCGATTCGTTGTGTAGAGGGCCATCGGAGTCGTGAAAACGCTTCGGGGCCCGGCGAACCGGGCCCCGGAAACACTTCAGGGGCGGCGAACCGCCGCCCCTGAAAGGGTGTGCCCGGCCGGTGAATCACCGGGTGGTCGGGCTGCCGGCGAACCGCCGGGTCTTCGCCGGTGCATCACCGGCGAGCGGAACAGTGCCCGCTAGAAACGGTCCACAAACTGTGAGTCAAGCCACTCCCGGAAGCGCGGCACCCAGTCGCCGTCGGTGGTCGGCCAGTCGAACTGCCCGGTCATCGCCAGCACACCGATCACCACTGCCGCGAGCCCGATGAGCACGCCGAAGAGCGCGTCCGTCTTGCCGGCGACGTGCCGGCGGCGGGTGGCCATCAGCCCGAGCACCGAGAGCACCGAGCCGAACGCGCCGAGCCCGATGCCGTACCCGGCCAGGGTGCCGGTCAGCACGAACAGCGCACCGGCGACGGAGACGATCAGGCCGAGGGTGGCGAGCAGGCTGGCCCGTGGCTTCGGGCCGCGCGTCACCGGCGGCTCCGGCTCGGTGTGACCGGGGGTCGGGTCGACCCGGCGGTCGGTGACGACCCGGTCCGTCGGGTCGGGTCGCCCGGTCGTCCGGTCGAGGTCCGTGTCGGCCTCCGGCCGTCGGGTCGTGCGGTCGAGGTCGGTGTCGCGGTCGACGGTGCGGTCGATGGTCGGGGCCGTCGCAGTGGCGCTGGCCGGCCGGGTGGCGCCGGGCCGGGAATCGCCCTCCAGCGGGCGGGCGGTGGCGGCTCGGGCCACGGCCGCGCGCTCCGCGGCACGCCGTTCGGCCGCGCCGGCCTGGTCGTCGGTCGCCGTCGTGCTGCGGTACGTCGTCTGGTCGGCGTCCCGGTCGGTGACCACCGGTCGGCCGGTGACGTCGTCGGACCGGCCGGTGACGGTGACCGCCGTGCTGCTGTCCCGGTCGGCGACCGGGGTGTCGCGGCCGTCGATCCGGCCGTCGAGGTTCTCGTCCCGCGTCGGCGCCGGCTCGGACCGGCGGGACAGCGAAGGAATCCTGACCACTACACACCTCCTATTGAATGCGTGGTGGCCGACGAAACGGGTGGCACCCACGCGGTACGACCCGGAAATACCCACCTGGACGTTTCCTGACACCAATCCCGGGTACGGCCCGTCAAGCCCGGGCCCGCCGGCCCGGCGCGGGGGCGGCACGCAGCACCCGCAGCCCGGCCCGCCGGACGACACGTCCCGCTTGTCGACAGCCAGGTCCTTGTCGCTCAGGACGTAGCCGGCCAACCAGACCCACCCGTCGTACGTCGGGCGTGTGTCCACACTCACCAGTCGCAGGCGCAGCGCGCGGTCGCCGGAGAACTGCACCGAGCAGTCCTCGCCGATCAGCAGGAGATCGCCGGGCTTCAGGTCTGTCACGTCGGCCAGTGCCCACGGTTGATCGGGATGCGGTGGCGTGCGCGGCAGGGCAACTCCGCGCCGCAGCGACACACCCTGCGCCAGCGTGCCCAACTCCAGACGGGGCGATGCCGGCGGGCGAGGGTCACCGCGGTGACCAAGAGATATTCGTTGTACGACACGCGCGCCACGGCATTCCTTCCCCACGAATTTCCCGGCCCGGATCCCGCATTAGTGTCGGGCCACCGAACGCCATTTCGGGGCGGCGTTTATCGCGACCCGGATACGTGACAGCGTGTTCCATGGCGGCCCCCTTGTGCAACGCTCCCCACCGCCCTACTCTCGTGCCGTATTGACGCACGCGGAATGGAAAAGAAATGCGTGCGGGGTGAAACATTCGATGTTGCAGGAGGGGTGCGGTGATGTTGCATGACGGATGAAACAAGCGGGTCCACGGTCCCTCGGCGACAGCTCGGCCGGCTGCTCACCCAGCTCCGGGTGGACGCCGCGGTGACGCTGGACGCCGCAGCCCAGGCACTGGACTGCTCGCGGCAGAAGGTGTGGCGCATCGAGAAGGGGTTGGTCCCGGTGCGCGTGGTGGACGCCCGCGCCATGTGCGCTCTCTACCGCGTGCCGGATGACATGAGGGACATTGTCGCCGGTTTGGCGAAGGAGACTCGCGCCAAAGGGTGGTGGCATTCGTACGGTGATGTGGTTCCGTCCTGGTTCTCGCTGTACGTCGGCCTGGAATCGTCGGCCTCGACCCTGCGTCAATACGACGCTGAGCTGATCCCCGGACTCCTCCAGACCCGCGAATACGCCGGCGAGTTGTTCCGCCGCAAGAACCCGACCCTGAGCGGGGAGGAGCGCGAGAAACTGGTCGAGGTCAGGTTGCAGCGGCAGGGCATCCTCGTACGCCGGCTGCCCACCGCGCCGGTGCTGCGGGTCGTCCTGAGCGAAGCGGTGCTGCGGCGCACCATCCCCGACCGCCGGGCGATGGGGGGTCAACTTCGCCACCTGCTCGACGTGGCCGCGCTGCCGAATGTGAGCCTGCGGGTGCTCCCGTTCGCCGCTGGTCCGCCCCTGGCCAGCGAGACCGGCACCTTCGTCCTGCTGGGCTTCCCGCAGGCGTTCGGCCGGGCGTCGACCGAGCCGACCACCGTCTACCTGGAGAACATCACCGGAGCGCTGTATCTGGACAAGCCAGCCGAGGTGGCCGCCTTCGCACACGTCTGGTCGGACCTGGAGACGCTGGCGTCGGGTGAGGCAGAATCAGAGAAAATGATCACTTCGATCATCGAGGAGCATCATGACTGACAGTGCCCGTGCCCGCTGGCGCAAGAGCACCCGCAGCGGCGGGAGCGGCGGCAACTGCGTCGAGGTGGCCGACAATCTGGCCGGCGTCGTGGGCGTGCGCGACAGCAAGGACCCGACCGGCCCGGCGCTCACCTTCGCCCCGGCCATCTGGGCCGCCTTCGTGGCCGACCTCAAGGACCAGCGCAAGGGCTGACGCCGCAGCCCGGCGCGCCCGCCCGCGTCCGCCGTCGCGTCGGCCGCGCCCGTCCGCTCTTGATCGACTCGCCTTCCTGCAAAACGGGGTGTCCCGCCCATCACGACACCCCGTTTTCCAGAAACCCGAGTCGATCAGCGCCACGCGCCCGAGCGTCGCGCCCCGAGCGCGGTCAGCGCCACGCGCCCGGGTCGAACGGTGCGCCGGCGGGACTGCTCGGCCGCGCCCCGCCGGTCGCGCTCGCCGGGCTGGCTATCCTTGGCAAACGTGCCAGAGGGACACACGATTCATCGCCTGGCGGCCCGGCACGCCGAGCTGTTCGCCGGGGACAAGCTGCACGCCGCCAGTCCGCAGGGCCGCTTCGCCGAGGGGGCGGCCCGACTCTCCGGCACCGTCCTGGAGGGCACCGAGGCGTACGGCAAGCACCTTCTGCACCACTACGCCGGTGAGCTGACCCTGCACGTGCACCTCGGCCTGTACGGAAAGTTCACCGACGGGCCGGGGACGCCGCCCGATCCCGTCGGCCAGGTGCGGCTGCGGCTGGCCAGCGACCGGCACTGGCTCGACCTGCGCGGGCCGACAGCCTGCGAACTGTTCACCCCGCCCGAGGTCACCGCCCTGCGCGAGCGCCTCGGACCGGATCCGCTGCGCGCCGACGCCGACCCCGAGCGGGCGTACGCCCGGATCTCCCGCAGCCCGACGCCCCTCGCGGCGCTGCTGCTGGACCAGTCGGTGGTGGCCGGCACCGGGCTGATCTTCGTGACCGAGGCGCTGTTCCGGGCCGGACTGTCGCCGACGATGCCCGGCCGAGGGCTGACCCGAGCCGGCTGGGACGCCCTCTGGGCCGACCTGGTCGAGTTGATGCGCCTCGCCCTGCGGCAGGGGCGGATCGACACGGTCCGCGACGTGCACCTGCCGGAGGCGATGGGTCGCCCACCGCGGGTCGACCGCCACGGCGGTGAGGTCTACGTCTACCGCCGCGCCGGGGGCCTCTGCCACGTCTGCGGCACCGAGGTCAGCCGGGACGAGCTGGCCGGCCGCAACCTCTACTGGTGCCGCACCTGTCAGCCCGACTGAACCGCCACCGCGGATCATTCGCCGTCGAGTAGCCAGCGGACGGTCTCGATCTGGTGCGGGAAGACGACGTCCTCGTCGATGCTCCAGGCCATCGTGTGGCCGATCGTCCAACCCCGTACCCGCTCGGCGTCCAGCCCCAGCTCGGTGCTGAGCCGGTCGAGCCGGTGCCGGACGGCGGCCGGCGAGTGGCCCAGCTCCTGACCGCGCACGAGCGGCACGACCGAGAACTCCCGCTCGCCGCTCAGTGGCTTCGGGTCGATCACCAGCCATGGCTCGCGGTCGGCGGCGAGCACGTTGCCGGCGTGCAGGTCCTGGTTGACGAGCACCTGCTCGCCCTGGCTCGACGCCAGGTCGACGAGCAGGGCCCGCGCCGCGTCGAGCAGTCGCCGCTCGTACGGCCGGCCGGTCCGTTCCCAGCTTCGGGGGATTCGGTCGAGCCAGCCGGCGGCCTCCTCGGCCAGCGGGGTGAACGGTGCGCCGGCCGGCCGCCAGAGCCGGGGCAGCACGTCGATCGCCGCGTCCAGCGCCCGGTCCATCGGCAGCTCGTACAGCGGTGTGCCGGGTCGGCAGCGTTCCACCAGCAGCGCGTGGCGGTGCGGGTCGTGCGCGAGCAGCCGGACCGCCCCGTCGCCGTCCCAGTGGGCCAGCGCGTGGGCCTCGTGCTGGCTGTCCTCGGCCGGGAACTGGAGCTTGAGCACCGCCGCCGTGCCGTCGGGCAGATCGGCGGGGAGAGCGAGGGAGGCGTACGCGTACCGGAAGGGCGGGCCGAGCCGCAGCGACCACCGCTCGGCGCACTCCGCCAGCAACGTCGGAAGTGTGGCCAGCCAGGCCCGGCCGACAGCTGATGTTCGTATCCAGGCAAGCCCCTCGGGCAGATCCATCCGGTTATCCTGAGGCATTCGCCGCGCTGAATCGACAGTGTTCGCGTGTCGGGTCCACTGTGGCTAGCGTGGACGGATGACACCCGAGGACGAGACCTTTCTCCGCCGTGCCGTCGACCTCGCCGCTCGGGCGGGGGCTGCCGGCGAACGACCGTTCGGCTCGTTGCTTGTCGGCGCGGACGGCGTCGTCCTGATCGAGGACCACAACACAGTGGTCTCGGATTCGGACATCACCGCCCATCCGGAGCTGAAGCTGGCCCGCTGGGCTGCCCGGGAGCTCTCGCCGGAGGCGGCCGCCGGCACCACGATGTTCACGAGCTGCCAGCCCTGCCCGATGTGCGCGACCGCGATCGACCGCTCCGGCCTGGGGCGGGTGGTGTACGCCCTGTCCGGCGAGCAGTTCGAGGAGGTCAAGCCGGTCACCCCGCCGCTGCCTCCGGTCCGGTACGAGGGACCGGCGCTGTTCGAGGAGGCGCGTCGGCCGATCGACGACTACTACTGAGCAGGGCCGCGGGTGTGACGCAGGCGCGATTGACAGTTGGCGGGCAACCGGAGCAGGGTTGAGGCCTGACAACGATGTCAACGGGCAAGGGGGGAGGAATCGTACACATGATCCTCTTGCTCTTACCCGGCGCGACCGGCCGGTTTACGGTGTTCCGTTGGCGGGTTTCCCGACGCGAACCCGGTCCGTCCGCCGATTCTGGCCGTATGCCCCATTCCTACCCGACGGTGACCAGCTGAGATGACCGACGTGCCCCTACCCGACGACGCCACCACGACCCCCGCTCCCGAAGGGTCGCCCGACCTGCCCGACCTGGACGGGTTCCTCGCCGACCAGGCCCGCACGCTGCTCGACACGGTCCGCCGCGCGGTCCGCCCCGAGGGCGGGTTCTGGTGGCTCACCGACGATCGCACCCCGGACCGTGGCGAGCCCCTCCACACCTGGATCACCTGCCGGATGACCCACGTGGCCGCGCTCGCCCACTCCGGCGGCGACCCGGATGCCGCCGCCCTCGTCGACCACGGCGTCGCCGCGCTCAGCACGCTGCTGCGCGACGACGAGTTCGGCGGCTGGTTCGGCGGAGTGGACCAGCAGGGCACGCCCACCGACGAGCGCAAGGCCGGGTACGACCACGCGTTCGTGCTGCTCGCCGCGTCCAGCGCCGCTCGGGCCGGGCGACCCGGCGCCGACCGCCTGCTCGCCGACGTGCTGGCCGTGGTGCGCGACCGGTTCTGGGACGACGAGGTGGGCGCGGTCCGCGAATCGTGGAACCGGGACTGGACCGTCACCGAGGACTACCGAGGCGCGAACAGCAGCATGCACATGGTCGAGGCGTTCCTCGCCGCTGCCGCCGCCACCGGCGACGCGAGCTGGACCGACCGGGCCCTGCGGATCGCCACCCACCTGGTGCACACCGAGGCGGCCCGGCACGACTGGCGACTGCCCGAGCACTTCACCGCCGACTGGACGCCCCTGCTCGACTACAACCGGGACCAGCCCGCCGACCCGTTCCGGCCGTACGGCTCGACGATGGGCCACTGGCTGGAGTGGGCCCGGCTGCTGCTGGAGTTGGAGGCGGTCCTGCCGCAGCCACCGGGCTGGCTGCTCGCCGACGCCCGTACCCTGTTCGCCGCCGCCGTGCGGCGCGGCTGGGCTGTCGACGGCGCCGACGGCTTCGTCTACACGATCGACTGGGACGACCGGCCGGTGGTGCGCTCCCGGATGCACTGGGTGCTGGCCGAGGCCGTCGGCGCGGCGATCACCCTGGACCGCCGCACCGGGGACGCGGTCTACGCCGACTGGTACCGGGTCTTCTGGGCGTACGCGCGCCGCCACCTGATCGACGGCACGGGCTGGCGGCACGAGCTGGACGCGCGGAACCTGCCGGCCGACACGGTCTGGCACGGCCGGCCGGACGTCTACCACGCGTACCAGGCGGTGTTGCTGTCCCGTTCGGCCGACGGGCTCGGTGGCCCCGGTCCGCTCGCCCCGGGCACGGTGACCGCATGATCGTGGTCGCCGGCGAGGCCCTCATCGACCTGGTGGTCACCCCCGACGGGCAGCGGGCCGTGCCGGGTGGCTCCCCGGCGAACGTGGCGGTCACCCTGGCGCGGCTCGACCAGCCGGTGCGGCTGCTGGCCCGGCTCGGCCCCGACGAGTACGGCCGGCAGATCGCCGAGCACCTGGCGGCCAACCGGGTGGACCTGCGGTGGGCGGTCCACGCCGAGGAACCCACCTCGGTCGCGGTGGCCACCCTCGACGCGACCGGGCAGGCCAGCTACGAGTTCCGGCTCGACGGCACGGCGGACTGGCAGTGGACCCCGCAGGAGCTGCCCGACCTCGCCGGATCGTCGGCGACGGCCCTGCACACCGGGTCGCTCGCACTCGCACTCGCACCCGGCGCGCACGTGTTGGAGGGCTTGCTCTCCCGCGAACGCGACCGCGACGGGCTGACCATCTCGATCGACCTCAACCTGCGCCCGAGCATCGTCACGGACCGGGCCGCGGAGCAGCAGCGGGTACGCCGGCAGATCCGCCTCGCGCACCTGGTCAAGGCCAGCGACGAGGACCTGGCCTGGCTCTACCCGGACCGCTCGGTGGGCGACGTGTTGGCCGAGTGGCGCGAGGCCGGGGTGTCCTGCGCGGTGGTCACCCGGGGCGGCGAGGGCGCGTTGCTGCTCGCCCCGAACGGCGCACTGCACGAACAACAGGCGGTACGCACCACTGTGGTCGACACCGTCGGCGCGGGCGACTCGTTCACCGGTGGCCTGCTGGCCGCGCTGGCCGACGTCGACGCGCTCGGTGACCGGCCGGCCGACCGCCTCGCCGCGGTGACCGAGCAGCAGTGGAGCGCGGTGCTGCGCCAGGCCGCGACGGTGGCCGCGCTCACCTGCGCCCACCGGGGCGCGGACCCACCCCGAAAGCCGGAGGTGGACGCCCTCCTCGCCGTCGCGGGCTAGAAAACCTCGCCGGGTCGATCATGGGCTGGTGGTGCGCACTTCGCGTAATGCGCGGGGCACCACAACTCCGTGATCGACCCGGGAAGGGCGGCTAGAGGCCGGTCAGGCCGCGGCGCAGGAGCCTCGTGGGGAGGACCGTGGTCGCCGGCGGGGAGTCGTCGCCGGCGATGCGGTGGAACAGGCGCTCCGTCGCCACCCGGGCCAGCTCCCGCGTGTCGTACCCGACGACCCGCAACGGGCGGGGCATCAGGTGGGCCAGCTCGAAGTCGTCGAAGCCGACCAACGCCGCGTCGCTGCCCCGGCGGTGCAGCTCGGCGAGGGCGCCGACGGTGAGCCGGTTGTTGCCGCAGAAGAACGCGGTGGGCGGGTCCGGAAGGTCGAGCAGCGCGGCGACCGCCCGGCCGGCGTCCTCGGGAGCGATCAGGCGGTCGCGGACCAGCGAGTCGTCCGGTTCGATCCCGGCCGCCGCCAGCGCGGCCCGCGCGCCGAGCAGCCGTTCACGCATGGTGGGGACGCTCGGCGCGCCGAGCAGGAGACCCACCCGCCGGTGCCCCTCGTCGAGCAGTGCGGCGACCCCGTCCCGGCCGCCACCCCGGTTGTCCAGCAGCACCGCGTCCGCGAGCAACCCCTGCGGCGGCCGGTCCAGGAAGACCACAGGCATGCCCAGCTCGACCTCGCGGCGCAGGAAGGAGTGGTCGGGACCGGCCGGCACCACCAGCAGCCCGTCGACCCGGCGCTGGGTGAAGTCCTGGAGGACGGCGCGTTCCCGCTCCGGGTCCTCCTCGGAGGATGCGGTGATCAACATGGTGCCGTGAGCGGCGGCGATCTCGGCGGCGACGCTGGCGATGGTGGCGTAGAACGGGTTGGCGATCTCCTCGATGAGCAGCCCGACTGTGGCGTTGAGCTGCCGCGAGCGCAGATTGCGCGCGATGTCGTTGCGCCGGAAACCCAGCTCGGCGATGGCGGCCAGCACCCGACCGAGCAACTCCTGCCCGACCGGCTCGTCGTTGACGACCCGGGAGACCGTCTTCAGGCTGACCCCGGCGTGCCGGGCGACATCGACCATTGTCGGACGTCGGCGCGCGGTCGACCTGGTCGGAGTCTGGGTCACGAGGTGGTCCTCCACGGCGGGCGCGGGTCAGCGGTCGAGGGCGGCGAGCGCGTCGACCGCCTTTCGGGCGGCGATCAGCACCGGATCCCAGACCGGCGCATACGGCGGAGCGTAGCCCAGGTCGAGCGCGGTCATGTCATCCACCGTCATGCCGTTCCACAGCGCCACGGCCAACGTGTCGATCCGTTTGGCCGCCTCGGACCAGCCGACGATCTGCGCCCCGAGCAGCCGGCCGCTGGGTCGCTCGGCGATCAGCTTGACGGTCATCAGCCGCGAACCCGGGTAGTAGCCGGCCCGGTTTGTCGACTCGGCGACCACCGAGACGAACTCGAAGCCCGCCGCCTCGGCCTCCCGCTCGCGCAGGCCCGTCCGACCCACCTCCAGGTCGCAGACCTTGGTCACCGCCGTGCCGATCACGCCCGGGAAGGTCGCGTACCCGCCGCCGATGTTGATGCCGGCCGCCCGGCCCTGCTTGTTGGCGTGCGTGCCCAGCGGCACGTGCACAGGCATTCCGCTGACCCGGTGCAGCGTCTCCACGCAGTCGCCCGCCGCCCAGACCCCGGGCAGGCCCGGCACCCGCAGCCGGCGGTCCACCCGGATGCCGCCCGTCGGCCCGATCGGAAAGCCGGCAGCCTTGGCGAGCGCGGTGTTCGGGCGTACGCCCAGACCCAGGACCACGACGTCGGTGGGCATCGGCCCCTCGGCCGTGACGATCGCGGACACCCGGCCGTCCCGCTGCTCCAGGCCGGTCACCGGCAGGCTGGTGCGGATCGTGACACCGAGGCCGCGCATGGCCTCGGCGACCAGTTCGGCCATGTCGCCGTCGACAGTCGCCATGGGCTGCTGACCCGCCTCGACCAGGGTCACCGTGAGGCCGCGCTCGATCAGCGCCTCGGCCATCTCGACGCCGATGTACCCGCCACCGACCACCACGGCCCGACGCGGCTGTGGTTCGGCGTCCAGCCAGGCGCGCAGGGCCGCGCCGTCGTCGAGGGTCTGCATCCCGAACACGCCGCCCGCGTCGGTGTCCGCCCACGGTGGCTGCACCGGCACCGCGCCGGCGGCGTACACCAGGTCGTCGAAGCGCTCGCGGACCTCGCCGCCGCCCTCCAGGTCCCGGGCGACGACCTCGCGGCGTTCCAGGTCGATGGCTGTCACCTCGTGGCGCATCCGCACGTCCATGGCGTACTGCGTGCGGAACGTCTCCGGCGTCCGCGCGATCAGCTCCTCGGGACCGGACACCATCCCGCTGATCCAGTACGGGATGCCGCACGACGAGTACGAGGTGAAGTGACCCCGCTCGAAGACCACGATCTCCAGGTCGGCGCGGCCGCGACGGCGTCGCGCCTGGGACGCCGCCGACATGCCGGCGGCGTCCCCGCCGATGACGATCAGTCGTTGCGCCACGGGATCATCCTGTCACGGGTGCGTTCACCCGCGGGTCTGTCGCGCCACGTCCTGCACCACGTCGACGAGCCGTCCGGTACGGGCGTACACGGCGCGCTGCCGGGCCGCGCCGGTGCCGTGGCGGCGCAGCCCGCCCAGCAGGTCGGACACCTCCGCCCAGTCGCCGTGCTGCTCCAGCGCGGGCCGTAGCCGCTCCACGAACCCGTCCAGCAACTCCCAGGCCGGGCGCAGCTCGCCCGTGGTGACGTCGACGCCGTCGCCCTCCAGGCCGTCGTGGGCGGCCCGCCAGTGCGCGCCGACCAGCAGGTGGTGGTCGGTCCGTAGGGCCGGCCGGTCGGCCTCGACGTCGGCGATGGCGGTGGCCACGAGGGCCCGGACCAGCGCGGCGACAAGCACCGCGTCGTCGACGGTCGGGCAGACGTCGCCGATGCGCAGCTCCACGGTCGGGTACTTCGCCGACAGCCGGGCGTACCAGTAGAGCATCCCCTCGTCGAGCATCACCCCGCTGGAGATCAACTGGCGGATCAGCCGCTGGTAGTGCTCGTGCGACTCCAACCAGGGCGTCGGCGCCACCGACGGCCAGCGCTCCCACTCCACCGATCGCCAGCTCGCGTAGCCGGTGTCCTCGCCGTGGGAGAACGGCGAGTTGGTGGTGATGGCGTGCAGCATCGGCAGCCACGGCCGGACGTGGTTGAGCACCTGCACGCCGGTCTCCGGGTCGGGAATGCCCACGTGCACGTGCATGCCGTTGTTGCCGGGGCCGGGAACGAGCAGGCGGAACCGTTCGATCATCCGGTCGAAGCGGGGCTTGTCCACCACCGGCGGTACCGGGCCGTCCACCGGGCCGGTGCCGATGGCCAGCAGCCGTACGCCGGCCCGCTCGGCCGCGTCGCTCAGAGCCTTACGCAGTACGCCGAGGGAGTGCCGAATCGAGGACAGCTCCAACCCGGGTGGTGTGCCGATCTCGATCTGGCTGGTCTGGAACTCGCGCTCGACCTGGCCGCGCAGTTCCGCCGGCACCTGCTCCAGCACCAGGTCGACGGCGGGCACCGCGGCGCCGGTGTGTGGGTCGACGAGCAGGAACTCCTCCTCGACACCCACTGTGAGTGCATCGGTTCCCGCGGTCGTCCCGCTGGGTGCCTCCGCCAGCTGGCCCGTCATCGCGACACCACCGTCCGTTTCTGCCTGTCGCGGTCCGTCCGCGTCGGTCGGCCGCTTGGTTACCCACAGTGGCAACGCCCGGAAACGTGGAACGGCGCGCTGCCCGCGCGTGTCGGGCCACAACTGGCGCGTGGTGCGGCACGGGCCGGCCATCGGGGCGATCGCGATTCGGCCGGGAGGCGTGACAGCGGGTCCTATGCTGAGCCCGTGCCGGTGCCGCTGAGTTTCCTCTGGGTCGCGTGGATGTCCGCGTTCGCCCAGCTCACCGTGCTCGCGGACCGCCCTGCCGGCCTGCTGGCGGGGGCTGCCCTGACCGCCCTGGTCCTGTTCGCCGCGCTGCTCGCCGCGCACGTGGTCGGTCAGGCGGGGGCACCGGGCGTCGCGCGACGCTGGGCCGGGCTGCGTGCCCGCGCCCGAGGTCGCCGGGTTCCCCGTCAGATCGACCCGGACGCCGCCGGACGACCCCGCCCCCGCGCACCCGGACGCCCCTCGGCCGCGTAGCGCCACACCGCCGCGCGGCCGATCCCACCGTCACCGGTCCTCCGTGCCGGCGGCCGCCGCCGGGGAGGACCCATCGGAATCGGACCGAGGGGTTTCCCATGCTCGCCTTCGCACCACTGCACAGCGTCGTCGGCGCCGCCGGCACCGCGTTGTCCTGGCTCACCGATCTGCTCGTACCGTTGGCCGGTGGCACGGCGACAGTCGCCGCCATCGTGCTGCTCACCATCGCCGTCCGGTTGCTCATCGCGCCGCTGACCGTCGCGCAGGTCCGCGGGGAACGACGCCGCGCGGCGCTCGCCCCCCAGGTGCGCGATCTCCAGCAGCGGTACGCCGACGACCCGGCGACACTCCAGCGCGAGGTGTTCGCGCTGTACCGCTCGGCCGGCGCGAACCCGATCGCCGGCTGCCTGCCGTTGCTGCTCCAGGCGCCGTTCCTGCTGGTGCTGTACCGGCTGTTCGCCACCGACGAGGGCGGCACGGGGCTGCTGGACGAGCGGCTGGCCGGGGTGCCGCTGGGCCACCACGTGGGCGACGGGTTGGCCGGCGCGGCCGGACCGCTCTTCGTCGTCCTGCTGGCCCTGCTGCTGGCGCTGGCCTGGTGGTCGTCGCGGAGGGCACGCCTGGCGCAGGCGGCGGTCGGCACGGTCGCCGGTACGCCCACCGAGGGGCCGGGAGCCGCCGCGCTCGGCCGGCTGCTGCCCCTGGTGCCGTTCACCACAGTGCTGGTGGCGCTGGTGCTGCCGCTCGCGGCGGTGATCTACCTGGTGACGACGACGGCCTGGACGGCGCTGGAGCAGGCGGTGCTGCGCCGCCCCCAGCAGCCCGTCGCACTGCCCGGCTGAGAAGTGGCGCTGCCCGGCTGAGTGGAACGCGGATCAGCGACCGGCGGTCACCGACCGCCGGTCGTCGCGCTCGCGACGACGGCGGATCTTACGGATGACCCAACCGACCACCATCACGACGAAGACCACGCCGATGGCGTAGTTGAACCAGTCGCTGTAGCGGGCCACGTCCTGCCAGCGGCTGCCCAGCGCGTAACCGGCCCCGACGATGAGGGTGTTCCACACCCCGCTGCCGATCGTGGTGAGCAGGACGAACTCGCCCAGCGGCATCCGGTTGGCGCCGGCCGGGACGGAGACCAGGCTGCGGACCACAGGCACCACCCGGCCGATCAGCACCGCCCACCGGCCGTGCCGCTCGAACCAGCGGTCGGCCCTCTCCAGGTCGTCGCGGTCCACCAGCGGGATCCGGTCCAGCCAGCGCTTGAGCCGGTCCTCCCCGAGGGCCGCGCCGAGCCAGTAGAGCACCAGCGCGCCGACCAGGGAACCGGCCGTCGCGGCCAGCACCACGACGACGACGTTGAACTTGCCCTCGTGGGCCAGGAAGCCGGCCAGCGCCAGCACGATCTCGCTGGGGATCGGCGGGACGATGCTCTCCAGCGCGACAAGCAGCGCCACACCGACCGGGCCCATCGCCTCGATCACCGCCGCCACCCACCCGGTCAGGCCCGTGAACTCGGACGGGTCACCAGTCTGGGCGTACGCCATTGGTCGTCCTTCCGAGCCGGCTAGCGGGGATCGGATGGTCATACCCAGTGGCCGGCGGCGCACACCTACGCGTGAGCCGTGCCACGCCGGCCGGATCAGCCCTGCGGGCGCAGGGGCCGGGTCAGCCCTCCGGGTGCAGCGCGGTGTCGGCCGGGCCCTGCCGCCAGCCGGTGAACGCCACGGTGAGGCCGGCGCGCGTCGGCGCACAGCAGAACGGGCCGGCCACGGCCTCGGCCGCCGGATCCAGCGGTGCGAGGCGGACCAGTCGCCAGGCCGCGTCCGCGACCCGGGCCCGCACGGTAAGCGCGTCGCCGGCCCGGCTGACCCGCACGGTCACCTCCTGGCCGGCCCACCCCGGGACCGGGGACACCGACCAGTCGGAGAACTCCCGGGTCGCCACCGCGCCGAGCTGGGCCTCGCCGTCGCTCACCTCGACGCCCGCCTTGACCCACGTCCCCTCGTCCACCCGGACCAGCACACCGGCCTGGTCGAACTGCTCCGAGAAGTCGAGGGCGAAGCTCACCTCCATGGCGGCCCCTACCGGCAGCGGTGCCAGCAGGGCCGGCCCGTTGTCGTGGACGAAGCCGTAGCTGGTTCGCCGCCAGAAGTCGGTCTCCGCCCCGGCCTCGACGACCAGCTCGCCGGCCGGACCCTCCTCGGCGCGGACCGGCGGGTGCAACCACGCGCCCCGGGCCCAGTCCAGCGGTTCGCTCGGCGGTACGAGGTCGATCTCCATGACCGGCACGGTAACCAACCGCGCCGGGCCTCGCCGCCCGGGTTTGCCGTGGTGATCGACCGGAGATGTTCCTCCGGCATGGGTGACCGTTGGTATTCCGAAGCCGTCGTCTACTGCCTCGACATCGACACGTACGCCGACTCCGACGGCGACGGGGTCGGTGACATCCGCGGGTTGATCGGTCGACTGGACTATCTGGCGCGGCTGGGCGTGACCTGCCTGTGGCTGCACCCCATCCACCCGTCACCCAACCGCGACGACGGCTACGACGTCACCGACTTCTACAACGTGGACCCACGCTTCGGCACCCTCGGCGACTTCGCCGAACTGCTGCACCAGGCGCAGAACCGGGGCATCCGCGTGATCATCGACCTGGTGGTCAACCACACCTCCGACGAGCACCCGTGGTTCCAGTCCGCCCGCTCGTCGCCCGACTCGCCGTACCGCGACTGGTTCGTCTGGTCCGACACCGAGCCCGACGACAGGCACCAGGGCATGGTCTTCCCCGGTGAGCAGAAGGAGACGTGGAGCTACGACCGGACGGCCAAGGCGTGGTTCTACCACCGGTTCTACAAGTTCCAGCCGGACCTCAACTTCGCCAACCCGCAGGTCCGCGCCGAGGTCAAGAAGATCATGTCGTTCTGGCTCCAGCTCGGGGTCTCCGGTTTCCGGATGGACGCCGTGCCGTTCATCATCGAGCTGACCGAGCCGGGCAACCCGAACTCGCCGAAGGACTTCGAGTTCCTCACCGAGATGCGCCAGCACGTGCAGTGGCGGCGCGGCGACGCCGTCCTGCTGGCCGAGGCGAACGTCGAACCGGACCAACTGCCCACGTTCTTCGGCGACAGCAGCGGCTCCGGCAACCGCATCCACATGCTCTTCGACTTCATGCTCAACGGTCGACTCATGCTCTCCCTGGCCCGCCAGGACCCAGAACAGTTGATCGACGCGTTGCACGACACCCCGACGCTGCCCGTCGGTGGGCAGTGGGCCACCTTCCTGCGCAACCACGACGAGATCGACCTGTCCCGGTTGACTACCGAACAACGCAACCAGGTGTACGCGGAGTTCGGCCCGGACGAGAACATGCGCATCTACGACCGGGGCATCCGTCGCCGGCTCGCCCCGATGCTCGGCAACGACAGGCGGCGCATCGAGCTGGCGTACGCCCTGCAGTTCTCGCTGCGCGGCACGCCGGTGCTGCGCTACGGCGAGGAGATCGGAATGGGCGAGGACCTCTCGCTGCGGGGTCGGGACGCCATCCGTACCCCCATGCAGTGGTCGTACAAGCCGAACGCCGGCTTCTCCACGGCGGACCCGGAGAAGCTGGTCCGCCCGGTGATCGACAAGGGTGAGTTCGGCTACCAGAACATCAACGTCACCGCCCAGCGGGGCGACGCGAAGTCGCTGCTCGCCTGGTTCGAGCGCATGATCCGGACCCTGCGGGAGGCCCCGGAGATCGGGTCCGGCTCGACGACGCACATCGACGTGGCGGTGCCGGCCGGAGTGCTGGCACACCGCGCGGACGGGCCGACCGGCACGATGGTCTTCGTGCACAACCTGGGCACCGACGACGTCGAGGTGGACCTGAGCAGCCTGGAGCCGGAGGCCGACATGCCGATCGACGTGCTCACCGACCGTGGCTACGGCGAGCTGGGCAAGCTCGGCGCGGTGAAGGTCTCCGGGCACGGATACCGGTGGATTCGCCTATGCCGGGGTCAGGGGTTCTGACGTTAAGCTCCTCCGATCGACCCCACGTTACCGGGAGGTAATCATGTCGGAGGAGTCCCGCGTCGCCATCGTCACCGGAGCCGCACGCGGCATCGGCGCGGCCACCGCCCGACGGCTGGCCGCCGACGGGATGGCCGTCGCCGTGGTCGACATCGAGGAGGCCGCGACCAAGGAGACGGTGGACGCCATCGTCGGCGCGGGCGGCCGTGCGCTCGGTGTGGGCGCCGACGTCTCCGACCGCGACCAGGTCGAGGCGGCGGTGGCCCGTGTCGCCGCCGAGTTGGGCGCGCCCACCGTGCTTGTCAACAACGCAGGCGTGCTCCGCGACAACCTGCTGTTCAAGATGACCAACGCCGACTGGGACACGGTCATGGGAGTGCACCTGCGTGGCGCTTTCCTGTTCAGCCAGGCCGCGCAGCAGCACATGGTGGACCGCAAGTGGGGGCGGATCGTCAACCTCTCCAGCACGTCCGCGCTGGGCAACCGGGGTCAGGCGAACTACGCGGCGGCCAAGGCGGGCCTTCAGGGCTTCACCAAGACGCTCGCCATCGAGCTGGGGCCGTTCGGGGTGACTGTCAACGCGGTCGCGCCGGGCTTCATCGTCACCGACATGACCGCGGCCACCGCCGCCCGCATGAAGGTCGACTTCGAGGACCTCCAGAAGCACGCCGCAGCCGAGATCCCGGTCCGCCGCCCGGGGCGCCCGGAGGACGTCGCGCACACCATCTCGTTCCTGACCAGCGAGGGGGCCGGATTCGTCTCCGGCCAGGTCATCTACGTCGCCGGCGGCCCACGGGCCTGACCCGGCCGTCCGACGAGGGCGCTTTCTCACCGAGGAAGCGCCCTCGTCAGCCGTGGCCACCGCTGCTCGGTCCACGCCCGCAACAGCCACTCCATCGGCCCGTAGCGGAACCGGGCCATCCACGCCGCGCTGACGGCGAGCTGCACACAGTAGATCGCGACCGCGATGAGGACCACGAACGCAGGCGCGACGGCGCCGGCGAGCCCCAGACCGACGCCGGTGAAGACGAGCACGCAGAGCAGCGACTGGCCCAGGTAGTTCGACAGGGACATCCGTCCGGCCGGCGCGAGGACGGCGACCACCCGCCGCCCCCGGCCGGTCTGGAAGAACTGGAGCAGGCTGGCCGCGTACGCCGCCGCGAGCAGTGGCGCGGTGAGCACGCCGGCCGTCAGCCCGGTCAGGTTGGCGGTGCCCCCGCCCGACGCGAAGATCACCGCGCCGGCCAGGCCGACCGGATAGCCGATGTGCTGCACCCGGCGCAGAAGCTGCCGGTTCTCGACGACGGTCGTGAGCAGCCGTCGCCGCCCGGCCGCGTAACCGAAGAGGAAGGCCGAGAAGGCGAGCGGCCCCTGCACGAGCAGCGCGCCGACCATCGCCGGCAGTTGGCGTACGTGCTCGGCGATCACCGAGCCGAGGCCACCCTGTAGCGCCTCGGTGGACCGCTGTCCCGCCTCGATTGCCGTCGCCGGATCGGTGACCAACTGGGTCCCGCCGACGGCGGCGAGCGCGAGGACGAAGCCGATCCCGCCGGTCACCAGCACGGCGGTGCGCAGGGCGGTCCCGACGGCGACGCGTCGCATGGCGAGCAGGACCAGACCGAGCAATGCGTACGTGGTCAGGATGTCGCCCTGGAACAGCAGCACCGCGTGCAGGATGCCGAGCACGAAGAGCCCGGCCAGTCGTCGCCGGAACCGTGGGGCGAAGTCGACGCCCCGCCGTGCGGCGGAATCGAGTTGGAGCGTGAAGCTGTAGCCGAACAGAAAGGAGAAGAGCAGGTACGCCTTCATCGTGAAGAGAAGCTCGACCAGCCACAGAACCGTCCGGTCGCCCCACGAGTCCTGTGCGGGATCCGGCACCAGTTGGAAGGCGTAGCCGGAGGCGAAGAAGGCGATGTTGACGATCAGGATGAGAAGCAGCGCCACGGCCCGCAAAGCGTCGACGTCGATGATCCGGGAGACCGTCCCGGACACGCGGTTCTCGACGGGCGGGTCTTCGATGGAAGGATGCACGTGACCACCTCCGGAACGGCCAGGAGTAGCGTTCGATGACTCTCCTGTGACCCTAGGAAGTGGCCTGTCCGGATGACAGCCAGTGAGCGGGAAGGCCGCAGGTGGGGTGTGCCCTACCTCGGCTGCCGGTGGTCGGGGTCAGCGGCGGGTGCGCCAGAGCCACAACAGGCCGAGCACCGGCAGCACCAGTGGGATGTAGCCGTACCCGCTGCCGAACTGCGACCACACCGTCTCGTCGGGGAACAGGTCCTTGTCGACCACGCTGAGGATGCCGACCGCGACGACCCCGACCAGCTCCACCGAGCAGCAGGCCAGCGCCACCCGTCGGCCGGTGTGCCCGGCACGGGCCAGGCCGATCGCGGCCACGATGTAGATGAGCGCGGCCAGGGCGGAGAGCAGGTACGCGACCGGGGCCTCGTCGAACTTGGTGGCGATCTGCAGACCTGCCCGACTGGTCGCCGCGATGGCGAAGAGCAGGTAGACCGCGATCAGCAGCCGACCCGGACCGGCGTTCGTGGCGCGTCGGGCCGGTTGTGTCTCAACCACCGAGGACCTCCCAGGTCTGCTGCAGCCGGACCACCACGACCGGCGCCACCAGGCAGACCGCGCAGACGATCGCCGACCCCCAGCGGGTCGGCTCCATCCGGGCCAGCACCCACGCCAGCGGCGGCAGGCAGACAAGCGTGACGAGGTAGCCGTAGAACGCGCCGGGCTCGCCCGGCCGGTCCCCGCCACCGACCGCGACCAGAGCCAGCACCCCCAACGCGAGCAGCGCCAGTTCGAGTACGGCAAGGCCGGTGAACTGCACCCGGTCCGGCGGCCGTTGGCGTACCGCCGCGACAAGCGCCCACACGGCGACGAGCAGCGACAGCACGATCGACGCCGTCGCGAGGAGCCCGTCCACCGGCGAGTCGGCCGCCGCGCTCGTCATCGGCCCCACCTGGTCGTTGCCTCGGTCACCGGCACAGCCTACTAACCGTCGTAGTACCCGGGTGATCTGCCTCGCCGCGACCGAACGCGGGCGGCCGGCAGGGTGTCGGTCGCTCGCTGTAGAGCTGCCCCACGAGTGGGGCGCGGCCGGAGAAGTCATGATCGACTCGGTTTCCTGTAAGGCGCGGTGTCGATGGCCTGCGGATGCCCCGGAGTCAAGGAAGTCGAGTCGATCATGCAGCCGGTGGCCACGGTAGGCGCGGCCGGCGGCGGCGCCGCCCCACCTCTGGGGCAGCTCGACAGGCATCGACCGGACCCGGTCACGCCCCGGTGGCACCGGCCATGGCATCGACCGGACCCGGTCACGCCCGGTGGCACCGGCCATGGCATCGACCGGACCCGGTCACGCCCCGGTGGCACCGGACATGAACTGCTCCGGTTGGTCGACCCGCCGCCGGTGCCCCTGGTGGGGCGACTAGCGTGGATCGCGTCCGTGGCGTCGCCACGGTGCGGGGAAACAGCGGAGGTACACGTGCTGCGGTTCGGCTTGTTCGGCACCGGTCACTGGGCGATCGAGACGCACGGTAAGGCACTGCACGCACACCCGGAAGCCGAACTGGTAGGCGTGTGGGGGCGTAACCCGGAGCGGGCCTCGGCGCTGGCCGAGCGGTACGGGGTGCCGGCCTACGCCGATGTCGACGCGCTGATCGAGCAGTGCGAGGCGATCGCCGTCGCGCTGCCGCCGGACGTTCAGGCCGACATCGCGGTCCGTGCCGCCACCGCCGGCCGTCACCTGCTGCTGGACAAGCCGCTTGCGCTGAGCGTCGAGGATGCCGACCGGGTGGTCGCCGCCGCCGAGGCGTCCGGGGTCGCGTCTGTCGTGTTCTTCACCCAGCGCTTCCAGCCGAACGTCACCGCGTTCCTCGCCTCCACCGCCGCCGCCGGTGGCTGGCAGCACGGTCACACCACGGCGTTCGCGTCGATCTTCCAGGAGGGCAGCCCGTACGGCGGCTCCCTCTGGCGTCGTGAGCACGGTGCGCTCTGGGACATCGCCCCGCACGCGCTCTCCATTCTCCTGCCGGTGCTGGGTCGGGTGACCCGGGTGGCGGCGATGGACGGGCCGAGCGGGATGGTGCACCTACTGCTCACCCACGACGGCGGTGCCACCAGCAGCGCCTCGCTGTCCCTGGACGCCCCGAGCGAGGCGATGGCCCGGGAGTTCGTGTTCTACGGCGAGAACGGGATCGAGACCGTCCCGGTCGGCGAGAACGACCCCGCCACGGCGTTCGGTGTCGCGATCGACCAGCTCGTCGAGCAGGTGCAGACCGGCACCCGCGACCACCGCTGCGACGTCCGCTTCGGCCGCGAGGTCGTGACGATCCTCGCCGCCGCCGAAACCGCCCGCACAGAAGCCCGCACAATCCCCCTCCCGTAACCCACCCCTCCCCACCCCCCTCACCCCGCCCGCCCGCCCCGTTGATCATGAAGTTATTGCCGTCCCGCCCGGCGTGTCGTGGCAATAACTTCATGATCAACGCAGCGGTGGGCGGGGGTGGGAAATGGGTGGGGAGTTGGGGTGGGTGTCGGTAGGGTGGCGGGCATGATCACGCATGCCCTGATCGAGGGGGTCGGTACGCCGGCCGCCCGGGGTGCCCTGCTGGTGTCCCGTCCGCGCGTCCGGCGTCCGGCCCTGACGGGCTGGGACGTGACCTGCCGCTGATCGGTCCACTTCGCGGTGCGCCGGGGCTTCCGCCCCGCCGCCGCTGATCCTTCGCCACGGCACGAGGCCGCCGCCTCGTCATCGCGTACCCGCGCATCGTCCAGGGCCGTCCGAGTCCCGATCCCACTCGGACAGGTCCGGCACTTCCTGCTGCCTGTCCAGCCCGTCGCCGAGCGGCGACAGACAGGACGACGACCCGTGGCGCCCCGCCCGTTTCGACCAACCGAACGCGACCGGTCCCGTCGCGTACTCAGCCAGAACTTCCTCGTCGACCGTGCGGCCGTCCAGCGGTTGGTCCGTGCCGCCGACCCCGATCCGGCCGGGCTCCTGTTGGAGGTCGGCGCCGGCCGGGGCCAGCTCACCCGACCGCTCGCGGCCCGATGCGGGCGGCTGAGGGCCTACGAGGTGGACCCGGGCGTCCGCCGCGACTTGGCCACCGTCTGCGCGGAGCTGTCCAACGTGGAGCATCGGCAGGCGGACTTCCTTGCCGCCGAGCCACCACCGGAGCCGTTCGCGGTGGTCGGCAACATCCCGTGGTCGCTGACCTCGGCCGTGGTGCGGTGGTGCCTGGCCGCGCCCCGGTTGCGGTCCGCGACCCTGCTCACCCAACTGGAGTACGCCCGCCGCCGCAGTGGCGACTACGGCCGGTGGACCCGGCTCACCGTCTCGACCTGGCCGGAGTACGAGTGGCGGCTTTCGGGGCGGGTGCCGCGTACCGCGTTCCGGCCGGTGCCGGCCGTCGACGCAGGGATCCTGCGCATCGAGCGGCGGCCGGAGCCACTGCTGCCGGCGGCGGCGCTGCCGGCGTACCAGAGGCTTGTGGGGTGGGGTTTCGAGGGTGTCGGCGGCTCGCTCGCCGCGACCCTGCGCCGGCACCACCCGCCGGCCCGGGTCGCGGCCGCTCTGCGCGCGACGCGCATCGCGTCGGACACCCCGGTGGGGTACGTCTGGCCGGAGCAGTGGCTGGTGCTGTTCCGGCTGCTGCACGCGCGGTGACCGGCGGGTCAGGCGAGGGTGGTAAGCGCCTCGCTCAACTCGGCCGGCGACTCGAACTGTTCGGCCGGCAACGCCTGCAACATCTGCAACATGGCCGTGCTGGCCCCGTTCTCCTGCCCCCAACGGACAAGGTCCTCGCGGGAGACCGGGTAGTCGAGGCCGGCCAGGTACTCCTGCAACTGCACGCCGGGAACGGTCATGCCGGTCGGCTACCCACTCGCCGCGGCCGTACACGCGCACGGCGTGTCGGCGGGCGGCTCGCCGCCGGTTTGCCGGCGCGGCCGCCGGGTAGCCGCTGCCATGCTGGTTCAGCGGCTCGGCGCGCCGAGCGATTTCGACCCGTTGCTGGAGCGCGTCCGGGACGCCCGGGTGGTGATGATCGGCGAGTCCACCCACGGCAGCTACGACTACTACCGGCTGCGCGAGCAGCTCACCCGCCGGCTGATCGCGGAGTGCGGCTTCTCGTTCGTGGCCGTGGAGGGGGACTGGCCGGACTGCGACCGGGTGCACCGCTCGGTCACCGCCGCTCCGGGAGGGGCCCCCGATCCGCAGACCGCGTTGGAACACTTCGAGCGGTGGCCGACCTGGATGTGGGCGAACGCCGAGGTGGCGCGCTTCTGCCGCTGGCTGCGGGCGTGGAACCTGGAGCGGCCGGAGGACGGGCGTGCCGGTTTCCACGGGCTCGACGTCTACAGCCTCTGGGAGTCGATGCAGGCGATCTTCGACTACCTGGGGGAGGAGGACCCGACCTCGCTGGAGGCGGCGCAGGACGCGTACCGGTGCTTCGAGCCGTACGGCAAGCGGGTCGAGGAGTACGGCGCGGCCAGTCGGTTCGTCTCCGCGCGCTGCGAGGAGGAGGTCGTCCGGTTGCTGGCGCGTACCCGGGAACAGGCCATGTCGGACGGCCCGGACCGCTTCTCGGCCTGGCAGAACGCGGAGGTGGTGGCCGGCGCGGAGCGGTACTACCGGGCGATGGTGGCCGGCGGCCCGGACTCGTGGAACATCCGCGACACCCACATGCAGGACACCCTGGACCGGCTGCTGCAACGCTACGGCCCGGACGCCCGCGGGATCGTCTGGGCGCACAACACGCACGTGGGTGATGCGCGGGCCACCGACATGGCCGCCGACGGGATGGTCAACATCGGTCAGTTGGCCCGTGAGCGGCACGGCGACGACGCGGTGGCGTTGATCGGGTTCGGCACCTACCGGGGCACGGTGATCGCCGCTCCCCGGTGGGGCTCGCCGTCCGAGGCGATGGTGGTGCCGCCGGCGCGGGAGGGCTCGGTGGAACGGCTGTTGCACGAGCTGATGCCGGAGCGGGCGGTGCTCGTCTTCGGCGGCGACGACCAGCCGGACTGGGTCACCGAACCCGCGGACCATCGGGCTATCGGGGTGGTCTACGACCCGTCCTTCGAGTCCTGGGGCAACTACGTGCCGACCCGGCTCGGGGATCGCTACGACGCCCTCATCTGGTGTGACGAGACGACGGCCCTGCATCCGCTGGCGGTCCCCGCCGTGCCCGGCGAGATGGAGACGTACCCGGCGGGCGTGTGAGCGATGCCGGAGGGTGCGGCCCCGAGTGGGAGCCGCACCCTCCGTGGTCGAAGCGGGTCAGACCCGGGTGGGAATCTGGGTCGTCAGGTGGGTGCGCAGGCCCTCGCCCTCGATGTCGACGTTCGGCAGGGCGCGGTTGAGCCACTTCGGCAGCCACCAGGCGCGGTCGCCGAGCAGGGACATCACGGCCGGGACGATCGTCATGCGGACCACGAAGGCGTCGATGGCCACGCCGATGGCGAGCGCGAAGCCCATCGACTTGATCACCGGGTCGTCGAGGAAGACGAATCCTCCGAACACCGACATCATGATCAGGGCGGCGGCGGTGACCACGCGGGCGCCGTGCCCCATGCCGCTGATCGTGGCCTGCCGGGCGGTCGCGCCGTGCACGAAGTCCTCCCGCATCCGGGACACGAGGAACACCTCGTAGTCCATGGCGAGCCCGAACAGGATGCCGATGAGCAGGATCGGCAGGAAGCTGATCAGCGGGCCGGGCGTGTCCAGGCCCACCAGGTCGGCGAGGTGCCCCTGCTGGAACACCGCCACCGTGATGCCGAACGTGGCGGCGACGGTGAGCAGGAAGCCCAACGCGGCCTTGACCGGCACCAGCAGCGAGCGGAACACGAGCATCAGCAGCAGGACCGACAGCCCGACCACCAGCAGCAGGTAGACCGGCAGCGCGTCGGAGAGCTTCTCGGACACGTCGATGCCGATCGCGGTGACGCCGGTGAGCAGCACGTCCGCGTCGCGGATGCCGCTCACCGAGCCGCGGATGTCGTGCACGAGCGTCTCGGTGGCCGCGTCGGTCGGACCGGTCTTCGGGATCACGCCGAGCAGCGCCGTCCGGCCGTCCGGGCTGAGCTGGGGCGGTGCCACCGCGAGGACGTTGTCGGTGCGCTGGAGCAGCGCGGTGACCTGCGGTACGGCGGCCGAGGTGGCCTGCGGCGAATCACCGGCGACCACCACCGCGAGCCGGCCGGTGAAGCCCGGTCCGAAGCCCTCGACGGTCAGGTCGTTCGCCACCCGGGCGGGTGAGCCGACGGCCGCCGTCGCGGCGCCCGGCAGGGCCAGCCGCATGTCCGGCGTGGGCAGCGCGAGCAGCCCCAGGCCGAGCAGGCCGACCAGGATGACAGGTACGCGGAACCGGGTGACCAGGCGTGCCCAGCGGAAGCCGAACCGGTTGCTCTGCTCGGTCGTGGTCGTGGTCGTCGTCGCGGCCGGTCGGTCGGTGACGTCCGTGTCGTCCTCGTCAGCGGCGACGTCGGTGTCGGTGCCGTTGGTGGGGACGGCGCGCAGTCGGCGGGGGAGCACCCGGCGTCCGGCGAAGCCGAGCAGCGCCGGTTGGAGGGTGATGGCGACGAGCACGGCCACGGTGACTGTGCCGGCGGCGGCGAGACCCATCACGGTGAGGAACGGGATGTCCACCACGGCCAGCCCGGCGAGTGCGATGACCACTGTGGCGCCCGCGAAGACAACTGCGGAGCCGGCGGTGCCCACGGCCCGACCGACGGCCTCGTCCGGGGGCAGACCGTCGAGCAGGTTCTGTCGGTGCCGGGAGGTGATGAACAGCGAGTAGTCGATGCCGACGGCGAGGCCGAGCATCAGCGCCAGGATCGGCGCCGTACTGGTCAACTGGACTGCACCGCTCAGCGCGAACAGGCCGGCCATGCCGACACCCACGCCGATCAGCGCGTTGAGCATGGTCATTCCGGCGGCCACAAGCGAGCCGAACGTGATGATCAGGACGATCGCGGCGACAAGCACGCCGAGCGCCTCTGTCGAGCCGATCTCCGGCTCCCCGCCGAGCACCTCGCCGCCCGGGGCGACCTGCCAACCCTGTGCCTTCGCCGCCGCGCCGACCTGCTCGTACGCGTCCTTCTGCTCGTCTGTCACCTCGTCCCCGCCGGTGGCGAACTGGACCTGGATCAACGCGTACCTGCCGTCGGGTGAGACCGCGCCGACCTGGAGCGGGTTGACCGCTCCGACCACGCCGGGCAGCGTCCCGGCCTGCTGGACCAGCTCCTGGACCACGGCCTGGCCCTGTGGGGTGCCGAGTTGGCCGTTCGCGGGCGCCTTGACCGTGATGGTGCCGGTCGCGCCGCTGGCCGCTGGGAACTGCTCGGCGAGCAGGTCGAGCGCGCGCTGGCTCTCGGTGCCGGGCATGGTGAAGTTGCTCGCCGTCGGGCCGCGCAGCGTCGCCGCGGCCAGACCGGCGCCGACGAGTACGACGAGCCAGAGCGCGACGACGAGCCGTCGCCGGCGCAACGCGCCCCGGCCGAGCCGGTAGAGCAGGGTGGCCATCAGGAGTCCTTGTCCTCGGTCGTGGGTGGATGGGTCAGGGTGCGTCGACGGGTTCGACGGCCCGCCGGACGAGGGCGAGCAGGGCGGCGCGCAGTTCGTCGTCGGGGATGTCGGCGAACTCGGCGCACGCCTCGGAGATGCCGGCGAGCAGCACCAGCGCGGCGATCCGGGCGCCCGGTCGGTCGGAGTGCCCGGCCAACGCGTCGCGCAGCCGGTCGGAGATCTGCTGGATGTGCGCGAAAGCCGGCTGGCACAGCAGCTCGGGGAACTCGCCGCGCAGCACCCCGATCTCCCGCCGGAACCGGACCGCGAGGTCGACGAAGCCCTGGGCGGCGACCTCCTGGGCGGCCGCTCCGGTCTGGCCGGTGAGCTGGTCGTCGAGGTCGCGCAGCACGCCGATCGCGGGTGCCATCAGCTCGGCGAGCAGGGCTTCCTTGTTGGCGAAGTGGTAGAGCACCGTGGCCTTGGAGCAGCCGACCTCCCGGGCGATGTCCTGCAACGAGGTGCCCCGGTAGCCGGTCACCGCGAACCGTCGCGCCGCCGCGGCGAGAATCTCACCGTGCGTCTCGGACACCGCTCTGGCCATCACCGGTCCACCTCCGGAAACCAGCATGCCTGACCGATCGGTCAGACCCTGACCGATCGGTCAGACAAACGTGGTGGCGTTCCCCACACAGGGGTCCGGGTTAGCCGGCGTGTTCGGCGTCGTACCTGGTCCGCGCCTCGGCGATGGCCCGGCGGTGCCGCTCGGCCCAACTGGTAAGCGCCACCAGCGACTCGTACAGCTCCAGTGCCATCGGGGTGGCCGTGTACTCCACCTTCGGCGGGACGGTCGGATAGACCGTGCGGTGCAGCAGACCGTCGCGCTCCAGGTTGCGCAGGGTCAGGGTGAGCATCCGGCGGCTGATGCCCTCGATGTGCCGTTCCAGCTCGGTGAAGCGCACCGGGCCGTTCGACGCGGCCACCAGGATGCCGATGCTCCACTTGCCGCCAACCCGGTCCAGCACCTCGCGGACGGTGCACGCCCGGGCCTGCCCGGGGGTGAACGGCACGTTCCCGGCGGCGCAGGTGGACTCCGCGGCGACAGTCGCGGACACATCGCTGTTCCTCTGGGACATCAAAGTGCCTCCTTCCGCTCCGGCTCATGGTCACAGACGATGGCGTCGGTAACAAACCGTGCACCAAGGAGGCGTGCGATGGACCGTACCGTCCCGGCCCGCTGGCCGGCCCTGCTCGTACTCTGCGCCGGCAGCCTGATGATCATTCTGGACGGCACCGTGGTGGCGGTGGCGCTGCCGGCCGTACAACGCGACCTGGGTTTCACCGCCGCCGGCCTGGCGTGGGTGGTGAACGCGTACCTGGTGGCGTTCGGCGGGTTGCTGCTGCTCGCCGGCCGCCTCGGTGACCTGCTCGGCCGGCGCGGGGTCTTCCTGGCCGGCGTCGCCCTGTTCACGCTGGCCTCGCTGGCCTGCGCGGTCGCCACCGGTCCCGGGCTGCTGGTCGCCGCGCGGTTCGGCCAGGGCGTCGGCGGCGCGCTGGCCATGGCGGTCAGCCTCGGCATGATCGTCCGGCTCTACCCCGAGCCGGTCGAGCGGGCTCGCGCCATCGCCGTCTTCAGCTTCACCGGTGCGGCCGGCGCGTCGATCGGCACCGTCGTCGGTGGGGTGCTCACCGATGGGGCCGGTTGGCGGGCGATCTTCCTGGTGAACCTGCCGATCGGGGCCGGCGTCCTGCTCGCGGCCCTCCGCCTGCTCCCCGCCGAACGGGGGATCGGCCTGCGGGCTGGCCTGGACCTGCCCGGCGCGCTGCTCGTCACGGCCGGTCTGATGGTCGCCGTGCTGGGCATCGTGGGGACCGGCGAGCACGGCTGGACCAGCCCGCGGACCCTCGGCGCGGTCGCCGTCGCGGCGCTGCTGCTCGGCGGGTTCGTCCTGCGCCAACGGATGGCGGCGACCCCGCTGGTGCCCGCCCGGATGCTGCGCGTCCCGGGTCTGGTGGCGGCGAACGCCGTGCAGTTCCTCATGGTCGCCGCGTTCTTCGGCTTCCAGTTCCTGCTCGCCGTGGAGCTGCAACTGGTGCTCGGCCTGGACGCGGCGGCCACCGGCTGGGCGTTCCTGCCCACCCCGGTGGTGATCGCGGTGGTCTCGCTCGGCCTGGCCGGCCGGCTGATCGGCCGCTGGGGTGCCCGAACCGTGCTGCTGGTCGGGCTGGGCCTGGCGACGATCGGTTTCCTGCTGCTCACCCGGTTACCCGCCGACGGCGGCTACCTCGGCGACGTACTCCCGGCGATGCTGGTCTTCGGTGTGGCCGGCGGCCTGACCCTGCCGTCGGTCACCACGCTGGCCATGGTCGGCGCGACCGACAGCGACGCCGGGCTCGCGTCCGGGCTGGCCAACACCACCCAGCAGGTCGGTGGGGCGGTCGGCCTGGCCGCGCTGGCGACCCTGGCCGCGGCCCGCAGCGACGGCCTCCGGGCCGCCGGTCGGGCCGAGGTGGTGGCGCTGGCCGGCGGCTACCGGGTCGCGTACGCCGTGGCCGCCGCCCTGGTGCTCGCCGCGCTGCTGGTGGCGCTGGGCACCCTGCCCCGGAATCGTTCCGTGTCGAAGCGCCGCGTCCGGTTGACCGACAGGGCCGGGGCCGGGAGGGTGATCGGGTGAGTGAGGCTGACGAGACCCGCGACGGCGTGGCCCTGACCAACCTGGACCAGCCGCTGTCCGACCGTGACGACGCGACGAAGCGCGACCTGGTCGACTACCTCGACGCGGTCCGGGAGCCGATCATCGGGCAGCTGCGGGACCGGCCGCTGTCGGTGATCCGGGTCCGCCCCGGCCAGCCGCCGTTCATGCAGAAGAACCTGCCCCGCTACACCCCGGACTGGGTCCGCCGGACGCCGGTCTGGGCCGAGGCGTCACACCGGGAGATCTCGTACGCCCTCTGCGACGACAGGCGCACCCTGCTCTGGTTCGCCAACCAGCGGGCCGTCGAGTACCACCCGACGCTGGCCACGGTGGCCGACCTGCACCGGCCGACGCACCTGGTGCTCGACCTGGACCCGCCCGAGGGCGACGGGTTCCGCGCGGCCGTCGCCGCCGCCCTGCTGGTCCGGCAGGCACTCGCCGACGCCGGCCTCGCCGGGGCCGTCAAGACCAGCGGCGCCAAGGGCGTGCACGTCTTCGTTCCGGTGGCAGGTGACCCCACCGCCGAGGAGTTGGCCGCCGCCACCCGGGCGCTCGCCGTCCGCGCCGAGCGGCTCGACCCGGCGCTCGCCACCACGGCGTACATCAAGGAAGACCGGGGTGGGAAGGTCTTCGTGGACGCCACCCGGGCGGGCGGCGCGACGGTCGTGGCCGCGTACAGCCCGCGACTGCGGCCCGGAATGCCGGTGTCCTTCCCGGTCGACTGGTCCGACCTGACCGAGGTGACCCCGGCCGACTTCACCATCCGGACGGTGCCGCCGCTGGTCGCCGGGGCCGACCCGTGGGTCGCGCTGATGCCGGCGCCGCAGTCGCTCCCCGCCGACCTGGTCGAGGAGGGCCGGACCATCCCGGTGGCCCGGGTGCAGGCCATGCACGAGGGCAAGCGCCGGGCCCGCGCCCGCCGCGAGGCCGGCTGACGGTACGCGCCACCCCCGGCAAGGCGAGGCGCGCGGCCCTGGGCGGTCCATCTCGTCGGGGGTGTGTGGCACGATTTTCCAGGTGAGCAGCCGATCCGCCGAGAGCCAGCGCCTGAGCGATCTCGCGCGGCTGCGCCGCGTCCGCGACCGCATCGACCGGGAGTACGCGCAGCCCCTGGACGTCGAGGCGCTCGCCCGGGGCGTTCACATGTCGGCCGGACACCTCAGTCGGGAGTTCCGGCTCGCCTACGGCGAATCTCCGTACAGCTATCTCATGACCCGGCGCGTCGAGCGCGCGATGGCGCTGCTGCGGCGCGGCGACCTGAGCGTCACCGATGTCTGTTTCGCGGTCGGCTGCTCGTCGCTCGGCACCTTCAGCACCCGCTTCACCGAGTTGGTAGGTGTGCCGCCCAGCACCTACCGGCGGGAGGCGGCGCTCGCGACGGCCGGGATGCCGTCGTGCACGGCGAAGCAGGTGACCAGACCGATCAGGAATCGAGAAGCGCCTGTCACGCCGCCACCCCTAGCGTGACCGCCACGGGTAGGGCGCTGCGAGCCGCGCAGGCCGTGACCTGAGGGCCCCCGCCCGCCCGAGAAGATGGAGACACCATGAGCAAGGCCACGGACCCGCCCGCGGCGCACGTCGCCGACCGGCACGACCTGATCCGGGTGCAGGGCGCGCGGGTGAACAACCTCAAGGACGTCACCGTTGAGCTTCCGAAGCGCCGACTGACGGTGTTCACAGGCGTCTCCGGCTCCGGCAAGAGCTCGCTCGTGTTCGGCACCATCGCGGCCGAGTCGCAGCGCATGATCAACGAGACCTACAGCGCCTTCGTGCAGGGCTTCATGCCGACGCTGACCCGGCCCGAGGTCGACATGCTGGACGGGCTGACCACCGCGATCATCGTCGACCAGGAGCGGATGGGCGCCAACGCCCGCTCCACAGTCGGCACCGCCACCGACGCCAACGCCATGCTGCGCATCCTCTTCAGCCGGCTCGGGCAACCGCACATCGGCTCGCCGAACGCGTTCTCCTTCAACGTCCCCTCGGTGCGGGCGACCGGCGCGATCACGGTGGACCGCGGCGCGGGCCGGACGAAGACCGAGAAGGCGACCTTCAACCGTCTCGGCGGCATGTGTCCGCGCTGCGAGGGGATGGGCGCGGTCACCGACTTCGACCTGACCGCGCTCTACAACGACAGCCTGTCGCTCAACGAGGGCGCGATCACGATCCCCGGTTACAGCATGGAGGGCTGGTACGGCCGGATCTTCCGTGGCTGCGGCTACTTCGACCCGGACAAGCCGATCCGCAAGTACACGAAGAAGGAGTTGCAGGACCTGCTCCACCGGGAGCCGACGAAGATCAAGGTCGACGGCATCAACCTGACGTACGTCGGCCTGATCCCGCAGATCCAGAAGTCGTTCCTCGCCAAGGACGTGGACACCCTGCAACCGCACATCCGCGCCTTCGTGGACCGCGCGGTGACGTTCACGACCTGCCCCGACTGTGCCGGCACCCGGCTCAGCGCGGAGGCCAGGTCGTCGAAGATCAAGGGCAAGAACATCGCCGACCTCTGCGCGATGCAGATCAGCGACCTGGCGGCCTGGGTCCGGGGCGTCAGCGAGCCGTCGGTGGCGCCGCTGCTCACCGGGTTGCAACACCTCCTCGACTCGTTCGAGGAGATCGGGCTGGGCTACCTGTCGCTCGACCGGCCGTCGGGCACGCTCTCCGGTGGCGAGGCGCAGCGCACCAAGATGATCCGCCACCTCGGGTCGTCGCTCACCGACGTCACGTACGTCTTCGACGAACCGACGATCGGGCTGCACCCGCACGACATCGCGCGGATGAACGGCCTGCTGCTGCGGCTGCGCGACAAGGGCAACACGGTCCTTGTGGTGGAGCACAAGCCGGAGGCGATCGCGATCGCCGACCACGTCGTCGACCTCGGCCCCGGCGCCGGCACAGCCGGAGGCGAGGTGGTGTTCGAGGGCACTGTCGACGGGCTGCGCGCCAGCGACACGCTCACCGGGCGGCACCTGGACGACCGGGCCCACCTGAAGACGTCCGTGCGGAAGCCGACGGGTGTCCTTGAGGTACGCGGCGCGGCCACCCACAACCTGCGCGACGTCGACGTCGACATTCCGCTCGGTGTGCTCGTGGTCGTGACAGGCGTGGCCGGCTCGGGAAAGAGTTCGCTGATCCACGGCTCGGTGTCCGACTCCGACGGGGTGGTGTCGGTCGACCAGAGCGCGATCCGTGGCTCGCGACGGAGCAACCCGGCGACGTACACGGGTCTGCTCGACCCGATCCGCAAGGCGTTCGCGAAGGCCAACGGAGTGAAGCCGGCGCTGTTCAGCGCCAACTCCGAGGGCGCCTGCCCCGGGTGCAACGGCGCCGGCGTCATCTACACCGACCTGGGAATGATGGCAGGTGTCGCCGCCACCTGCGAGGAGTGCGAGGGGCGGCGGTTCCAGGCGTCGGTCCTGGAGTACCGCTTCGGTGGTCGCGACATCAGCGAGGTGCTGGCGATGTCGGTACGCGAGGCCGAGGAGTTCTTCGGCACGGGTGCGGCACGTACGCCTGCCGCGCACGCCATCCTCGACCGGCTCGTCGACGTCGGCCTCGGCTACCTCAGCCTCGGTCAGCCCCTGACCACACTGTCCGGCGGCGAGCGGCAGCGGCTCAAGCTGGCCACCCGCATGGCCGAGAAGGGCGGCGTGTACGTCCTCGACGAGCCGACCACAGGCCTGCACCTCGCCGACGTCGAGCAGCTGCTCGGCCTGCTGGACCGGCTCGTCGACTCCGGCAAGTCGGTGATCGTCGTCGAGCACCACCAGGCGGTCATGGCGCACGCCGACTGGATCATCGACCTGGGTCCGGGCGCCGGTCACGACGGCGGTCGGATCGTCTTCGAGGGCACCCCCGCCGACCTCGTCGCTGCCCGTTCCACCCTCACCGGGGAGCACCTGGCGGCGTACGTCGGCTCGTGACGGACCTGTCGAACGGTCACGCCACCGGCGGTCGGGTGCGCCGTGCCGTCGTGCTGCCGAGAATCCCGCTCGTGGCGGTGATCAGCCCGAGGGCGGCCACGACCGGATTGACGTACCCGGGAACGGATGAGGTGACGTACCTGCCGCCGTCGCTGAGGTGGCACTCGAAGCGGATCGGGAGGTAGCTGACCGCGTACCCGTCGACCCGGCTGGCGAGCTGCGACCCGGCCTCCCGGCAGGGTTCGATCGGGTAGGAGCCGGCGCCGCCGTCCTCCGCCTGCATGACCGCGAAGCCGACATGGAGCAGGCCCCACGCGTACATCGCGACGGCGCCCGCACCGGCCAGGAGCGTCACCGCCCGCAGCCAACCCCCTGGGTGGGAGCGTTCGCTTCTTCTCACCACCGCGCGGAGCCCACGAACGGTGAGGAACACCGCGACGGCGACCCCGCTCAGCGCGGCGAGGAGCAACACGAGAAACAGCATGGCGCCATTCTTGATCCACAACGCGACGTCGCCCGCAGAGGGTCCGACAGGAGCCGGCACCGCGAGCCGCGAGCCGGCACCGGGGGCCGGGAGCCGGCACCGGGGGCCGGGAGCCGGCACCGGGGGCCGGGGAGCCGGGAAGCCGGAAGCGGGAGCCGCCGGGGAGCCGGGCACGGGAGCCGCAAGCCGGGGAGCCGGGCACTGGGAGCCGGGAGCCGGCACCGGGGGCCGGGGAGCCGGAAGCGGGAGCCGCCGGGAGCCGGGAGCCGCAAGCCGGGGAGCCGGGGAGCCGGGGAGCCGGAAGCGGGAGCCGCCGGGAGCCGGGAGCCGCAAGCCGGGGAGCCGGGGAGCCGGGAGCGGGAGCCGCAAGCCGGCACCGGGAGCGTGGGGCCCGGGGCTCGGCCCCGGAGCAGAAATGACAAGCGCCCCAGGTCCGCGCTTCTCAGCGGACATGGAGCGCGAAAGCTTGTGCCCCCGGCAGGATTCGAACCTGCGCCCCCGCCTCCGGAGGGCGGTGCTCTATCCCCTGAGCTACGGGGGCTCAGCGACTGGAGAAGACTAGCAAACCTCCTCGGCGTACGCCGAATCGGTATCGGGTGAGCCGATCGTGTCGGCGACCGGCCCACCCGGTACTTCAGGCCGCGATCGCCCGCCCGCAGCTGGGCAGCGGGTGCAGGACGATCCGCCGGGGCAGGCGCCGTGGCCACTCGTTGCGCGGCCAGGACCCGTCCACGATCAGGTGCACGGTGCGCTGCTCCTCGCCGCTGAGTCGCAGCACGAAGTCGCGGGGGAGCGGCGGGTCGACAGTCGGCGTGGTGATCATGAAGCGCACCCGGCCCCGGGACGACACCGCGGAGATCACGTCGGCCGCCGGCATCGTGCCGCGCAGCCGAACCCGGCCGATCCAGTAGACCTCGGCCAGGTGCTCCTGGGCCGTCCGGGTGATCGCCGGGTACTCGCTGCGTACCCAGCGTTCGACCGCGCTGACGCAGAGCCCGCAGGCCCGCTCGCGCGGTTCCCGCGGACCCAACCCCCAGGCCCGCAGGTACGCCCCGACCGCGCCCGCGTCAAGCGGTAGGTCGAACCGGCGCTGGATGAGCGTGGTGAGGCTCTGCCGCGTCCACAGCTCGTCGTCCAGGCCGAACTCGTCGGGGTGGACGCCCCGGAGTGTGTCGATCAGTTCGAGTTCCTGTTCGCGACTGAGCGTTCCCGGCTCGCCCTGCCGCTGTCCGCGACGGACGGCTGCCACCGCCCCGTCACCGCCGATGGTGTGGCGTCGGCACCAACTGGTGACCGAGCGCCGTGCGTCTCTGAGTGCAACCCCCACGTCTTGGGCAACGAGCCCGAATCACCTCTGGTCACGATATGTGTGGAGAAAACTCTCTAAGCAACGTAATCGCCTGTGTCGGTCAATCGCCCCATACGGAACTATGCGGACAAGACGGGCGTTGATCGACTCGGATTCTTGGAAACCGGGCTGTCAACGCGCCTCGGACACCCCGACTTACAGGAACCCGAGTCGATCATCGCGTGACGCGCCCGCGCCGGGGCTCGCGTTGGGCGGAGGGCTCGCGCCGGGCTCGCGCGGCGCGGGCCGGGCTTGCGCCCGAACGGCGCGGGCCCGCGCCCCGCCAGTGGGTGGCGGTGACGCGGGCCCGGTGTGCCCGTGCGGTGGATCAGCCCTTGGCCTGCGCCTGGAGCTGCCGGAGGTTGTTCAGCTCGGACTGCTGGGTGTTCTTCATGGTCTGCGCCACCCGTACGACCTCGGCGTTGTCGGTCTCGCCGAGCGCCGCGTCGATCATGTGGATGCCGCCCAGGTGGTGGTCGTACATCAGCTTCAGGAACTGCCTGTCGACCTCGATGCCCTTGGCGTCGCGCAACGAGGCCATCTGCTGCGGCGTGGCCATGCCCGGCATCAGCCCGTCCTTGACGGTGGCCCCGTCCGACATCCACGACATCGGAGGCTTCGAACCGGTCGGGCTGAGACCCCACTCGCGCAGCCAGGTCTGCATGGCGCCGATCTCGCCCTGCTGGCCGGTGGCGATGTCGACGGCGATCTGCCGGACCTCTGGCAGCGTCGCCGACCGGTACGCGATCAGGCTCATCTCCACCGCCTGGGCGTGGTGGGTCGTCATGTCCCGCGCGAAGCCCGCCTCGACCGAGGAGTCACCGGGCCGGACGAGGCGGGGGGTGAGCAGACCGCCGGCGTACCCGAGCAGCAGGCCCACCACCACCATGATGGCGAGCGCCGCGAGGCCGTAGCGCCGCGCCGGGGCCCGGCCGTCCTCGTCCGGGGCGGCCACGACGTCGTCGTGCTCGGTGTCGGTGGTGGCGGGGGCTGTCATAGCCGTCCTTACTGTGTGGGCTGCTGCTGCTGGAGGTCGCGCGGCGTGGTGCCGGTGGCGGTGACGCCCGTGTTGCAGAGGGCGGTCGGACCCTCGACGGAGGCGTTCACCCGCAGGTCCTTGATGAACTCGTCGATCCGCTTGTCGTCGGCGTTGTCGAGCTTGAGCTGGTAGCCCCACGCCTGGAGCGAGATCGGCTTGTCCAGACCCTCGTACGGGCTCATCAGCATCTTCTCGACGCCACGCACCTTGCCGGCGAGCTTGTCGACCTGGTCCTTCGGCAGATCCGGGCGGTAGGTGATCCAGACCGCGCCGTGCTCCAGGCTGTGCACCGCGTGCTCGTTGGCGATCGGGGCGTCGTAGACGTCACCCATGCAGTTCTGCCAGGCCGCGTTGTGCACCCCACCCACGGGCGGCGAGTACTTGTAGGTGAGCGGACCCGACTTGTGGGACTCGTACTCGAGGCTCGTCTTGTCGGTCTTGCGGATGTTGACGATGCCCTCGATGGCGTTGGCCTTCTTGTCCCACGGCTTGGAGCCCTGGAACGACGCCCAGGCGCCGTAGCCGATGATGCCGGCGGCCAGCACGCCCACGGTCACGAAGAGCGCGATCGGGCCCCAGGCCCGGCCCTGGCTCACCTTGACCGGAGTGACCGGCTTGCGGGGGCCCTTGCCGCTGCCGCCTGCCCGTGGCGTGCCTGCCGGCTTGCCGGTGCCGGCCTTGGCGCCGGACGCCGGCCGGCCCGCAGCCGGCTTCTTGCCGGTGCTGACCACGGTCGGGCGGCGCTCAGGGCCGCCCGGGGTGCTGATGCTCATCGTGCCTCGTCAGGTCGGTCGGTCAGGGGAGTGGCGGGCCGGATGACGCGCAGGGTAGCCGCCGAGTGCCCGAGTCTACCCCCGATAACATGGTTGGGTGACTCCTGCAGAACTCGCCTCGGTCGTCCTCACCGCCGCCCACGCCGTCTTCACCGACCGTGGCCTGGATCACGCCGCGCTCCCGGAGCGCACGGTGGTGGAGCGACCGCGCAACCCCGAGCACGGCGACTACGCCTCGACGCTCGCTCTGCAGTTGAGCAAGAAGGTGGGCGTCCCACCGCGCGAACTGGCCAGCGCCCTGGCCGACGAGCTGGGCCGGGCGCCGGGGATCAAGTCGGTGGAGATCGCCGGGCCGGGCTTTTTGAACATCCGCCTCGACGCCGCCGCCGCGGGCCAGCTCGCCCGGCTGATCGTCGAGGCCGGCGCGGAGTACGGCCGCAGCGACCGGCTCGCCGGCGAGAAGATCAACCTGGAGTTCGTCTCGGCCAACCCGACCGGCCCGGTGCACATCGGCGGGGTCCGCTGGGCGGCCGTCGGTGACGCGCTGAGCCGGCTGCTGCGGGCCACCGGTGCCGAGGTGGGCACTGAGTACTACTTCAACGACGCCGGTTCCCAGATCGACCGGTTCGCCCGCTCGCTGCTCGCCGCGTCCAAGGGCGAGCCCGCGCCGGAGGACGGCTACGGCGGCGCGTACATCGCCGAGATCGCCACCGAGGTGCAGGCCCGCCGGCCGGAGGTGCGCTCGCTCGACGACGACGCCGCCCAGGAGGTCTTCCGGGTCGAGGGCGTCGCGCTGATGTTCGACGAGATCCGCTCGTCGCTGCGCGACTTCGGGGTCGAGTTCGACACCTACTTCAACGAGAAGGACCTGCACGACAGGGGTGAGCTGGACCTCGCACTGGCCCGGCTGCGCGAGCAGGGCCACCTCTACGAGTCCGAGGGCGCCACCTGGCTGCGTACCACCGACTTCGGTGACGACAAGGACCGCGTGCTGCGCAAGTCCAACGGCGAGTGGACGTACTTCGCCGCGGACTGCGCCTACTACCTGCACAAGCGCGAGCGCGGCTTCGAGCGGGTCGTGATCATGCTGGGCGCCGACCACCACGGCTACATCGGCCGGATGAAGGCGATGGCCGCGTGCTTCGGCGACGACCCGGAGCGCAACCTGGAGATCCTCATCGGGCAGCTGGTCAACCTGCTGCGCGACGGCGCCCCGATGCGGATGAGCAAGCGGGCCGGCACGGTGATCACCCTGGAGGACCTGGTCGACGCCATCGGCGTGGACGCGTCCCGGTACGCGCTGGCCCGCTACTCCAGCGACTCGCCCATCGACATCGACATCGAACTGTGGACCCGGGCGAGCCGCGACAATCCGGTCTACTACGTGCAGTACGTGGCGGCCCGGACGGCAAGCGCCGCCCGCCAGGCCGCCCAGGTCGGCCTCACCCGTGGCGACGGCGCGGCGTTCCGCCCCGACCTGCTCGACCACGAGAAGGAGAACGAGCTGCTCAAGGCGCTCGCCGAGTTCCCCGCCGTGGTCGCGTCGGCAGCCGAGCTGCGGGAACCGCACCGGGTCGCGCGCTACCTCGAGGAGCGCGTGTCGCAGGCGTACCACCGGTTCTACGACGAGCCGACCTGCCGGATCCTGCCGCGCGGCGACGAGCCCGTCACCGACGCCAACCGCGCCCGGCTCTGGCTGAACGACGCCACCCGCACGGTGATCGCCAACGGGCTGCACCTGCTCGGCGTCTCCGCCCCGGAAAGGATGTAGCACGATGCGCGCTCACGAGGCCGGAGCACTGCACGCGGACATCAGCAACCAGGGGCCGGCGTGGCTGCGTGCCCCGGCCGACGTCAACGCCCTCGTGCCGGCGCTGTGGCCACGGTCGGTGACGCGCGGGGCCGACGGCGCGGTCGCCGTCGCGGGCCTGAGCGTCCGCGACATCGCGGCCGAGTTCGGCACCCCGGTGTACGTCCTCGACGAGGCCGACCTGCGCTCGCGCTGCCGCGACTTCCGGGCTGCCTTCCCGACCGAGGACGTCTTCTACGCGGGCAAGGCGTTCCTCTGCCGGGCTGTGGTCCGGATGATCGCCGAGGAGGGGCTGCACCTCGACGTCTGCACCGGTGGTGAGCTGGCCACCGCGCTGTCGGCCGGGATGCCGCCGGAGCGGATCGGCTTCCACGGCAACAACAAGTCGGTCGCCGAGCTGGCCCGGGCGCTGGACGCCGGGGTGGGGCGGATCATCGTCGACTCGTTCACCGAGATCGACAGGCTCACCGCGCTGGCCCGCGAGCGCGGGGTACGGCCGCGGGTGCTGGTCCGGGTCACCGTCGGTGTCGAGGCGCACACCCATGAGTTCATCGCCACCGCCCACGAGGACCAGAAGTTCGGCTTCTCGCTGGCCGGCGGTGCCGCCGCGAACGCCGCCTTCAAGATCCTCGACGAGGGTGTGCTGGAGCTGCGGGGTCTGCACTCACACATCGGTTCACAGATCTTCGACGCCAGCGGCTTCGAGGTCTCGGCCCGCCGGGTGCTCGCCCTGCAGGCGCAGATCCGCGACGCGCGCGGGGTGGAGCTGCCCGAGCTGGACCTGGGTGGCGGTTTCGGCATCGCGTACACCACCCAGGACGACCCCGCCGCTCCGCAGGACCTGGCCAAGCGCCTGCGCAAGATCGTCGACTCGGAGTGCGCGGCGGAGAACCTGGCAGTGCCGCACCTGTCGATCGAGCCGGGGCGGGCCATCGTCGGGCCGGCCGTGTTCACCCTCTACGAGGTCGGCACGGTCAAGGACCTGGAGGGCCTCCGCACGTACGTCAGCGTCGACGGCGGGATGAGCGACAACATTCGCACCGCGCTCTACGACGCGTCCTACTCGGCGACGCTGGCCTCCCGGGCGTCGACCGCGCAGCCGTTGCTCGCCCGCGTGGTGGGAAAGCACTGTGAGTCCGGGGACATCGTGGTGAAGGATGAATTCCTGCCCGCCGACGTGCAGCCCGGAGATCTTGTCGCAGTGCCCGGCACCGGCGCCTACTGCCGGAGCATGGCCAGCAACTACAACCACGTGCCCCGGCCACCGGTCGTGGCGGTGCGCGACGGCGAGGCGCGTCTGATCGTCCGGCGGGAGACCGAAGACGATCTGCTGGCATTGGATGTGGGATGACGTCACCTGTGCGCTTGGCGCTGCTCGGCTGCGGCACGGTCGGCCAGGAGGTGGTCCGGCTGCTGCACGAGCAGTCGGCCGACCTGGCCGCCCGCATCGGCGCTCCACTGGAGATCGCCGGCATCGCCGTCCGCCGGCTCGGCCGCGACCGCGGTGACCTGCCGGTCGACGAGGACCTGTTCACCACCGACGCGCTCGGCCTGATCAAGCGCGACGACGTGGACGTGGTGATCGAGGTGGTCGGCGGGATCGAGCCGGCCCGAAGCTGGCTGGTCGAGGCGCTGCGGGCCGGTAAGAGCGTGGTCACCGCCAACAAGGCGCTGCTCGCCGAGGACGGCGTGGCCCTGCACGAAGCCGCCGCCGAGGGCGGCGGCGACCTCTACTACGAGGCGTCCGTGGCCGGCGCCATCCCGCTGCTGCGACCGCTGCGCGAGTCGCTGCACGGTGACCGGATCAACCGGGTCACCGGCATCGTCAACGGCACCACCAACTTCATCCTCTCCGCGATGGACGCCACCGGCGCCGGCTTCGCCGAGGCCCTGGAAGAGGCCACCGAGCTGGGGTACGCGGAGGCCGACCCCACCGCCGACGTGGAGGGCTTCGACGCGGCGGCCAAGGCCGCGATCCTCGCCTCGCTGGCGTTCCACACCCGGGTCGGGGCGGCAGACGTGCACCGCGAGGGCATCACCGAGGTGACCGCCGCCGACATGGCCAGCGCCCAGGCCATGGGCTGCACGATCAAGCTGCTCTGCATCGCGGCGCGGGGTGTCGACCCGGCCGGCCAGGAGACGGTGAGCGTCCGGGTGCACCCGGCGATGATCCCGCGCAGCCATCCGCTGGCCAGCGTCGGCGACGCGTTCAACGCGGTCTTCGTCGAGGCCGACGCCGCCGGGCAGCTGATGTTCTACGGCCGGGGCGCGGGTGGCGCGCCGACCGCAAGCGCCGTGCTCGGCGACGTGGTGGCGGTGTCCCGCAACCGGCTCGCCGGGGTCCGCGCGGCCAGCGAGAGCGCGTACGCGGCCCTGGCGGTGCGGCCGATGGGCGAGGCGCTGACCCGCTACCACGTGAGCCTGGACGTGGCCGACCGACCGGGTGTGCTGGCCGCGGTGGCAGGCGTGTTCGCCCGGCACGACGTGTCGATCGCGACCGTGCGGCAGGGCTCGGCGGGCGGGGCGCCCGGCCGGGACGGCGACGCCGAGTTGGTAATCGTCACCCACGTGGCGCCGGACGCCGCGCTCGCCGCGACGGTGGTCGAGCTGCGGGGCCTGGACATCGTCCGTTCGGTGACGAGCGTGCTGCGGGTCGAGGGCGGCGCCTGACTCGTTGAACCACCGGGCGGCTCCCGCGTCCCGCCAGGTGGGTAACCCGGGGTGTGCCATCGATGGCTGCGGCAGGGTGGTCCAGGGTGCCTGATGCTCGGGTCGGTGCAGGGACAGAGGCGAGGAGAGCGACATGTGGCGGGGTCTGATCGAGGCGTACCGGGATCGGCTGCCGGTCACCGCGGCCACGCCGGTCGTCACGTTGCACGAGGGAAACACTCCGCTGCTGCCGGCGCCCGTGCTCTCGGCCCGGCTCGGCTGCGACGTCTACCTGAAGGTGGAGGGCGCCAACCCGACCGGCTCCTTCAAGGACCGGGGGATGACCCTCGCGGTCTCCAAGGCGGTCGAGGCCGGTAACAAGGCGATCATCTGCGCCTCCACCGGCAACACCAGCGCCTCCGCCGCGGCGTACGCGGCCCGTGCCGGGCTGACCTGCGCGGTGCTGGTGCCGCAGGGCAAGATCGCGTTGGGCAAGCTGGCCCAGGCGCTTGTGCACGGGGCGAAGCTGCTCCAGGTGAGCGGCAACTTCGACGACTGCCTCGCGCTCGCCGCCAAGCTGGCCCAGGATCACCCGGTCGCGCTTGTCAACTCGGTGAACATCGACAGGCTGCACGGCCAGAAGACCGCCGCCTTCGAGATCGTCGAGGCGCTCGGCGACGCACCAGACATCCACTGCCTGCCCGTCGGCAACGCCGGCAACATCTCCGCGTACTGGATGGGATATTCCGAGGAGCACGCCGCCGGCACCACCACGCGGGCGCCGAAGATGTACGGCTTCCAGGCGTCCGGGGCGGCGCCGATCGTGACCGGCCAGGTGGTGCCGGAGCCGTCGACGATCGCCACCGCCATCCGGATCGGCAATCCGGCGAGCTGGACCAAGGCGCTCGACGCCCGGGACGCCTCCGGTGGCCTGATCGCGGCGGTGACCGACCGGGAGATCCTCACCGCGTACCGGCTGCTCGCCCGCGAGGTGGGCGTCTTCGTCGAGCTGGGCAGCGCGGCCAGCGTGGCCGGCCTGCTCCAGCAGGCCGCGGCGGGCGCGGTTCCGGCCGGCTCGACTGTCGTCTGCACGGTGACCGGCCACGGCCTGAAGGACCCGGAGTGGGCGATCTCGACCGCGCCCGCCCCGGTGACCATCGAGAACGACTCGCTGGCTGCGGCCCGCGCGCTCGACCTGGCCTGAGAGCGGTAGCGCCCGGCGGCGGTGGGACGCAGCCGGGGGCGGCGGGGGCTCCGGTGATCGAATCCGGCACACTTTCCCCTATCCCCGCCCGCATTCTCTTTCAGGAGTGAGCCAGGCCGATGTCGCTGCTCGCCAGATTCAGCCTCGCCAACCGAGGGCTTGTCGCCCTCATCGCGGTGGTGATTACGGCGTTCGGAGCGTTCGCCGTGCCGTCACTGAAGCAGCAACTGCTGCCGTCGCTCGAGTTCCCTGCCGCGTTCATCGTGGCCGCCTACCCCGGCGCCGGCCCCGAGATCGTCGAGTCGCAGGTGACCGAGCCGATCGAGAACGCCCTGCAGGGCATTACCGGGCTGGACAAGGTCACCTCCACGTCCCGCGAGGGGTCGGCCACGGTCCAGGTGCAGTACGAGTTCGGCACCGACCTGGACGACGTGGTCAACAAGATGCAGACCGCGCTGAGCCGGATCGACGCCCAGTTGCCGGAGAGCGTCGACCCGCAGGTCATCGCGGGGAGCACCGACGACCTGCCGGCGGTGGTGCTGGCCGCGGCCGGCGGCGCCGACGAGCGGGCGCTCGCCGAGAAGCTGCGCGCGACAGTGGTGCCGGAGCTGGAGGGCATCGAGGGCGTCCGTACGGTCGAGGTGACCGGGACCCGCGACGACGTCGTGGTGGTCACCCCGGACCCGGCGAAGTTGGCAGCGGCGAAGGTCCAGCCGACAGCGATCGGCGCCGCGTTGAAGACCAACGGCGTGTCGGTGCCGGCCGGCGCGGTGACCGACGGCGGCCTGGCCCTTCCGGTGCAGGTCGGAACGCCGGTCGCCACCCTGGACGACCTGCGCGGCATCATCGTCGCGCCCGGGGCGACGCCGGTTCGTCTCGGTGACGTGGCGGCGGTCGAGCAGCAGCTCGCCCCGGCCACCGCGATCACCCGGACCAACGGCAAGGACAGCCTCGGCATCGCCGTCACCGCCGCCCCGGACGGCAACGCGGTGGAGATCTCCCACGAGATCCGGGACCGGCTGGCCGACCTGAAGGACGCCTCCGGCGCGGAGCTGACAGTGGTCTTCGACCAGGCGCCGTTCGTGGAGAAGTCGATCGAGTCGTTGACCACCGAGGGCCTGCTGGGCCTGGTGATGGCGGTCATCGTCATCCTCGTCTTCCTGCTGTCGGTGCGCTCGACGGTGGTCACCGCGGTCTCCATTCCGCTCTCCGTGCTGGTGGCGTTGATCGCCCTGTGGATCGGCGACTACTCGCTCAACCTGCTGACCCTCGGCGCGTTGACAATCGCGGTGGGCCGGGTGGTGGACGACTCGATCGTGGTGTTGGAGAACATCAAACGACACCTGGAGTACGGCGAGGAGAAGCGGCAGGCGATCGTCACAGGCGTTCGCGAGGTGGCCGGCGCGGTGACCGCGTCCACCCTCACGACGGTGGCGGTGTTCGCACCCATCGCCCTGGTCGGCGGGTTCGTCGGGCAGCTCTTCGCGCCGTTCGCGATCACGGTGACGGTGGCGCTGCTCGCCTCGCTGCTGGTCTCGCTGACCGTGATCCCGGTGCTGGCGTACTGGTTCCTCAAGCCGCGCGGCGGCACCGTCGACGACGAGGCGGTGCGCCGCGACGCCGAGGAGAAGGAGCTGCGCAACCCGTTGCAGCGCGCGTACCTGCCGGTGATCGGGTTCGCCACCCGCAAGCGGTCGACCCGCTGGATCACCGTCGGGCTCGGCCTGCTGGTGCTCTTCGGCACCTTCGGGTTGGCGCAGAAGCTGGAGACGAACTTCCTGGACGACTCCGGTCAGGACACGCTCAGCTTCCGGCAGGAACTGCCGGCGGGCAGCGGCCTGGCCGCCACCGACGCGGCGGCCAAGCAGGTCGAGGCGGTCCTCGGGCGGGTCGGCGGGGTCGAGACGTACCAGGTGACCGCGGGCGGGGGCGACACCCCGTGGGCGGGCGGCGGAGGCAACAACGTCGCGAGCTGGTCGTTGGCGCTCGACGGCGACACCGACGCCAAGCAGGTCCGTGAGGAGCTGCGCCGGGAGTTCGACAAGATCGGCACCAGCCTGGGTGAGGTCAGCTTCGGCGGTGGCCAGGATGCCTCGACCAGCCAGCTGGAGGTGATCGTCCAGGCCGGTGACCCGGAGGTGCTGACCCGCGCCGCCGAGGCGGCCCGGACGGCGATGGCAGGCGTCCCGGACGTCGAGGACGTCACCACGAGCCTCGCCGAGCGGGTGCCGAGGGTCGACGTGACAGTCGACCGGGTCGCCGCCGGACGGGTCGGCCTCACCGAGGCCGCCGTGGGTCAGCTCGTGTCGCAGGCGTTCCGTGGCGCTCCGCTGGGGCAGGTGGCGCTCGACGGCCGCCAGCAGGACGTGGTGCTGCGGCTGAGCGCGACCGCGCCGGTGTCGCTGGAGGAGCTGCGGGCCCTTCCGGTCGGGCCGGTGAAGCTGGACGACATCGCGGACGTCACCCAGGCCGAGGGGCCGCAGCAGGTCACTCGGATCGACGGTGACCGCAGCGTCTCGGTGACCGGCGCCGCGACCGGTTCGAACCTGGGTGCGACCACCAAGGAGCTGCAGAAGCGGCTCGACGGCATCGACGTCCCGGGGGCGAGCTTCACCATCGGTGGGGTCAGCGCCGATCAGGCGGACGCCTTCGGTGACCTGGGCCTGGCGGTGCTGGTCGCCATCGCGATCGTGTTCCTGATCATGGTGGCCACGTTCCGGAGCCTCACCCAGGCGTTGATCCTGTTGATCTCCATCCCGTTCGCGTCGACAGGCGCGATCGGCCTGCTGCTGGCCACCGGGACGCCGCTGGGAGTGCCGGCGCTGATCGGTGTGCTGATGCTCGTCGGCATCGTGGTGACGAACGCGATCGTGCTGCTCGACCTGATCAACCAGTACCGGGCACAGGGCATGGGGGTCCGGGAGGCGGTGGTCGAGGGTGGCCGGCGCCGACTGCGCCCGATCCTGATGACCGCGGTCGCGACGATCTTCGCGTTGCTGCCGATGGCCTTCGGGTTGACCGGCGAGGGTGGCTTCATCTCGCAGCCCCTGGCGGTCGTGGTGATCGGCGGCCTGCTCAGCTCGACGCTGTTGACGCTGATCCTGGTGCCGACGCTCTACACGATGGTGGAGCACACCAAGGAGTCGCTGCGGGAGCGTCGTCGTCGGCGGCGCTCCGGCGACCCGACGGTGACCGAGCCGACCGGACCGACCGCGCCGGACGGCCCGAACCAGGTGGCCGTGCCGACGAGCGCACCGGCCTCGACGCCGGCCGAGGGCGCGCAGCCGGCGGCGGCACGCCCCACCCCGTCGGGCGCGCTCGTGGACGGCACGGACCAGTTCGAGGTGCTACGGCTGCCCCGCAGCCGTCGCTCGCCGCTGCCCCCGGCGGAGCCGACCGAGTAGTCGGACGATATCCCGGAACGCCCCCGGCAGGCTCGCCTGCCGGGGGCGTTCGCCGTACCACCTCGGACACTCCGATCGGTCGACGAACCCGGGACCTTGCGTCATGTCTTGCATACTCCTGGTAGGCATGGCGGGGGTGTCGGCGAGCAGGGCGGCAGAATGACCGAGAGCGCGCACAGATGGTCCCGGCGCGATCTGCTGCGCCGAAGTGCCCTGTTGGCGACCGGAGCGGCCGTCGGTGCAGGCGCCACCGACCTGTGGTTCACCCACCGGCGGCTGCCGCTCGCCGGGGGCCCGGCCAGCGCCACTGTCGGCAACGGGGCGCAGGACGTCGGCGCCGGCGTGGTGCCGGTCATCTGGTCGGGGTCGACCACGCAGCGGCTGGTCGCGCTCACCTTCGACGACGGGCCGGCGCCACGGTGGACGCCCATGGTGCTGGACACCCTCGCCCAGCACCGGGTGCCCGCGACGTTCTTCCTGGTCGGCGCCCAGGTCAGGAAGCACGCCGACCTCCTGCGCGACAGGCTCGCCACGCACGAGGTGGGCAATCACAGCTGGGCGCACCGGGACCTCGCGCAACTGGATGCCGCCGCGGCGTACGACGACCTGCACCGCAGCCACGACGCGATCGCCGACGTGACCGGCAGGCCGCCCCAGCTGGTCCGCCCGCCGTACGGCCACCTGGGTGGTGCGGTGCTGCACGCGGCGGCCCGGCTGAACTACCGGCTCGTGCTCTGGTCGTCGCAGATGGTGGAGCGGGACTTTCCCGACGACCCGGCCGGCCACGCCCGGCGGATCGTGGCCGACGTCCGGCCGGGGACGATAGTGCTCGGGCACGATGTCGGTGACCCGCGACGTCTGGTCGCGCTGCACGGCCTCCCCGACATGATCGCCGGGCTGCGGGCGCGTGGCTACACCTTCGTCACCGTCTCGACGCTGCTGGCACCCGGTGTGGCCCCCACGCCCACCGGGTAGGGTCCCGCTGCGTGGCGTCCACCCTCGCGGTCCTCACCAGCAATCGGAGCTTTCGCAACCTCTTCCTCGCCGAGTTGGTGGTCTTCGGCGCCGACTGGTTCGTCATGGTGCCGCTGCTGGTGCTGCTGCCCCAGTTGACCGGCAGCGGGGTCTGGGGCGCCCTCGTGCTGGCGGTGGACACCGGCATCGTGGCCCTGCTGTTGCCGTACACCGGCACGATCGCCGACCGCTTCGACCGTCGCAAGATCATGATCGCCGCGAACGTGGCCGCGCTGGCCGGCGTGCTGCTGCTGCTCGGCGTCCGCAACCGCGGTACGGCGTGGCTGGCACTGGTGGCGATCGGGGTCGTCGCGGTCGCCAAGGCGTTCTACTCACCGGCCGCCCAGGCCGCGCTCCCCAACGTGTTGGAGCCGCACGAGCTGGCCGCCGGTAACGCCGTGGCCGGCTCGGCCTGGGGCACCATGACGGTGGTGGGCGCCTCGCTGGGTGGTGTGCTCAGCTCGGCTGCCGGCCCGTACGCCTGCTTCTGGGTTGCGGCGGTGGGCCTCGCGCTGGCCGCGGGCCTCGCCACCCGGATCCGCCGGCCCCTGCAGGCGGCCCGCGACCCGGAGTTGCCGGCGCAGCGCACCTGGTCGGCGGTCCGCGAGGCGCTCGGCTACATCGGGCACCGGCCGCGGGTGCTGGCGCTTGTCACGGTCAAGTCGGCTGTCGGCCTGGGCAACGGCGTGCTGACCGTGTTTCCGCTGCTCGCCGGCGTCTACGGGGTCGGTTCGCTGGGCGCCGGCCTGCTCTTCGCGGTCCGGGGGGCCGGTGCCCTGGTCGGGCCGATCCTGATGCGCCGGGTGTTGACCAACAGGTCCTGGCTGCTGCCCGGACTCGCGCTGTCCATGTCGCTCTACGGTCTGTCCTACCTGGGTACGTCGGTGGTCCGCTGGTTCCCGCTGGTGCTGCTGCTGGTGTTCGTGGCGCACTTCGCGGGCGGCAGCAACTGGGTGATGTCGAACTTCGCCCTCCAGGGCGAGGTGCCGGACCGGCTGCGCGGTCGGGTCTTCGCCACCGACATGATGCTCGCGACGCTTGCCATCTCGGTGAGTCAACTGGCGGTGGCCCTGGTGGTCGACGTGGTGGACGAGCGGGTGGTGCTGGCCGGCTGCGGCCTGGTCACCCTCGTGTACGCGGTCGGCTGGCGGATCGCCACGCGCCGACTCTCGCTTACCGACCCGGCCACCGAGCCGGTTGCCAACCCGGCCGGCTGAAGAACCGGCGGTCCCGTGGCGGGCGGCGGCCCGGATCGCCGCCTGGACTCCGCCTCGGCTCGACCGAGGACTTTGACACAGGCCCTAGCATGAGCGCGTGCCGACGAACTTCGCCGCCGGGCCGGTCCGGGTCCGGGTCCCCGCGACCAGCGCCAACCTCGGTCCGGGTTTCGACGCGCTGGGGCTCGCCCTCGGGCTCTACGACGACCTGGCCGCCGAGGTCGCACCCGCCGGCGTCCGGGTGACGGTCACCGGGCAGGGCGCGGGTGAGTTGCCGGACGACGACCGGCACCTGGTGGTGCGGGCCATGCGTGCCACCTTCGACGTTCTCGGCACGCAGCCCGCCGGCCTGAGCGTCGAGTGCGTGAACCGCATCCCGCAGGCGCGTGGCCTGGGGTCGTCTTCGGCAGCCATCGTCGCCGGGGTGCTGCTGGCCCGTGCCCTGGTCGTCGACGGCGAGCGCCGGCTGGACGAGCCGGGTGTGCTCCGGGTGGCCGCCGAGATCGAGGGCCACCCGGACAATGTCGCGCCGTGCCTGCTCGGCGGCTTCACAGTGGCCTGGTCCGAGCCAGGCGGCGCGCGGGCGGTGTCCCTGCCGGTAGCCGACGACGTACGACCCACGGTTTTCGTACCGGCCGAGCGCGGCCTGACCGCGACCGCGCGGGCGGCGCTGCCGGCCACCGTGCCCCACGCCGACGCCGCGCTGACGGCGGGGCGGGCGGCGTTGCTGGTGCACGCGCTCACCACGGCCCCGGCGCTGTTGCTGTCTGCGACCGTCGACCGCCTCCACCAGGATTACCGCGCGCCCGGGATGCCCGGCACGTCTGCCCTGGTCAGCGAGCTGCGTGCGGCCGGTGTGGCGGCTGTGGTCAGTGGGGCCGGGCCGAGCGTGCTGGCGCTCAGTGAGCCGCCGCCAAGCCTCGACGCGGGAACAGACTGGCAGATCTGGCAGTTACCGATAGACGTCAGCGGTGCCCGGGTCGCCCGGGGTAGACTGGGACACGCCGAGCGGGACCCTGTTGCCGCAGGTCGGAAGAGTTGATTACGCTCTAGACCTAGCACAGCCGCGAAGCACGCGATCTCCTGCGGGGCGGCGCACCCCCGAAGCTCTCGGCGGTCAGCCCGTCACCCCTGCCAAGGCCCACGCCGCACCGCAGTTTCCACAGGTCGCCGCAGACGGCGAGACCTGCTCACCGACGTTTGGTGGGTCGGGAAACCACCGGCTGCTGTGTCACAGACTCCCGCGACGCGTCCTTGCGAGGCGGGTGCACCGAGGCCGCCCGGCCACCTGAGCTCCGACTCCGGGCAGTCCCGGCCTTATCGAGGGAAGGAATCCATTGAGCGACACCACCGACGTGACGTCGGATGTTTCCAACGTCGCTGGCGATGCCACCGCTGCCGCTCCCGCCCGTCGTCGGCGCAGCGGCACCGGTCTGTCGGCGATGCTGCTGCCAGAGCTGCAGAGCCTGGCCGCGTCGCTCGGCATCTCCGGCACGGCTCGCATGCGTAAGGGTGAGCTGATCGCCGCGATCTCCGAGCGGCAGGGCGGCAACGCCGCCGGGACCCCTCGACCGCGAGCCGAGGTCGCGGCTGCGGCCGCTCCGGCCCGTGAGGAGGTGCGGGAGAGCGTGGATCGCCCGGCGACCGAGGGCCGCAACACCGAGCAGGCGTCGGCCGAGCCGGCGACTGCGACCGAGGGTCGTGGTCGTACCCGGCGCAGCCGGACCGCTTCGGCCGAGTCTCGTACCTCCGAGGCCGGCACTTCTGAGCCGCGCACTTCTGAGCCGCGCACTTCTGAGCCGCGCACTTCTGAGCCGCGTTCTTCCGAGGCGCGTTCTTCTGAGGCGCGTTCTTCTGAGGCGCGTTCTTCTGAGGCGCGCACTTCCGAGGTCCGCTCCTCTGAGGCCCGTACCGATGAGGTGGAGGCCGGCGAGCGGCCCGAGCGCGGCGAGAACCGTCGCGACCGCGCCGAGCGTAACGACCGCGCCGAGCGCTCCGACCGTGGTGAGCGGGCCGACCGCAACGACCGGACCGAGCGCAACGACCGGACCGAGCGTAACGACCGGACCGACCGTAACGATCGCGGCGAGCGTAACGACCGCTCCGACCGTGGTGAGCGGGCCGAGCGCAACGATCGGGGCGAGCGTGCCGACCGTGGCGAGCGGACCGAGCGCAACGACCGGAGCGACCGCAACGACCGGGGCGAGCGCGCCGAGCGCAACGACCGTTCGGAGCGCGCCGACCGCAACGACCGCGGTCAGCGTGTCGAGCGGGACAACGACGACGACGACGGTGAGGGCGGCGGTCGGCGTGGCCGGCGCAGCCGCTTCCGCGACCGTCGCCGTGGCCGTGGCGAGCGGGCGGAGACCGGTGGCGACACCGGTGGCCGTGAGCCGCAGGTCGGCGAGGACGACGTGCTCGTCCCCGTGGCCGGCATCATCGACGTGCTCGACAACTACGCCTTCGTGCGGACGACCGGTTACCTGGCCGGCCCGAACGACGTGTACGTCTCGATGTCCCAGATCAAGAAGTACGGTCTGCGCCGCGGTGACGCGATCACCGGCGCGGTGCGTGCGGCCCGCGAGGGCGGCAACACCGGTGACCAGCGGCGGGACAAGTACAACCCGCTGATGCGGCTGGACACGATCAACGGGATGGAGCCGGACGAGGCGCGGCGGCGGCCGGAGTTCTACAAGCTCACGCCGCTCTACCCGCAGGAGCGCCTGCGGTTGGAGACCGAGCCGCACATCCTGACCACCCGGGTCATCGACCTGGTCATGCCGATCGGCAAGGGCCAGCGGGCGCTCATCCAGTCTCCGCCGAAGGCGGGTAAGACGATGGTGCTCCAGGCGATCGCGAACGCGATCACCCGGAACAACCCGGAGTGCCACCTCATGGTGGTGCTTGTCGACGAGCGGCCCGAAGAGGTCACCGACATGCAGCGGTCGATCAAGGGCGAGGTCATCGCGGCCACGTTCGACCGTCCGCCGCAGGACCACACGACGGTGGCGGAGCTGGCGATCGAGCGGGCCAAGCGCCTGGTCGAGCTGGGCCACGACGTCGTCGTGCTGCTCGACTCGGTGACCCGGCTCGGCCGGTCGTACAACCTGGCGGCGCCGGCCAGCGGCCGGATCATGTCGGGTGGTATCGACTCCACCGCGCTCTACCCGCCGAAGCGCTTCCTCGGCGCGGCCCGCAACATCGAGAACGGCGGGTCGCTGACCATCATCGCCACGGCGCTGGTGGAGACCGGGTCCATGGCGGACACGGTCATCTTCGAGGAGTTCAAGGGCACCGGCAACGCGGAGCTGAAGCTGGACCGGAAGATCGCCGACAAGCGGACCTTCCCGGCCATCGACATCAATCCGTCCGGCACCCGGAAGGAAGAGGTCCTGCTCGCGCCCGAGGAGCTGGCCATCATCCACAAGCTCCGGAAGGTGCTGCACTCGCTGGATTCGCAGGCGGCGATGGACCTCCTGCTGGACCGGCTCAAGCAGTCCCGCACCAACATCGAGTTCCTGATGCAGATCGCGAAGTCCACGCCGGGGGAGTAGCCATCCCCGGGTGACTAACGACGAGGGGCACGGCCGCTGTGGCCGTGCCCCTTCGTCGTGTCCCGCCAGGAGGCCGACGCACCCAGCCCCTCCCGGCCATCGTCCACGACGGACGGATGCCGCGCCGCTCGGGAACCCCTCGCTTCAGAAGTCGCCGTCGGCCACCTGGAAGACGGTGAGGCCGAGGGCCCGCCACATCTGGACCACCTGGGCGCGGTCGTCGAAGACCCCGACCACCCGGTAACGGTCCCGGATCTCCCGGTCGTAGATCTCCCGCTTCACGATCGAGTCCTTCCGGGTGTCGCCGACGGCGCGCAGGTTCAGACCGAGGTAGGGGACCCGGACGTGTCGGGCCAGCCACGCCTCGGTGGCCGGCCGGGCCGAGGCGTCCCGCCCGGAGCAGAAGACCACTCCGTACCCGGCGGCGTGCATGGCCCGGACCGCCGCGATCACCGCCGGGTTCGGCTCGTCCTCGCCCACCCGGGTCATGTCGTACGGGCTGCGGGACACGGCCAGCGCGACGGTGCCGTCGATGTCCACCAGAACGATCTCCGGCGGTTCGGTCGACGGCGGGTGCACGGCGGCGGGTCCTCCGCTGCGGGCCTGCGGCACCGGCAGGGGCAGGGCCCGACCCTCCAGGTACCGCTCGTGCAGCCGACGGATCGCGTCCGCGCCGACCTGCTCGGCCGCCGGGCGGGCGGCGTCGCGGCGCAGGCACTCGTCCAGCGGTACGTCGGTGAAGTCGTGCACCTCGAAATCCGCGCCGTGTCGGGAGGCCAGTTCGGCCCAGCCCCGCAGGGTGCGGGCGCGCAGGTTGGTGTCGTCGACGCAGACGTCCGCCCGCGCCCGCAGCAGCGCCTCCACCTGAGCCCGCTGCACGACTGTCACCTGGGCCTCGGCCCACTGGGTGAACAGGCGCTCGCCGTGCAGCATCCGGCGCAGGTCGTCCCGGTTGACCCGCACCACTGACGGCTGGAGCGTACGGGCGAAGCTGGTCTTGCCCGAGGCGGGCAGCCCCCGGGTCGCGATCAGTCGGGTCATCGGCACACCTCCGGCTCGACAGGCGTACCCCCGGTGGGGTACGCGGTGGCGGCTCCCAGGGTGCGCGATTGCCCCGGCAGGCGGCGGGAATGCGGACGGGTAGGCACGTGTTGACGATGCCGGACGAGGTGTGCGGCCCGCTTGCCGGGTCGGCTCAGGCCCATGGCACACTGGTCAATCGGCCACCGGTTCCGGTTCACGCCCGAGCCCGTCGTGTACGGCGCGACGAGTGATGACGGCGACCCGGCGACCACCAACGAGAGGACCGAGGCGAGATGAAGGCAAACATCCACCCGGAGTACGTGACCACCGAGGTCAGCTGCTCCTGCGGTAACACGTTCACGACCCGCAGCACCGCCAAGGGCGGGGCGATCCACGTCGAGACCTGCAGCGCCTGCCACCCGTTCTACACCGGTAAGCAGCGCGTTCTCGACACCGCCGGCCGGGTCGCGAAGTTCCAGCAGAAGTACGCCAAGGTTCAGGCCAAGAAGGCCAAGTAACTCCCCGTTCGGCGCCCGTGTCCGGTTTACCACCGGGCACGGGCGCCGTCCGCGTTTCCCAGTGGTTCCGCCCGGCGACCGGTCCTCGGCCAGCCGGTGTCGCATTGTCGAAGGAGCATCCGCAGCATGAGCAGCGAGCGTCTGGCCGGCCTCCTCGACGAGTACGCGGAGCTGGAGAAGCGGCTGGCCGACCCGGCCATCCACACCGACCAGGCCACCGCGCGCCGGGTCGGTCGCCGGTACGCCGCGCTGGTGCCGCTGCACAAGGCCGCCGGTGAGCTGGAGCAGGCGCGCGCCGACCTGGCGGCGGCCCGCGAGCTGGCCGCCGAGGACCCCTCGTTCGCGGCCGAGACCGAGGCCATCGCGGCGTCCCTGCCGGGACTGGAGGAGCGCCTCGCCGAGCTGCTCATCCCGCGTGACCCGCACGACGCCAAGGACGTGATCGTCGAGATCAAGGCTGGTGAGGGTGGCGAGGAGTCGGCGCTGTTCGCCGGCGACCTGCTGCGGATGTACACCCGCTACGCCGAGCGCCACGGCTGGATCACCGAGGTGATCGACGCGCAGGACTCGGATCTCGGCGGGGTCAAGGACGTCTCGCTGTCGATCAAGACGAAGGGCGTACCCGAGGGTGGCAACGGCGTCTGGTCGCGGCTCAAGTGGGAGGGCGGCGTGCACCGGGTGCAGCGCGTCCCGGTCACGGAGTCGCAGGGCCGGATCCACACCAGCGCCGCAGGCGTGCTGGTGCTGCCCGAGGCCGAGGACGTCGACGTCACCATCGACGCCAACGAGCTGCGCATCGACGTGTTCCGGTCGTCCGGGCCGGGCGGCCAGTCGGTGAACACCACCGACTCGGCGGTGCGGATCACCCACCTGCCGACAGGCATCGTCGTCTCCTGCCAGAACGAGAAGTCCCAGTTGCAGAACCGGGAACAGGCGATGCGGATCCTGCGGGCCCGGCTGCTCGCCGCCGCCCAGGAGCAGGCCGACGCCGCCGCCTCGGACGCGCGCAAGGCGCAGGTGCGGACGGTGGACCGCTCGGAGCGGATCCGCACCTACAACTTCCCGCAGAACCGGATCACCGACCACCGGATCGGCTACACGGCGTACAACCTGGACCTGGCGCTCGCCGGCGACCTGGACGGGGTGCTGGACGCCCTGGCCGAGGCCGACCGTGCCGCCCGGCTGGCCGGCGACACCGAGCTCACCCGCCGCTGACCCTGCCGCCGCCGACCCGTGGGGCGGGCCGGCGCCGAGCCGGGTCGCGGACGCTGCCGCCTTCCTCACCCAGGCCGGCGGGTCGCACCAGACGGCCCAGGCCGGCGGTGGTCGCACCGGACGGCCCAGGCCGGCGCGGTGGTCGCACCGGACGCCGGCGGTCAGCTCGCGCGGGGGCGTGACTTCGCCCGCAGCATCTCCCGGTCGGCCTGTTCGAAGGCGACGCTGAGCGCGTCGCGCAGCCCGCCGCCACCGGACACCTCCGCGAAGCCGATGCTCACGCCGACCGGGGTGCCCGGCACCAGGGACTCCCAGTCCTCGTTGCGCACCGCCGCCTCGATCCGGCGGGCCACCTCGGCGGCCTCGGTCATCCCGGTCTCCGGGAGCACCACCACGAACTCGTCCCCGCCGTAGCGGGCCACGAAGTCACCCCGGCGCATCACCCGGTTGATCACCCCGGCGATGCGTTGCAGCACCAGGTCGCCGGAGTGGTGCCCGTGGCGGGTGTTTACCGCCTTGAAGCCGTCCAGGTCGCAGACGCCGATGACGACCCGCTCGCCCCGGGTGACGACGGCGGTGATGTACCGCTCAAGCCGACGCCGGTTGGGCAGCCCGGTGAGCGGGTCGGTAAGCGCCTCGCCCTCGTACCGTGCCGCCTCCCGGCGCATCTCCTCGTGGTCGATACGGGCGGCGATGCCGTCGATGTAGACGTCGCGCAGCCGGTCGTTGCGTTGTGCGGCGAGCCGGAACGCCAGCCGGTCGGCACGGTGCGCCGCCGGGTGGTCGCCGGCGCGGGCCAGCGCGATGCTGCGCAGCCGGGCCGGCTCGGCCGCGCCGAGCGTCTCGGTGGACACCCGGATGGTGTCCAGCCGGGCGACCGCCTCGATGGGTCGACCGTCCGCGATGGCCAGGCAGACCATGCCGAGCTGTCGCATGTCCCGCGCACGGGCGCTGTCCCCGCCGTGGCTGAGCAGGTGGGACGGCTCGGCCTCGCCTGTCGACTCCAACGGGTCGCCGAGCGCGGCCTGCCGCGCCGCCGAGTATCCGTACGCGGCGAGGCTGCTCGGGCGCAGCCGGCCGGCCCGCCCGCTGCGGACGAACCGGGCCAGGTCGGCTGCGACGTCCCGCAGGACCCGCAGGCAGCCGTCGCTGTCCCCGTTGTGGTCCAGTGCCACGGCGTTGCGCAGCCGGATGCCCGGTGCGGCGAACGTCTCCTCCGGGATGCCGGAGGTCGACCCGAGCTGCCGCGCGCGTTCGATAGCCCCCAGGGCGTAGCCGTGGAAGCTGAGGTAGCTGTAGGCCATCGCCAGGTCGTGCCAGCCCCACGCGGTGTCCCGGTCCGGGTCCTCCACGGCGCTGAGCGCCCGGGCGGCCTTGACGAGGTGGGTGACGCAGCGGTCCAGCGCGCCCTGGTGGTGCGCGGCGAGCGCGGCCAGCGCGTTGAGGTGCCCGTGCAGGTAGGGCTCGGCGAGATCGCGAACGGCCGCCGACGCCTCCTCGATGGCCCGGGTGAACTCCGCCGTCCGACCGAGATTGATCAGCGCGGAGAGGCGCTGCACCAGGGCGTCCGCGCGGGCCGCCGGGTCGGTGGTGGTGCGGATCACCCGCTCCAGCAACGCGTACGACTCCGCGGAGCGACTTGCTTCTTGCAAAGTCCGCGCCTGCGTGAGGGTGTCAACCTGGTCGTGGACCCGGTCGAGCCAGCCCACCCACAACCTCCTGCCGTGTGCGTCTTGACGCACCCGTTCGTGGCGTCGTCCGTGACGCCTCATGATTGTCGCGTGACCACTCTGCCGCAACACCCCCCCGAAGGGACAGGCCGTACCCGTCCGTCCGCCGCGGTCGCCCGCGCGGCACGGGCGCTCGCCGCCGCCGGGGTGGGCCCGGCGCGCGTGGAGGCCGAGCTGCTGGCGGCGTACGTGCTGGGGGTGCCCCGGGGTCGCCTGGCGCTCGCCGACGACCTGGACGACGCCCAGCTGGTCCGGCTCGACGAGCTGGTCGGCCGTCGCGCCGGTCGGGAACCGTTGCAGCACCTGACCGGTCGGGCGGGATTCCGGCATCTGGAGCTGGCGGTCGGTCCGGGCGTCTTCGTGCCCCGCCCGGAGACGGAGCTGCTGGCGGGCTGGGGTGTCGAGCAGGGGCGGGGCAGATCCGAGCCACTGGTCGTGGACCTGTGCAGCGGCACCGGCGCTATCGCGCTGGCGGTGGCGCAGGAGCTGCCCGGGGCGCGGGTGATCGCTGTCGAGCGGTCCCCGGCGGCGCTGGAGTGGCTGCGCCGCAACGCGGCCGAGCGGGCCGCCGCGGGCGACCGGCCGATCGAGGTGGTCGAGGCCGACGTGACGGCGCCGGACCTGCTTGCCGACCTGATGGGCCGGGTGGACGTGCTGCTCTGCAACCCGCCGTACGTGCCGGTGGAGGTGGTGGTGCCGCCGGAGGTGGCGGCGCACGACCCGGCGGAGGCGGTCTTCGGCGGCGTGGACGGTCTGGCGGTGATCCGACCGGTGATCGGCCGGGCGGCGGCGCTGCTGCGCCCCGGCGGCGTCATCGGGGTCGAGCACGACGACACGCACGGCGTGGCGGTGCCGGCGTTGTTCGCCTCCGACGGCCGGTTCGAGGCCGTCGCGGAGCATCCGGACCTCACCGGCCGCCCCCGCTACGCGACCGCGTCCCGACGGGCGGACGGCCAGCACACCGCGTCCGGGCCGGCGTGGCAGACTGACTCCTCGTGATGCTCTACGACTGCCGATCGCCCGCCGATCGGGACCGCGGCATCGCTGCGGCCATCGAGGCGGTCAAGAACGGCGAGCTTGTCGTCCTCCCGACGGACACGGTCTACGGGATCGGCGCTGACGCGTTCACGCCCTACGCGGTCAAGGCGCTGCTGGACGCGAAGGGCCGGGGGCGGCAGATGCCGCCGCCGGTGCTTATCGGTTCGCGCCACACCCTGGACGGGTTGGTCTTCTCGCTGCCCACGGCAGCACGGGACCTGGTGGAGGCGTTCTGGCCGGGTGCGCTGACGATCGTGGTCGAGCACTCGCCGAGCCTCCAGTGGGACCTGGGCGACAAGACGGGCACGGTGGCGGTGCGGATGCCGCTGCACCCGGTGGCCCTGGAGGTCCTGCGGGAGACCGGCCCGATGGCTGTCTCCTCGGCCAACAAGACGGGCCAGCCGGCCGCGGTCACCGCCGAGGAGGCGCGTGACCAGCTCAGCTACTCGGTGCGCGCGTACCTGGAGGCCGGGCCCTGCCCGGACCCGGTGCCGAGCACGATCGTGGACCTGACCGGCGAGGTGCCGCAGTTGCTGCGGGCCGGCGCGATCCCGCTGGAGAAGCTGCGGGACGTCGTTCCGGATCTCGTCGATGTCCAGGGGGCCTGAGTGCCCCCGTTCACCGTCCTGCACGTCTGCATGGGAAACATCTGTCGTTCGCCGATGGCCGAGCGGCTGCTCGCCCTCGCGATGCGGGAGCGGTTGACCCGGCGTGCGCAGGACCCGGCCGCCGCCGAGGAGCTGCTGCACAGCCACAGCGCCGGCACCGGCGGCTGGCACGCGGGCGAGGAGATGAACCCGCCGGCGGCGCGCCAGGTCGTCGACCGGGGCGGCGCCGTCGAGGGGTTCGCGGCGCGCAAGCTGCGTTCGGACCACATCGACGCCGCCGACCTGGTCCTGACGGCCACTGCCGACCAGCAGGAGTACGTGGTGGCGCTCCGCCCGGACGCGGCGGCCCGCACCTTCGTGCTGGGTGAGTTCGGCCGGCTGCTGGCCGCGGTGGACGCCGCCGTGTTGCCGGCGGCCGAGGCGACCCCGGACGCGGTGTACGCCCGGGGCGTGGCCCTGGTGGCGGCGGCGCACGACAGTCGGCTGGGGGCGTCCTCGCTGCCCACCGACGATCTCGACGATCCCTGGGGTCGCGGTGACCAGTGCTTCACCCGGGTCGCCGACGAGATCGAGGAGACGGTCCACCCGCTGGCCGCCGCGCTGCTGCCCTGACCCTCGTGCGAGTTTCCTCCGGGTTTGGGGAAAACCAGGGGCGAAAGGGGTGTTCCGGGTCATTCTGAACGGGTCCTAGCGTGACCGGCTCCTGCGGGGAGAGCTGATGATCCGGGCCCGACTCGACAAACTGCTGACCGTGGTGATCGCCGGCGTGCTGGCCGGGCTGGTGCTGGCCGGGGCCGCCCTACCCGCGGCCCTGGTCTTCGGGATCGGCTTCAGCGCCCTGTCCACGCCCTACTCGGAGCTGCCCAGCACGCTGCGTACGCCGCCCACCGCCCAGCGCTCCAACCTCTACGCCAACGACGGCGCCACCCTGATCACGTCCTTCTACCAGGAGGACCGGGTGGACGTTCCGCTGCGCGAGGTCGCCCCGGTGATGCGCCAGGCCATCGTGGCGGCCGAGGACGTCCGGTTCTACCAGCACAGCGGTGTGGACCTGCGCGGTGTCGTGCGCGCCTTCACCGTGAACAAGCGGGACGGAAAGACCCGGCAGGGCGCCTCCACCCTGACCATGCAGTACGTCCGCAACGTGCTCAGCAGCGACCCCCGGCTGACCGAGCGGGAGCGTCAGGCGGCCACCGAGGTCACCACCGCCCGCAAGCTCCAGGAGATGCGGTACGCGTTGGCGCTGGAGCGGGAGCTGAGCAAGGAGGACATCCTCACCCGCTATCTCAACATCGCCTACTTCGGCGCCGGAGCGTACGGGATCGCGGCGGCCAGCAAGCGCTACTTCTCCCGCTCGCCGGCCGAGTTGACACTGGCCCAGGCCGCGCTGCTGGCCGGGTTGGTCCGCTCGCCGGACAGCGACGACCCGATCAACGGCGACGCCGACAGCGCCCTGGGGCGACGGACGTACGTGCTCGAACGGCTGGTCGAGACCGGTCAGGTGCCGGCCGACGCGGCGGCGGCGGCGCAGGCCGAGCCGTTGCAGCTGCGGCCCAGCCAGACGCCCAACGACTGCACGGGGGTGCCCGACGGGCACAACGACTGGGGCTTCTTCTGCGACTGGTTCACCCGCTGGTGGAGCAGCCAGTCCGCGTTCGGATCGAGTGCCGACGAGCGGCAGCGCACGTTGCGCCGGGGCGGCTTCTCCATCGTCTCGTCGCTGGACCCGGCGGTGCAGCGGGCCACCACCGAGCAGGTGCGCAAGATCTACCGCCCGACCGAGGCGCGGGCGGTGCCGACCACGGTGGTGCAGCCCGGCACCGGGCGGGTGCTGGCGATGTCGGTGAACCGCGCCTACAGCGTCGCGGACAACCCGGTCGGGCAGAAGAACCATCCGAACACTGTCAACCAGCTCGTCGCCGGCGGCGGGGCCATCGACGGCTACCAGGGCGGCTCGACGTTCAAGCTGTTCGCCATGCTGGCCGCGCTGGAGTCCGGCCTGCCGCTGTCGACCGAGTTCACGGCGCCGAGCCAACTGCTCACCCGGTTCCCGGCGACGGGGACGGGAAGCTGCGACGGCCGTTGGTGCCCGTCGAACGCCAGCCCGTCGTCGATGGACGGCCCCCGCACCATGTGGACCGCGTTCGGCCGGTCGGTGAACACCTACTTCGCCTGGCTCACCGAGCGGGTCGGCGCCGACCGGGTGGTGGAGATGGCCGAGCGGCTCGGCGTCGTGCTGCGCGCCGACTCCGACGAGCGGCTGGCCCGCTACGGCGCGAAGAACTGGGGCCCGTTCACCCTGGGCGTGGCCGCGACGACCCCGCTGGACCTGGCCACCGCGTACGCCACCGTGGCGGCCGAGGGGACCTGGTGCGCGCCGCTGCCGGTGGTCTCGATAAGCGACTCGGCGGGCCGGCCGGTGGACGCCGCCAAGCCGGACTGCCGGCAGGTGCTCGACACCGACGTGGCGCGGGCGGCGGCGGACGCGGCCCGGTGCCCGGTGGGCGACCAGTCGATGTACGGGCGGTGCGACGGTGCCACCGCACCCGACCTGCGCTCCCGCCTCGGTCGCCCGGTGGCAGGCAAGACCGGTAGCTCCGAGCGGTACGAGACGGAGACGGTGGTGGCCTTCACCCCGCAGTTGGCGGTCGCCTCGATGGCGGCCAACCCGGACGACCCGCGCGACGCGGTCGGTCAGGCGGTGCAGGCGCAGATGGTGACCGCGGTGGGGGAGGTGCTCCGCGTCGCCCTGCGCGACCAGCCGGTCCGCGACTTCGTCCCGCCGAGCGAACGCGCAGCCTTCCAGACGACCGGCGCCCGCACCGGCAACTGACCCGAACGAGGCGGGGCGGTCAGGGGGTTTGTTCGGCGTTCCGGGCGATGTTGCGGGCCATGCCGCCGAAGACCACGGCGTGGAACGGGGCCACCGATCCCCAGTAGGCGTGGCCGGCCAGCCCGCGGGGCAGGAAGACCGCGCGCTGCTGGTAGCGGCTGCGCCCGCCGTCGACGGGCAGCGCCCGCATCTCCAGCCAGGCGCGGCCGGGCAGTCGCATCTCCGCGCGCAGCCGCAGCAGCTCACCCGGGACGATCTCCTCCACCCGCCAGAAGTCCAGCGCCTCGCCGACCTGGAGGCGGTGCGGGTCACGCCGGCCCCGCCGCAGTCCCACCCCGCCGACCAGCCGGTCCAGCCAGCCGCGCACGGACCAGGCGAGGGGGAACGAGTACCAGCCGTGCTCGCCGCCGACGCCCTCGATGACCCGCCACAGCGCCGCCGGTGACGCGTCGACAGTCCGCTCCCGGACGTCTGTGTACGCGGTACCGCCGGACCAGTCCGGGTCGGTGGGCAGTGGCTCGGCCGGCGCGTCCGGGCCGCTCGCGGTGGACCAGCGGGTCTCCACCTGGGCGTCGCGCACCTTGGCCAGCGCCAGTGCCACCGCGTCGTCGAAGCCGGTGAGGCCGCCCGGTGGGTCGGGCACGTACCTGGCGATGTCGTGTTCGTGCGCCACGGCCTCGTGGATCAGGCTCTCCACGAGCGGGCGGGCGATGGCGTTCGGCACCGGGGTGATGAGGCCGACCCAGTGCGAGGACAGCGACGGGGTGAGCGGCCGGACCGGCACGATGATCCGTCGGCGCAGCCCGGCCACCCGGGCGTACCGCTGCATCATCTCGCGGAAGGTGAGGACGTCCGGCCCGCCGATGTCGAAGCCGCGATTGACCTCGGGCGGCAGCGCGGTGCAGCCGGCCAGGTAGCGCAGCACGTCGCGCACCGCGATCGGCTGGATCCGGTTGCGGACCCAGCGGGGGGTGATCATGGCGGGCAGCCGCTCGGTCAGGTACCTCAGCATCTCGAACGACGCCGAGCCGGAGCCGATGATCACCGCGGCGCGCAGCACCGCGGTGGGCACCCCGCTGGCCAGCAGGATCCGGCCGACCTCGGCGCGGGACCGCAGGTGCGGTGAGGGCACCTCCGCGTCGGACGCCGGCTCCGGGCCGCCCAGGTAGACGATCCGGCGTACGCCTGCCGCGTGGGCCGCCGCCGCGAAGTTGGTCGCCGCCGCCCGGTCGGCCGCCTCGAAGTCGGACCGGCCCAGCGAGTGCACCAGGAAGTACGCGACGTCCACGTCGGCGAACGCGGCGGGCAGTGTCTCCGGGCGGCTCAGGTCGCCCTCGACGATCTCGGCCGCGGAGGCCCAGGGCACGTCGCGCAGCCGCACCGCCTTGCGGGCGAGGCATCGCACGGTGTGCCCGTCGGCGAGCAGCAGCGGGGTCAGCCGCCCGCCGATGTATCCGGTAGCGCCGGTGACGAGGCATCTCACGGCTTCCAGTGTGCGGCCCCCTAGACTCGTTCGCTGTGGAGACCGAGACGAGCACCTTCTGGGGGCCGGATTTCGCGCAGCTCAGGGCCACCGACCCGGAGATCGCCGGGGTGGTCCTCGGCGAACTGGACCGGTTGCGCGGCGGCCTGCAGCTCATCGCGAGCGAGAACCTGACCTCACCGGCGGTGCTGGCCGCGCTCGGCTCGACGCTCACCAACAAGTACGCCGAGGGCTATCCGGGCCGGCGTTACTACGGCGGCTGTGCCGAGGTGGACCGGGCCGAGGAGATCGGCATCGCCCGCGCCAAGGAGCTGTTCGGGGCCGAGCACGCCAACCTCCAGCCACACTCGGGGGCGAGCGCCAACCTGGCCGCGTACGCCGCGCTGGTGCAGCCGGGGGACACGGTGCTGGCGATGGACCTGCCGCACGGCGGGCACCTGACCCACGGCAGCCGGGTCAACTTCTCCGGCAAGTGGTTCCGCCCGGTCGGTTACCCGGTCCGGCCGGACACCGAGCTGATCGACTACGACGAGGTTCGCGACCTGGCCCGGACGCACCGGCCCAAGCTGATCATCTGCGGTGCCACCGCGTACCCGCGCCTGATCGACTTCGCGCGGTTCCGGGAGATCGCCGACGAGGTCGGCGCGTACCTCATGGTGGACGCCGCGCACTTCATCGGCCTGGTCGCCGGGCGGGCGATCCCGTCCCCCGTGCCGTACGCCGACGTCGTCTGCGCCACCACCCACAAGGTGCTGCGCGGGCCGCGCGGCGGCATGATCCTCTGCCGCGAGTCGCTGGCCCAGCGGATCGACAAGGCGGTCTTCCCGTTCACGCAGGGCGGCCCACTCATGCACGCGGTCGCGGCGAAGGCGGTCGCGCTGCGCGAGGCGGCCCAACCCGAGTTCCAGACGTACGCCGGCCAGGTGGTCCGCAACGCGCAGGCGCTCGCCGCCGGGCTGGCCGACGAGGGGATGCGCCCGGTGTCCGGCGGCACCGACACCCACCTCGCCCTGATCGACCTGCGGGAGGTGGGCGTGACAGGCGCCGAGGCCGAGGCCCGCTGCGACGCCGCCGCGATCACGCTCAACAAGAACGCCATCCCGTACGACCCGCAGCCGCCGCTGGTGGCCTCGGGGATCCGGGTGGGCACGCCGAGCGTCACCACCCAGGGCATGCGGGAGGGTGAGCTGCGGCAGGTGGCCGCCCTGATCGCCCGCGCGGTGCGGACGGACCCGGGTGCCGCGGGCGGCGTCGACGCGTTGACCCGGATCGGCGCCGAGGTAGCCGAGCTGGCCGCTGCCTTCCCGGCGTACCCCCGTGGCTGAGCCCGGGGTGGTCGAGGCCGCCGCCGACCGGCGGTGGCGGTTGCGGCACCTGCCGGTGCTCCTGGGCGCGTCGGTGGCCCTGGCCGTGCTCGCCGCGGTGGTGGGCGCGGTGACCGGCGGCGCGACGGCCGCGCTCGGCGCGACGGCCGGCGTGGGCGTCACGGTGTTCAGCTACACCCTCACGACTGTGGTGCTGGCCCGGGCCGACCAGGTCAACCCACAGTTGCTGCTGCCGCTGGGTCTGGGCCTGTACGCGCTGAAGTTCACCCTGTTGGGTGTCGTGCTGGTGGCGGTGGCCTCGACCGGTTGGCCCGGGTTGATCCCTCTCTGCCTCGGCATCGTCGCCGGGGTGGCAGTGTGGACGGCGGTGCACCTCTGGTGGCTGACCACGGTGCACGCTCGTCGACCGCAGGGCTGACCTGCCGCTCGGCCGGTCGTCCCAACCATCGGACGCGCGGGAACGTGTCGGCCTCCGGTCATTCTCCGACGGGCGGAAGGGGAGTAGCGTGCCCACAGACGACGCGAGCCCCGAGATGCCCACACAACGATGGTTGTGCGGGGGGTGAGGCACAGCCTCGTCTTCCCGGCTGATATCGTTCGCCCCGTCATGGCTGATGACCAAACCCCCCGTCCCCCCGGTCAACCGGACGACTATCCGTCCGGCGCCGGTCAGGGTTGGACCGCGCTCAGCTACCTCGTCGGAGGCATGCTCGTGTGGGGTTTCATCGGCTGGCTGGTCGACCAGTGGCTCGACACCGGTGGCGTCGCCACCGGCATCGGCTTCGTGCTCGGCATGGCTGGGGGAGTCATCCTGGTCATCCGCCGACTCGGCACGCCTACTTAGGAAGGGACGCGGTGTTCGGACAGGCGAACGTCCTGGCAGCTGGCCAGGCGAATTTCCCACCCAGTGTGGAGGACTTCTACCTGCCCAGCATCCTGCCCTGGGGTGCACACGACTCGTACTGGGTCACCAAGTTCACCTTGATGATCTGGATCGCGGTCGGCGTGCTGATCATCTTCTTCCTGGCGACCTATCGGAACCCGAAGTTGGTGCCGACCAAGAAGCAGTGGTTCGCCGAGTCGATCTACGGCTTCGTGCGCAACAACATCTCGGTCGACATGATCGGGCACCAGGGTGTGCGGTTCGCTCCGTACTTCACGACGCTGTTCTGCTTCGTGCTGGTGACGAACGCGTTCGCGATCATCCCGCTGTTCCAGATCTCGCCGAACTCGCACATCGCCTTCCCGGCGATCCTCGCGGTGATCAGCTACGTGCTGTTCAACTACATCGGCATCCGGCACCACGGCTTCGGGAAGTACTTCAAGCACGCCCTGATCCCACCGGCACCGTGGTACATCCTGCCGCTGCTGATCCCGATCGAGGCGTTCTCGACCTTCATCATCCGGCCGTTCTCGCTTGCCGTTCGTCTCTTCGCGAACATGTTCGCCGGCCACATGCTCCTGCTGGTCTTCACGCTCGGCGGCTTCGCGATGCTCAACGCCAACGCCTGGCTGGCACCGGTCTCGGTGGTGTCCTGGGTGATGACCGTGGCGCTGACCCTTCTCGAGGCGCTGGTCATCGTCCTGCAGGCCTACGTCTTCACGGTGCTGAGCGCCAGCTACATCCAGGGCGCGCTCGCCGAAGAGCACTGATCCACGCACCAACCGTTGTCGTCCCGCGTGAAAGTCACGCGTGATAACCAGGAGGAACCACTAATGGACGTTCTCGCCGCGGTAAATGGCAGCACCGCCGCCATCGGCTACGGTCTCGCGGCCATCGGCCCGGGCATCGGCGTCGGCCTGGTCTTCGCCGCCTACATCCAGTCGACCGCCCGGCAGCCCGAGTCCTCGCGGATGACCCTGCCGTACGTCTGGATCGGCTTCGCCGTCATCGAGGCGCTCGCGCTGTTCGGCATCGCCTTCGGCTTCATCTGGGCCAAGTAGTACCCGCCCCTCGACCGGGAGGTCACCATGTTCAACCTTGCCGCTGAGGGTGGTGAGTCAGGCCACAACCCGATCATTCCGATCGGGGAGGAGATCGTGGTCGGCACGATCGCCTTCGCCGTGCTCTGCTTCGTGCTGATGAAGTTCGTCTTCCCGCGGATGGAGCAGACGTTCCAGGCTCGGGTCGACGCGATCGAGGGCGGCATCAAGCGCGCCGAGGCCGCCCAGGCCGAGGCGAACCAGCTGCTCGAGCAGTACCGTGCCCAGCTCGCCGAGGCCCGCACCGACGCCGCCAAGATCCGGGACGACGCGCGGGCCGACGCCGAGGGGATCCGGCAGGACATCCTCGCCAAGGCGCGGGAAGAGTCCGACCGGGTCATCCAGGCCGGCAAGGACCAGCTCGCCGCCGAGCGGGCCACCATCGTGCGCGAGCTGCGCGCCGAGGTCGGCACGATCGCGGTGGACCTGGCCAGCAAGATCGTCGGCGAGTCGCTTGCCGACGAGGCGCGGCGCAAGGGCACCGTCGACCGGTTCCTGAACGGTCTCGAGAGCACGGGGGCCCGCTGATGCAGGCCGCCAGCCGGGAGTCGTACAAGGTCGCGGCCGAGCGCCTCGACGCGTACGTCCGCGGCGCGGAGCCGTCGGCGGTGACGTCCACCGCCGACGCCATCCTCTCCGTGGCGGGCCTGCTGCGGCGCGAGCCGCGGCTGCGCCGGGCCCTGTCCGAGCCGGCTCGCTCCGGCGCGGACCGGGGCGCCCTGCTCGGCGACATGCTGGGCGGGCGGATCGGCGCCGACGCTCTCGACCTGCTCGTGACGCTGGTGTCCGGCCGTTGGTCGGCACCGTCGGAGCTGCTCGACGGCGCCGAGCGCCTGGGCGTGGAGGCGCTGCTCGCCAGCGCAGACAAGGCCGGCGAGCTGGGCGAGGTCGAGGACGAGCTGTTCCGCTTCGGTCAGGTCGTGTCGGGTCAGTCGGCGCTGAGCAACACGCTTGCCGACCCGGTCGCCCCGGTCGAGCAGCGGGCCACCCTGGCCCGCGAGCTGCTCGCCGACAAGGCCCGCCCGGTCACCGTCCGCCTCGTCGAGGTGGCGTTGGGCGGGTTCGGTGGCCGCTCCTTCAGCGGGGCACTCACCCGCCTGGTGGAGCTCGCCGCCGAGCGACGTGACCGGCAGGTGGCGTACGTGACCGTCGCGGCTCCGTTGAGTGACTCGGACGAGCGCCGACTGGGAGCGAGCCTCAGCGCGATATACGGTCGAGAGGTCTCCGTCAAGCAGACGGTCGACCCCCACGTCCTGGGTGGCGTGAGCGTGCGGGTCGGTTCCGACCTGTACGACGGCACCATCCTTCGCCGCCTCAACGAGACCCGCAACGCGCTCGCGAAGCGCTGAGCGGCTTCGCCGCCCAGCAATGCGGTGGCTCCGCTACCTCAGCAATGCGGTGGCTCCGCCGCCTCAACGCTGGGGCGGCTCCGCCGCCGCAGCGCCCGGATTGACAGACGCCATTCGGACCGGTCGGTACTAGGTATCCCGGGCCCCTGAATTTTAAGGAAGCAGAGGATGGCCGAGCTGACCATCTCGACGGAGGAGATCCGCGGCGCCCTGGAGCGCTACGTCTCCTCCTACTCGTCCGACGTCTCCCGCGAGGAGGTCGGCACCGTCGCCGACACCGGTGACGGTATCGCCCACGTCGAGGGCCTGCCCTCGACCATGACCAACGAGCTCCTGGAGTTCGAGGACGGCACGCTCGGCGTGGCGTTGAACCTCGACGTCCGGGAGATCGGTGTCGTCGTTCTCGGTGACTCCGCCAAGTTGGAGGAGGGGCAGCGCGTCAAGCGCACCGAGCGGGTTCTCTCCGTTCCGGTCGGCGACGCCTTCCTCGGCCGCGTGGTCGACGCGCTCGGCCAGCCCATCGACGGGCTCGGTGACATCGCCAACGAGGGCTTCCGCGAGCTGGAGCTGCAGGCTCCGAACGTGATGTCCCGCCAGTCGGTGTTCGAGCCGCTGCAGACCGGCATCAAGGCCATCGACGCGATGACCCCGATCGGTCGGGGTCAGCGTCAGCTGATCATCGGCGACCGCAAGACCGGCAAGACCACTGTCGCCCTGGACGCCATCCTCAACCAGCGGGACAACTGGCGCACCGGCGACCCGAAGAAGCAGGTCCGCTGCATCTACGTCGCCATCGGCCAGAAGGCCTCCACCATCGCCTCGATCAAGGGGCAGTTGGAGGAGGCGGGCGCGATGGAGTACACGACCATCGTCGCCTCGCCGGCGTCCGACCCGGCCGGCTTCAAGTACCTGGCCCCGTACACCGGCTCGTCCATCGGGCAGCACTGGATGTACGGCGGCAAGCACGTCCTGATCGTCTTCGACGACCTGAGCAAGCAGGCCGAGGCGTACCGGGCCGTGTCGCTGCTGCTGCGTCGCCCGCCGGGCCGTGAGGCGTACCCGGGTGACGTCTTCTACCTGCACTCCCGCCTGCTGGAGCGCTGCGCGAAGCTCTCCGACGAGCTGGGTGGCGGCTCGATGACCGGTCTGCCGATCATCGAGACGAAGGCCAACGACATCTCGGCGTTCATCCCGACCAACGTCATCTCGATCACCGACGGCCAGATCTTCCTGGAGACCGACCTGTTCAACCAGGGCGTCCGGCCGGCCATCAACGTCGGCACCTCGGTGTCCCGGGTCGGTGGCGCCGCGCAGGTGAAGCCGATGCGTAAGGTCGCCGGTTCGCTGCGGCTCAACCTGGCCCAGTACCGCGAGCTGGAGGCGTTCGCCGCCTTCGCCTCCGACCTGGACCGGGCCTCCCGGGCCCAGCTGGACCGCGGTGTCCGCCTGGTCGAGCTGCTCAAGCAGCCGAACTACTCGCCGTTCCCGGTCGAGCAGGAGGTCGTCTCGGTCTGGGCCGGCGTCGAGGGCAAGCTGGACGACATCCCGGTGGGTGACGTGCGGCGCTTCGAGGCGGAGTTCCTCCAGTACCTGCGGCACAAGCACGAGGGTGTGCTGGCCGGTATCGCCGACAACCAGTGGGGCGACGACATCGTCGGCTCCCTGGAGGCGGCGATCACCGAGTTCAAGCAGGTCTTCCTCGGCAAGGCCGACGAGCGCAAGGTCAACGACGCGCCGGCGCAGCCGCTTGAGGGCGACGAGAACCGCGAGACGGTGACCCGCTTCCGGGACGGCACTACCGACCGCCCGGCCGAGAGCTGATCCGATGGCGGCCCAGGTACGCGTTCTTCGTCAACGGATCCGCTCGGCGAAGTCGATGAAGAAGATCACCAAGGCGATGGAGCTCGTGGCGACGAGCCGGATCGCCAAGGCCCAGGCCCGGGTGCAGGCGTCCCTGCCGTACGCCCAGGCCATCACCGGTGTGCTCACGGCGCTGGCGTCCAACGCGCGGATCGACCACCCGCTGCTCACCCCGCGCGAGCGGGTGCGGCGGGCGGGCGTCCTGTTGGTTACCAGCGACCGTGGCCTGGCCGGCGGTTACAGCTCCAACGCGATCAGGATGGCGGAGTCGCTCATCGCGCGGCTCAAGGCGGACGGCAAGGAGCCGGTGCTCTACGTCATCGGGCGTAAGGGTGTCGGGTTCTACCGGTTCCGCGATCGGCCGATCGAGGCGAACTGGACCGGCTTCAGCGAGCAGCCGTCGTTCGAGGACGCCCGTACCGTGGGTGAGACGCTGATCAAGGCGTTCACGGCCGGTGCGGACGACGCCGACGGCGGGGCCGGGGCGGACGGGGTGCTCGGCGTCGACGAGTTGCACATCGTCTACACCGAGTTCCACTCGCTGATGACGCAGAGCCCGGTCACCAAGGTGATCGGTCCGATGCAGGTGGAGGACCGGCCGCGCTCCGAGGGGCTGCTGCCGGCGTACGAGTTCGAGCCGGAGGCGGAGGCGCTGCTCGACGCGCTCCTGCCGAGGTACATCAACACGCGGATCTACGCGGCGTTGATCGAGTCGGCGGCGAGTGAGTCGGCGTCGCGTCGGCGGGCGATGAAGAGCGCCACCGACAACGCCGAAGACATGATCGAGAAGTACACGCGCGAGATGAACTCGGCTCGCCAGGCCGGGATCACCCAGGAGATCAGCGAGATCGTCGGCGGCGCGAACGCGCTGGCCGCGTCGGGAAGTGAAGTGTGATGACTGCACCAGTAGAGACCAAGACGGCCACGGGTCGCGTGGTCCGGGTCATCGGCCCGGTCGTCGACGCCGAGTTCCCGCGCGACGCCATGCCGCCCCTGTTCAACGCACTCAACGTCAAGGTGAACCTGTCCGGCGGTGAGAAGACGCTGACCCTGGAGGTCGCCCAGCACCTGGGTGACAACCTGGTCCGTGCCATCTCGATGCAGCCGACCGACGGCCTGGTCCGCGGCGCGGAGGTGACCGACCGCGGCGAGCCGATCACCGTTCCGGTGGGCGACGCCGTCAAGGGCCACGTGTTCAACGCGATCGGCGAGGTGCTCAACCTCAAAGAGGGCGAGACCCTGACCCCGGACGACCACTGGGGTATCCACCGCAAGGCCCCGGCCTTCGCGGACCTGGAGCCGAAGACCGAGATGCTGGAGACCGGCATCAAGGTCATCGACCTGCTCGCCCCGTACGTCAAGGGCGGCAAGATCGGCCTGTTCGGCGGCGCGGGCGTGGGCAAGACGGTGCTCATCCAGGAGATGATCACCCGGGTTGCCCGCAACTTCGGTGGTACCTCGGTGTTCGCCGGCGTGGGTGAGCGCACCCGTGAGGGCAACGACCTCATCGCTGAGATGACCGAGTCCGGCGTCATCGACAAGACCGCGCTGGTCTACGGCCAGATGGACGAGCCGCCGGGCACCCGGCTGCGGGTGGCGCTCTCCGCGCTGACCATGGCGGAGTACTTCCGGGACGTGAAGAAGCAGGAGGTGCTGCTCTTCATCGACAACATCTTCCGCTTCACGCAGGCCGGCTCCGAGGTCTCCACGCTGCTCGGCCGCATGCCGAGCGCCGTGGGTTACCAGCCGACCCTGGCGGACGAGATGGGCGAGCTCCAGGAGCGGATCACCTCCGTCCGGGGCCAGGCCATCACCTCCATGCAGGCGATCTACGTGCCGGCGGACGACTACACCGACCCCGCTCCGGCCACCACGTTCGCCCACCTGGACGCGACCACCAACCTGGAGCGGTCGATCTCCGACAAGGGCATCTACCCGGCCGTGGACCCGCTGGCGTCCTCGTCCCGGATCCTCGCCCCGGAGTTCGTCGGCCAGGACCACTTCCAGGTCGCCACCGAGGTGAAGCGGATCCTGCAGCGCTACCGCGACCTGCAGGACATCATCGCCATCCTCGGTATCGAGGAGCTCTCCGAGGAAGACAAGATCACCGTGCAGCGCGCGCGGCGGATCGAGCGCTTCCTCTCGCAGAACACCTACGCGGCGGAGCAGTTCACCGGCGTGCCGGGCTCGACGGTCCCGATCAAGGAGACCATCGAGGCGTTCCGCAAGATCAGCGAGGGTGAGTACGATCACTTCCCCGAGCAGGCGTTCTTCATGTGCGGCGGTCTCGAGGACCTGGAGCGCAAGGCTGAGGAGCTGATGAAGGGCTGACAGCCCGGATTCGTACCGCAAAAGACTGCCCCGGCAATGTCGGGGCAGTCTTTTGTTCATCTTGGCGTCTTACCATCGTCGCCTTCCGTTACCGGTGGTCGTCGTTCCGGCGACACGCGAGATACGGTCGGGTCCGCGCGTTCACCAGAACGAGCGTTGACTTCTGCAACCTTTCGACGACGTGCGCCCGTCTCATGTCTGTGGGCGTAACGAACGGAGATGCACGTGGGTAAGGCCGGCAAGCGTGGCCGCAAGTCGTCCATCTGGCGGGGTGTGCCGCGCTGGGCCAGGGTGTGCACCGTCTTCGGCATGGTGCTTACCGTGCTCAGCGGCGGGGTGCTCGTCGGCAGCGAGGTGCTGATGGCCCGCTACGAGGGCGCCGTCGGCAAGGCCGACCTCTTCGGTGACCAGGCGGCGGGCGCCAAGGAGAAGAAGAGCGAGATCAAGGGCCCGCTCAACCTCCTGCTGGTCGGCATCGACCCGCGTACGCCGACGGCGGCGCCGCTGGCCGACTCGATCATGGTGCTGCACGTGCCGGCCTCGATGGACCGGGCCTACCTGTTCTCGGTGCCGCGGGACCTCTACGTGCAGATTCCGGCGTTCAAGAAGGCCAACTTCCCCGGCGAGAAGAACAAGATCAACGCGGCGATGTCGTTCGGCAGTCGGGTGCCCGGCAAGAACCCCGACGCGGCGCGGGGCTTCGAGCTACTGGCCACCACTGTGCAGAACGTGACAGGCATCAAGCGGTTCGACGGTGGCGCGATCATCAACTTCACGGGCTTCCAGAAGATCGTCGACGCGATGGGCGGCGTCGACATGTACGTCGAGCGGGAGGTGCGGTCCGAGCACAAGCAGCCGGACGGCACTGCGCGGCCGGGCAAGACGTACGGAGAGGGTTACGTCGGGCCGCAGGCGGTCTACACGAAGGGCACGCACCACCTCAAGGGGTGGCAGGCGCTGGACTACGTCCGGCAGCGGTACCCGAAGAACGGCGTGCCGGACTCGGACTACGGTCGGCAGCGCCACCAGCAGCAGTTCGTGAAGGCGATGGTCGGGCAGGCGTTCAGCGCCGACGTGGTTGCCAACCCGATCAAGCTGGACAAGGTGCTCCGCGCCGCCGGCCAGTCGCTGATCTTCAACGGTCGGGGCAACAGCGTTGTCGACTTCGGGCTCGCCCTGAAGAACATCCGCCCGAACACCATCCAGATGATCAAACTCCCCGGTGGCGGGGTCTTCGACGGTAAGACCTACAAGGGTGAGCAGTTCCAGGCAGGCGTCCCGGACTTCTTCACCGCCCTGCACAATGAACAACTGGACCCGTTCCTGCTGGAGCACCCGGAATTCCAGAACAAGACCAAGTAGCCGTGGCGCAGCTCTCCCCACCCGCCTTGGGGTCTGCTCGGCGTCACGACTAGACTTTCGGCAATCCGTCGCCGCAGCAAGGAGACAGCGTGGCACAGCAGCTTCACGTCGAGCTCGTCGCCGTCGAGGAGAAGGTCTGGTCCGGTGAGGCCGACATGGTCGTCGCCCGGACCACCGAGGGCGAGCTCGGTGTCCTGCCGGGGCACGCGCCGCTGCTCGGCCAGCTCGCCGAGCCGGGCGAGGTCCGCATCAAGCTGGCCGGTGGCGAGCAGGTCGCGTACGAGGTGGCCGGCGGCTTCCTCTCGGTGAGCGCCGAGGGCGTCACCGTACTGGCCGAGAGCGCAACCCCGGTCTCCGCGCAGAGCCGCTGAGTTCACACCGAGGATGGAGATCGTCGAAGGGATCGGGATCGGCGTCGCCGTCATCCTCGTCGCGCTTCTCGTGCTCTTCGTCCGGCGGGCCGTCGTGACCCGCAGCGGTGGCATCATCCGGCTCAGCGTCCGGGTCACCACAGTCCTCGACGGGCGCGGTTGGTCACCCGGCTTCGGCCGGTTCGCCGGTGACGAGCTGCGCTGGTATCGGATGTTCAGCTTCGCGCTCCGTCCCAAGCGGGTTCTGTTCCGCAAGGATCTGGCGGTCGAGCGCCGGCGGTTGCCCGAAGGGCAGGAACGGCTCTCCATGCCGGCCGACTGGGTGATCCTCCGCTGTACGAGTCACCACGCACCGGTGGAGATCGCCATGGCGCGATCGACCGTCACCGGTTTTCTCTCCTGGCTCGAGGCCGCCCCTCCGGGGGCGGTCTCGCCGCGTATGGCCTCCCAGGACTGGCCGGCTGCCTGATCCGCTCGTCTGGGTCGCCCTTGCGGGTTTCCGGGGGAGCCCTGCTGGGCCGTCCGTGGTCGCTGTTGGGGGTTTCCGGGGGAGCCCTGCTGGGCCGTCCGTGGTCGCTCTTGTGGGTTTCCGGGGGAGCCCGCCCGGCTCCGGGCGGTCAGGCTTGATCCCTGCGCCGGGCGGGCTCCCCCGGAAACCCGTCGTTGTCGCTGTGCGTCAGCCCGGCGCGGTTTCGATCACCTGCCGTTACCGGTTTGGTTGGGTCTCGCCTTCTCGTCTGATCCACTCGGTTTTCCTGATGTCGGGGTGTCCTGCGGTCTGGATGCCCCGAGTTTCATGAATCCGAGTGGATCAAGGCGCTGGTCGGCCGGCTGGCTGAGTCGATCAAGCGCTGGTTACGCGTGGGCGCGGTCAGATGGGGAACCCACGCCTGCACGGCGCGAGCGGTCAGCGATTGCCGCCTGGCACCCATAGCACATCGCCTGCCGGATTTGCCGTTCTTGACAGGATAAAGAGCAGATCGGAGAGCCGGTTGAGATACTTTGCCGGGAGCGGGCTGGTCCGGTCCGGATCGTGGCTGACCAGCGCCCACGCCGCCCGTTCCGCACGCCGGGCGGTGGTCCGCGCCACGTGCAGCAGCGCCGCGCCCGCGGTGCCGCCGGGGAGGATGAAGGAGTCGAGCTTGCTCAGGCGTGCGTTGTACTCGTCGCACCAGCCCTCCAGGCGCTCGACGTACTCCTCGGTCACCCGCAGCGGCGGGTACTTCGGCTCCGGCTCCACCGGGGTGGACAGGTCAGCCCCGACGTCGAACAGGTCGTTCTGCACCGACGCCAGCACGCCCCGCAGTTCCTCGTCGAGGTGGCCCAGGGCGAGCGCGACGCCGATCGCCGCGTTGCACTCGTCGACATCCGCGTACGCGGCGATCCGTGGATCGGTCTTCGGCACCTGCTCGTTGTTGCTCAGCCTGGTCATGCCGGCGTCGCCGGCCTTGGTGTAGATGCGCGTGAGGTGGACGGCCATGACGCACAGCCTACGGATACCGGACCTGACGATCCCCGCGCGGCCGGACGCCACTGCCGGCTGGCCTGCGGTGGTGGGCCCCGGCGACGCCGGTGATTCGGCGGTCGACGACGTCGACGTCATCCGGGTCTGCGGTGGCGCCCGGCTGTCGGGCACCGTGCACGTCGTCGGCGCCAAGAACTCCGCGCTGAAGTTGATGGCCGCCGCGCTGCTCGCGCCCGGCCGCAGCGTGATCACCAATGTTCCGCGGATCACCGACATCGCGATCATGGGGGAGGTGCTGCGGCGGCTGGGCTGCGACGTCCGATTCGACGCGGACGACCCCGTCGACCCGATGGTGGCCCGAGGCGGAGTCGCCAGGTCCCGTTCGGTGACCATCGACGTGCCCGAGCAGCCGGGCGCGGAGGCCGACTACGACCTCGTGCGGCGGCTGCGCGCGTCGATCTGCGTGCTGGGCCCCCTGCTGGCCCGCCGGGGGTACGTCCGGGTGGCACACCCCGGCGGCGACGCGATCGGATCGCGCGGGCTGGACATGCACATCTCCGGGCTGACACGGATGGGCGCGGAGATCTCCGGTGAGCACGGCTTCGTCATCGCCGAGGCACCGCACGGGCTGCGCGGCGCCGACATCGTTCTCGACTTCCCCAGCGTCGGCGCCACCGAGAACCTGGTGATGGCAGCGGTCCTGGCGCAGGGCACCACGATGATCGACAATGCGGCCCGGGAGCCGGAGATCGTCGACATCTGCACGATGCTCAACCAGATGGGCGCGCGGATCTCCGGTGCCGGTACGTCCACCCTGCGGATCACCGGGGTCCCCGGGCTGCACCCGGTGCGGCACGCCACCGTGGGGGACCGGATCGTCGCCGGCACCTGGGCGTTCGGTGCCGCCATGACGCGCGGCGACGTGACGGTGACGGGGCTGGACCCGGCCTACCTGGAGGTCGCCCTGGACAAGGTCGTCGCGGCCGGCGGCCTGGTCGAGACGCGGGGAGACGGCTTTCGGGTACGGATGGACGACCGGCCCCGGGCGGTGGACGTGGTGACCCTGCCGTACCCCGGTTTCGCCACCGACCTGCTGCCCATGGCGATCGGGCTCGCGGCGGTCAGCGACGGCGCGTCACTGATCACGGAGAACATCTTCGACGGCCGGTTCATGTTCGCCAACGAGATGATGCGGCTCGGCGCGGACATCAAGACCGACGGGCACCACGCGGTGGTCCGGGGGCGGGGACGCCTCTCCGGCGCTCCCGTGCGGGCCACCGACATCCGTGCCGGAGCCGGGCTGATCATCGCCGGGCTCTGCGCGGACGGGCCCACCGAGGTCTCGCACGTGCACCACGTCGACAGGGGGTACCCGGACTTCGTGGCCGACCTGCGTGCGCTCGGTGTGGCCGTCGAGCGGGGCACCACCGTGCAGGAGCCGGCGTTGGAGATCTGACGCCTCACTTAGCCATCGTTCAGGCTCGCCGACTAGGGTGCAGGCAGGCACTCAATCGCAGCGAGGGAGAAGCAGATGGCGGGTCGACTCGCGGTCGTCGGGGCCGGGCTGATGGGCTCCGGCATCGCCCAGGTGGCGGCGCAGGCGGGCTGGCAGGTGACACTGCGCGACCTGGACGACGCGGCCACCACCCGAGGGCTCGGCGGCATCCGGAAGTCTCTGGAGAAGTTCGCCGAGAAGGGCAAGATCGAGGCGTCGGACGTCGAGGCGACGCTCGCGCGGATCACCCCGACCACCGACCTGGAGGCTGCGGCGGACGCGGACATCGTGGTCGAGGCCGTCTTCGAGCGGCTGGAGATCAAGCACGAGGTGTTCCGCGCTCTGGACAAGATCTGCAAGTCCGACGCGGTGCTCGCCACCAACACGTCGGCCATTCCGGTCACGCAGATCGCCGCGGTCACCGAGCGGCCCGAGGCCGTCGTCGGCACCCACTTCTTCTCGCCGGTGCCGATGATGCAGCTCTGCGAGCTGGTGCGCGGCTACAAGACCAGCGACGCCACGCTCGCCACCGTGCGGGCCTTCGCCGAGGAGATCGGCAAGACGGTAGTGGTGGTCAACCGGGACATCGCCGGCTTCGTCACCACCCGGCTGATCTCCGCCCTGGTGGTGGAGGCGGTCAAGCTGGTCGAGGCCGGCGTGGTGTCGGCCGAGGACCTGGACACCGCCTGCCGCCTGGGGTTCGGGCACGCCATGGGCCCGCTGGCCACCACCGACCTGACCGGCGTGGACGTCCTGCTGCACGCCTCGAAGAACATCTACACCGACACGGCGGACGAGAAGTTCTTCCCGCCGGAGCTGCTGCAGCGCATGGTCACCGCCGGCGACCTGGGTCGCAAGACCGGCAAGGGCTTCTACACGTACTGAGAGTGACGTCGACCGGGGCGGCGGCCCGCCCCGGTCGACAGCTCAGCCGTCGCGCTTGGTGGTCCAGCGGAACGTGGTCAGGCAGAGCACCAGGCCGATCACGCACCACAGGGCCAGCACCAACGCCACCCGGCCCAGCTCGAACGACCCGCCCGGCTCCTGGGCGCCGAAGCTCTCCGGCAGGAAGACCGCGCGCAGCCCCTGGCACATCCACTTGAGCGGGAACAGCGCCGCCACCTGCTGCATCCAGGTGGGCAGGTCGGTGAACACGAAGAACACCCCGGAGATGAACTGGAGCACCAGGGCGACCGGGGTGACCACCGCCGAGCCGCTGCGGGCGCTGCGGGCCAGCGACGAGATGGCGATGCCGCACAGGGTGCACGCGGTCACCCCCAGCACGGACACCCAACCGAAGGTGAGCCACCTTCCGGCGGTGCCGGGCAGGTCGAGGTCGAACAGCGCCACCGCGACGGCCAGCAGCAGCGCCGTCTCGGCGATGCCGATCGCCACCACCATGAGCACCTTGCCGGCGAACCAGACCCACTTCGGCATGGGCGTGCCCCGGTAGCGCTTGAGCACGCCCCGGTCCCGCTCGACAGGGATCCAGATGCCCAGGTTCTGGAAGCTCACAGTCATCAGGCCGGTCGCGATCATGCCGGTGATGAAGTACTGCGTGAACTTGACCCCGCCGCCGATCGTGCCGTGGAAGATCGACGCGAAGATCACGATCATGATGATGGGGAAGCCCATCGTGAAGACCACTGACTCCCGGCTGCGCAGGAACTGGGTGATCTCCAGGCGGCCCTGGCGCAGGGCGAGGCTGCCGGTACCCGGCCGCCGGCCGGGGCTCGCGGCGACAGGCGTCGCAGGCTTCGTCGTGGTCGTCATCGCGCGTGTCCGATCATGGTGAGGTAGACGTCCTCCAGGGTCGGCCGGGTCACGGTGAGCCCGGGGACCTCGCCGCCGTGGCGCGCGGCCAGGTCGGCCACCAGGGCCGTCGGCGTCGCGCTCTGCGCGCTTTCCAGCGCGCCTTCCGGGGTACGCCAGGAGACCGTGGCCAGGGCCTCCTGCCGATTGCCCAGCAGGTTGGGTGCGGCCACCTCGACCAGCCGACCGGCGGCGATCACACCGACCCGGTCGGCGAGCGCCTCGGCCTCGTCCAGGTAGTGGGTGGTGAGCACGATTGTGGTGCCGGCCGCGGCGAGGTCGCGGATCAGCTCCCAGAACTCGCGGCGGGCCTCCGGGTCGAAGCCTGTCGTCGGTTCGTCGAGGAAGAGCAGCTCGGGGCGGCCGATGATGCCCAGCGCCACGTCCAGACGACGCTTCTGCCCACCGGAGAGGGTGTGTGTCCGGGCCTTCGCCTTGCCGGCAAGCCCGACCCGCTCGATCACCTTGGCCGGGTCGTCGGCGTCGGGATAGAAGCCGGAGAAGTGCCGGACCACCTCGGCAACTGTCAGCTCGTCGAACTCGCCGGTGCCCTGGAGCACGATGCCCACCCGGGATCGCCAGCCCGCGTCGGGATGGGCCGGGTCCGTGCCGAGCACGGAGACCTCGCCGGCGTCGCGACGGCGGTAGCCCTCCAGGATCTCCACGGTGGTGGTCTTGCCGGCGCCGTTCGGGCCGAGCAACGCGAACACCTCACCGCGGCGGACGTCGAGGTCCACACCCGCAACTGCCACGTTCTCGCCGTACGCCTTGCGTAATCCCCGGACGGAGATCGCCAGCTCGTCATCCATGGCGTCAAGTGTGCGCCCTGGACCGGCCGCTCCGGTGCCCCGGGGTGTGGCGACGCGCGCCACTGTCGGCAGTTCCCGCCTGGACGTCCGCGACATGGACCTGTGTGGTTTTCCACAACCCGATCTACTGGACGGTAACTTAGACTCCGGCCATGGATGAGACGCCGAGTCGCCTGCCCGAGCGGGACCGCCCGTGGGTGATGCGCACGTACGCCGGCCACTCGTCGGCCGCCGCGACCAACGCCCTCTTCCGCCGCAACCTCGCCAAGGGCCAGACCGGCCTGTCGGTCGCCTTCGACCTGCCCACCCAGACGGGGTACGACCCGGACCACGAACTGGCCGCCGGTGAGGTCGGTCGGGTCGGCGTGCCGGTGGCCCACCTGGGCGACATGCGGGCGCTGTTCGACGGCATCCCGCTCGCCGAGATGAACACCTCGATGACCATCAACGCTCCGGCGATGTGGCTGCTGGCCCTGTACGAAACGGTCGCCGTGGAGCAGGGCTGGACCGTCGACATGCTCTCCGGGACCACCCAGAACGACATCATCAAGGAGTACCTGTCGCGGGGCACGTACATCTTCCCGCCGGCCGCCTCGCTGCGGCTCACCGCGGACGTCATCGCCCACACGCTGAAGACCATGCCGCGGTGGAACCCGGTCAACATCTGCTCGTACCACCTCCAGGAGGCCGGCGCCACGCCCGTCCAGGAGGTGGGTTTCGCGCTGGCCACCGCAGTCGCCGTGCTCGACGCCGTCCGTGACTCCGGCCAGGTGCCCGCCGAGCGGATGGGCGAGGTGGTCCAGCGGATCTCGTTCTTCGTCAACGCAGGCGTGCGCTTCGTCGAGGAGATCGCCAAGATGCGCGCGTTCGGCGCGCTCTGGGACGAGATCACCCGGGACCGGTACGGGGTGACCGAGGCCCGGCAGCGCCGGTTCCGCTACGGCGTACAGGTCAACTCGCTCGGCCTCACCGAAGCGCAGCCGGAGAACAACATCCAGCGCATCGTGCTGGAGATGCTCGGCGTGACGATGTCCCGTGACGCCCGGGCCCGCGCCGTGCAACTGCCCGCCTGGAATGAGGCGCTCGGCCTGCCCCGCCCCTGGGACCAGCAATGGTCGCTGCGGATGCAGCAGGTCCTGGGGTACGAGTCGGACCTGCTCGAATACCCCGACCTCTTCGCCGGCTCGCACGTGATGACCGCGCTCGTCGACGAGATCGTCACCGGGGCGCGCGCCGAGCTGACCAAGGTGCTGGAGCTGGGCGGGGTGGTCGCCGCCGTGGAGACCGGCTACCTCAAGAGCGCGCTTGTCGCCTCGCTGGCCGAACGCCGCCGCCGGATCGAGTCCGGCGCCGACGTGGTGGTCGGCGTCAACAGGTACGCCGAGACCGAACCCTCCCCGCTGACCGCCGCCGGAGCGGATGTCGTCGAACAGGTCGACCCCGCGGTCGAGGCGGCGGCCGTCGCCTCCGTACGCCAGTGGCGTGCCGGCCGGGACGACGCGGCGGTCGACGCGGCACTGGCCCGGCTCCGCGCGGACGCCGCGACCACGACAAACCTGATGCCCGCCACCCTGGAATGTGTACGCGACGGGGTGACCACCGGCGAGTGGGCCGGCGCGCTGCGCCAGGTCTTCGGCGAGTACCGGGCGCCCACCGGCCTGGCCGGCGCCACCGGCAGCGGCGGCGACCCCGGCCTCGCCGCCGTCCGTGAGCGGGTCAACGCCACAGCCCGCGAGCTGGGCCGCGGCCGGCTCCGGCTGCTGGTCGGCAAACCCGGCCTCGACGGGCACTCCAACGGCGCGGAACAGATCGCGGTACGCGCCCGCGACGCCGGATTCGAGGTCGTCTACCAGGGCATCCGGCTGACCGCCGGGCAGATCGTGGCAGCCGCCGTCGAGGAGGACGTCGATCTGGTCGGGCTCTCCGTGCTGTCCGGCTCACACCTGGCCGCCGTACCCGCTGTGCTCGACGGGCTGCGCGCCGCCGGCCGGGCGGACCTGCCGGTGGTGGTGGGCGGCATCATCCCCGTCGGCGACGCCGACACCCTGCGGGCAGCCGGGGTGGCCCGGGTCTTCACCCCGAAGGACTTCGCCCTCACCGGCATCATCGACGACCTGGTGACGGTCATCCGCCACTCCAACGACCTGCCCTGAGCCCGCTTTCGCGGGTCAGCGACCGGCGTACGTCATGCAGTCGGCCATGTCGTTGTCCGGGCCAACCTTGATGGACGAGGCGTGGCACTCCAACTGCTCGTTGTGCCGACAGTCGGAACGCTGGCAGGCGCCCACCTGGGCGGTGAGGCCGTCCACGCCGCCACGGACGGGCGACTCGACGAAGGTGTGGCAGTGCGCGTGGTCCATGCTGCCGATGGTGATCGCGAAGGCGTGGCAGTCACCGCCCTGGTTGTACGCACACGCCGCGACCACACACTCCTGGACCCGGGGCATCTCCATCGCTGTGGTCATGCCAACCTCCTCTAGGCTCTTGCCCCGATCCTAGGCATTTGCCGGTCTCCGGAGACTTGATATGTCCGCCCGCCGATCAGCCTCGCGCCCTCCTGGCAGGGCACCCGGGGCGGTTTAGCGTGATCGACACGAGTTCACTGATACCGGGGGGTCCCGGTGCCCCGGATAGCCCGGTATCAGCGAACTCGTGTCGATCATCGCCTGCACGTCCGCTTCGGTGTCACGGCTCGGTCGGTCTGGGCGCAATGTCCGTTTCTGCGTTCGGTCGGGTGTGACCGGGTGCATCCGTGGGCCGGAATCGTGGCGGGCCGGGGGTCGTTTCACACCCTGACGATCGCAGGACCACGGCCACCGCCGCCCGCCCCGTGGTGAGGGTGGGAATGGCCGGCCCGGTCGGGTCGTTGCAGATCCCCGAACGACCACTGGCCCGCCGGGCGCACCGGCCCGATCCGGTATCCCTGGGCAGGCCGGCCGCGGGAATGACCCCGGCCAGCCGGTCGTTACACACGGTCCCGGCGCCACGAGCCCCCCGCTCGCAGGCCGCCGACCCCCAGACTTTCCCCCTTTGAACTGTGCAGCGCCGGACGAGGTGCTCACACCCGCGCCACCGCCCCCCTGGTGATGCGGGTGTTCCTACCCCCGAAGGAGCTACCCCTCATGAACACGATCTTCCGTAAGAGCATGCTCTCCGTTGCCGGTCTCGCGTTCGCCGGTGGCGTCTTCGCCGGCCCGATCGCCGCCCACGCCGCCACCCCGACGATGGACGCCAAGCCCGTCGCCGCCGCCGTGCAGACCGCGGCGCCGAAGCCGCAGGGCGAGCAGTCGCACATCGACCTGAACGACGAGCAGACCGGCAACGCCAAGGCGATCATCGCGGCCACGAAGAAGGCCGGCCTGCCCGAGCGCGCCGCGGTCATCTCGATCGCGACGAGCCTGCAGGAGTCGAAGCTCGACAACCTGGGTCACCTCGGCGACGCCAACGACCACGACTCGCTGGGCCTGTTCCAGCAGCGCCCGTCCAGTGGTTGGGGCACCCCGGAGCAGATCACCAACCCCGAGTACTCCACGACCGCGTTCCTCAAGGGCCTCAAGCAGGTCGACGGCTGGCAGGACATGCCGCTGACCGAGGCCGCGCAGACCGTGCAGGTCTCCGCCTACCCGGACGCGTACGCCCAGTGGGAGCAGCAGGCCACCGACATCGTCGCCCAGCACTGGAACAGCTGACCCACCGCACGACCCCGACCGACTGGCCGGCATCCGCACTGCGGGTGCCGGCCAGCGGCATATCCAGCACCCCGACCTCCGCAAGGGTGCCGTGAGCCGCAGCAGCGGACGGGCTAGAAGAGGACCGTGGCGAGCGTGCCGACCGGCTGGAAGCCGCACCGCTCGTACACCCGGCGGGCCGGCAGGTTGAAGTCGTTGACGTAGAGGCTGACGGTGGGGGCGACCCGGAGCAGGGCGTCGCGTACGACGGCGGCCATCGCAGCGGCGGCGATGCCACGGCCTCTCCACTCCGGCGCGACCCAGACGCCCTGGACCTGGGCGGTCCGCTTGGTCACGACTGCCAACTCGGCCTTGAACACGACCTTGCCGTCGACGAACCGGGCGTACGCGCGGCCGGCGCGGACCAGGTCGTTGACCCGGCGGCGGTAGCTGCGGCCGGCGTCCTCGGCGAGTGGGGAGACCCCGACCTCCTCGGTGTACATGGCGACGGCCGCCGGAAAGAGCCTGTCGACCTCGCCGGAGCGGACGCGGCGTACCTGCGGGTCGGCCGGTACGGGAGGCATTGTGTCGGTCGCCAGCAGTGGCTGGTTGGGTCGGACGTCGCGGGCGGGGCCCCACGTGTCGGAGAGCCGGTCCCAGAGGCCGAGGACGGCGTCGGCGCGGCCGACGATGGAGGAGCACAGCCGCTCCTCCCCGGCGAGCAGGTCGGCGAAGGCGGAGACGGCGGCGTCGGTGGCGAGCACAGGTGTCAGGTTGCCGCCGAGCCAGCACAGCGATTCGAGGTTGCGCCGGGCGCCGTACCCCAGGATCCGCCCTTCGGCCCGCCACCAGGAGAGCCCGCGCGCGGCGATGCGCTCGGCGACCTGCGCGCCCGCGAACGGGTCACGGTCGAGGAGGCGCTCGACCGCGCGGCGCTCCGATTCCCCCAGTTGCCGTACCGGCACCGTCAGCACGACTACCAGCCTGCCAGATCGACCCCCCGCCCCGCCGGCCGAGTGGCGAGCCCGTCGTCAGACGGTCAGCGGCTCGGTGACAGGGCTGGCCGGACGGGTCCGGCCAGCCCACCGGACGACCGGGGGCACCAGGGCACCGAGCAGGAGAAACAGCCCGCCCAGCGCGAGCCATCCCGGTACGCCCCAACCGAGGGCGAGGCTGGTCACCGCGACGGGCGCAAGCATCTTGCCCAGCTCGTAACCCATGCCGTACGTCCCCTGGTACTGGCCCTGCGCGTCGGCGGGCGCCAGCCCGAAGGAGATCCCCCATCCGGCGGCGGAGTGCCACAGCTCCCCGATCACGTGCGCGAGCGACCCGCAGCAGAGCAGCCCGATGGCGCCCGGTGTGGGCAGTGCGCCGCTGGCAGCGAACAGTACGCAGGCCAGGGCGATGGCGACTCCGGCCCGGCCGGATGCGCGGGCCGCCCTCGGCAGGGTGACGGCGCTGCGTGCCGCGCGTACCTGCAGGAGCACCACGAGCGCGGTGTTGACAAGCGTCAACACCGAGATCATCCAGGCCGGCGCGGTGGTGTGCCCGGCGATCCACAACGGCAAGGCGAGGGTGAGCAGGCTGAAGTGCATGGACATCAGCCCGTCGAGCAGGGTGAAGGCGAGGAACGGGCGGTCCCGCAAGGCGACCAGCCGGGGTCCTCGCGTCGGGGCGGCGACGGGTGCGACGGTGGGCAGCCGGACGGAGATCGCTGCGGCGGCCAGCGACGCCGCCGCCGTGGTCAGGATCAGCGTGAGGTAGCCGGCGCGGGTGTCGGCGGCGATGGCGAAGCCGCCAAGGACGGCGCCGACGGAGATCCCGACGTTTGTGGTGGCCCGCAGGTAGGCGCGTGTGTGCACCCGTTGGTCGGCAGGGATCGCGCCGGCGATGAGCGCTCCGCGGGCGCCGCGCTCGACCGCGTCGGCGAGCGCCGTGGCCGCGCCGACCAGCAGGAAGGCGGGGAATGATCGGACGGTGATCAGCCCGGCGGTCAGGATGCCGGCCGCCATCAGCCCGCCGACCTGTGCGCCGCGCGGCCCGACGCGGTCGGCCAGGTAGCCGCTCGGCGCGCTCGCGAGCACGCCGACGAGCGCCGAGATGGTCAGCCCGACACCGACCTGGGTGGCCGAGAGACCGACCGAGCGGGTGAGGAAGAGCGCGCTGGCCACCAGCCACAGGCCCCGCCCGACGGTCTTGACCAGAGTGCCGAGGGTGAGGACCCGGGCCGGGCCGGGCGGCGGAAGCAGGGGCATGCCGACACTTTAACAAGACGTACGTACGGTTTTTGAATTGGGCCTTGTCGACGATGCATTGCCGATATATCGTTGATGCATCAGCGACAGTACGCAGAGAGGAAGAGCCCCATGAGGTTCCACCGACAGCACCACCCGATGCACGAGGCCCGGATGCGTGGGTTCGGCTTCCCGCCGGTCCCGCCCGGCCCCCATGGCCCGCACGGTCACGAACACGGCGGCCCCTGGGGCGGACGCGGTCGCGGACGAGGCAGGGGCCGACGCCCCAACGTCCGTGGTGCGGTGTTGGCCCTGCTCACCGAGCGGCCGATGCACGGTTACGAGATGATCCAGGAGATCGACTCCCGCACCGGTGGGGCGTGGCGGCCGAGCCCCGGTTCGATCTACCCCACGCTCCAACTCCTGGAGGACGAGGGTGCGATCGTCGCCAGCACCGAGGAGGCCGGCGGCGGACGTAAGCGGTTCACGGTCACCGAGGCCGGCCAGGCCGAGGCTACCGAGGCAGCGCAGACCCCGCCGTGGGCGGACGTCGCCCAGGGCACGGTGAGCAGCTGGCACGACATCCGCGACTCCGGCGCGCAGGCGATGAACGCCCTGCGTCAGGTCATGATGAACGGCACCGACGACCAGCGTGAGCGGGCCGCCAAGGTGCTGGACGAGACCCGACGCAAGCTGTACGCGATCCTCGCCGAGTCCGAGTGACGCGCGAAGCCGGCACAGACGAAAGCGGCCGTCTCCCCGAGGGGAGGCGGCCGCTTTCCGCAGGCAGCGGAGGTCAGTGCACGGTGACGGTCGGGCCGGTGACCAGCCCGCGCAGCTCCTCGGGAAGCTCGGCGCCCATCTCGTCGGCGATGCGGAGCGCCTCCTCGATGAGCGTCTCCACGATCTGCGCCTCGGGCACCGTCTTGACGACCTGACCCTTGACGAAGATCTGGCCCTTGCCGTTGCCGGAGGCGACGCCGAGGTCGGCCTCGCGGGCCTCGCCCGGACCGTTGACGACGCAGCCCATGACGGCCACCCGCAGCGGCACCGGCAGCCCCTCCAGGCCGGCGGTGACCTCCTCGGCGAGCTTGTAGACGTCCACCTGGGCGCGCCCGCAGGACGGGCAGGAGACGATCTCCAGGCCGCGCTCACGCAGGCCCAGCGACTCCAGGATCTGGTTGCCGACCTTGATCTCCTCGACCGGCGGGGCGGACAGCGACACCCGGATGGTGTCGCCGATGCCCTCGGCGAGCAGGGCGCCGAAGGCGACCGCCGACTTGATCGTCCCCTGGAAGGCAGGCCCGGCCTCGGTGACACCGAGGTGCAGCGGGTAGTCGCACTGCTCGGCCAACTGCCGGTACGCGCGGATCATCACGACCGGGTCGTTGTGCTTGACCGAGATCTTGATGTCGCGGAAGCCGTGCTCCTCGAACAGCGAGCACTCCCACAGCGCCGACTCGACGAGCGCCTCGGCGGTGGCCTTGCCGTACTTGGCCAGCAACCGCTTGTCGAGGGAGCCGGCGTTGACGCCGATGCGGATCGGCACCCCCGCCGCCCCCGCGGCGCGGGCGATCTCCTTGACCTTGTCGTCGAACTGGCGGATGTTGCCCGGGTTGACCCGGACGGCCGCGCAGCCGGCGTCGATCGCGGCGAAGACGTACTTGGGCTGGAAGTGGATGTCGGCGATCACCGGGATCTGCGACTTCTTGGCGATCGCGGGCAGCGCCTCGACGTCGTCCTGGGACGGCACGGCCACCCGGACGATCTGGCAGCCGGACGCGGTCAACTCGGCGATCTGCTGAAGGGTGGCGTTGACGTCGGACGTGAGGGTCGTGGTCATCGACTGCACGGACACCGGCGCACCGCCGCCGACGGGCACCGAACCGACCATGATCTGGCGGCTGGCCCGGCGGGGGGCGAGCGACGGGGGCGGTACGGCCGGCATACCGAGACTGATTGCGGTCACTTCAGCACTCACCTTGGGAAGAGCGTGATCGGGTTGACGACGTCCGCGGTGATGGTCAGCAGCGTGAACACGCCACCGATCAGGATCACCGCGTACGTGAAGGGCATCAGCTTGAGGTAGTCGACCCGCCCGGGGTCGGCGCGGCCGATCTTCGCGTACAGCCAGGAGCGGGCCCGCTCGAACCAGGCGATGGCGATGTGGCCGCCGTCCAGTGGGAGCAGCGGCAGCAGGTTGAACACGCCGATGAAGAAGTTCAGCGAGATGAACAGCAGCACGAACAGCGACCACGCCTTGTTGGCGAACGCCTCACCGCCGAGGCGGCTGGCGCCGACGACGCTGATCGGAGTGTCCACGTCACGTTCGCCGCCGGTGATGGCGGTCCACAGGGCTGGCACCTTCTGCGGCAGCCGCTGCAACGCCTGGACGGTGCCGACGGCCAGCTCGCGAGTGAAGTCGCCGGTGGCGCCGAACGCCGCGACCGGCCCGTACGTCACTCGGTTCGGGGTGGTGATGGTGAGCGTGACGCCGAGCGCGGCGACCGGGGCGACGGCGCCCTTCGGGTCGTCGATCGGTGGACGCTCGGTCTGGGCGAGCACCGTGCTGGTCTGGCCGGGCTGCCCGTCGCGGACGTACCCGATCTGCGCGGTGTCGCCCGGCTTCAGCGCCCGCAGGCCGGCGAGCATCTCACCGTAGTTGTTGACCGGCTTGCCGTTGAGCGAGGTGATCCGGTCGCCGTCGCGCAACTGGGCCTGGGCCGCCGGACTGGCCGGGTCACCCGGGGCGCAGGTGCGCTGGTCGAGTTTCGGCATCACGCAGTCGGAGAGCGAGATCACCGCCGGCTCCTGCCGGACCTGCGTGTCGTTGGTGGGGAACTTGGGGTTGGGCAGGCCGAGGGAGACGGCCGCCAGCCAGATGGTGACCAGCGCCAGCGCGAAGTGGGTGATCGAGCCCGCGCTCATGACGATGGTCCGCTTCCAGACGGGGTAACGCCACATCGCGCGCGGCTCGTCGGCCGGGTCGACGTCATCGTCCTGCGCGGTCATGCCGACGATCTTGCAGAAACCGCCGAGCGGAATGCCCTTGACGCCGTACTCGGTCTCGCCCCGCTTGAACGACCAGAGGGTGGGGCCGAAGCCGACGAAATACTTGGTGACCTTCATCCCGAACGCCTTGGCGGTCACCATGTGACCGGCCTCGTGCAGGCTCACCGAGATGAGGATGGCCAGGGCGAAGAGCACCACCCCGAGCAGGTTAGACATCAAGCTCCTTCCACCGAACCCGCGATGATCTCCTGCGCGTGCGCGCGCGCCCACGACTCGGCCGCGAGCACGTCCTCGACGGTACCTGGTTCGGCGAAGTCCGGAGCGTCCTCCAACACGCGTTCGAGGGTGTCGACGATGCCGAGGAACGGCAGCCGACCCGCCACGAACGCCGCCACGCACTCCTCGTTCGCCGCGTTGTAGATCGCCGGACGGCAGCGCCCGGCCTCCCCGGCGGCCTTGGCCAGGGCGACGGCCGGAAACGCCACGTCGTCCAGCGGCGTGAACTCCCAGGTGTGCGCGGCCGTCCAGTCGACGGCGGTGGCCGCCTCGGGCACCCGGTCCGGCCAGCCGATGCCCAGCGCGATCGGCAGGCGCATGTCCGGTGGGCTGGCCTGGGCGATCGTCGACCCGTCGACGAACTCGACCATCGAGTGGATCACCGACTGCGGGTGCACCATCACGGTGATGTCGGCGTACGGCACGTCGAACAGCTCGTGCGCCTCGATCACCTCAAGCGCCTTGTTGACCATGGTCGCCGAGTTGATCGTGACGACCGGCCCCATGTTCCACGTCGGGTGCGCCAGCGCCTGCTCCGGTGTGACCTGCGTCAACTCGTCGCGCCGCCGACCCCGGAACGGGCCGCCGCTGGCCGTGACGACCAGCCGCCGCACCTCACCGCGCGACCCGGACCGCAGGCACTGGGCCAACGCCGAATGCTCCGAGTCGACAGGAACGATCTGCCCCGGTCGCGTCACCGCGGCCTTGACCAGCGGGCCGCCGGCCACCAGCGACTCCTTGTTGGCCAACGCGAGAGTACGACCACCGCGCAGCGCGGCCAGCGTAGGAGCGAGGCCCAGCGAGCCGACCACGCCGTTGAGCACGATGTCGCACGGCCACTGCGCCAACTCGGTCATGGCGTCCGGCCCGGCCACGATCTTGGGAAGTTTGAAGTCGCCGGTGGCCCAGCCCCGCCGACTCGCCTCGGCGTAGAACGCGAGTTGCAGGTCCTGCGCGGCGGACGCCTTGGCCACCCCGACCGCCTCGACGCCCAGTTCGAGGGCCTGCGCGGCGAGCAGCCCGACGTTGCCGCCACCGGCGCCGAGCGCCACCACGCGGAACCGGTCCGGGTTGCGCCGGACGATGTCGATGGCCTGCGTACCTATCGAACCGGTGGACCCGAGCAGGACGAGGTCGCGGGGGGAAGTCACGCGGCCATTCTCCCCCACCGTCGCTGGACGCCCGCTGGGAGCCTCAGCCCTCCCCGCCCACCGCTTCCTCGTCGCGCGCCGATGATCGACTCGCCTTCAAGGAAGTCGCGGCCTCCCCCACACCCGGACAGCCCGACTTCCTTGAACGCGTGTCGATCAAGCGGTGCCGGGCTCTTCCGGGACTGCCTCCTCGCCGAGCAGGTCGGCCGGATCGATGGCGAACTCGAACGGCTCCCGCATGACGAAGCGCGTCCCGGCCGCAGCGGCAGCCACCGGCCTGTACTCCCCGTCGGTCAGCTCGTACAACGCGATGGTGGGCACCCGATTGCGCAGGTCTACCCGGAGGAAGAAGGGCACGCTGGCGGAGGCGTACTCGCGCGGGCGGTCGATGATGTCCTTGCGTCGGTTTACGGGGGAGACGATCTCCCCGAGAAGCACGGCGTGCCCGATGTCCATCGTCGTTCGACCGCCGCCGGGAGCGTCGAGAAGGACGATGTCCGGAATGAAGAGATCCCCGCCCGAGACGATGTTCGTCTCGAGATAGAGCCACAGCTTCGCGCGACGGGCCGCCTGCTTGAGGAGGTAGGCGAGCTCCAGTTCCGCGTCCTGATGGTCGTACCCGGCATGTGGTGTCACGATCACGCTTCCGCTCAGGACCTCAACCTTGGGGCCGTTGGTCTCCGGCAACAGGTCGAGGGCGAGCTGCGCGGTCCACGGCTCGTCGTGCCACCGCAGGACGTCGAACGACGGCTCGGTGTGCTGCGGCGCCGGCTCCGGCGTGAACGCTGCCTGGGCCATCCGGGCTCACCCCCTCAGCGGGACATTCTGGTCAGCTCAGCCTAGCCACCGCAGCCCCAGAAGCACGTTCATCGCACACCCAGTCCGCACGGATCTCTAGACGTTGATCGCTGGAGGAACGGTGATCCTGCCCTGAGCTTCGCAACCCGGCCACGCTGGATCATCCACCTGCCGACCACGTTGACCAGCCTCGACGAGGTCGCCGCGCTGGCCGTGGCGCTGTGCGACTCGCTCGGCCACCTCGCCGTCGTCGACTTCGGCGAGATGACGCTCAGCGAGGAGGACGCGCAGTTTCTACGTACCCGAGTGTTCTGTGACGCCCGGCTCGGCGGCGTCGGCCGGTGCTGACGTCCCGACGCCCACGACGGCCCCTGCGCGCAGGCCCGAAGCCGCGGGTGACCCGACACCGACCATGGCTGACCGTCTTGATCATGCGCCTGATCGACGGATGGCCCGGGGCCTCCTGTTGCGCAAGCATCAGCGCCGATCACGGTCAAACACGGAGGGAAGCACATGAACCAGAAGCTTCAGACCCGCGCGTTCGAGCGAGTGGCGTCGATCCTGCAACCCGGGGAACAGCCGGTCACCGCGACCCGGGCAATGGTAGGCAGTTTCTCGGCCAGTCGACTCGGCACGGTCGTCTCGCAGGGACTGATCACTGCGGGTGCCGGGGCGGTGGGCCACGCGCTGGCGCGGACCAAGAAGCAGTTCGTCGTCGTCACCGACCGGCGACTGATCTTCCTGCCGCAGACCTTCCTCGGCGGGCCCGGCACCGGTGTTCTGGCCGAGGTGCCTCGGGAGCAGGTCGCACTCGCCGAGGCGAAGATGGGCATCGTGAGCCTGCTGCGCATCGCCTTCGGCGCCGCGGGAGACGGGATCACCCTGACCTTCCCCCGGGTGGACAAGAAGAACGCCGAGGCCCTCGCGGCGGCCCTGGTGCCGGTGGCGACCGCCTGACCGCACCCGGCCCCACCCCGCCGCACCCGGCCCCACCCCGCCACCACGGGCGGCGCCACGACGGGGCCGCGCCAGGCCACGGTGATCGACTCGCCTTCATGGAAGTCGGGGCGTCCGCTGGCTGCGGACACCCCGACTTCACTGAAACCGTGTTGATCAAGCGGCGACCGGGATCAGCCGCCGTTGATGACGAACTGTGAGCCCGGCTGGATGACGATGTTGCCGTCGGCCGAGTTGGTGATTGTCACGTTCGTCAGGTTGGCGTTGCCGCGTGCGCCGCTCATCGCGAGGATGCCGGCGCCATTGTTCGACTTGTCGATACGTACGTTGGTGATGGCGACGTTCGGCATGTTGCCGCCGCCGTTCTTGAACTGGATGCCGTCGTACGTGGAGTCGATGATGTCGGTGTCGCGGATCGTGACCCCGGTGATGTCCCTGGTCGAGGGGAAGAGCGTGATGGCGCCGAACTCCTGGTCTTCGTTCCAGAAGGCGCCACCGGTGCGGTAGAGGCCGTTGTTGGCGATGAGCGTCGTGCCGGAGAACGGCAGCGGGTCGTGGTCGGTCGCCAGCATGATGCCCGGGTAGTTGGCGGTGTCGCAGATCAGGTTGTTCTCGATCGAGTTGTCGTAGCCGCCGTAGATGGCGATGCCGTTGGCCCGCCAGGGCAGCTGGATGGTGTTGTTGACGAAGTGGTTGTCGTGGGCGATGTCGACGCTGCGGTCCTTGACGTACGGGTTGGCCCAGACGGCGAGCGCGTCGTCGCCCGTGGTGCGGAACGACGAGTTGAAGACCCGCGAGTTGCGCGTGCCGTTGCTGAAGTTGATGCCGTCGGCGTACGTGTCGCGGATCCGCATGCCGCTGAACTCCAGCCCGTCGGCCGGGCCCCACAGGTCGGGGATGTTGTCGTAGTCGCGGCCCACCCAGACGCCCACGTTGGCGTGCTCGATCCAGACGTTGCTGATCTTCGTGCCGGTGCCGAAGCGACCGTTCAGACCGACGCCGCCCTCGGCGTTGCCGTCACCGCCGCGGATCCGGCCGGAGCCGAAGATGGCGATGTCGGAGATCTGGGTGTTCTTGTCGATGTCGAAGCCGAAGTTGCCCTCGTGCGGGTGGTTGATGCCGCCCACCACGTTCTGCGGCTCGGTGAGCGTGTAGAGCTGCGAGTGCCACATGCCGGCACCCCGGATGGTGACGTTGCTGATGCCGACCTGGTTGTGCGTACCCCGGTTCAGCGGGTCGTCGGTGAGGATCTTCTGTTCCTGCCGCCACTGCCCGGCGGGGATCCAGACGCAGCCGATGACGCCGTTCTGGTCGTCGGTCACGGCCCGCTGGATGGCGGCGGTGTCGTCGAGCCCGTCGTTCGGGATCGCGCCGTACGCGGTGATCGAGGTGCAGCCGGCCGGCTGGCTCGCGGCCGGGGCCACCTGCTCCAGGTCGATCATGTCGATGACGTAGAAGGAGGCGGTGTCACCCGAGTCGCGCTGCAACTTGAACCGCGTGCCGGCCGGGTAGGACTGCGCCAGCAGCGCGTTCGACTCGTCGAAGAGCCGTCGGGCGTCGGCCTGCGGGGTGTTGGTGAGCGCCTCCGGCCCGTCGGTGTTGCCGTAGAGCCAGCTGTGCTTCGACGACAGGGTCAGCTTCCGGGAGAAGACGTCGTTGACGTAGAGGCTGATGGTCGCCTCGATGCCGCCGCCACCGGGGGCGTCCGGGATGGAGTTGCGCACCACTATGGAGTTGGCCTGGTTGGCCGAGGTGAACTCGACGAACTGGCCGGTGCTGGTGAGCCGTACCGACTTGCGGCCGGAGGACTCGCTGGCGAAGTTGGTGTGCCCGAAGGTGCGCAGCGCGTCGGGTTCCAGCAGCGTGCCCTGGTAACGGCCGGCCTCGGCCTCGTAGGAGACGTACGGGACGGCGGCCCCACGGCCGACCACTATGGCCTGGCTGAACGCGTTGTTGCTCTCGTTGGTCTCGGCGACCACGTTCGTCGCGTCAGCAGTGGCGGTGATGGTGGCCCCGCCGCTGGTGGCGGTCCAGCTACCGCTGACGGCCACGGTGGCCGTCGCGCCGGCCGCGATCGACGCGGTAGTGGTGTTGAGCGTGGTGCCGCCGACCACCAGCCGGGTGACGGTGCTCGCGCCCGTCGCGGTGGTGCCCCGGTTGCGGACGGCCACGGTGAACGTGACGGCGGCTCCGACGGCCGGGTTCGGCGGGTTCGACGCGATGCTGAGCACCTGGAGGTCCGGCCCGGGGGCCTGCGTCACCACAAGCGGAGACGCCGCCGTGAGGCTGTTGTTGCCGTTGTTCTGCTCGACGATCGTGTTCGTCGGATCGACCACCGCCGAGACGGCGTAGCTGCCCATCGGCCGCGTACCTGCGTTGAACGACACGGTGGTCGAGCCGCCCGCGGCGAGCGCGCCCACCGTGGCGCTGCCGACGACCGCGCCGGCCAGGCTGAAGTTGACAGTCGTCGCACCGGCGGACGCCGAGCCGATGTTCTGCACCACGGCCGAGAGCGTGACCGCGCTGGCCTCGCTGGGCGACGTGGGCGACCAGGTCACCGAGCTGACGACCAGGTCCGGGTTGGGCGCCGGCGTGCCGCACACCTCCAGCTCGGCCACCTGGCCGGACGGTGCGCCGGTGTTGCCGGTGAAGCGCAACTGCACGTCCGCGGTGGTCGCGGTGACTCCGATGGTCACCGCGTTGGTGCCCTGAACGAACTGGTAGGCCGCCGCAGCGACCAGACTGGTGTACGCGGACGACGCCTGGTCGCGGCCGAGGACCTGGATGGTCTGGGTACGGGTGCCCCACGACGGGTCCGGGTTGAGCTTCACGGTGACTGCGGAGATGGAGTGGTTCGCGCCCAGCGCCACTGTCAGGTTCTGCGGGTAGCTCGCCGCGCCCTCCCAGTAGGTGGCGAGCTGTCCGTCGTTCGCCTTGTCGGGGGTGAAGCTGAAGGTGGAGCCGCTCGCCGACATGCTCTTGCCCTGCGCCACGTTCGTGCAGGCGGGCGGGTTGCTGCCGGTCCGGGTCACGGTGTTGCTGGTGCCGGACAGGTTGCCCGCGCCGTCGCGGGCCCGGACGTAGTACGACACGGTCGCCGTGGCCGGCTGGGTGTCCTGATAGGTCAGGAGGGTGCCGAGCGTCGCGATCAGGTTGCCGCCCCGGTAGACGTTGTAGCCCGCGAGCCCACTGCCGCCGGAGTCGGTGGAGGCTCCCCAGGTGAGCGTGATGGTGCTGCCCGACGTGCTCTGCGACAGCGTCCCCGGAACGCTCGGCGCGGTGGTGTCACCGCTGCCCGTACGGGTGACCGTGTTGCTGTTGCCGGAGAGGTTGCCGGCGGCGTCACGGGCCCGGACGTAGTACGAGACCGTCGCCGTGGCCGGCTGGGTGTCGTTGAAGGTGGTCACGTTCCCGACGGACTGGAGGAACGCGCCGTTGCGGTAGACGTCGTAGCCGGCGATGCCGCTGCCGCCCGCGTTGTCGGTCGACGCGACCCAGGTGAGGCTGATGGTGGTGCCCGACTGGGTGTACGACAGGTTGCCCGGGACGCTCGGCGCGGTGGTGTCGGGGGTGGTGCCGCCGCTGCCGTACACCTCCAGCTCGGAGAGCTGCCCGGCCGGCCAGCCGCTGTTGGCGGTGATGGTGATCCGGACGTAGCGGGTAGAGGTCGCGCTGACGTTGATCGTGACCGTGTTGCCGCTGGCCGGGTTGAAGCTGTACGTCTGCGACCCGACCAGGTCGGTGAACGACGATCCGTTGGCGCTGCCCCGCACGCTCAGCGTCTGCGTCCGGGTGCCCCAACCGGAGGTCGGCAGCTTCAGCACGACCTGGTTGACCGACTGCGACGAGCCGAGGTCGACCTGCACCCACTGGGGGAACGAGTTGTTGAGGCTCTCCCAGTAGCTGCCGGCGTTGCCGTCGACGACCTTCGACGAGTCGTACACGTCGGCGTGGCCGCTCTCCTGGGTGGGACGACCCTGGGCGAGGTTGGTGGCGGCAGCCGCGAAGGCGCTGCCGGACGCGGCGGTCGTCTCGACGGGGCGGGCGGCGGCCGGTGTCGCCACGGCCGTCGCGCCTGCCGCCGCGATCATCGTGGCCGCGACTGTCGTCGCCACCATCCGGAACAGATTCGTTCGTCTCATGACTGTCCTGTCGTTGGGGGACGGCGCCGCGGGTGGCGGGACCACGGGGTGGAGCAGGTGGTGGGTGCGGGGGCACCACGAAAGCGGTTCACGGGGTTTTCCGAGCAGATGCAAGAAAGCAGACACGCCGTTGTCCAAATCTTGCATGACTTTGGCCAAAGGTTACTGACGTGCTACGGGAGCGTCAACACTTCGACAGTCGTGACTATTGACGGGCCTGGGTGCGTGCGGCCCCGATCCGCCGGAGCGAACCGGGGCCGCAGCCTCCACGAGAACGATCAGGCGTCCGGAGCCGCCAGCACGAAGGTCTCCAGCAGCTCGCCGCCGTACCAGTCGGTGCGTTGGCCCACGTGGGTCATGCCCAACCTCCGCGCGACAGCCATCGACGGATCGTTGCCCGGCGACACGACCGCGTAGATCTCCCGGGTACCGGTGGCGAACTCCCGTGCCACGAGCGCCCGAGCGGCCTCGGTGGCGTAGCCGTGACCCCACGAATCCGGGTGCAGGTGCCAACCCGTCTCGATGTCCTCGGTACGCACCGCCTCGTCGCGCCCCGGCAGCGGCTTGAGCAACGCGGTGCCGGCCACCAGGCCGGTCTCGCGCACCTCGATCGCCCAGGTGCCGTACCGTCCGTGGTCGGCGGCGTGCCGCTCCCGCCACAGTTGCAACCGTTCGACGGCCTGCGCTGGGTCGGTCATCGGCAGCCCCGGCGAGGCGCCCAGCCAGCGGGTGATCTCCGGGCGGCGGTAGATGTCGTAGATCCGGGCCAGGTCGTCCGGCTCGGCGGTCCAGTCGCGCAGGATGAGGCGTTCGGTGGTGAGAACAGTCATGGGCGGCGATCTTAAGGAGTGACGTCCCCGACGACGGGGAAGGAGGTCGCGATGGGCAACGGATGGCAGCGCGCAAAACGGATCACCAGTGCCGCGTTCCGTCCGGTACGCGGGCGGGACCTGTCCCTGCACGCCGCCGCGATCACCTTCTACGGCGCGATCGCCGTGGTCCCGGTGGCGCTCCTGGCCCTCTGGCTCACCTCGCTGATCGCCGGCGCCGATCGGGTACGCCGGCTCACCTCGTACGCCGTGGACGCCCTGCCGACGGCGATCGGCGCGCCCCGGGCGGTGGCCGCGCTCGTCGACGCCGGGGTGGAGTTGACCCCGGTGCTGGCCCTCGCCTCGCTGCTGCCCGCGTCGCTGTACGGCGAAGGGCTGCGCCGGGCGTTCGTGTCGGTGGCGGCCCCGCGCAGCGACGAGCATCTGGTCGGCTGGCGAGGTCGGCTGCTGCTGCTGCCGCTGCTCGCGCCGGCGCCCGCGCTGCTGTTGTCGATCCTGCTGGCGCTCCCGGTCACCACCCACCTGGTCACCCAGGGCGGTTGGGTCGGCGCGCTGGGCGTGGTGCTGTCGTTCCTGGCCGTGTGGCTGGTGCTCACCCCGGTGCTGGTGTGGGTGTTCCGGGTGGTGGGGCCGGCCTCACCGGACTGGCTCTCCACCCTCGGGATCGGGTCGTTCACCGCGGCGAACCTCTCCGGGTTCCTGCACGGCTTCGTGCTCTTCGCGTCCCTGCCTCTGGACCTGGGCGTGCCGTTCGGCGGCTTCGACGAGATCGGCGCCGGCGTGGCAGTGCTCCTGTGGCTGTACCTGTTCCACGTGATCGTCCTGGCCGGCTACTCGGCGACCCTGGCCCTCTCCCGCTGGCGCGCCCAACGGGCGGCCTCACGGGGCGGCGAGGGCGTCGGTGGGAGTTAGGCGGGCGGCCCGGATCGACGGGTAGACACCGGCCACCATGCCGACGAGCAGCGCGCCGCCGATGCCGCCGGCAACCGAGGTCACCGGAATCGTCGGTGGCCAGCCCTGATAGCCCGCGTACCCCGCCGTCGCGAGCACACCGAGGAGCGCCCCGGCCGCACCACCGAGCACGGACAGGAGCACGGACTCGGTGAGGAACTGCACCCGGATCTGGCCACGGTTCGCGCCGAGCGCCCGACGCAGACCGATTTCCCGACGGCGCTCCAGCACCGAGATGACCATCGTGTTCGCCACTCCGATCCCGCCGACCAGCAGGGCCACGGCGGCCAGCCCGAGGAACAGGGCGGAGAAGGTGCTCTCGGTGGCCCGTTTCGCGGCGAGCGCGTCGGAGGGGCGGCTCACCTGGACCATTCCCGGTAGCTGCGGGTTGAGGGTGGCCGGCAGCACCGCCCGGACGTCCTCCAACGCGTCCTCGCGGGCCCGGACGTACACGACTGTGGGATGGCCGTCGAAGCCGAGCAGGTCCCGGGCGGCCTCCCAGCCGACAAGCACCGACCGGTCCAGATCCGGGGCGATGGGCAGCGGATCGAGTACCCCGATCACGGTGAACCACCGCTCGCCGATGAACACCTGCGGCGGCTGAGCCGGGTCCACAGTGGCGAACCCGAGCCGACTCGCGGCCACGTAGCCGAGGACGGCGGTGGGCAACCGAGCCGTGCCGTCGTCGAGGAACCTGCCCTCGCGGACCCTGCCGTTGACGACGTGCAGCAGATCCGGGCGCGCGGCAAGGGTGGTGAGCCCCGAGGTGTCGTACCGGTCCATCACGTCGCTGCGGCGGACCATCACGTGGGTGTTCGCCACCGCGCTCACCGTCTCGACCGGGCCGATCCGGTCCACCATCGCGACGGAGTCCTCCGGCAGCAGCACCGGCGGGTCACGATCCGGTACGGGCTCGGCGCGCAGCAGATTGGTGCCGAGAGCCGAGAGCTGGTTCATCAGGTCACGCTGGCTGGACGCCGGGATGCCCACCACGACGATCATCGTGGCGATGCCGATGGAGATGCCCAGGGCGGACAGGACCGCCCGCATCCGCCGGGTGGTGATCCCGAGCAGACCGAGCCGGAGTACGTCGCCAGGGGCGAGCCGGGGCGGTCGGCCGCCGGGTACCTGCTTCTGCGTGCTCATCCACGGCTCCTGTCAACGGTGTCGGAGACGATCCGCCCGTCGCGGATCTCCACCTGTCGGGGCGTCCGGGCGGCGAGGTCCCGGTCATGGGTGATGACGGCGATGGTGGTGCCCTCCGCGTGCAACGCCAGCAGCAGTGCCAGGACCGCCTCCCCGTTGGCGGTGTCCAGTGCGCCGGTCGGCTCGTCGGCCAGGACCAACGCCGGCTCGTTGACAAGCGCGCGCGCTATCGCCACCCGCTGCCGCTCCCCACCGGAGAGCTGGTGCGGCAGGTGGCCGACCCGATGCGCCAGGCCGACCCGGGCCAACGCGTCGGCCGCCGTCTGCCGTCGGCGACGACGGGGTACGCCGGCGTAGAGCAGCCCGGTCGCGACGTTCTCCGCGGCGTCCAGCCCACCGACGAGGTGGAACTGCTGGAACACGAAGCCGAGCCAGCGGCCGCGCAGCGCCGAGAGCCGACGGTCGGACAGCTCGGTGACCTCCTGCCCGGCGACGCGTACCCGCCCGCTGGTGGGCAGGTCGAGGGTGCCCATGATGTTCAGCAGTGTCGACTTGCCGGACCCGGACGGCCCGACGATGGCGAGGAGTTCTCCGGCGCGGACGGTGAGCGAGACGTCGTCCAGGGCGGTGACGCCACCCGGGTACGTCCGGCTCACCCCGTCGAGATGCAGGACCGGTTCGGCGTACGCCGGGATGACCTCGGTCGGCGCGTTCCTGGCCCGGAAGGGGACGACGGTGCTCACGCGGCGGTCACCACCGTGAGTCCCTCGGTGACGCCGTTGCCGCTGACCTCGACCAGCCCCCGGGAGAACATCCCGGTCTCCACGGCCAGCAACCCACCCTCGGGCAGTTGGAGGGCGTGCCCGCCCTCGCGGAGCGCCACCAGCGCGCCGACCGGTACGGCCAGTACGCCCTTGCGGGTGCTCGTGGTGAACGTGACCCGTACCGACGCCGCGTCCAGCTTCGCCACGTCCGCCGCCTTCGACGGTGTGACGAGGACGTTCACCTTGGGCGGGCTGGCCTGGCCACCCCCGGAGTCCTGGCCACCGCCGTCGACGGTGTGGGAGATCGAGGCGACCCGGCCGGGACTCTCGGTCGTGTCGGGCAGTGTGATCGCGACCGTGGCACCCACCCGGATGGTGCTGACCTCGGTCGCCTCCACCGCGACGGTCACCAGCTTGACCTTCTCGGTGACGGCCAGGAGTTCGCCGGCGGCGGGGTCACCGGGCACGGCCTTGACCGCGCTGATCCGGACCGGACCCGGCAGCACCGTGGCCTGCCCGACCTCGATCCGGCCAGTCGGTTGCAGGCCGAGCGCCTGCTGCCACTTCTTGATCGCGGCCACCAGGGAGTCGGTAAGCAGGGACTGCCCGGCGGGGATCTTCGTGCCGTCCTTGGCCCGGGTCGGCCGCGTGCCAGTCTGGTAGTCGAGCGCGGCCAGGTTGTCCGACACGACGCGCACGTCGCTGCCCACGAGACCGGGCTTGTCGAGCGTGCGGAACAGCGGGACGTCGCCGAAGAGCACCGGCACCGGCTGGTCGTTGACCCAGTAGAGCGGCTTGCCGCGGGCGACCGTGTCGCCGACCTTCGGCAGGCGGGTGACGACGCCCGCACCCGTCCCCTTCACCACCTGCTCCGGGCCGAACCCCAGCGTTCCGTCGAGCGACCGGCTGTCCGACAGGTCGGTGCGGGTGACCGTCGTCGTCGTCAGCGGCGGCGGGGCGCTCGCCGCGTCGTCCGCGCCGGCACGCCGCAGCGTCAGCACGGTGACGCCGGCGCCGGCGACGGCCAACGTCACCGTCACCAGGGCCGCCATCGCCAGCCTATTTCTTGCCACGGAACGCCTCCAGCGTGCATTCCTTCTCGGCCTTGTCGTACACGGCGCCCTCCAGACCGCCCGACGGGTCGTCGACCCCGTCGTCGTACGTCCAGCCGGAGCCGTCCGGCAGCGAGTGGATCTTCATGCCGCGCCCGCGCAGGCACTGCACGTAGTCGTTCCACTGACTCGCGTAGTTCGGGTTCTTCTCCTCGTCCAGCTCCGGCGGCTGCAGCGGCAGCTTGTCGGCGCACGCCACGTACGCCGCCTTCGGCTCACCGCTCTGGTCGAGGGAGATGATGCCGCTCCCCTTGGGGGCCCCGGCCGAACGTTCCTTGAGCTCCCTGACCCCGTGGTCGCGCAGGCAGTAGTTGTACGTGTTCCAGAGCCGCTGCTTCTCGTCCTCGTTCATGTCCAGGCGTAACTGCGGGCGGCCGTTGCCGGCCGCACCCGAGGCGGACGCGCTCGGCGCGGCGGACGCCGTGGCGAGAGAGGCGACGTCGGCAGTACTCCCGGTGTCGGACGTCTCCGGGTCGCAGCCGGCGAGGACGGCGGCGAACAGAGTGAGCACGGCAAGCCCGAGTCGTCGTGGTGCTTTCGTCATGCCGGCAGCCTCACGGCCAGTTGTCAGAGACCTGTCAGGAACCGATGCTCATCCGGTAGTCCCAGCTCAGCGGCACCGCCGGCGACGACCCTTCGACGTACAGTCGCTGCCGTGGGTGCGCTGGTGCTGATAGCCGAGGACGACGAGAAGCAGGCCGAGTTGGCACGGCGCTACCTCGAACGGGAGGGCCACGCGGTCGTCGTCGTCGGCGACGGGCGGGCCGCCCTGGAGCAGATCCGTCAACGCCCACCGGCGCTGCTGATCCTCGACGTGATGATGCCGAAGGTCGACGGCCTGGACGTCTGCCGCATTCTGCGCCGCGAGTCCGACCTGCCGGTGCTCATGCTCACCGCCCGGTCGACCGAGGACGACCTCCTGCTCGGCCTCGACCTCGGTGCCGACGACTACATGACGAAGCCGTACAGCCCGCGCGAGCTGGTGGCCCGCGTGCGGACGCTGCTGCGACGGGGCCAGCGGTCGGCGCACGTGGCCGACCCGGTGCTGCGCGTCGGCGCCCTGCACGTCGACCCGGTCCGCCACGAGGTACGCGTCGACGGACGACGCGTCGACTGCACACCCGGCGAGTTCCAGCTGCTCCAGGCGATGGCCGCCCAGCCCGGACGGGTCTTCACCCGCGACCAGCTCCTCGGCTACCTGCACGGTTTCGACAGGTACATCACCGGCCGGACCGTCGACGTCCACGTCATGAACCTGCGCCGCAAGATCGAGCCCAGCCCTCGCAAGCCGACCCGCCTGGTGACCGTCTACGGCGTCGGCTACAAGCTGGCCGAGGAGACTCACCATGCGGCGTGAGGTGCCGCTGCACCGCAGCCTGCTGCTCCGGCTGCTGACGCTTGCCGTCCTCATCGCCGTCGGCTCGATCGCGGCCACCGCCTGGCTGGCCGTCCGCACCACGACCGGGGCGATCCGGCAGGAACAGGGGCAGGCGCTCGCCGACGACGCCCGCATCTACGACACGCTGATCGCCTACGCGGCGACCCACCCGAGCTGGGACGGCGTCGACGCGACAGTGCGACCGCTCGCCGCGCAGGTCGGCCGGCGCATCACCCTGACCACCGAATCCGGCACGCCGGTCGCCGACTCAGCACCCGAGGCGGGCCCGCTGCCGACGAAGCCCTCCGCGACCGTCGACGCGCTCTCCGTGGACACCGCCCTGACCCCGGGGCTCGCCACTGTCGGCGACGGAGCCGGAAACGCCCGCATCGATCCCCGCGCCGCGGGCCCGTACCTGCTCCCGCCCGACGAGCGCCGGACGCTGCACGACAGGGCGGTCAAGGCCGTCAACTGCCTGACGGTGCGGGCGAAGCTCGAGGCAGCTGTCGCCGACGGCCCCACCGGCCGTCCGCGCATCGACACCCCCGGCACGGACCTGACCGACACCATCACCTGTATCCAGTACCGATCCGACCTGGCGGTCCCCACGGCAACCGAACGCAAGGCGCTGGCGCAGCTCAACGCACTGGTGAACACCTGTCTGGCTCGTCGCCAACTGCCCGCCGTGCGCGTCGCGGGAGACTGGACCTGGGTACGGCAACCAGCCAACGGGCGAGACGACTCCCGAGACGCCGCCGAGGTCGACCAGGACCACAACCGGGCGGCCGGCGCCTGCGTCGACACCAGCCGGCGCGAACAACTCCTGCCGTACGTGGCCCCGGCGGCGACCCTGTTCGTCGCCGATCCCGGCGGTCACCCCACGACCACCTTCGACCTGTCCGGGACCAACCAGGCCCGTATCGCGGCGGTCGCCGGCCTCGTCCTGCTGGTGACTGTCGGCGTCACAGTGCTCGCCGGCATCCGACTGACCCGGCCGCTGCACGCGCTGACCGGGGCCGCGCAACGGATGCGCGACGGCGACGGATCCGCCCGCGTCCGGGTCACCGGCCGAGACGAGATCGCCCGGCTGGCCGAGGCGTTCAACGACATGTCCGAGCGGCGCGAACACCTGGAACAGCTCCGTCGCGCCATGGTCAGCGACATCGCCCACGAGATGCGCACCCCGGTCACCAACATCCGGGGCTGGTTGGAGGCCGCCGAGGACGGCGTCGCCGCCCTGGACCAGCGGTTGGTGTCGTCGCTGCTGGAGGAGGCCACGCTCCTCCAACACGTCATCGCCGATCTGCAGGACCTCGCCCAGGCCGACGCCGGCGCCCTGCGGCTGCACCCGGAACAGGTCTACCTCGCCGACCTGCTGCCGCAGGTGGCGGAGGCGCACCGCGTCCAGGCCGACAGTGCCAATGTCCACCTCTCGGTGCGGGTCGACGCCGACCCGCAGGTGTATGCCGACCCGGTACGGCTGCGCCAGGCCGTCGGCAACCTCGTCGCCAACGCCGTGCGCCACACCCCCGCGGATGGCAGCGTGACGATAAGCGCCCGGACGGCGAACGGCGAGGTGACCATCGCGGTCGCCGACACCGGCAGCGGCATCCTGGCCGAGGACCTGCCCCGAGTGTTCGACCGCTTCTGGCGGGGAGAGAGGTCGCGCAGTCGCCAGACCGGGGGCAGCGGCCTGGGCCTGGCCATCGTCCGCAAACTGGCCGAGGCCCACAACGGCACCGTGGACGCCACAAGCACCCCCACCCAAGGCTCCACCTTCACCCTCCACCTCCCCGCCGACCCTTGGTGACCAAGAGGTTTTCGTCATCCCGACGTCGTCTGCTGACGCAAACCTCTTGATCACCGCGGGCAAGGGCGGCACGGACTAGGCTGCGGCGGCATGAGCAGTGAACTTCCCAGCCGCGCCGACATCGTGATCGTCGGCGCCGGGCACAACGGTCTGGTCTCCGCCATTCTGCTGGCCCGCGCCGGCCTCGACGTGCTCGTGCTGGAGGCGGCCGACGTCATAGGCGGCGCGACCCGCACCGAGAACCCGTTCCCGAAGGTGCCAGGGCTGCGCCACTCCACCGGGTCGTACCTGCTCGGTCTCATGCCCCCGGAGCTGCTCGCCACGCTCGACGTACGGATCCCGGTGCTGCGCCGCGACCCGCACTACTTCCTGCCCACGCCCGGCGGCCTCGGCTCGCCGTACCTGCTCTTCGGCAGCGACACCGCCGCCACCCGGACCCAGCTCGCCGAGTTCTTCTCCCCCGCCGACGTGGCCGCCGACGACGCCATGCAGGCCGAGCTGGCCGCGCTGCGCGAGGACCTCGCCCCGGCCTGGCTGGCCGAGCCGCTGACCGCCGAGGAGACCGCCGAGCGGCACGTCCGCCCGGCGCTGCGGCAGGTCTTCGTCGACCTCGTCCGCGGCTCGGTCGCGGACTATCTGGCCCGGTTCGAGTTCCGCTCCGAGCTGCTGGTCAGCATGTACGCGGTCACCGACGGGCTGTCCGGCCTCAACGCGGGCCCGGACGACCCCGGCACCGGCCACAACTTCCTGGTGCACAACATGTGCCGGCTGCCCGGCTCCGGTGGCACCTGGATGATCGCCGAGGGCGGGATGGGCACCGTCTCCCGCACGTTCGCCGACGCCGCACGCGCCGCCGGGGCCACCATCCTGACCGGTACGCCGGTGAGCGCGGTGACACTCGACGGCGGCGCGGCCAGCGGAGTCGTGCTCGCCGACGGCCGAGAGGTCGCCGCGCGTGTGGTGCTCGGCGCGTGTGACCCGTACCGGCTGATGGACCTAATGCCCGACGGCGCGCTTCCGGCGCGACTCGGCGAACGGATGGCGGCGGTCCGCCGGCCCGGAACCACCCTCAAGCTCAACCTGGCGCTCAGCGGGCTGCCGACGTTCTCCTGCCTGCCGCCCGGCACGCCGAGCCCGTTCGGCTCCACCATCCACCTGCTGCCCGGGTCCGCATCGCTAGTGGGCGGGGACGCCACCTCGCCGATGACCGCGCTGCGCGACATGTGGGCCGACGTGCGGGCCGGGCGACTGCCGGCGGAGCCCACCATCGAGTGGTACCTGCACACCACAGTCGACCCGTCGCTCTCCGACGCCGCCGGACACCACTCGTCGGCGCTGTTCGTCCAGTCGGTCCCGTACGAGCTGGCCGGCACCACCTGGGACGCGGAACTGCCCGGCTACGTCGACAGGCTCGTCGAGATCGTCGAGCGGTACGCCCCCGGCACCGCCGACCTGATCGCCGACGCGGTACCGCTGCCCCCGCCGGGCATCGAGGCGCACTTCGGCATCACCGGCGGGCACATCCACCACGTCGACAACACCGTCTCGTTCACCGACCGCATGCCGTACGCCACAGGCATCGACGGCGTGTACGCGGGCAGCGCCGGCTGCCACCCGGCCGGCAGCGTGATCGGCGCCGCCGGCCACAACGCCGCAAAGCGAATCCTCACGGACCTGGCGACCTAACCCACCCACCCCGCCCCGACCCCAGACCCCGTTGATCATGAAGTTATTGCCTGCCACAGCGGCGTGTCGCGGCATAACTTCATGATCAACCAGGGGGTCAGGGGTTAGATCGCGGCTTCGCCTGCCGGGGCCGGAGACTCTGCGTCTACGCGGTGGGCTCGCACCTTGTGGCCCACGCTTGTCAGGCAGCGGCCAGAGGGCAGGTCGAAGCGCCAGCCGTGCAGTTGGCAGGTGAGCTGGTCACCCTCGACGATGCCGAACCGGGTCAGGTCGGCCTTCAGGTGCGGGCACCGCCGCTGCACCACCCAGTCGCCAAGCGTGATGTCCTCGGCGTCGGTGCTGCGCTCGTGCTCGTCGTACCAGCCCTCGGCGTACTGGAGACGCTCCTCGGAGAGGCACTTGAAGAACGCGTAGACGAACTCGTTGTACTGGCCGATCCGGGCCGCCGAGAACCGGCAGGACAGGAAGAGCGAGTTGACCCAGTCCACCTCGTCGATGAAGAGCAGGTGCTCGATGAGCGACCGCTCGGTCCGGAAGCGGTAGCGGACCTTCTCGTCCGCGTACGTCCGGACCTCCTTGCCCGGGAAGTCCACCACGATCGACTCGACGCTCTCGCCGTCGTACCCCACCAGGTCGAAGCGGACCGGACCGCCCACGCCCTTGGCCAGGTAGATCGACTCGTCGAGCAGCGGCTCGATGCGGCGCTTCATCTCGCCGAGCACGTCCACCTCGGGGTGCCGCCAGGATGCCTTCTCCGCCTCGATGATCGGGCGCTTGCGCTCCCGCATCTCCTCCAGGTGGGCGACCTTGTTCGCGAAGAACTCCTCCACCGGCACCGGGTGGGTCGTGCTCGCGCCCTCGGTGGTGACCTCGGCGACGCTGCCCGGCAGCAGCACGATGCCGTTGGTGCCGCCGACCTTCGCGTACTCGCTCAGGAAGACCGACTGGTCCGGGAAGATGTTGCCCTCGTCGCCGTGGATGTCGTTGAACTGCCACAGCGCGTCGTCGAGGAAGCACGGCGGGCCGGCGATCGGGAAGACGTGGTCGGCCTTCAGGTCGTCGATGTAGCGCCACGTCCGGTCGAACTGCCGGTCGCGCTTCTGCTTGCCGAACGCCGTCTTCGCCGCCTGCGGAAGCTCGTAGACCATCGGATACCAGATGGCGCCGGAGAACTGGAGCAGGTGCGCGTGCACGTGCCCCAACTCGGCGAAGACGCTCAGGTCGGTGGGGCGGGCGTCGTTCTGGTTGAGCAGCCGCACCCCGTCGTACTCGACCCAGAGCGAGGAGTCGCCGATCGGACCGTCGGTGGGGCTGGTCAGCGCCTGGATCATGATCTTCAGGCCGCCGTCGAGCTCCACGACCTGCTCGTTCGGCGCCTTCAGGAACTTCGTGAAGCCCAGCGCCCGGAACTCGTCCTCCATCTCAGAGGTCGGGAACTCAGGGAGCAGGACTGTGGCGTCCTTCGAGACGAAGTCCCGCAGGTGCTTCGCGTCGAAGTGGTCCCGGTGCAGGTGCGAGACGTACAGGTAGTCGACCTGGCCCAGGGTCTCCCAGTCGAGCAGGGAATTGTCCGGGAAGGGGAACCAGGAGGCGAAGTAGGCCGGATTGACCCACGGGTCGCACAGGATGCTGCCCGCGGCCGTGTCGATCCGCATGCTGGCGTGCCCGGTTCCGGTCACTCGCACCGCACAGTCCCCCTCAAACAGACAATCAGGTGTACGCCAAACGCTACCGGAGGCAGTCTGACCGCCGCCCCGCGACGCCCGTAGTGCGTTCCGCCCGGCCCGACGGGACGTACGCCCCGGAGCCGGCCAGGTCAGGTGGTGGCCGGGAACGCCCAGCTTCGCACCGTCGGGGCAGCCGCACGCCAACCATCCAGGAGGCGGGGGATCTCGTCGGCCGGGGCCGCCACGTTTACCTGCTGCCCGCCACCGACCTGGTGGTCACGATCCTGCCGCACGCTGCCCTCGCTACAGCAGGAGCAGATGATCCGCACACCGCTGGCCGGCTCGGCCGCGTACCCGTGCTCGTCGAACAGCTCAGCCAGCGCCCGGACGTCCTCCGGGGTCGCGGCCGTGACCTCGACCGTCGTCGTCGGCAGCGTCGAGGCGCGGAACAGCAGCAGCTCGTCGAAGACCGCGTACGCCTGCCCGTTCACCTCCCGCTCCCCGTTGGGCGCACCGTCGTGCACCACGACCTCGCCGAAGCGGCGGCCCGACTCGGGGGTCGGCACGTTCAGCACCCGCGCTCGGGCCGGACACAGTCGCTGCGCCCAGACCACCTCGCCGGTACCGGCCGGATCGAGCCGGATGGGCGTGACGCCGAAGTCGGCGACGATCTCGCCGTCGCCGTCCGGCACGGTCAGTCCGAAGCCGCGCCAGGCGGCCCTGGCGGTCTCCCAGTCCTCCATGATCGTCGCCGCGATGCCCAGGTTCCAGAACGCCGGGTCCTGCGCGTTCGGCTCCGCTCGGGCGGCCGCCTCGCGGCCCAACTCGTACGCCTTGGCCCAGTTACGCAGGAACTTGTACGCCAGCGCCGCGTCGTACCACCAGACACCGCTCTTGGGGTGGTCCGGGTGCCGCCGCGCCAGTCGTTCCAGCAGCTCGCCCGCCAGCGGCCACTCCTCCGACTCCCACGCCTCGTACGCCGCCTTCAGCAGTTCCCGGTCGTCCTCGCGGGTCATGCCGTCCCCCATCTGGTCGGACCCTGCGCCGGGCTCGGCACGAGGCGTGCCAGACTAACCAAAGATCCGATCGCGAGGGAAGGACCGACAGTGGCAGGAAGCGAGCCGGTAACGTCGCCGGACCAGCACAAGCCCGGGCACCGCAAGTCGGGGCGCATCGGCGCCGTGCTGTCCGCGCTGGCGCTGGTCGTCATGGCGTTCTGCGGCAACCACGAGGGCAGGGTCGAGGACATCTGGCTGGTCGGCCTGGCCGCGCTGCTGCTGGTCATCGTGATCGGCGACACCGTGCTGCGGCGCAACGGCCTGCGCTCCTGACCCGACCGGCCGCCGGACGACCGGCCGACGTACGCCGAGGGCCCGCCCCCACCCGGGGACGGGCCCTCGTTCGCGTACCTGTCGGGGTCAGCGCCCGAAGAGAATGTCCTGCACGTCCTTGAGCGCGGCGTCGACCTCGGCCTCGAAGTAGCCGCCGGGCACCAGGCCGAACCGAAGCGTGTCCAGATCCTTCGGGTCGACAGGCATCGGGTTGCGGCGCTGCATGCCGCCGAGCAGCGTGTCGAAGAACCGGTCCACCTGATCCGGGTCGTACCCGCTGCCGAACCGGCGCACCTGGAAGCTGCGGCGGATCTGGTCGACCCGGTACAGGTCGCTGCCGGGCGGGCCGGCCATCGGCGGGCCGACCATCGGAGGACCGCCCATCGGCGGGCCGGCCACGGCCGGCGGGCCAGCCATCGGCGGGCCACCCATGCCCTGCTGCGGCATCGGGGGCGGGCCGGCCGGGCCACGGCGCAGGTCGCGCAGGTCCCGTTCGGGCATCCGGATCTCGGCGGTCATGTCCGCGCGGCCGTGCCGACCGGCCTCGAAGCCGTCGAAGCGGGGCTCCTCCGGCGGGTAGCCGCCGCCGGGCATGCGCTGGTCGTCGGGCGGGCCGTAACCGCCGGGCATCCGCTGGTCGTCGGGCGGGCCGTAACCGCCGGGCATCCGCTGGTCGTCGGGCGGGCCGTAACCGCCAGGCCCACGCTGGTCGTCAGGCGGACCGTAACCGCCGGGCATCCGCTGGTCGTCGGGCGGACCGTAACCGCCAGGCCCACGCTGGTCGTCAGGCGGGCCGTAACCCCCCGGACCGGCGGGCAGGCCACGCGGCGGAACGCCGTGGCCACCCATCGGACCACCCGGCCCCATCGGAGGAGGGCCGCCGGGGCCGCGCTGCGCGTCGTAACCGCCGCGAGGAGCGTCGTACCCGCCGGCGAAGGCGCCGGTGGGCTCGTCGTACCGGCCGTAGCGGTCGGCGGGCGGACCGGCCTGCGCCGGCATCGGCCGGGGTGGCATCGGCTGCGGAACCATGCCCCCACGGTCGTCGCGCAGCGGCGGGCCCAGCCGGTCCGGTGGACCCAGCCGGTCACCCATCCGAGGGTCGCCGCCGCGCCCGGCGCTCGTACGCTCCTCCAGCTCGGCCAGCTGACGCTCGACACGGTCCAGGTGCAGGTCGACCTGCCACTCGTCGTAGCCGTTGAACCGGACCCGGAAGACGACGTCGTGGACCTCCTGGGAGGCCACCGGCGCACCCACCTGCCGGCCGTCGAGCGTCGCCTCGACACGGTCGAGGAAGGCATCCACCTCGTCGACCTTGTATCCCCGGCGGAGCGCCTTGCGCCGGAAACGCTGACCCTGACTCGCCACTATGTCTCCTGGTCTCGTTCGCCACGCCCGGTCACGCCGGTGCCTCTCCGGCGCGGTCGGTGAAGGTGTCGGTGTCCTCGGCGGCGGCGAGCTGGCCACACGCGCCGTCGATCTCGCGGCCCCGGGTGTCCCGTACGGTGGTGGAGACTCCCGCGTCACGCAAGCGCCGGACGAACTCCCGCTCGACCGGCTTCGGGCTCGCGTCCCAGCGGCTGCCCGGCGTCGGATTGAGCGGGATGAGGTTCACGTGCGCCAACTTGCCGGCCAACAGCCGCCCGAGCAGGTCAGCTCGCCACGGCTGGTCGTTCACGTCCCTGATCATTGCGTACTCGATGGACACGCGACGGCCCGTCCGGGCGGCATAATCCCACGCTGCGTCCAGCACCTCGGCTACCTTCCAGCGCTGGTTCACCGGCACGAGTTCGTCGCGCAGATCATCATCGGGCGCGTGCAAGGACAACGCAAGGGTCACAGAGAGGTCTTCGCTGGCCAGTCGGCGGATGGCCGGAACCAGGCCGACAGTGGAAACGGTGATGTGCCGCTGGGACAGGCCCAGGCCCTCCGGAGCGGGACTGACCAGCCGACGGATCGCCGCGATGACCCTGTTGTAGTTGGCCAGCGGCTCGCCCATGCCCATGAACACGACGTGCGACAGCCGCGGCGGTGAGCCGGCGACGGCGCCGGAGGCCGCCACCCCGGCCAGGTAGACCGCCTGGTCGACGATCTCGGCCGTGGACAGGTTGCGGGTCAGCCCCGCCTGGCCGGTGGCGCAGAACGGGCAGGCCATGCCGCAACCGGCCTGGCTGGAGATGCAGACCGTGACCCGGTCCGGGTAGCCCATCAGCACGCTCTCCACGAGCGCGCCGTCGTGCAACTTCCAGAGCGCCTTGCGGGTCGCGCCGTCGTCACAGGCCAGCTCGCGTACCGGGTTGAGCAGCGTGGGCAGCAGTTGGTCGGCCAGCCGCTCACGTGTCGCCGCGGGGAGATCGGTCATCGCCTGCGGGTCGCGGACCAGCCGCCCGAAGTAGTGGTTGGAGATCTGCTTGGCACGGAACGCGGGCTCACCCAGCCCGGCGACCAGCGCCTGGCGGCCGGCCAGATCCAGGTCGGCGAGGTGCTGCGGCGGCATGGAGGCCCGGCGTGCGGCGGGGGCGTCCGAGAGGGCGGGAATCAACGGCAGGCTCGTCATGGCTGGTCCAGTGTGTCACGCCTCCGGCGTCGGACACCCGTCCGGAGGTGTGGAACCGGCCCCGGCCGTCGGTCGGTAACGCTCCGGCCACGGTGATCCATGCCTCACCCCACCACCGGCACGAAGATCGCCAACAGCAGGTACGCGGTCGGCACCGCGAACAGGATCGAGTCCAGCCGGTCCATCAGGCCACCATGCCCGGGCAGCAGGTTGCTCATGTCCTTGACCCCGAGGTCCCGCTTGATCATCGATTCGGCGAGGTCGCCGAGGACCGCAGCGCAGGAGACGGCCACCCCGAACACGGCGCCCCACCAGGGGGCCACCTCGAACATCAGCCACAGCAGCAGGGCACTGCCCAGCGCCGCCGCGGTGACCGAGCCGGCGAAACCCTCCCAGGACTTCTTCGGGCTGATCGACGGGGCCATCGGATGGCGGCCGAAGGACACACCGGCCGCGTACCCACCGGTGTCGGAGAGGACCACCGCGATCAGCGTGGCCAGGATGCGCAGCCGGCCATCGTCGGGGGCCGCCGCCAGCAGCGCCGCGAAACCGCCGAGGAACGGCACGTAGACCGCGATCAGGGTCGCCGCGGTGAGATCCCGCTGGAAGCCGGCCGGGCCGTCGCCCAACCGCCAGATCATCGTGCCCAGCACGGTGACCAGCAGGCCCAGGCTCAGCGCGTCCGGGCCGGCGAACCACGCCAGCCCGATCGTCAGCACACCACCGGCGAGCAGCGGCAGCAGCGGCGGGTGGGCGCCGCTGCGGCGGACCGCCCGGGCCATCTCCCAGATGCCGACCGCGATGGCGGCGGCGATCACCGGCAGGAACGCCAGCGGGTAGAAGACCAGCGGAACCACGATCAGCGCGCCGAGGCCGAGCCCGACCCCGATCGCCGCCGGCAGGTTCCGGCCGGCCCGCCCGGTACCCACCTGCTGGGTCGCCGGCCGGTCGAGGCTGGCCCGTCGCCGGCCCTTCGGCCGCCGACCGGCCGGCGGCTCCGGCTCGGTGACCGGGTCATCGTCCGGCAGGATCTCGGCGCCGATCGGCGCGAGCTGCGCGGTCGGGTAACCGGCGTCGTCATCGAAGCGCGGCGGGACGTCACGGTCGTCGAAGCCACGAGGCGCGTCACGGTCGTCGAAGCGCGGCGGGGCTTCACGGTCGTCGTAACGCGGCGGGGTGTCACGGTCGTCGAAGCGCGACGGCGCGGCACGGTCGTCGTAACGCTGGCCGACGCCGGGATCGGCGTAACGGGGCGGGGTGTCACCCGCCGCCGGGCCGTCGCCGAAGCGGCCGGGGCGACCCCGATCGTCGTACCGGTCGGGCTGGTTCCGATCGTCGTCGTAGCGGTCCCGGTCGTCGAAACGGTCGCGCCGCTCCCGGTCCTCGAAGCGGTCCCGGTCGTCCGGGCGGACCGCACGGTCCCGCTCGTCGTACGGGTCTGCCGGATACGGCTCCGCGTACGGGCGGGTGCGTGGCTCGGCGAACAACTCGGGCCCGGCGGCCGGACGGCGGCTCCGCTGGCCCGCCTCAAGCTCCTGCTCGGGCCAGGGCAGCGCCACCGGACGCTCGGTTCGGTCCCAGCCGCGCGGCTCGTCGGTGTAGGGGTCGGGGTGGGACATCACGCACCGCGACGCGGCACGAGTACCACCACATGACGCAAGACCACAAGCATCCCCTACACGCGCGACTGTGTTCCTCCGGCTCGACCGGCCCGACGGTCGGTCGATTCCCGGTGTGCACCGCCCGGTGGCCGGGAATCCTGCCGAGCCTACTGCACCCGCCGCCGGGGCGAGGCGGACGCTGGCGCCCCTGACCGTCACGGCCCCTCCGGGGTCGCTCCGGGCGAGATCCGGCGAGTCACCGCGCTGCCGCGACGGCGCTGGCGGGACGCCGGGCACGAGGATCTCGGCCGCCGTCCGTACGAGCGCCGGCGGCGCACCGACGCCTATCCGACCGCGCATCCGGGCGAACAGGGGATGACCCGCGCTGTCCATCGATGGTCGGCTGTCGGTGTGCCGGCGTCCGCCGGCGGGTTGCACCACATCAACGGGGAAGGAGCGCTCGTGCGCAGAATCAGCCTGGCGGTGTTGACGATTGTCGGCCTCGTCCTGGCGGCGGCCACACCGGCCACCGCGGCGACACGGAACGCCAGCATCAGGATCGACCACCGCACCAGCGAGATCTACCTGTACGACGGGAGCCCCGACGGAACCGGGCCGGCGTTCCCGGCCACGATCGCCCGGGGGGAGGTGCGCAACTGCCCGGCCGGCGTGTACTTCCTGTCGGCGTCACTGACCCAGGACGACCTACCGACCTACTGGGCCACCGGCGGCCTCGGCGCCGGCGAGATCGTCTGCGACGGCGGCACCGCCAGCATCTCGATGGGCTTCTACCGGGGTGGCCCGGTGCTGCACCCGGGTCGGGCGACCGTGCGCTTCGAACTGCACGACGCGTACGTCGGAACGACCCTGACCGAGACGACCCGGACCGTCCGGATCCCCCGCTGACGCTCGAACGGCACGAGGCCCGTCCCCGGATCGGGGGCGGGCCTCACGTCGGCTGCGGCTCACCCGGTGCACGCCGGGTGTGGCCTCAGACCTCCAACAGCTCGGTCTCCTTGTGCTTGACCAGGTCGTCGATGTTGGCGACGTACCGCTGGGTCAGATCGTCGAGTTCCTTCTCGGCGCGGCGGCCGTCGTCCTCGCCGGCCTCGCCGTCCTTGACGATCCGGTCCAGCTCCTCCTTGCCGCGGCGGCGGACGTTGCGGATGGCCACCTTGGCCTCCTCGCCCTTGTTCTTGGCCACCTTGATCATGTCGCGGCGGCGCTCCTCGGTCATCTGCGGGAGCAGGATGCGCAACTGGTTGCCCTCGTTGTTCGGGTTCACCCCGAGGTCCGAGTCGCGGATCGCCTTCTCCATCGCGTTGATCTGCGAGTTGTCGTACGGCTTGATGATGGCCATCCGCGGCTCGGGAACCGCGATCGACGCCATCTGGGTCAGCGGCGTGGGCGTGCCGTAGTAGTCGATGATGACCTTGGAGAACATGGCGGCGTTGGCGCGACCGGTACGGATGGCGCCGAACTCCTCCTTGGCGTGCTCAACCGCACGCTCCATCTTCTCCTCGGCCTCGAGGAGGGTGTCGTCGATCACCGGTCTCCTCGCCTCCTTCTGTGCTCGTCGTGGGCTCTGCTGAAAGTCGTCAGGACCGCCGGGCCGCGCCCCGGGCGGGGCGGGCTCAGGCGGTGATCAGGGTGCCGATCTTGTCGCCACCCACCGCGCGGATGATGGTGTCGTCACCCTGCGCGCCGAAGACCAACATCGGCAGGCCGTTCTCCATGCAGAGGCTGAACGCCGCGGCGTCGGCCACCCGCAGGTTGCGGCGCAGCACCTCGGAGAAGGTGATCGAGTCGAGCTTGCTGGCGGTGGGGTCGATCCGCGGATCGGCGGTGTAGACGCCGTCCACGCCGTTCTTGCTCATCAGCACCACGTCGGCCCGGATCTCCAGCGCCCGCTGGGCGGCCACGGTGTCGGTGGAGAAGTACGGCATGCCCGCGCCGGCGCCGAAGATGACCACGCGGCCCTTCTCCAGGTGCCGGATCGCCCGCAGGGGGATGTACGGCTCGGCGACCTGGGCCATCGTGATGGCGCTCTGCACTCGGGTCTCGATGCCCTCCTTCTCCAGGAAGTCCTGCAGCGCGAGGCAGTTCATCACGGTGCCGAGCATGCCCATGTAGTCGGCGCGAGCGCGGTCCATCCCGCGCTTCTGCAGCTCCGCGCCGCGGAAGAAGTTGCCCCCACCGACCACCACGGAGACCTGCACCCCGCGACGGACCACGGTGGCGATCTGTCGGGCGATGGCCTGCACGACGTCCGGGTCGACGCCGATCGCGCCACCACCGAACACCTCACCGGAGAGCTTCAGCACCACCCGGCGGGCCCGCCCCGGTGGCGGCGCCGTCGGATCGTCCACCGCCAGCGTCCGGTCACTCACAACCTGCGTCATCCGCCCCGCCTTCCCCCACGCGCACGCCCCGCGCGACGCGTTACCGCGAACCTGCCGCTGCCGACCCTATGTGACGAGGAGGCCGCGGTGCCTGTCACGTACACCGGCGGCCTCCTCGTCGACGTCTCCTGCCCACGGGCGCACGCGGCGCCCGGTGGCGGCTCAGGCCTGGCCGACCTCGAACCGCACGAAGCGGGTGACCTCGATGCCGGCCTCGGCCAGCACCTGCTTCACCGTCTTCTTGTTGTCAGCCACGGACGACTGCTCGACGAGGACGTAGTCCTTGAAGAAGGAGTTCACCCGACCGTCGACGATCTTCGGCAGGGCCGCCTCGGGCTTGTTCTCCTCGCGGGCGGTCTGCTCGGCGATACGCCGCTCGGACTCGACGACCTCGGCCGGAACCTCGTCCCGGGTGAGGTACTTCGGCCGCATCGCGGCGATCTGCATGGCGACCCCACGAGCGTCGGCGTCGCCCGCCTCGTCGGACTTGCCGGTGTACGACACCAGCACGCCGACGGCCGGCGGCAGGTCCTGGGCCTTGCGGTGCAGGTAGACCGCGGTGGTGCCCTCGACCTTGGCGAACCGGTTGAGGACCAGCTTCTCGCCGATCTTGGCGGACTGCTCCTGGATCAGATCCGCGACGACCTTGCCGTCGAACTCGGAGGCGAGCAGCTCCTCGGCGCTGTTCACGCCGGAACGCTCGCCGTGCTCCACCAGCTGCTGGGCCAGCGCGATGAACGACTCGGTCTTGGCGACGAAGTCGGTCTCGCAGTTGAGCTCGAGCAGCGCCTTGCCGGAGTGGGCGACCAGGCCATTGGCGGCTGTACGGCCGGCCCGCTTGCCGACGTCCTTGGCGCCCTTGACGCGCAGGATCTCGACGGCCTTGTCGAAGTCGCCCTCGGCCTCGGTCAGCGCCTTCTTGCTGTCCATCATGCCGGCGCCGGTGAGGTCGCGGAGCTTCTTGACGTCCGCGGCGGTGATTTGGGACATGGCTCTCTCTTCGGTGTTGAGACGGCGTGTGGATGGTCAGAGGTGCCGGTTACCCGGATCCGGGCGGATCGTGCCCGGCGTACCGTCACTGCCCGCCGTTCGCGAAAACGGACGGCGGGCAGCGACGGTGCGGGTCACTCCGCGGTGGCGGCCGCCGGCTGCTCGGTGGCGGCCTGCGCCGGCTGCTCCGGGGTGGCGGCCTGCTCGGCGGCGGGCTGCTCGGCGGCGGCAGCGGCGGGCTGCTCGGCCGGGGCGGCCGACTCGTCGGCCTTCTTCGGCTCCAGCAGCTCGCGCTCCCACTCGGTCAGCGGCTCGTCGCTCGCGACACCCTCGGGCTTCTCGTCGTTGCCCCGGCGACGGCCGGAACGCGCGATCAGACCGTCCGCGACGGCGGCCGCGACGACCTTGGTCAGCAGCTCGGCCGAGCGGATCGCGTCGTCGTTACCCGGGATCGGGAAGTCGACCTCGTCCGGGTCACAGTTGGTGTCGAGGACGGCGATCACCGGGATGCCCAGCTTGCGGGCCTCGTCGACGGCGATGTGCTCCTTCTTGGTGTCAACGATCCAGACCGCGGCCGGCAGCTTCTGCATGTCCCGCAGACCACCAAGCGTGCGGGTCAGCTTGATCTTCTCGCGGGAGAGCTGCAGGGTCTCCTTCTTGGTGTAACCGGCGGCGGTGCCGCTGAGGTCACCCAGACCCTCCAGCTCCTTCATCCGCTGGAGCCGCTTGTACACCGTCTGGAAGTTGGTCAGCATGCCACCGAGCCAGCGGTGGTTGACGTACGGCTGACCGACCCGGGTCGCCTGCTCGGCGATGGCCTCCTGGGCCTGCTTCTTGGTGCCGACGAAGAGGATGCTGCCACCCTCCGCGACGGTTCCACGCACGAACTCGTACGCCTTCTCGATGTAGTCGAGAGTCTGGCGCAGGTCGATGATGTAGATGCCGTTGCGCTCGGTCATGATGAAGCGCTTCATCTTCGGGTTCCAGCGCCGGGTCTGGTGCCCGAAGTGGACACCGCTCTCCAGCAGCTGACGCATGGTCACGACGGCCATGGGTGGGGTACTCCTCAAGATCCCTGGTTGTCACGCCCGGCCGGTGGCCGGGCGTCCTGGCGCCTGGTCGCCGACCCATGGTGGACCCGATCAAGATCGGGACCAGGGAGGCCGTCGCTCCACGACGATTCGTGAAGAGGGCGCGCGAGGTCGACCGCGCGAGGCGGTCGCCAGTTGGCCAGTGTACGCCCCTCCCCCGCCCCCCGACCTCCGGGTGCGCGCGGGGTCAGCCGGCGGGTCGGCGGCGCGGGGCCAGCCGGAGGGTTGGGGCCCTGCGTCGCCTGGAGGGCCGGCCACGCGGGTCGTCCGCGCGGGGTCAGCCGGCGGCGAGGGCGGCGGCGACGAAGAGCACCAGGCCGACGGTCAGGTACGCCGTCGGAGGGCGCAACCAGCCTCGTCCGCTGTCGGAGAGCGCCAGTCCGCCGGTTCTGAGCCCGTACAGCCCCGATGCGAAGATCGGCAGCCCGGCGACCAGGCAGATGCCCACCACGACGTTGCCGGCGTCCAGCGGGTCGCCGGTCACGCCGGCCAGCAACACCCGCAGCGCCGGGACCTCGAAGATCAACGCCAGCAGGGCGAAGAGTGCGGCCAATGCCGGCCGGCGGGTCCGGTAGACACCGTCGGCCGCCGGTGGGTACGCCGGAGGCTCGCCAACGGGCAGGTCGGGACGGGGGCCGATCCCCGGCATCGGGCCGGTGGGCATCTCCAGCGGGTGCGGCTGCTCCCCGCCGCCCCGGGTCGGCTCGATGATCGGATAGCCGGCGAGCGGGGCGGGCCGGGTCTGGTCGGCGAGCACCCCGGCCGCCGGGCCGGCGTCTCCGGTGGCGGCTGGCGCGGTGTCTCTGAGGGCTGCCGGCGCAGTGTCTCTGAGGGCCGCCGGCCCGGCGTCTCTGAGGGCCGCCGGCCCGGCGTCTCGGGCGGCTTCCGGCGTGGCGGTGGTCAGCGACTCTCGGGCGGCCCGGCGACCGGGCAGCTCACCCGAGATCTCCGAGGGGTCCCGATCCGCCCTGCGCGAACGCGTCGCCCGGTAACCGTCCCCGTCCGTACGCGCGTCACCCAGCGGGTCGACCGTGCCGAATCGTCCCGAGTCGGGCTCGGTGCCGCCGAACCTCCCCGGCTGGGCGTCAACGGCGCGGAACCGCCCGGAGTCCGACTCGGGCCGGCCCGCGTCCAGTGCGCTCAAGCGGCCCGAGTCCGACCCGGGCCGGCCCACGTCCAGTGCGTTCAGACGGCCCGAGTCCGACTCGGGCGCACTGCCGAAGCGGCCCGCGTCGACCGCGCCGAAGCGGCCCGAGCCCGGCTCCGGTGTGCCGCCGAAGCGCCCCGAATCCGGCTCCCGGCGTCGGCCGACGCCGGTGTCCTCCAGGGACCGGCGGTCGTCCACGCCGCGCTGCTCGGGGATCTCGCCGTCCCGGTATCGCGGCTCACCCGCATCGCGCCACTCGGAATCGCCGTAACCGCGAGCCCGCTCGTCGGAGTACCAGCGCGACTCCTGATCTTCCGGAAAGCTCCGTCGTCCGTCCACGTCAGGCACCGTATGCGACAGCCCACGCCAGCGCCATTTCAGCCCGCGCGGCGCTGCGGCGCTGCGGCGCCTTGATCAGGTGATGAAAAGTAGGTCGGCAGCGGTCCTGACACCTATTTCTGATCACCTGATCAAGGCGGGCCCCATCTGGAGCGCGTCCAGCCCGTGCTGCCGGCCTCGGTCGGAGGCTCACGCCCATGCCCACCTAGCACAGCGCGGGCTTGGTCGTCCGGTTGTCCACAGGTGGCCCGTCGTCCACAGCCGGGCCGTCGCGGGGTCGCGACGCTCGCCCCCAGACGGGCACCGTCGCGGCCATGACGAAGCGGAACCAGGCGGTCGGCGCGTACGGCGAGCGGTGTGCCGCCCAGCACCTGAGCGAGGCAGGGCTACGCCCTATCGCCCGGAACTGGCGCTGCCCACAGGGCGAGATCGACATCATCGCCTGGGACGGCCCGGTGCTCGCGTTCTGCGAGGTGAAGACGCGTCGGGGTGACATGTTCGGCACACCGGCCGAGGCTGTCGTACCGGCCAAGGCCCGTCGGCTGCGCGGGCTCGCCGCGCGCTGGCTCGCCGAGACCGGCACGAACGCCGACGAGGTGCGGTTCGACGTGCTGTCGGTACGACTGCCCGACGCCGGTCCCGCGCAGGTCGACCACCTGAAGGGCGCGTTCTGAGATGCGCCGCCGACTGATCGGTGACGCGCCGTGAGCTACGCGAAGGTGCTCTGCGTGGGGCTGGTCGGCGTCACCGGCCACCTCGTCGAGGTCGAGGCGGATCTGGCCGCCGGCCTGCCAGCCGTGGTGATCTCCGGCCTTCCGGACACGGCCCTGCACGAGGCCCGCGACCGGGTCCGCGCCGCCGTCGTCAACTCCGGTCAACGCTGGCCGAACCGGCGGATCACGCTGAACCTGCTGCCCGCGACGCTGCCGAAGTTCGGCTCGGCGTTCGACCTGGCCATCGCCGCCGCGCTGCTGGGCGGCTCGGGTGAGCTGCCGCTGCTTCCGCTGGAGGGCGTCGTGGTCCTCGGCGAGCTCGGCCTGGACGGGACGGTCCGACCGGTGCGCGGGGTGCTGCCGATGGTCGCCGCTGCCGCCAGGGCCGGCGTCGAGCGGGTCATCGTGCCGACCGGCAACGCCGCCGAGGCCGCGGTCATCCCCGGTGTACGGGTGCGAGCGGTGGACACGCTGCACCGGCTGGTCGCCTTCGTACGCGACGGCACTCCGCTGATCGAACCACCGCCGGACGCCCCGGTACCGGCTCCCGTCGGCCCCGACCTCGCCGAGGTCGCCGGGCAGGCGCTGGGCCGGCGCGCGCTGGAGGTCGCCGCGGCGGGTGGCCACCACATCGCTCTGCTCGGCCCTCCGGGCGCCGGCAAGACGATGCTTGCCGAGCGGCTGCCCTCGCTCCTGCCCGAGTTGGACGACGACGCGGCGCTGGAGGTCACCGCACTGCACTCGGTCGCCGGGTTGCTGCCGCCAGGCGGTCGACTGCTGCGCCGCCCGCCTTTCCAGGCGCCGCACCACACCGCGACGGTCCCGTCCCTCGTCGGCGGCGGTTCCGGGCTGGCCCGCCCCGGCGCGGTGTCCCTGGCCCACCGTGGGGTGCTCTTTCTCGACGAGGCGCCGGAGTTCAGCAAGGGCGCGCTGGAGGCGCTGCGCCAGCCGCTGGAGGACGGTCGCATCCTGCTGAGCCGCAGCGGAGGCGGCACCGAGTACCCGGCCCGCACCCAACTGGTGCTGGCTGCCAATCCGTGCCCCTGCGCGAAGCCGTCCGGCGACGCGTACTGCGAGTGCTCACCGCTGGCCCGGCGCCGCTACCTGGGCAAGCTCTCCGGGCCGCTGCTCGACCGGATCGACGTGCAGGTGCGGCTGATGCCCGTACGGGCGGCGGAGCTGATGGCGTCCGGTGGCGACGCCGAGTCCTCGGCCACTGTCGCCGCCCGGGTCGCGGCGGCCCGCCGCGCGGCGGCCACCCGCTGGGCCGGCCTCGGACGGCGACTCAACGCCGAGGTGGACGGTCCACTCCTGCGCCGCCCGCCGTGGCGGCTACCGGCGCTTGTCACCGCCGAGCTGCGCGGCCGACTCGACTCCGGCTCGCTCTCGGCGCGGGGCTTCGACCGGGTGATCCGGATGGCCTGGACCATCGCGGACCTGGACGGCCGGGAGCGGCCCGATCGCGACGACGTACGAGAGGCGATCCAACTACGGACGGGGGAGGCGGCATGAGCGCCGACGAGGAGAGCAGGCTGGCCCGGGTGGCGTTGACCTGGTTGGCCGAGCCGGGCACCCGGGCGGTGCACCAGTTGGTCGACCGCCTGGGTCCGGTGGCGACACTGGATCTGTTGCTCGACGGCGGCAGTCCCGATGGTTGGCTGCACAGCACGGTGGCCGCCCGGTCGGCCGCCGGCGACGCGCGGGCGGTCGCCGCCGAGGCGTTGGAGAGGGCCGACCGGCTCGGCGCCCGCCTGGTCACCCCCGACGACGAGGAGTGGCCGGCCCGGGTGGCCGGTCTGAAAACGCTCCGGTTGCCGGACGCCACTCGCCGGGTGGACGTTGAGACCGCACCGCCGCTCTGCTTCTGGGTCCGCGGCGCCTGGCCGCTGGGCGAGGCGCTGGAGCGCTCGGTAGCGGTGGTCGGCGCGCGGGCGGCCACCGGCTACGGCCAGCACGTCGCCACGGATCTGGGGTACGGGCTGGCCGAGCGGGACTGGACGGTCGTCTCCGGTGGCGCGTTCGGCATCGACGCCGCCGCGCACCGGGGCGCCCTCAACGCGGGCGGCTTGACCGTCGCGGTGCTTGCCTGCGGGGTGGACCGGCCCTATCCCATGGGCAACACCGCGCTCTTCGACCGGATCGCCGACACCGGACTGCTGGTCAGCGAGTGGCCACCCGGTGCCGAGCCGCTACGCCCCCGGTTCCTGATCCGCAACCGGGTCATCGCCGGGGGCACCCTCGGCACCGTCGTGGTGGAGGCGTCGGCGCGCAGCGGCGCGACGCAGACCGCCCGGCGGGCCATCCACACCGGGCGCGTCGCGATGGTCGTGCCCGGGCCGGTGACCTCGGCGATGTCCGTCGGCGCGCACGAGCTGCTACGCGAGTGCTCCAAGGCGCGGCTGGTCACCGGGTTGGCACACGTACTCGAGGAGGTGGGCCGGATCGGCGCGGACCTGGCCCCGCTGGCCCGTGGCCCACAGCGGCCCGGCGACGACCTGGACGACGACGCCCGATCCCTGTTGGAGGCGCTGCCCCGCCGGGGAACGCGGGGTGTCGACGCGCTCGCCGCCCGCGCCGGCCTGAACGTGCGTACCGCGCTGCGCAAGTTGTCGTTGCTGGAGGAGCTGTCCATGGTGGTGCGCCGCGACGACGGCTACGCCCTCGCCCCGACCGCCACAGCGAAGGGCGGGACCTCCGCAACAGTGTCGACGGAAACATCCCGTTCGGTCTGAGGCCGCAGGCGGTTGTGACGCGGCAGTCCGGCCGAATCGCTCGTTCGGATGCTCGGGCTGCCGCGCACGGAAGCTATTCAAAATGCCAGCTCGGCCTCGTCATGCAGGTCCTGCTTGTCAGATGGTCACACTTCCGGGCCAAGAGGGCAAAAGCCCGCTAGTCGGGTAGGCGAACACCAGCACCCCCACAATCGATCGAACTGCCAGGCCGATGGGCTAGATGCTCAGAACCAGTTGACGCGAGGCACTGTTCCTACGCCACCCGCGAACTAACTTGCCGCATTCATGTTCAGATCTATCTCTGAATCCCCAGTTAGCGACTCACCGTCGTAGTCGGTGGTGGTTATCCAGCGCAGTGGATAGCCCACCCAGTAAGGATCTTCGCCCGGTCGTGACTTAACAGAGAATCGGATCGGACCTGACGTCTCGATTTCAGCGCAAGGAATTACCGCGATTCGTGCGCGCGATGTAGGCAGGCGTGGCGACACGGCCCACTCGGGAGACAAAAGGGTAATATGGCTTGTGTTATCCGAATACGTTCTAGCGGACCGCCCCAGTGCGTCCCTTACGACACTAGTAAGGCTGTACACGCGCGGAAAGAAACCGGCACTCCAAAGCTCGATTCGCCAGTCTCTGACCAGATCCAAAACCTCAATTATTTTAGCCACAGCGGGCAACTCGTTGTTGCCATGATTGCAACTATTGCGCAGGCCAATGAGGACGGGATTTTGAAGAATTCGCGATAGGCGTTGAAGTGAGGTAAGAATGGACTCGCGGCTGTTTGCGCTGAGATTCAGGAATGGGATCTGGCTTTTCCAAGCGAAGGGCTGCGGAAATGCCTTCGCTGCTGCCGGAATTTGTTCCTCCGGTCTTTGGTGGTCGCTCTCGTCGAGCCGGCTGAGCGCCTTAGCCAGTCGGGCAAAAGAAGCAGCCAACGGCTGCAACGTATTCCTCTTGTCCGTACGTAAGGCAAATGATTCGTCAGACGCCGGCACCCTTTCCTCAATGAATGATATGACCTCAGTTGACATTTCTGGGTCGTACTCGAAACCTTGCTGATTCATATAGTGATCACTCGTCATTGCCCACGTGATGTAAACCAAAGACCGCTGCACGCAGTCCTCTATTGCAGTAAAGAGCTTACTACCGATCGCCTTCAGTTCATCGTTTGAATGGCCTGAGGTGCACGCGCGCCGGAACTCTTCCTCGTAGGAAGAGACTCGTGGAAGCTCCGAGAAAATTATTGGACTAGGCATGCCGAGCTTCCAGCACATTCGCTCTAGAAACTCCTCACTCGGCATGCTCTCAAAGTTGGCTATTCCAAGGAAAGAGGAGGCTTTAGCCGCCGCGCGCCTGACCGGCAGGACAAGAGATTGAAGCAAAACCCGCGGATCTTTCTTCTGAACTGCCATTCCGATTAGCTCACTAGAGTGACGAGTCGGCGAGTGTTGAATGGCGTATGCAAGATCAGCCGGATCCAGCCCGTCTGTCTCGTAGTAAATTGTGTGAATAAGACGCATAAGTTGACGTGCGGTATAGTCCCCAGATTGCCCGATTACAAATCGTACACCAAGTGGCCCGAGCTCCGCTTGCAGCGGTGGCCCCCAACGGTTCAGGCGACTCTTCCGCACCTCGTAATCTTTAACCTTTATCGCACCAGCCCTAATGCACTCATCCACAGCGGCAACGACATCGGCATCGGAATTCAGCAGCATGATCTGGATGCATTCCGCTCGGCCTATTGAACCCACGAATTGGGTGGGGTCACCAATCACTAAGCCCAGGCTTTTTGAAAGATGACCATGTCCGCCGTTCGATCTAAAGTTCCGCCTCAGTAGAAGATCTACAACAGCACGCACCTCATTTAAGGACAAGGCGTCGGAAAGCAAGTCGAAGAGATTGCTACTGGTGTCAGTTATTGATGACGCTAGTGTTTTGAATTGCGCTTCCGTAACGAGGCGCCTGTGATCATTAACCGGATGATAAAACCTCGTCGAAACGTACTGCTCCATCTTCTCACCGGCACGCCTAATGGAGGTTGCGCCCGTCTGAAGGCTAATGTTGTGCACCTTGTGACAGGTCACATCGCTACAGAGGTATCCCGGGACCTTCCGTAATGGCCGCATTTGACGTGGAAATGGCGAAAGCTGGCAGCCGTAGGGGCCGACCGTGGTCCAGCCCGACTGAAAAACTCCGACTGGCAGCTTCCGCAGCACAGTTAGGGTTTCGCTCAGGCTGAGCGTCGTCTTTTTGGGCGCAATCTCCGCTGCCAGATCATGGAGGTCTCGTCCAAAGACATATGGGAATAGTATTCTTCCACGACGAATTTCCTCGCCGAGTGTTTTCCGAAGCCCGTCTAAATCTGTTGCCAGAGAAATAAAAAGCCCGTCGCTGGCACCTATCCGGAGGAACGTCGTCAACCTTGCGTCATTCGGCTTTATATTCTTGTACTTTTCAGTGAGGCCGCTCACTACTGATTCTCCGAGGGCCGTAAGACGGATGCTTCGAATCCAATCGTCTGAAATTCGATAGCTCGAGTCTAGAACACATTGTTGCAGCAGACTCGTGAAGCTGATCAAATCAGTAACCTTGGCGGACAATTTCGGGTCTAGTACAACCTGCCGCAGATCATCAGTCTCGCTGGCCACCCGCACCTCCTACGAATACGTTGCATGCACTATATGCGAGAGCAGCAGTCGGGTCACGCGGTCAGGCCACGTGACCCGTGTTTCCAGCGGTTTTCGTTAAGAAGAAATTTAGACATTTGTGCGAATTGCCTTCAATTGCCATTGGCGCAGGGGATGAATTATGGGCATTGCCATGATCCACCTTTTAAGCTAAACTCGCCCCCGAATGCTGCAAGGTTCGTATTCAGCGACCTCAAACTCAAAAGAATTGACCTAGACTCTTCATGCACCTTAACGGCCATTCCGGTTAGAGCAACTGGATTGATCACAACTGAATCATAAGCTGGCGGTTTGAGTAAGCCATCGCACGTGGGCTGCTGATCCGTGATTAGCTGGTCGCTGACTGACCTCGCTTTGGCGGAACCGCCCTCGCTCTTTGGGCGGTCTAATCATTTTCCTTGTGTCAAAAGGGCCAAGCGCCAGTAGTTGGGGTCGCGGCATCCTCGTGCGTGGTAACCCATGGCGCTCCGCCGTAGGCTGGTGCTGTGCCAGCCGAGAGTGAGGGTTACTGGGCCGTTGGCCCGGCGAGCACGTTGGCGCCGTCACGATGAGCCGACCCGACCGGGGCACCCGGGCCATACACCAGGCACTGCCGTCAGCACTGCGGGACGCGGTCGACGACTTCGCCGAGCACCTCGCCCGGGTCCGCAACCGGTCGGCGCACACCATCCGCGCCTACGTCACCGATGTGGTCGCGTTGCTCGACCACGCCGTGCGGATGGGCTGCCTGGAACTGGCCGAGCTGGACCTGTCGGTGCTGCGGAGCTGGCTGGCCCGGCAACGGACCACCGGTGCCGCCCGTACGTCGCTGGCCCGCCGGGCCGCCTCGGCACGGGCGTTCAGCGCGTGGGCGCACCGCGCCGGGCTGCTCCCCGCTGACGTGGGCGCCGCACTGGCCAGCCCTCGTGCCCATCGGGAGCTGCCCAGCGTGCTGCGCGCCGACCAGGCCGCCGCCCTGATGGAGGCACCGGCCCGGCAACCAACGCCCGCACACGGCACGACCACGACGGGAACCACAGTCGAGGCGTCGGATGCGGCAGCCGCCGAGGCGGTGCTGTTGCGCGACCGGGTGCTGCTGGAGTTGCTGTACGCGACAGGCGTCCGGGTCAGCGAGGCGTGCGGGCTGGACGTCGGGGACGTCGACCACGGCCGCCGGGTGATCCGGGTGTTCGGCAAGGGTGGGCGGGAGCGTGCGGTGCCCTACGGGGTGCCCGCGCAACGGGCGCTGGACGACTGGCTGCGCGGGGGCCGCCCGCTGGTGGCGAGCGCCCGCTCCGGCGACGCGCTGCTGCTCGGGGCCCGCGGTGGCCGGCTCAACCCGACGACCGCGCGACAGATCGTCGGCGCATACGCCGAAACGGCCGGCCTCCCCCGCACCAGCCCGCACGGGCTGCGCCACTCCGCCGCCACCCATCTGCTGGAGGGCGGGGCCGACCTGCGCGCCGTGCAGGAGCTGCTCGGCCACTCGTCGCTGGCCAGCACGCAGATCTACACCCACGTCTCGGTGGAACGGCTGCGCGCCGCCTACCGGCAGGCGCACCCCCGCGCCTGATCAGGGGCCGAGAGGTCGGGCCGCTCGACGGTTACGATCATCGGGTGAGCGTCCCGCAGCCCCCCGAGCCGATCCCGGGCGCCCGCCTGCTCTTCTCCCTGGACCCGGCGGTCAGCCATCTCAACCACGGCTCGTTCGGCGCGGTGCCGCTCGGCGTGCAGCGCGCTCAGCAGCGGCTGCGCGACGAGATGGAGGCGAACCCGCTGCGCTTCTTCACCCAGGGGCTCGTCGACCGGATCGCGCACACCCGCCGGCATCTCGCCGGGTTCCTGGGCGCCGACCCGGACGGCAGCGCGCTGATCGGCAACACCACCACAGGCGTCGCCGTCGTGCTCCAGTCGGTGGGCCTGCAACCAGGTGACGAGGTGCTCACCACCAACCACGGGTACGGGGCGGTGAGCCTGGCCATCCAGCGGGAGTGCCGCCGCACCGGCGCAGTCAGCCGCGTTCTGCCCATCCCGCTGGCCGCCACCGACGAACAGATCGTGCAGATCATCCGAGCCGGCCTGCGTCCGGGGCGCACGCGGCTGCTCGTCGTCGACCAGCTCACCTCCGCCACTGCCAAGCTCTTCCCGACCGCCGCCATCGTCGGGGTGGCCCACGAGAACGGCGTCCCCGTCCTGGTGGACGCGGCACACGCCCCCGGCATGCTTTCCACCACGGTCGCGAGCATCGGCGCGGACTTCTGGGCGGGCAACCTGCACAAGTGGGGCTACGCCCCGCGGGGTACCGCGCTGCTGGCGGTGGCCCCGCAGTGGCGGGAGCGGATCGAGCCGTTGGTGGTCTCGTGGGAGCAGGAAGCCGGCTTTCCGGCCCGGGTCGAATGGCAGGCCACCCTCGACTACACCTCCTGGCTGGCCGCCCCGGCGGGTCTGTTCACGCTGCGCAGCCTCGGCGTCGACCGGGTCCGGGAGCACAACGCGGCGCTCGCCGCGTACGGCCAGCGGGTGGTGGGGGACGCCCTGGGGGTGGCGCCCTCCGATCTGCCCGACCCCGGCGGACCGGAGGTGGCTCTGCGCCTCATCCCGCTGCCGGCCGGCACGGGCACCACGATCGACGCGGCGCGGGCGTTGCAGGCGCGGATAGGTGAGCGGCTCGCCGCCGAGGTCGCGGTGATGAGCTGGGACGGCCGGGGATGGCTACGGCTCACCGGCCAGGTCTACAACGCCGCCGACGAGTACGAACGGCTGGCCGTGCGGCTGCCGGCGCTGCTCGCCCAGCGCTGACCCGATCCCGCCCGGCCGGGAGCAGGCGCACCGGGCCGAGGCCGAGCAGGGCCAGCGGGTCGAGATATTCCTCGCCCTGCCGCAGGCCCCAGTGCAGGCACGCCTCGGCCGGGCAACCCGGATGCCCGGGCAGCAGCTCGCCCAGCGGCGTGCCGGCGGTGACCGGCTGGCCGGGGCGTACCGCCGGTTGGACCGGTTCGTGGGTGGTCCGCAGCCCGTTTGTGTGCCCCACGGTGACCACCGGTCGACCGGCCACCAGGCTGGCGAAGAGCACAGTTCCCGGCCCGGCGCTGCGGACCACCGCTCCGGCCGGGGCTGCCAGATCGACGCCACGGTGCCCCGGCAGCCACGGTCGGGGCGGCGGGTCGAACCGGCGCACCGGACGAGGCGGCCCGTTGACAGGCCAGCGGAACCGCCCAGTGGGCACCGGGTCGGTGACCGTGACCGACCGGGCCGCGACCGGCACGGTCGGGGTCGGTGGTTGGCCCGGCACCGCAGCCACCAGCACCGCCAGCCCGCAGAGCTGGACGGTCAGTGCGAGCGGGAGCGCGGCGCAGAGCAGTAATGTGCGGCGGATCGAACGGACGGATGGCTGTCGCATGACGGCAGCCTCCGGCCGAGGCGGGGCGTCCGCGACCCCGGCCGACGGAACTGTGGACAACGTGCGGCGCTGTGGACAACCACCCAACGGCTCCGGTGATCTGTTAGGTGGACGCTGTCCCCGGCCCGCCGTCCGCCGGACCAGCTCACCACCACTGGGCGGCCACACAGGGCCTAGGCTTGGCCGGGTACGGCGGGTGCCGCCGTCTGCACCGGGGAGGCCGCGTATGACCACTGTCGATGACCGGACGCCGAGGATGGCCGACGTGAGCGGTCCGTCGCGGCTCGCCGACCCCGACGAGGCGATCAGTGCCGACGAGTTGCAGCTCGCCGCCCGCAACCACGGCCTTCCGCTGGAGGCGCTGCGCTACGACGTCACCCCGGCCGGGCTGCACTATCTGCTGATCCACTACGACATCCCGGAGGTGGATCCGGCGACGCACGCCCTGACGCTCGCCGGCGCGGTCGACAGGCCGCTTACCGTCACCCTGGCCGACCTGCGCGAGCGACCACGGGTCACCCACCGGGTCACCCTGGAGTGCGCCGGCAACGGCAGGGCTCTGCTGCACCCCCGGCCGGTGAGCCAGCCCTGGCTGGTCGAGGCGGTCGGCAACGCCGAGTGGACCGGCACCCCCCTCGCTCCGCTGCTACGCGAGGCGGGTCTGGGCGAGGATGCGGTCGACGTGGTGTTCACCGGCGCCGACCACGGTGTCGAGCGCGGTGTCGAGCAGGACTACCAGCGGGCGCTGCCGGTGGCCGACGCGCTGCGCGAGGAGGTGCTGCTGGCGTACGAGATGAACGGCGCTCCCCTGCTGCCGCAGCACGGCGCCCCGCTGCGGCTGATCGTGCCGGGCTGGTACGGCATGGCGCACGTCAAGTGGCTGCACTCGATCGAGGTCCGGACGGAGCCGTTCGAGGGCTACCAGAACGCGGTGGCGTACCGGCTGCGTCGCGACGCCGACGACCCGGGCGTGCCGGTCACCCGGATCGAGCCGCGCGCGCTGGTCCGCCCTCCGGGCTTTCCCGACTTCATGACGCGCCGCCGGGTGCTACCTCCGGGACCGTGCACTCTGGACGGTCGGGCGTGGTCGGGGCACGCGCCGGTGGTCGCGGTGGAGGTGAGCGTCGACGGCGGGGCGAGCTGGGCGCCGGCCGAGTTGGACCCGGCGACGGGCGGGGAGTTCGCCTGGCGGCGGTGGCGGCACGAGTGGACGGCGACGCCCGGCCGGTACGTGCTCAGCGCGCGGGCGACCGACGCGTCCGGGCGGACCCAGCCGGTCGAGCAGCCGTGGAACCGTGGTGGCTTCGCCAACAACCTGGTGCAGCGCGTCGAGGTCGTGGTCCCGGCCGAGTGACCGGCGCGGCGGGCCGCGCCACGGATGGGGGGACCGTGGTGTGGCCCGCGGTCGTCAGCCGCCGAAGCCGGAGTCGGCGGGCAGCGAGATGTCGGGCTTCTCCAGCTCCTCGACGTTGACGTCCTTGAAGGTCATCACCCGGACGTTCTTCACGAAGCGGGCAGGACGATACATGTCCCACACCCAGGCGTCGTGCATCTCGACCTCGAAGTAGACCTCGCCGTCGGAGTTGCGCACGTGCAGGTCGACCTGGTTGGCCAGGTAGAACCGACGCTCTGTCTCCACCACGTAGGAGAACTGGCGGACAATGTCGCGGTACTCCCGGTAGAGCTGCAGCTCCATCTCGGTCTCGTACTTCTCGAGATCTTCCGCGCTCATCGCACTCCGCCTTCCATGACCACATCTTCCCCCACCGGCGCCGGAGGCCGAGGCTGCTCGCCCAACGCCACGCCGACGGTACCCCCTGACGCCCAGGAGCGCTCCATCGGCTCGTCCGACGCCGGGCCGACGGGCCGTCGGGCGCGCGGCGGTCGACCGTCGCGGCCGGAGACGGCGGCGACATTGACGTACGAGAAGCGGTGCTCCCGGCACGGTCCGTGCTCCCGCAGCGCCGCGCTGTGCTCCGGGGTGATGTAGCCCTTGTGCTCGGCGAAGCCGTACGACGGGAACACCCCGTCCAGCTCCACCATGATCCGGTCCCGGGTGACCTTGGCGAGCACGCTTGCCGCCGCCACACACGCGGCCACCCGGTCGCCCTTCCACACCGCCAGCCCCGGCACGCCGAGGCCGTCCACGCCGAAGCCGTCGGTCAACACGTACTCCGGGCGGGTGGTGAGCGAGGCGAGCGCCCGGCGCATCGCGGCGAGGTTGCACACGTGCAGCCCCCGGGCGTCGACCTCGTCGGCCGGGATGACCACCACGGCGTACGCCAGGGCGCGGTTCACGACCTCGGCGTACACCCGCTCCCGGCTGGCCGGGGTGAGAAGCTTGGAGTCGGCCAGCCCGTCGATCTCGCCGCGTCGCCCCTCCGGTAGCACCGCCGCGGCGGCGACCAGTGGGCCGGCGCAGGCGCCCCGGCCGGCCTCGTCGGCGCCGGCCACGTGCCGGAAGCCGCGCCGTTGCAGCGCCCGTTCCAGCGCGTACAGGCCGGCTTCCCGGCGCACGACTGTGCGCGGCGGGGTCAGCACGGTCCCTCCTCGGAGCGGACCTCGGCGGCCGGCGGCAGGAGCCGGGCCAGCAGGTCGGGCAGCTCGGGCGGGTAGTACCGGTCGCCGCTGGCGGCCAGCTCGGCCGGCAGCCACCAGCGGTGACCGGCGATGCTGCGCTGCTCGACGTCGGTGAAGCCGACGGTGTCGACCTGCCACGACGGCACGCGCAGCAAGAAGAAGTCCTGCTGCTGGCGGTACCAGCCGCCGTCGAACGGAAACTCGGTCGTGTCGGAGAAGACGGGCTCGCCCAGGTCGGCGGGGGCGACCCGCAGACCGGTCTCCTCGGTCAGCTCACGTGCCGCGCCGGACGCCGGGGACTCCGCCTCGTCGAGCCCACCGCCAGGCGTGAACCAGTAGCGGTGCTCGGGGCGGGCCGGGTCGAAGCCCGCGAACAGCAGGACCCGACCGCCCCCGTCGACGAGCAGCACCCGGGCGGCGCGTCGAGGGGTGTAGACACGGTCGGCACTGTTCGCGCCTGCGGAGCTCGCAAGCTCACTGCTCGCGCTCACGGTCACCGCACCAGCCTGCCAGACGTACGGTCGATCGCCCATGCCCCCGCGGGTTCTATGGCTTGGGAATGCCATCGAACCCGTCGGGCACGGTCAGCCAGGTGGCCCGGTTGACGGGCCAGAAGACGGTGAACGCCCGCCCGACGACCTCACCCTCGGGGATGGTGGCCTCGGTGATGTTCTGGTTGGACTGCTGCCAGTGCTCCAGCGAGTCACCCGAGGCCGACCGGTGGTCGCCCATCACCCACAGCCGCCCCTTCGGCACGGTGATGTCGAACTCCTGGTCGGCCGGCTTGTCCTGGACCCCGTCGATCGAGAAGATGTACGGCTCGTCGAGCGACTTGCCGTTGATCATCAGCCGTTCCTGCGGGTCGCAGCAGACCACGTGGTCGCCGCCGACGCCGATCACCCGCTTGATGAAGTCCTCACCGTCGGGGTTGCCGCTCCACTCGGTGGGCGCCTTGAACACGATCACCTCGCCGCGGTGCGGTGACCGGAAGTCGTAGACCAGCTTGTTGACCAACACCCGGTCATCGATCTTGAGAGTGTTCTCCATGGACGGGGAGGGGATGAAGAAGGTCTGCAGCACGAAGGCGCGGACCAGGACCGCGACCAGGATCGCCACACCCAGCAGGATCGGCAGCTCCTTCCAGAAGGAGCTGCGCGGCTTGTCGGTCTGCTCGTCAATCACGCCAAGGAGCCTACGTTGCCGGACCGGACGGCACCGTCCGGAACGCGCGGGAACCCCTCAGCGCGGCCGCCAACGGAAGTATCAGCAGCACACCGCCCTGTGGGGACGGCCGGACCGGTGGCGCACCGGAGGCGGCCGCAGCCGGCGCGGCCACGTCGTCGAAGGTCGACGGCACCGACAGCCCGGCCCAGCGCGACGACGGCCAGACCACCATGAACGCCCGGCCGACCACGTTGTCGATCGGCACCGGCCCCTGACAGCGCGCGTCCTGGGAGACCTCGCGGTGATCACCCATCACGAAGATCTGCCCCGGGGGTACGACCACCTCGTCGAAGCGCCGGGAGCGGCACTCCTGCGGATTCGGTGGCAGATCCAGCGGGGAGTCGCGCAGCACGTACGGCTCGTTGAGCGGGGTGCCGTTCACGGTGACCCGGCCCTGGGAGTCGCAGCACTTCACCCGGTCGCCGGGCACGCCGATCACCCGCTTGATGAAGTCCTTCTCGCCGGGACGGCTCACCCCGACCAGGTCCCCGACGGTGCGGGCCACCTTGCCGGCGAAGCCGGGCTCCGGCTGCTCGTCGACCTGCGGCGCCCAGCGGTCGGTGCCCCGGAACACCACCACCTCGCCGCGCACCGGATCCCGGACGTCGTAGACGACCTTGTTGACCAGCACGCGGTCGCCGATCAGGAGGGTGTCCTCCATCGAACCGGACGGAATGAAGAACGCCTGGAGCAGGAACGTGCGGATCAGCACCGCGAGGCAGAACGCCACCACCAGCAGCAGTGGAAGCTCCTGCCAGAGGGGCATCTGGCGGCGGCCGCGGCGCACCCGCCGGCGCCACGGATCGACGGTGCCGTCCTCGTCAAGCGTCTGCACCACGCCACTCCCCGGTCCGCAGAAACACCACCGCCCGGGAGCCTCGTCGAGGCTCCACGGGCGGTAGTGGACAGCTGCCCGCCAGGTTGGCGGGGCCGCCGCCTGGCTGCGCCCGTACGACCAGGGTAGTGCGGTCCGGTCGGTACGGCATACGCGCAGCTCGGGCGGCGTGGCGAGCGAGAAGTCAGCTGGGCTGCTTCTCCCGCTTCTCCTTGATCTTGGCCTTCTTGCCGCGCAGCTCGCGCAGGAAGTAGAGCTTGGCGCGACGCACGTCACCGCGGGTCACGATCTCGATCCGGTCGATGCCCGGGCCGTTGAGCGGGTAGGTCCGCTCGACGCCGACACCGAAGCTGACCTTGCGGACCGAGAAGGTCTCGCGCAGACCGTCACCCTGGCGGCGGATCACGACGCCCTGGAAGATCTGGACACGGGACCTGTTGCCCTCGACGACCCGCGCGTGCACCTTGACGGTGTCACCGGCACGGAAGTCGGGAAGGTCGGTCCGCTTCGACTGGGCGTCAAGGGCGTCCAGGATGTTCATCGCTGCGTCCTCGTAAGGCTCACGGCGCACCGTCACTCGGTGCGCGGGTGGGTGATTCTGATTCCCGGGTGGTGGTCGGCGAACCGACCCCGGTCGGGGATCCTCGCAGCCGCCCGCGGGCGCGGGCGGATGCGGCAACCCCCCTACTTTGCCACATCCCCCGGTGGTGGCTGAAATCCGGCCCGTTCCAGCGCCGCGATGTCCCGTTTGTCGAGCCGCTCGGGCGGCAGCGCGGCCAGCAGGTCCGGGCGCTGGGCCGCGGTCCGCAACAGCCCCTCCTCGCGCCGCCAGCGCGCGATCTTGCCGTGGTCGCCGGAGCGGAGCACCTCCGGGACGTCGTGCCCGCGCCAGCTCGGCGGCTTCGTGTAGATCGGGGCCTCCAGCAGCCCGTGCGCGTGCGACTCCTCGTCCAGCGAGCCGGCGTTGCCCAGCACCCCGGGCAGCAGTCGGGTGACCGCCTCAAGGATGACCAGCACCGCGACCTCGCCGCCGAAGAGCACGTAGTCGCCGAGCGACACCTCGGTGACAGGCATCCGGGTGGCGGCGTGCGCCAACACCCGCTGGTCGATCCCCTCGTACCGGCCGCAGGCGAAGAGCAGGTGCGGCTCGGCGGCCAGCTCGTGCGCCATGGCCTGGGTGAACGGGACGCCCGCCGGTGACGGCACGAGCAGCCGGGGCGGCGGGGCCTCGGCCGGGGCGAGCGCGTCCAGCGCCGCGCCCCACGGCTCGGGGCGCATCACCATGCCCGGGCCGCCGCCGTAGGGGGTGTCGTCGACCGTGCGGTGCACGTCGTGGGTCCAGGACCGCAGGTCGTGCACGGCGAGCTGGAGTACGTCGTTGGCCCGGGCACGGCCGATCAACGACAGGTCCAGTGGGGCGAAGTACTCCGGAAAGATCGACACGACGTCGACGCGCATGCGGGGTGGTCCTAAAGGTCGAGCAGTCCGGCCGGCGGGTCGACGATCACGCGTCCACCGGCCAGGTCGACCTCCGGGACGATCGCCCGGACGAACGGGATCAACGCGGTACGCCCCTCGGGACGCCGCAGCACCAGCAGGTCGGACGAGGGCGCGTGGTCGATCCGGGCGACCTCGCCGAGCTGCTCGCCGGCAGGGGTGACCACGGCCAGACCCACCAACTGGTGGTCGTGGAACTCCTCCGGGTCCTCCGGGGGCGCCACGTCGGCGCTGTCCACCACGAGCAGGGTCCCGCGCAGCGCCTCGGCGGTGTTGCGGTCCAGGATGCCCTCGAAGGCGATGAGCACCCGCCCCTGGTGGAAGCGGGCTTCCTCGATGGTCAGCTTCGCGGGAACCCGGAACGGCACCCCGGGTTCGTCGGTGGTGGGAGGGGGTGTCGCCCCCGGCTCGGTGCGCAGCACCGCACCGGGGGCGAACCGTGCTTCGGGTTCGTCGGTCCGCACTTCCACGGTGACCTCACCGCGGACACCGTGCGGCTTGCCGATCCTTCCGACGACGAGCTGCATCAGTACGAGTCGACGATGTCGACGCGTACTCCGCGCCCGCCGATGGAGCCGATCACCTGACGCAGCGCCTTGGCGGTCCGGCCGGACCGCCCGATCACCGTGCCGAGGTCCTCGGGGTGCACGCGGACTTCCAGCCGCTTGCCCCGACGGGAATCGACCATCCGGACCCGGACGTCATCCGGGTGATCGACGATGCCCTTGACCAGGTGCTCCAACGCCGGACGCAGAGGCATGTCAGGCCTGCTCACCGGCGTCGGCAGCGGGGGTCTCGGCCGGAGCCTCGGTCGCCGGAGCGGCCTCGGCCTTCGGGGCCTCGGCCGGAGCCTCGGCAGCCTTGGCGGCCTTCTTGGCCGGCTTGGCCGGGGTCTCCGGGGCGAGACCGGCGGCGGCCTTCGCCTCAGCCTCGTACGCCGCCTTGCGGTCGGCCCGCTCGGGGGCGACCTTCAGCGGCGGCGGGGCCGGCAGGCCCTTGTACTTCTGCCAGTCACCGGTCAGCTCCAGCAGCCGCTGCACCGCCTCGCTCGGCTGAGCGCCGACGGACAGCCAGTACTGGACCCGCTCCGACTTGACCTCGATGATCGAGGGGTCTTCCTTGGGCTGGTAAACCCCGACGAACTCGATCGCCCGGCCGTCGCGCTTGGTGCGCGAGTCGGCGATGACGATGCGGTACTGCGGGTTGCGGATCTTGCCCATCCGCAGGAGCCGGATCTTTACGGCCACAGTTGTTTCGCTCCTGTTGCGATCTCACCAGCCCGCTATGGGCGGTGTGCGTGGGTGAGCGCCGACCGGACCCGTGGGGTTGGGCCGGAGACTACTCGGTGGACTAGCGACGTGCCCGGGTTAGAGGGCGCCGGACGCGCGCCGGATACCAGCGACCCATTCTGCCAGATGGAGCGCCGATCACTCGCACCGGAGCCCCGAGCCGGCCCACCTGACGCCACTACGTGACCGACATCACTCTCCCGCCGGGGCCCTCGTGGCCCGACAACTCGGGGGTGGCCAGCCGAGCCAGCAGCTCGCGGGCCGGGCCGGCGGGCACCGCCCGCAGCGCCTCACGCGCACGTTGGGCATGCTCGGCGACCAGGCCGAGCAGCCCGATCACCCGCGGGTCGTCGTGCGCAACCGCCGCCCCGGGCCGCGCCGACCCACCCCACCGGGACGCTCCGGTCAGGTCCCGAAGCTGCTCGCCGAGGGCGTGGGCAGCGCCAACCTCCCGACCGTACGCGGCCAACGCGTTCACCACAGGCACCCGGGCACCTCCGAGTCGACCGCCGAGCCGACACGGCAACTCGAACGCGACGGCGGCCCGCCCCGCCAGCAGGGCGCCACCGGCATGGGAACCGGCATGGGAACCGGACGGCGGGCCGGCACGCAGTTCCAGAGCCCGACCCTCACAGGCCACCGTCAACGCCTCGGCGAACTCGGCGACGACCGGGCCACCGCCCTGCGCGGCGAACTCGTAGGCGCGGGCCAACAGAAAGTCCGCGACAAGCACAGCGAACCGGTTGCCCCACGGCGTCGGCCGAGGGCCGGCCGACCCGGCCTCGTCCCTGGCGCTGTCCACCGCCAACCCGGCGAGAAGCCCCAGGTCCACCGCCGCGGCGAGGGCGTGCCGCAGCGGATGTTCCCGGCCACCTACCGCTGCGGCGACGAGCAGCAGCACCGACGGACGTAGCGAGAGGCTCGACAGGTCCTCGTCCACCCCGCCGAGCCGGACGAACATCGGCCAGTCCTCCCGCACACATCCGGCCAGCAGTTCGCCCACCGCCAGGAGATCGCGCCGCAGGTCGCGGGCGAGTTCCGGGGCCGGCGCGGGCAGCGGGTCCAGCAGGACACCTGCTCGCGCGCCGTCCGGGAAGAGCGCCAGCCTTCGGCAGAGCGCGAAGAGTGGGCGGTCGTCGTCGAAGGTGGCGTCGAGCACCCGCCAGGCGAGCAGGTATCGGCGCACCGAGTACCTGCCGGTCTCGAAATAGCCGGACTGCCGGACGGCCAACTGCCGGGCGTACGGAGCTGGATCCACAGGTCCCGCCTCGGCGTGACGAAGGGCGGCGTCGATCCGGTCGGCGGCGAGCAGACCCGACTCCAGGGCGAAGCTGATGCCCTCGCCGGTGAACGGGCTGACCAGACCCGCCGCGTCGCCGACCAGCAGGAGCCCCGGCACACCGCACCGGGACGGGTCGAAGTCCAGCCGCAGCGGCGCACCTGTCATCGGTCCGGCCGGGCGGGCCGCCCGGAACCGCCTGTCGGTCGCCACCAGGTCGGCGACGAAACGCTCGTACAGCAGGCGGACGTTCTCCCGGTGGGTCGGGTCGAAGAGGCCCACGCCGACGTTTGCCGTCCCGTCGCCGACCGGGAACACCCAGCCGTAGGAGGGCAGCACCCGCCGGTCCGTGACGTCCGCCAGCGGGAGGTGGATCTCCAGCAACTCGTCGAGGTCCGCCACCTCGGTGAAGTAACCCCGGGCGGCGAACCCGGTCCACTCCCGGTCCGGACTCCGCAACCCGGCCTGGTGAGCCAGCCGCGACGAGGCCCCGTCGGCGGCGACCACAGCCGGGGCGCGCAGCGTAAACCGGTGTCCCTCGTACTCGATCCGCACGCCGTGGACCCCGGCGCCGCCACCGAGCAGCCCGGTGGCGCGCGCTCCGGTCCAGAGCACCGCGCCGGCGCGCACCGCCCGCCGGCACAGCACCGCGTCCAACTCCAGCCGGGGCACCACCATGCCGTACCCGGTGCCGTCGGGGTCCTCGTAGTGGAAGTCGCGAGCGCCCCGCCCGCGCATCCGGATCCGCACCCCGCCGACCCGCTGGGCACCCGTCAGTTCGTCGAGCACTCCCATGTCGGCCAACAGACGCACCGCGCTGCGGGTCAGGCCGTCGCCGCAGCACTTGTCGCGGGGAAACTCGCGCCTGTCGACAAGCAGAACCCGGCGGCCCAGCACCGCCAACCGGTACGCAGCAGCCGCACCGCCCGGCCCGGCTCCCACCACTACCGCGTCGAAGCCGTCGAGCCGGTCCGGAACCATCATCGGGGTCGGCCTGTCCGGCGGGTCCACGTCAACCCGCCCGGGTGACGGCGTAGTCGGCGAGCCGGACAAGCGAGTCCCGGGCCGGGCCGGGCGGCAGCGGATCCAGCCTCCGGGCGGCCTGCGCTGCCCTGCTCCTGGCCTCGGCGAGGACCTCGTCCACCGCGCCCGAGGCGACGACCAGCTCAGCCACCTCGGTCAACTCCGCCGGAGTGGGCTCGCGTACCTCCAGGAGGTCGCGCACCCGCCCGGCCACCGCTGAGTCGCGGGTCAGCAGCCGCAGCACCGACATGGTGTAGACCCCTTCCCGTACGTCCGTCAGCGGCCGCTTGCCCAGCGCCGCGTAGCTGCCGCGCACGTCGAGCGCGTCATCGGTGAGCTGGAAGGCGACTCCGAGGTCGTGGCCGTACCCGGCCAACGCCTCGACGGTCGCCGGCGACGCACCGGCGAGCAGCGCGCCCAACCGGCAGGGCAACTCGAACAGGGTCGCCGTCTTGCCAGCGATGATCTCCAGGTGCTCGGCCTCGGTGAGTCCGGTGTAGAACGCGTTCTCCGTCTCGCGGAGCTGGCCCGTGCAGAGCGCGACCAGGGCGGATGCCGCCTCCCGGCCGTACCTGTCGTCGAAGGCGGCGAGCAGGGCGATCGCCCGGGCGACCAGGAAGGTCCCGGCGACCACGGCCGCCGGCTCGCCCCATTCGGCGTTGACGCTGGGGCCGTGCCTCCGGGTGACGGCACGGTCCATCACGTCGTCGTGGTAGAGCGAGGCGAGGTGCAGCAACTCCAACGCCGCGGCGGCGTCGAGCAGATGTGCCGGACGGACGGAACCGAATTCGGCCGCGACCAGCAGCAGCGCGGGACGGATCCGCTTGCCGCCACGGCGTTGCAGCGCCGTCGCCATCGCCCAGAGCGCCGGGTCCGACGCGGCGACGGCCTCCCGCATCCGCCCGTCCAGGCCGGCCAGCGCCTCCCGGGCACGGGCGCTGGCCAGCCAGTCCGGGCCGGTTGGGTCACCCATCGTCACCGCTTCCGCTTCGGCTTCGACTTGGTGGGCTTCTCGTCCGCCGGTTGCCGGGCGTCGCCGACACTCGCACCGCCACCGCCACCGCACCCACAGCCGCCGTCGCCGCGCCGACCACTGCCCGGAGCACACAGGGTGGGCACCCGCTCGACCAACTCCTGCGCCTTGTGCAGCAGTTGCTCATCGTCGAGCATCCGCAGGATCTCCACCGGAGTACGACCGACAGCGTCGTTCGCCAGCGCCAGCACCTCCTCGGCGGCGGACAGCTCCTCGGCGGTCAACCGGTCCGCGAACCGGCGCAGCGTCTTGCGGGCCTCGTCGAGGTGCTCGGTAGTGAGCGTCGCCTCGGAGCGCTGCGGCTGGAGCAGTGCCGCACGGGCCGTCTCGGCGTACGTGTCGTAGAGCTTCTGCAGGTGCCGCCGGTCGGCGTCGGAGAGCTTCGTCGACCGGGCCCGAGCCACCAGCCGGTCCTCGTTGGCGAAGTAGGTGTCGACGGCGAACCGGCCGACACTGGTCTGCTGCAGGTAGCGCTGCCGGAACTCCTTCTCGACCGCCACGTCGAGGTCGACGTCACGGTCCAGGACCCGGCGGGCGGTACTGCTGGAGGCGCAGCCACAGGCACTCTCGTTGCCACCCGCGCCGCCCAGGTAGACCACCGACCCGGAGTCGCCGCCCTCGGACAGGTGGGCGGTGGCGATCTGGCCCTCGAAGGTGGCCACGCCGACGCCGGGGCCGTAGTCGATGCTCGCGCTGACATCCACCTCGGTCACCGTGGAGGTGGTGTACTCGGTGGTCCGACCGACCTTCTCCACGTTGCTGCCGATGTCGACGCCGGCGATGGCGCTGGCCCCCGCGGGGAAGGTCACGTCGAGTTGACGCAGCACCTCGTCGATGGGGTTGATCAGGGTCCGGTTGCACGAGCCGGCGAAGAGCAGACCGACAGCCGGATGGTTGCTGTTGGCCACCGGGAAGATGTCGTTCTTGACCCGGTCGATCACGTCGTTGGGCTGGGAGACCTGGCCGATCGCGCAGTCCACCCGGTTGCCGGCTGGGTTGATCATGACAAATCGCTTGAGCGTGGCGATGGTGTCGGCGGGCGCGGTGCCGCCGTCGTACGAGCCGGGCTGCGTGATCGCGTCGCCGATCACCCCGGCGTTGGAGTTCGCCAGCACGTGGTTGTTGCTCAGGATGCAGAGCGAACCGTCGGTGTTGTCGGTGACCAGCGCGCCAAGCGTGCCGGCCGTGACGTTGACGTGCGCGATGCTCACCCCGTTGGGTGCCGGGCGTTCCCGGGCGGTGAACTCCTGGGCGAAGAACGGGCCGGTCTCCACCACGTCGACCTCGACGAAGTCGGGCCCGAAGTAGACCCGCCGCGGCAGCAACCGGGTGGTGGGTAGGAACTGCCTCGGCACCTTGCGCACCACGTACACCACAAGGGCCGGCTCGTCCGTGCGGCGGCCGCTGACCTCCCGTCGGCCGTAGGCGAGACCGCTGACGTTCGGGTCATCGAGCAGCCCGGCCAGTGGGCCTCGACGAGCCGCCCGAGCCAACGCCCGGGCCTTGACGTAACTGTCGTCGTTCGGATTGGACATGGCGCCTCCTGCCGTGCAACGGGGTGCTGGATCAGGTTCGGCGGGCCTCGAACGGCCCGGTGAGCACGAAGCGCAGCGGGACACCGTCGACGCTCTCGCCGGTACGGGCCACCAACGCGGGGTCGGTGACGTAGACGCTGATGACGTACGGGCCGGACGGATCGGGCCGGCCGATGCCGGTGCCGGCGGCGGCGTACCGTCGGGTGAGGTCGGTCCGGTGCGCGGCCAGCACGGCACGGACGTTGTCGAGCGAGCCAGGTTCAGCCACAGCAGCCGCCACGGGTCGGAGGGTCGGACCGACGGGTCGAGCCGGTGACACCGGCATCGGCCGGAACCGGGTGCGACGTGGGATCGCCGTGTTCGCCAGCGGAGTCGTCGTCCGGCCCGGTGGTGTCGGCGTACTCGGCGCAGAGCCGGACCAGCAGCCCCTCCGCCGACCGACCGACGATTCGGACCGCGACGATGCCGGGACCAGCCAGGGTCACCGTCGCCGGGCCCGGTGGCGAGTTCGCCGGCACCTCGACGCGGTCGAGCTGCGTGCCGTCGTCGTCGAGCGCGGTCAGCTCGACCGGTTTGCCGCCCTGGTTGACCACTGTGGCGACGACCCGGTCCGCCGGGTGGGGCAGTGCGATGTAAACGCCGGCGCCGAGCTGGAGGGCCGCGCCGCCGGTGGGCGGCCCGACCACGACGACCACCCGGCCGCCACCGTCCAGGGAACGGATGAGGAACCCGTGGTCCGTCCACTCGCCCGGGTACTGGGTGCCGGGCTGACGGTCGGCGAAGTCGAGGCAGTCGCGCGGCAGTGGTGGTGGCGGCGGCTCCGTCGGGCAGTACGGCTGCGCGGCCAGCAGGTCCACGTCGTCGAACCACACCCGTCCGCCGCCCCTTCGGGGTTCACCCCCGCCGGCCACGGCCTCCAGGAAGACGGTCACCGCGGCGGCCTGGGCGGCGACGCGTACCGTCAGCGGGCTCCACCGCTGCGCGCTCGTGCCCTCGCTCCAGACGACGGCGGCGGAGGTGGGGTCGGTGCCGCCGGTCGGGTCGACGCCGAGCCGGGCCGTCGCGGGTTCGGCCTGGTCGAGGTCGTACCAGGCGGTGAGCTGGTAGGCCCAGCCCGGGTTGGCCCCGATCTGCTGCCGGATGCCGACCCGCTGCTGCGGACCAGGAACGAGCCCCTGTGCCCGGCGACCACCGTGCACCACGAAGTTGCTCGCGACATGGTGGCCGGTGCCCCCGGCCGCAGGGCCGGCCAGCACGTACGGCTCCCACCCGTTGGCGACCTGTCCGCTGGTGCGCTGGGCGAACCCGTCCTCGAAGTGCCGGTTCACCACGTCGACGGCCCGGACCACCAGCTCGTCGACACCGGTCCCACCGTCGTCGTCGACCACCGTGCACCGGGTCAGGAACGTGCCGCAGTCCGGGTAGCGGTGGGACAGCACGGCGGTTCCCCTACCGGCCGGCGGCTCGTGCGTCTCGATGACCACGGCCGGCAGCGGCGGGGTGCAGTCGCCGAAGTCCCAGACGGCGGTGTGCGTGTCGCACCAACCGGGATCGGTGAACGCGGCGGTGAGGGTGAGGACCGTGCAGGGGTAGGTGAACAGGTCGGGGCCGGCATCGACAACGGGCGGGACGTTGCGCACCGTCACGGTCCGGGTGTCGGTCGCCATCCCACCGTTCTGGTCCCGGACCCGCAGGGTCACCTCGTACACCCCGTTGTCGCACCAGGCGTGCTGGACGGTGCTGGTGCCCTCGGCCCGCGGCGGGGTGTTGGTCTCCACGACCGTGCCCGGCTCGGTGGGTTGGGCGTCGCCGAAGTTCCAGGTGGTCTCGTGGGTGTCGGCGTACTCGACGTCGCTGAACCGGCCGACGAGTGTGACCACCTCACCCTCGTCCACGGTGAGGTCCGGGCCGGCGTCGACAGTGGGTGGCACGTTGGCGACGTACACCAACGCGAAGTGGCGGCTGGTGGCACCGCCGGGCTGGTTGATCGTCAAGGAGTGCGCCGCCAGGTAGGTGCCGCTGGCGGCGTAGACGTGATTGACATCGGCGGTGGCGGCCGGTGCCGTTCCGTCGCCGGTCAGCCAGGTGTAGCCGGCCGCGGCGCTGGTGTGCCCGGCGGCCAACAGCACTGCCGACTGGGCTGTCCCGGTGTACGGTCCGCTGCTGCGGGCGGCGAGCACCTCGGTGCTCTCACAGGAGCTGAGCACCTCCAGGTCACCGGCGAGGACGAGCCCGTCGGCGTTGATCACGATCGGGTCGAAGAAGACGGCCCTGACCCGCCCGATCCGGGCCAGTTCGGGGGGCCAGCCGGTGATGCCGCTGACCGCCCCGGTGATCGGGTCGACAAGGCGCGACCCGCCGATGTTGTTGACCACGGCCGTGATCACCGCGGCGACCACGATGATGATGACCCCGATCAGGATGCTCCCGGCGCCGAAGCTGATGATCGCCAGGATGATGGCGATGACCCAGAACAGGACCGACTCCTCGGGGTCGACGTCCGGCTCACCGATCAGGTGGTTGTCCATCCGCTGGACGCCGTCGGGGTTGAGATCCCCGCTCGGGGTCCAGTGCAGTCCCACGTCGGCCCGGAAGCTGGCGTCGACGTCGATGCTGCCGAGGATCGCGTCGATGACTGTCAGCTCACCGGTCATCCGGATCGACCCGTCACGCAGTTCGACGTCCAGTTCCCGGACGTCCGCCTTGTCGTCGCCCTGGTCGACGCGGCGCGGCAGGTCGCTGTCCGCCCAGCCGTTGGCCACGCGGGCGGAGTCGATGTTCTCCCGCACGATCGTCCCGTCGAGCAGGATGGCGAAGTCCCGCCCGGCCGGCACGACGTTTGTCATCGCCCCGATGTCGGCGCCCTCGCCGGCGTTGATCGCTATCACCAGCAGGTCGGCGAAGACCCGGGTGGCGACATTGTCGGCCTCGAAGACCTCGCCACCGACCTCCGGCGTCCACAGGGCCAGGAAGCCCCGCCCGACCAGGTCGTCGAAGAGCAGGTCACCGATGGCCGTCTCGATCTGCGCCACGGTGGGCACCACGACGTTCTGCGATCCGAAGCCGTGCACCAACGCCGCCCCCTGCTGGTTGAGCTGGGCTTGCAGCGCGTTGTCGAGAAACCCGAACAGGGTGGCGTTGTTTGTGGTGAAGTGGGCGCCCTCGGTGCCGGGCGCCGGGCTGATCGGTCCCGTTACCACTGTCGCGGTGTCGAAGCGCAACGTGTACGCCCCCGGCGGGGTCTCCAGCGGCACCGTGATGGCGAGCCGGGTTTCCACAGCCATCGGGTCGGCCAGCGCGGGCGCCGCGCCACTGCCCACGATGTGGAACATCCGCAGGTAGATCGGCATGCTGATGAGGACGTGCGTCGGATCGGGCTGACTGACGTCGATCCGGTGGGCGGGGTCGGCCTGGTCGTCGTAGATCTCCAGGTGGGTGTCGAGGGTGTAACTCCCGACGCCGAGGCCGAGTACCAGCCCGGTGTCGTCCTGCTCGTGTGGGATCGCCGGGATACCGGGATGCAGTACGCCCCCTGGGCCGCCGTTCTCGTAGGCGAAGTGGACGTACTCGCCGAGGATCTGAACGAGCTTCGGGGCGAGAGGGTCGCCGCTGGTCAGGGTCGCGGTGACCGCGCTGCGGGGCAGGCCGTCGAAGCGCAGCCCCACGTTCTTCGAGTCGGGCAGCACCCCGATCGGCACTGCGGCGTGCGCGGTGGCGGTGAGGTCCAGCAGTTGCGCGGAGGGCACCGGCGGGTCGGCGACGATCACCTGGATGACCAGACCGAAGGTGAGGTCGCAACCGTCGATGTCGGGTCGTGGAGTGGCGTCCAGCTGGTCTCGGGGGATCTCCACCTGGCCGCCGGCCGTGGTGAACCCACCGATCCCGAGGCCGGCCGGGACCGGCAGGTACTGCGGGATACGTCCCTCGTCGGTGCTGGTGTCGCCGCACTCGGCGGACTTCCAGGCGCCCTGCAGGGCCTTGCGGAGAACTGGGGAAGTCGCTTCGACGACGACCTCGAAGCCATGGGTGTCGGCCATTGGTCCCCCTTCGGGGCCGATGTGGTGGAGGCCGGAGGGTGTGGACGACCGGAGGCCGGGCCAGACGTCAGAAGTTGCTTGGGGTTGTCGCCGAGCGGCGGGCCGCCCGTTGGTCAGCGGGGAGGGGTGTCGGGCGCAGGCGACTGGAGCCGGCCGGTCGCGGCCGTCAACGGTGTGGTCACCGCCCCGCTGAGGATCGCGGCGAAGGCCCGCGGGGGTGCGAACCTCGGCCGGCGGGCGGAAATCCGCCGGTACTCCAGCAGCGGAACCAGCACCGGGTGCCGGTCCCGAAGCGGTTCCAGTGGGTCGGCGCCGGCACCACCGGGCTGCCAGCGCGGCGGGTCGGTGTCCGGTTCCTCGCCGTCGGAGCCCGGGAGCACGCCCAGGTCGGTGAGGAGCCGGCGGACGGCAGGACCGTCGTCGGGGTCGACCTGACGGTCGACCAGCCGGGCGATGGTCGTCCGCAGATCGGCGAGCTTCTCGGCGGCGGTCGGTCCGAGCCGAATGCGGTCACCGATGCCGGTACGGGTGTCGGGGTTGAACTGGTAGCCGAGGTGCTCGACGGCCAGCAGCGGATTCGTGGCTGCCGCGATCGCGAGGGTGGGAGCGGCGCTCAGCCGGGCGAGGATCACGCTGGCCCGGGCCTGCAGGTCGGAGAAGGTGTTGATCTGGTCGGCCATCGGGCCTCCCATTACTGGTGGTGACGTTGCCTGAACCCTAGGCCACCACCCCGCCCGCACCACGCTCTATGTCCGCAGGATGACAGGCGGTAATCGATGCAGCTCAGCGGACTGGCGGGCGATCCCAGCCGGCGGGCAGCCCATCCGGTACGGCCCAGTTCGGTGGCGGGACATAGTCACACCAGGTGCCGTCGAACGGGAACACACCCGCCTCGGCGAGCGCGATCACCCGCTCCCCCTCGGCGCGGACCGCCTTCTCGTCGGTCACCCAGTAGTCCTCCGGAAAGGCGAGACGTTCGACGAACTCGTCCTCGTCCTTCCACTGCCAGGTGCGGTCCGGGGCGACCACCACGTCCAGGTCCTGGTCGATCACGTCGACGCCGGCCACCGGTCCGTCATCCCAGCGGACGCCGGGCTCCTCCAGGTTGACGTACCAGTGGCTGAACCGGCCCGCCGCGTCGCGGAACCACCAGACGGAGTGCGCCGCCCCGGTGGGCAGGAACTTCAACAGCGGCGGCCCGTTCCAGCGCCCCTGTGCGAGCTGGTACGTCGGCGTGATCCAGTCGGCGAACGGCAACCCCCGCATGGTCAGGCCGACCTCGTTGACCTCGTGCGCCACCGGCGAGCCCTCCGCGACCCAGAGCAGCAACCCCCGCTCGTCGTCGAGGACGACCCGCGCCGGCCGGACCCACCCGATCCGCCCCCGTCGCACGTTCCGGTGCAGGATCAGCCGACCTGGCTCGAAGTGGTCGACGGTCACCTCAGTAGGCGCGGGCGAGGATGGCGACCAGGTCGGGCTCGTCCTCCGAGTCCGGCACCGAGCCGTCGGCGCGCAGCAGGCAGCGCACCGTCACGCCCTGGCCGTTCGCCTCGGCCTCGCCGGCCACACCGACCGCCGACCACGGCACCCGCGCCCAGCCGGTCGCGGCCGCCTCGATCGCCTCGGCCAGGGTGGCCACCTCGACCGTGCGCGACAACCGGTGGGCGAGCGCCTGGTCGTGCAGCACCTGCTGGTCGGCCTCCAACGCCTCCAGCACCGCGCCGACCACGTCGGCCACCGGCGTCGGAGACTTCGACCCGTCGGTACGACGGACCACGGTCGCGTTGCCGACGGCCAGGTCACGGGGGCCGACCTCGACGCGTACCGGATAGCCGCGCAGCTCGGCGTCGACGGCCCGGCGGCCGAACGCGGTGTCGGTCCGGTCGTCGAGCGCGACCCGGACACCGGCGTCGCGCAGGCCGTCGCGCAGCTTGGCCGCCGCCTCCGCGACGCCCTCTCCGTCCTTGACGATCATGATGTACGCCTGGATGGGGGCCAGCCTGGGCGGCACCCGCAAGCCGTTGTCGTCGCCGTGCGCCATGATCAGACCGCCGAGCATCCGGGTCGACGTGCCCCAGGAGGTCGTCCACGCGTGCTCGCGACCGCCCTCCTTGGCGGAGTAGCTGATGTCGAACGCCTTGGCGAAGTTCTGACCCAGCTCGTGGCTCGTGCCCAACTGGAGGGCCTTGCCGTCGCCCATCATGCCTTCGCAGGTGTACGTGGCAGTCGCCCCGGCGAAGCGCTCACGGGCGGTCTTCAGGCCCACCACCACCGGGATGCCGAGCACGTTGACCATCAGATCCTCGTACGCCTCGTGCAGGATCCGCCGCGCGTAGGCGCGGGCGTCCTCACGGGTGGCGTGCGCGGTGTGGCCCTCCTGCCAGAGGAACTCGCTGGTCCGCAGGAAGAGCCGCGGACGCAGCTCCCACCGGACCACGTTCGCCCACTGGTTGAGCAGCAGCGGCAGGTCCCGGTACGAGTCGATCCACTTGGCCATGAACTCGCCGATGACCGTCTCGCTGGTGGGGCGCACCACGATCGGCTCGGCGAGCGGCTTGCCACCACCGTGGGTGACGACCGCCAGCTCCGGCGAGAAACCCTCGACGTGCTGCGCCTCCCGCTTGAGGTAGCTCTCCGGGATGAACAGCGGGAAGTAGGCGTTCTCCGCCCCGGCCGCCTTGATCCGGGCGTCCATCTCGAGCTGCATGCGCTCCCAGATGGCGTAGCCGGCCGGACGGATGACCATGGTGCCGCGGACCGGGCCGTTGTCGGCCAGCTTCGCCTTGGCGATCAGGTCCTGGTACCAGCGGGGAAAATCCTCCGCACGGGGAGTGAGCACGCGTGCCATGACCGCACATCCTATGCGCCCCTCCTCGGGACAGTGCGCTCGGGCGCGGCATCGTTAGCATCTGCCGCCATGACCTTCCTCGATCCACACACCGGAGCGGCTTCCAACCCCGAGCCCGAGGCCCCCGATCTGGCACACCTGGCCGCGAGATGGGTGAGCTGGGTGGCCCGACACCGGCAGCCGACCAGCCCGATCGCCGACCGGTCCGGCCGGCACGCCGGACATCACCAGCCCGCCGACGTGTGGTTCCTCGCGGGTACGCACGGTGGCTCTGTGCAACGGAGTTGCGTGGTTCCCTCCGGACGGCCGCTCTTCTTCCCGGCGTTCTGCTGGTGGCAGGTCGGCGGCGGAACCGGCCCGGCCGAGGCCGACCTCGGCGCGACCGGGCAGGCGCAGCTCGACGGACTGCCGATCGCGCTGACACCTGCCGGTTCGGCCGAGCCGTTCCCGGTCCGCGGCTTCTTCAACAACGTCGTCACCAGGTGGCCGTGGTCCGTTCCGGTCTCCTGCTGGGGGCTGTGGGGGCTGATCCCCCCGCCCGGCCCCGGCCGGCACGAGCTGCACTTCGGTGGCACCGACGGCGGGCGGTTCTGGGTCGAGGCGCACTACCGGATCGAGGTGCGCTGAACGGCCTCCGCTGTCGGACCCCACCAGATCCAGGATCGAGCGCGATCCGCGGGGAGCGCCGGCGCTGGGCGCGGGGTCAGCGCAACACTCGGCCGCGCAGGATCGTGCGGGACGGGGCGCGGACCACCCGCAGGTCGCGGCGGGGGTCCTCGGGGTAGACGGTCAGGTCGGCGAGGCCGCCCTCGACCAGGCCGGGGAAGCCGAGCCATGCGCGGGCGCCCCAGGAGGCGGCGGCGAGCACGTCGATCGGTGCCATGCCGGCGCGCTCGTGCAGGAGCAGCATCTCCTCGGCGGCCAGCCCGTGGTCGATGCCACCGCCGGCGTCGGTGCCCACGTAGATCGGCACGCCCGCCTCGTGTGCGGCCCGCACCACCTCGGGGAAACGGTCGCGCAGCGCGAGCATGTGCTCGGCGTACCCGGGGAACTTCGCGCGCGCCTGCTCGGCGATGCCCCCGAAGGTCGCGATGTTGATCATCGTGGGGACCAGCGCGGTGCCCTGGCGGGCCATCTCGTCGATCAGGTCGAGGCTCAGGCCGGTGCCGTGCTCCACCGAGTCCACCCCGGCGCGGACCATGATCTCGACGGCCGACTCGGAGAAGGTGTGCACGGCGGCGCGTACCCCGGCGTCGTGCGCCGCCCGCACGGCGGCGGTGAGGGTGTCGGCGTCCCAGGCCGGTGCCAGGTCACCGACGCCCCGGTCGATCCAGTCACCGACCAGCTTGACCCAGCCGTTGCCGGCCCGCGCCTGCGCGGCCACCGTGGCGGCCACCTCGGCGGCGCCGACCTCCACCCCGATGTCGCGCAGGTAGCGCTTCGGGGGCGCGACGTGCCGGCCGGCGCGAGCCAGTCGCGGCAGGTCCGGTTCGTCGTCCAATTCGGGATACGGGTACGGCGAGCCCGCGTCGCGGATCGCCAGCACTCCGGCGTCCCGGTCGACGTGGGCCAGCTCGCGGGCCTGGTCGAGGGAGGTGATCGGGGCGCCACCGCGGGCGATGCCGATGTGGCAGTGCGCGTCGACCAGCCCCGGCAGCACGAAGCCGCCGTCCACGACGGTCTCCGCACCGGGCGCCGGGGTGAACGTCACCCGGTCGCCGACCAGCCAGAGATCCCGGACCTCGTCGTCGGGGAGCAGCACACCGCGCACGTGAAGAGCCATGCGCACAGTCCTACCCGATCACTCCTCGTCGGGGGCGAGCAGGTCGTTCTTCCGGGAGGTCAGGGCCGGCAGGTCCACGGAGACCTTCCACGGGCGCTCGGTGACGAACAGGTCCTCGGTGTGGGTGACCTGCTCGTACTCCCGGTTGGCGCCGAGGGCGTACTCGGTGAGCGTCACGCGCTCCTGCAACGGGTCCACCACCCAGTAGGACCGGACGCCGGCGTGCGCGTAGACCTTGGCCTTGTCGTACATGTCGCGGAAGCTCGAGGTCGGCGAGACGACCTCCACGGCGAGCAGGGCGTCCTCGACCGGGACGGGTGACCGGTTGGCGTGCGTACGACGGATGACCACCACGTCGGGGCGCGGCTCGTTGCGCCGGTCGACCCGCATGGACAGGTCGATGCTGACCAGGTATTCCGGCGGGCAGTTGACGCGGAGCGTGAGCAGGAGCTCGACACAGAACTCTTGATGCACGGCAGTTGGGGACGGCACGATCAACCTTCCGTTGATCAGTTCGTACGGAAGGTCCTTCGGTAGTTCACCGAGGTCGTCGACCGTCCACTCGTGCCGTTCGGGCAGGATCGGGGCCGCGGTCATGACATCTCCTTCCAGGGGGCGACATCACCCTAAGCAAGGATGACGTCGCCGGCCGTCACCGACACGCGTCAGCGCGGGCCCTTGTCGCCGCCCTTGCCGAGCTTGTTGAAGTCGATCTTCGGGAGCTTGAAACCGGGCGGCAGGCCCTGGCCACCGGCGAGGTCGTTCGGGTCCATTCCCGGCGGGAGCTGCGGCATGCCGCCCGGGAAACCGCCCGGGAGCCCGGCGCCGGCGCCCGTACGCGGACGACCGCCGCCCTTGGTGCCCTTGCGCTTGTTCTTGGGGGACTTGGTCGCCTTGCGCCGGCCGCCGCCGGGCAGGCCCATCATGCCGCCCATCTGCTTCATCATCTTCTGCGCGTCCGCGAAGCGGTTGAGCAGCTGGTTGACGTCCATCACGGTGACCCCGGAACCGTTGGCGATGCGCGCCCGGCGGGAACCGTTGATGATCTTCGGGTTGGTGCGCTCGCCCGGGGTCATCGATCGGATGATCGCGGTGACCCGGTCGAAGTGGCTGTCGTCCAGCTCGGCGAGCTGGTCCTTCATCTGCCCCATGCCCGGCATCATGGCCAGCACGTTGGCGATCGGACCCATCCGCCGCACCGCGATGAGCTGGTCGAGGAAGTCGTCAAGCGTGAACTGCTCGCCGCCCATCAGCTTGGCGGTCATCTTCTCCTTCTGATCCGAGTCGAAGGCCTGCTCGGCCTGCTCGATCAGAGTGAGGACGTCGCCCATGCCGAGGATCCGGCTGGCCATCCGGTCGGGGTGGAAGACGTCGAAGTCCTCCAGCTTCTCGCCTGTGGACGCGAACAGGATCGGCTGTCCGGTGACTTCACGGACCGACAGCGCGGCGCCACCACGGGCGTCGCCGTCGAGCTTGGAGAGCACCACGCCTGTGATGCCGACGCCGTCGCGGAACGCCTCGGCGGTGCGGACGGCGTCCTGACCGACCATCGCGTCGATGACGAAGATGACCTCGTCCGGGCTGACGGCGTCGCGGATGTCGGCGGCCTGCTGCATCATCTCGGCGTCGATGCCGAGGCGGCCGGCGGTGTCGACGATGACGATGTCGCGGGCGGCGCGCTTCGCGTGCTCGATCGAGGCGCGGGCCACCTGCACCGGGTCACCGGTGCCGTTGCCGGGCTCCGGGGCGTACACCTCGACGCCGGCCCGACCACCGAGCACCTGGAGCTGCCCGACGGCGTTGGGGCGCTGGAGGTCGGCGGCGACGAGCAGCGGCTGGTGGCCCTGGGCCTTGAGCCAGCGGGCCAGCTTGCCGGCCAGGGTGGTCTTACCGGAACCCTGGAGACCGGCCAGCATGATCACGGTCGGCGGCTGCTTGGCGAACTGGAGCCGCCGGCCCTCACCGCCGAGGACGTTGATCAGCTCTTCGTTGACGATCTTGATGATCTGCTGGGCGGGGTTGAGCGCCTGGGAGACCTCGGAGCTGCGCGCCCGCTCCTTGACGGCCGCGATGAAGCCCTTGACCACCGGCAGCGCGACGTCCGCCTCCAACAGCGCGAGGCGGATCTCGCGCGCGGTGGCGTCGATGTCGGCGTCGGTGAGCCGCCCCTTGCCGCGGAGCTTGGTGAAGATCCCGGACAGGCGGTCACTCAAGGTGTCAAACACGCGAACATCCCGTTTGTCAGTGTTCCGGCGGGCACAACGCGGCCGGCACTGCGGAGTCCGGCCACCGCTAGGGTAACCGCCCAGCCGCGGGGCCGCTCTCGCCCGGCCCGGCCCGCTTCCCGGGCCTCACCCCGAGACCAGACCCGACTGGTACGCGAAGACGACGAGCTGGGCCCGGTCCCGGGCTCCCAGCTTGCCCATCGCCCGGCTGACGTGGGTCCGCGCGGTCGCCGGGCTGACCACCAACCGGGCGGCGATCTCCTCGTTGTTCAGGCCCTCACCGACCAGCCCGACGACCTGGCGTTCCCGATCGGTGAGGGAGTCCAGCCGCGGGTGCGGCCGGGGCGCCCGCGACGGCCTGGTGGCGAACTCCCGCACCACCCGCCGGGTCACCGACGGCGACAGCAGCGCCTCCCCCTCGGCGACCAGCCGGATGGCGCGCAGCAGCTCCGGCGGCCTGGTGTCCTTGGTGAGGAACCCGCTCGCGCCGTGCCGCAGCGCGTCGAAGACGTACTCGTCCAGCTCGAAGGTGGTGAGCACCACCACCCGCGTACCGGTCAGGTCGGGATCGGCGACGATCCGGCGGGTCGCCTCGATCCCGTCGATACCGGGCATCCGGATGTCCATCAGCACCACGTCCGGGCGAACCTGGCGGGCCAACTCCACCGCCCGCAGCCCGTCGGCAGCCTCACCGGCGAGCGCCAGGTCGTCCTCGCTCTCCACAAGCGCGCGCAGCCCGAGGCGGACCAGGTCCTGGTCGTCGGCGATCAGCACCCGGATCACGCGGCGGGCTCCACGGGCAGTCGGGCCGAGACGCGGAACCCGCCGTCCGGGCGCGGCCCGGTCGTCAGCCGCCCGCCCAACGCCGCCACCCGCTCCCGCATACCGGCCAGGCCGTGCCCGCCGCCCTCCTCGTCGGTCGCGTCGAACGACCCGGCGGCCACGCCGACGCCCCGGTCGGTGACCTCGACCGTCACCTCGTCGACCCGGTAGCCGATGGTCACCTCCGCGCGGGCCACCCCGGCGTGCCGCAGCACGTTTGTCAGCGCCTCCTGCACCACCCGGTATGCGGCCAGGTCCACCGCCGCCGGCAACTCCCGAGCCTCGCCGTCGTGGCGCAGGTCGACGGCGAGTCCGGCGCCGGCCAACCGGTCGCACAGTGCCGGGAGCCGGGCCAGCCCCGGCACCGGCTCGCGTTCCGCGCCCCGGCGCACCGCGCCCAACGTGACCCGGAGCTCGTCGAGCGCCTCCCGGCTGGTGCGACTGATCGCGGTAAGCGCGACCTCCGCCTGCTCGGGCCGTTTCGGCAGCAGATGCAGGGCGATCTCCGCCTGCATGCTGATCGCGGCCAACCCGTGCCCCACCACGTCGTGCACCTCCTGAGCGATGCGCAGCCGCTCCTCGTCGGCCTGCCGCCGGGCCTGCGCGACACGGTCACGTGCCTGCTCGGCGCGGCTGCGGGCGGCGGCCTCGCGGTTGACCCGCACCACCACGCCCGCGGCGAACGGTACGACAGCCCAGGCCGACGCGGGGAGCACTCCGGTCCAGCCCGGCGCCGGGCCCCGGGACCAGAAGACGTGCGCCAGCAGCACCACGAACGCGCCGACGGTGGCGAGGGCGGCGGGGCGTACCGGCAGCCGCAGGGCCACGGTGAACACCGCGACCAGGAAGGTGAGCAGGATCGGCCCGTACGGATAGCCGAGCACCAGGTACGTCGTGGTGGCCAGGGTGACCACGGCGAGGACGGCGACCGGTGCGCGCCGCCGACCGACGAGCGCCAGCGCCGCGACGGCGATCAGCACCCGGCAGACGGCGTCCACAGGACTCGACCCCGGCTGGTTGGCTCCCGCGAGCCCGCTGGCGAGTTGCCCGAACCCGAGCAGCGCCAGGGCGAGCACGGCGTCACCCGCCACGTCCGGCCACGCCCGCCACCCGTTCCATCGCATGGCCGTCATTCTGCCCGCGCCCACGCCCTCTGACGTGCGTCCACGAGCGGCCACGCCCGTACGCCCCCGGGCGTACCCGCCGCCCGGAGCCGGGGTCAGACGGCGGCCAGGACGGCGGCCTCCAGGCGGGCCCGGGTGGCGTCGTCCGGCCAGCCACCCACCAGGTAGAAGGCGTCGACCACGTCGGCGCCCAGCGTGGAGATGCGCGCCGCACGCACCAGGGCGCCCGCCTCGTCGAGCGCGCAGGCGACCCGGTAGAGCAGCCCCGCGGCGTCGGCCGCGCGAAGTTCGAGCAGCACGGCGTCGGTGGCGGCCTCGCGATGCCAGACGACCCGCGGGGCGGCACCGCTGCCCCGGGCGGCGAGAGCTCGACCGCGCAGCCGTTGGGTGACTGACACGTCGCCGGCGACCGCACGACGGAGGTCGGCGCGCAGCGGGACCGGATCGGCCGGCAGGCCGTAGCGGGGTTGCACCCGGCACTCGACGAGGGCTCGGCCGTCGACCACCGAGGCGTCCGCGGAGAGCACCTCCAGTCGGTGCAGGGCCAGGCAGCCGGCCACCGTGGCGAGCAGGCCCCGCCGGTCGGCGGCGGCCACCGCCACCCGGTCCCCGGTCAGGTGGACGACAGGCAGCGGGCCGTCCAGCAGCGCCGGATCCGGGGCGGGTGGCTCAGGCAGCACCCCGGTGTCCAGGGCGGTGCGGACGCGGGCCACCAGCTCGGCGACCAGTCGGCCCTTCCAGTCCGACCAGGCGGCCGGTCCGGTGGCCGCGGCGTCCGCCCGGACCAGCGCGTGCAGCAGGTCGAGGGTGCCGGTGTCCCCCACCGCCTCGGCGACCGACGCAATGGTCACCGGGTCGGCGAGGTCCCTGCGGGTGGCCACGTCGGGCAGCAGCAGGTGCAGCCGGACCAGCGTGCCGATCAGCTCGACCTCCGGGGCGGGCAGCCCGACCCGGGTCGCCACCGTCTCGGCCAGCGGCACCCCGACGGTGCTGTGGTCACCGGGCAGGCCCTTGCCGATGTCGTGCAGCAGAGCGCCGAGCAGCAGCAGGTCGGGGCGGTCCACCTCGCGGGCGTGCCGGCTGGCCTCGTGGGCGGCCTGCACGAGATGCCGGTCCAGGGTGTAGCGGTGCACCGGGTTGTGCTGGGGCAGGCTGCGCAGCCTGGTCCACTCGGGCAGCCACCCGTCCACCAGCCCGTACCTGTCGCACGTCTCCCAGGCCGGGACCAGGCCGGGACCGGCGCCGAGCAGAGTGGTCAGTGCGGCCCGGGCCTCGGCCGGCCAGGGCGCGGGCAGCGGCGGGCAGTACGCCGCCAGCCACTCGCAGGTGGCCCGGGCGATCGGCAGCCGGGTCGTGGCCGCCGCGGCGGCCACCCGCAGCGACAGGCTCGGGTCGGGGCGGGCACCGATCGCCGTACGAGCCAGCACCAGCTCTCCGTCGTGCTCGACCACGTCCCGGGCCACGGGCCGGCGCACGGGAGCGCCGTTCCCGCCCCGGGATCGGCCGGAGCGCAGCCGGTCGGCGGCGCGGAAGGCGTCGTCGAGGGCGTGGCTGACCGTGCGCGCGTCCCCGGCCACCCGTCGGAGGAGGGCGTCGCCGTCCTCCAACCCGAGCAGCGCGGCGACACCCGCGCGTTCCTGGGCGACCAGCCGGTCGACCCGGCGACCGACCTGTTGGTGCAGGGCGTCGCGAGTGTCCAGCAGGCGCAGGTGGGCGGCTCGGACGGCGGGGCGCAGCGCGTCGGTGATCCCGGCCGCGGAGATCGCGCGCAGCAGTCCCACGTCGCGCAGCCCTCCGGCGGCCTCCTTCAGGTCGCCTTCGAGGAGGAAGGCCAGTTCGCCGTGTGCCTGCCAGCGGGCGACCGTGACCTCCCGCAGGCCCGGCAACTGGCGGACGGCGGTACGCCGCCAGTGGTCGGCGGCGGTGCGGATCAGGGCGTCGGCGAGCGCCTGGTCGCCGACCACCAGGCGGGCGTCGAGCAGCCCGAGGGCGACCTTGACGTCGTCCTGGGCCACCGAGAGAGCCTCGGAGACGGTCCGCACCGAGTGGTCCAGGCGCAGGCCGGCGTCCCAGATCGGGTACCAGACCGAGGCCGCCAACTCGTCCGTGCCGGGCACCCCGGCGTGCAGCAGCACCAGGTCGAGGTCGCCGTAGGGGGCGCACTGCCGCCGCCCCAACCCCCCGACTGCCATCAGCGCGACCCCGTCGCGCGCCGGCAGCAGTCCGCGCAGAAATTCGTCGTACGCGGCCGCCCGCGCCCGGCGCGCGGCCTCCCCGATCCCCCCGGGTACGCCGACGACCTCGTTGATCAAGAGGTTCGCGTCGCCGTCACCGGCGTGCCCTGACGCGTCTTTCTTGATCAACGAGGTCATGTCGTCGTGGCCCGGATCAGAGGGCGTCGAGGCCGCGCTCGCCGGTACGCACCCGGACGACCTCCTCGACACCTGTGACCCACACCTTGCCGTCGCCGATCTTGCCCGTACGGGCGGCGCCGACGATGGCGTCCACGATCTTTTCCACGTCGATCTCGTCGGTGAGCACCTCGACCCGGATCTTGGGCAGGAACTCGACCGTGTACTCGGCACCCCGGTAGACCTCGGTGTGCCCCTTCTGCCGTCCGTACCCCTGGACCTCGCTGACGGTCAGCCCGGCGACGCCCAGGGCGTGCAGAGCCTCCTTCACCGCGTCCAGCTGGTACGGCTTGATGACCGCGGTCACCAGCTTCATGTCCAACCCCTCCATCCCAGGAACGTTAACCGGCGACCTTGGCGCTGACCGGCTCGGTGGGCTCGGCCTCCGGCGTGCCAGCGCTCGGCGTGCCGCCACCGGGGGTGCCGATGCCGGCCATCGCGAACGCGCCGCCCGTGCCGCCGCCGGCCGGGGACAGGTCGTAGCTGCTCTCGGCGTGCTCGGCGATGTCGATGCCCTCGACCTCGGCCTCACCCTTGACGCGGAAGCCGATCGTCTTCTCGATGACGAAGGCGAGCACCCAGGCGATACCGAACGACCAGGCGGTGACGATCAGGCCGGCGAGGGCCTGCCGACCGAGCTGGGTCGCGCCGCCGCCGTAGAACAGGCCGTCGGAGGCGCCCACCACGTCGCTGATCGCGGCGTTTACCGAGTTGGTGGCGAACAGGCCGAGCCAGAGCGAGCCGATCCAGCCGCCGACGAAGTGCACGCCGACCACGTCGAGGGAGTCGTCGTAGCCGAGCCGGTACTTGAGGCTGACCGCGAGCGCGCACACGACCCCGGCGACGATGCCGAGCAGCACGGACGCCCACGGGGCGATGAAACCACAGGCCGGGGTGATCGCGACCAGGCCGGCGACCGCGCCGGAGGACGCGCCGACCATTGTCGGCTTGCGGTCCTTGAACCACTCGACCGCGAGCCAGCCGAGCACCGCGGCGGCGGTGGCGAGCTGGGTGTTGATGAAGGCGAGACCGGCGACCGAGTCGACGGTCAGCTCCGAGCCGGCGTTGAACCCGAACCACCCGAACCACAGCAGACCGGCGCCGAGCGCGACAAGCGGGATGTTGTGCGGCTTCATGCCCTCGCGGGGCCAGCCGAGCCGCTTGCCGAGCACCAGTGCCACGGCCAGGGCGGCCGCACCGGCGTTGATGTGCACCGCGGTGCCACCGGCGAAGTCCAGCGCGTGGATGTCGGCGCCGATGATGCCGCCGCCCCACACCCAGTGGGCGACCGGGAAGTAGACCAGGGTGGCCCAGCCGAACGCGAACAGCAGCCAGCCGGCGAACTTGGCCCGGTCGGCGATGGCACCGCTGATCAGCGCGACGGTGATCACCGCGAAGACCATCTGGAAGGCCATGAACACGTAGAGCGGAATCCCGATGCCGCTGGGGTTCTCCGCCGTGGCACCCCACAGGTCGGTCTCGGCGAGGAACGTCTTGGTGCCGAGGTACGCGCCCGGGTCACCCCAGAAGCCGTTCACGTCGGTCCCGAAGGCGACGCTGAAGCCGTAGAACCACCACAGAACAGAGATGAGCCCGATGGCTGAGAAGCTCATCATCATCATGTTGAGTACGCCCTTGGCCCGGTTGAGGCCGCCGTAGAACAGCGCCAGTCCGGGGGTCATGAGCAGCACGAGCGCGGTCGAAACCAGCAGCCATGTGGTATTGGCGCCGTCGATCGTCGGTGCTTCAGGCACGCTGGCCTCCTAAAGGTGAAGTCCTCCTTCGCGGCTTTCCGGGGCAGCGTCGCCCGTAGGCCGGTTGCGCGGAAGCTTCGCGGCCGGCTGTTTCACCCAGGGTCCCGTGCGGGTTTCCGTCTCGTGACCAGTTGTTTCGGACGTGTCACGAACTCCGCACAGTCATCAGCATGGACGACTGTGGATCGCCCGGACGTCGATCGTCGATGGCTGACCGGTCAGTGGCATCGACCGGTGCGCGTGACTGACCCGACCGAGCATCGACCGACAGGCGCTCAGCGGAGGGCGTTCTCCAGCGCGTGCCGCTCGTAGTCGAGCAGCCGCAGATCGCGCATCGGCCGCCGCAGGTGCCCCTTGTGCACGATCCGCACGAACGCCGGCTCGCCGGCGGCGGCCATCCGGCGGATGCCCTCGACGTGGTCCACGATGCGCTTACGGATGGTGCGGATCAGCCGGTGCCGGTCCCGCGGGATCAGCCCGTACGCGTCGGCGAAGAGTCGCAGCCGGCGCGGCCGGTCGGGGTGCTTCCAGCCCAGCGTGATCGAGTCCCGGTCGGCGAAGATCGGCACCCACGTCCAGGCGGCGTACGCCACGTCGTAGATCCGGGCGCCGGGCGAGGCGAGGTCGAAGTCGATCAGCCCGAGGGTGCCGTCGGGCCGCCAGATCACGTTGTGCGGCGCGGCGTCGTGGTGGCAGATCACCTCGGTGTCCGGCGGCGGGGGCCCGAACGAGCGCCAGACCGCATTCGGCGGCGGGGCGAAGCCGTACTGCGCGTCGTGGAACATCCGCAGCATGGTGGCGACGGTGACCAGCGCCTCGTCGGTCACCCAGTGCGGGGCGAGCGGGTACTCCCCGCACTCCCCCTCCAGGTACGACAGCACCTCGCGGTTGCGCTCGTCCATCCCGAGCGCCCGGGGCGCACCGGTGAACCCGACGTACTCCAGGTGCCGCAGCAGGGCGTGCACGGACGGGGTCCACGGGCCGGCGTTGCGACGGACCGTGTCACCGACCCGGACCACGGTGCTCACGTTGCCGCCGTGCAGCGGGATCTCCTGCGAAGTCACGTACGGTCTCCCGAGGCGCTGCGAGGGGTGGCCGGGGTCGCGCCAGCCCGCGTACGCGCGATCGTCAGTGGTCACCCGAGACTACGCGTCCCGTCCGGCGGGTTCGGTGCCCAGCAGCGCGTCGACGAACTGCGCCGGGTCGAACGGAGCGAGATCGTCCTTGCCCTCACCGAGGCCGACGAGCTTCACCGGGATGCCGAGCTTGCGCTGCACGGCGATCACGATGCCGCCCTTCGCGGTGCCGTCGAGCTTGGTCAGCACCACGCCTGTCACGTTGACGACCTCGGTGAACACCCGGGCCTGCTCCAGACCGTTCTGGCCGGTCGTGGCGTCGAGGATGAGCAGCGTCTCGTCGATGGGTCCCTGCTTCTCCACCACGCGCTTGACCTTGCCGAGCTCGTCCATCAGGCCGACCTTGTTCTGCAGGCGGCCCGCGGTGTCGATGAGCACGGTGTCCACGCCGGTGTCGATGCCCCGCTTGACCGCGTCGAAGGCGACGCTGGCCGGGTCGGCGGCCTCGGGCCCCCGGACGGTCTCCGCGCCGACCCGCTCACCCCACGTCTGCAACTGGTCGGCGGCGGCGGCCCGGAAGGTGTCGGCGGCGCCGAGCAGCACGGTACGGCCGTCGGCGACCAACACCCGGGCGATCTTGCCGCAGGTGGTGGTCTTGCCGGCGCCGTTGACGCCGACGACAAGCACCACCGCCGGCACGCCGTCCTTCGGGGCGGTCCGCAGCGAACGGTCCATGCCGGGGTCGAGGGCGTTGACCAGCTCGGCGGCGAGCAGCGCGCGCAGCTCACCGGCCGAGCGGGTGCCCAGCACCCGGGTGCGCTCGCGCAGCCGGTCGACGATGTCGCGGGTCGCGTCGACGCCCACGTCGGCGGTGATCAGGCTGTCCTCGATCTCCTCCCAGGCGTCCTCGTCGAGGTGGTCGCGGGCGAGCAGGCCGAGCAGGCCCTTGCCGAAGACGTTCTGCGAGCGCGACAGCCGCGAGCGGAGCCGGACCAGGCGGCCGGCGGTCGGCTCGGGCACCTCCACGGTCGGGGCGGGCGCCTCGATGACAGGTGGCGGTTCGACCAGGACGCCGGTGGACAGATCGGACTCCGGTGCCTCGACCGGCGGGCCGGCGAGATCCTCCTCGGCGCGGGTGTCGACCTCGGTGTGCGGCAGCGGGGGCTCGGGCCGCCGCCGCAGGCGCGGCACGACCAGCCCGACTGTGCCGGCGATCAGCACACCGAGCAGGACCAGAGCGAGGACGAGATATTCGGCCATGCCGGAATCCTGTCAGATGCCGGCGGCGGCGTCCCAGCCACCGCACCCGGCTGGTCTCACGAACCGACGGTAGGCTCGCCGCATGCCCGCCGCACACCTCCTGATCGGCCCACTTCTGCGGCGAGTGGTCGACACCCGGGCGACGATCTGGGTGGAGACCGCCGCGCCCGCCGTGGTCACCGTCCGCACCGCCCACGGCGCCACCGGCACCGCACCCACCTTCTCGGCGTACGACCACCACTACGCCCTCGTCGTGGTGGAGGGGCTCGACCCGGACAGCGCGACGACCTACGAGGTGCTCGTCGACGACGAGTTGGTCTGGCCGGTCCCGGACAGCGGCTTTCCGCCCAGCGTGATCCGCACCCGGGCGGCCGACGACCTGGACCAGCCGGTCAATCTGATCTTCGGTTCCTGTCGGGAGACCACCCAGCACGCCACGACTCGCAAGCTGCCGCCGGACGCGCTGGACGCGTACGCCCGCCGGTTGATGGCCGACCCCGAGTCGAACGCGCTGCCCGACCTGCTGGTGCTGCTCGGTGACCAGGTCTACGCCGACGTCACCTCGCCGACCGTGCGGCGGCTGCTGCGCAGGCGGCGGCGTCGTCCCAAGGGCGCACCTGCCGACCAGGTGGTGAGCTTCGACGAGTACACCAAGCTGTATCTGGAGTCGTGGCGTGATCCGGAGATCCGCTGGCTGCTCTCCACCGTGCCCAGTGTGATGATCTTCGACGATCACGAGATCATCGACGACTGGAACACCTCGGCCGCCTGGCGTGCCGAGATGCGCGAGCAGCCGTGGTGGGCCGAACGGATCGGCAGTGGGTTGGCCTCGTACTGGGTCTACCAGCACCTGGGCAACCTCTCCCCGGACGAGATCGCCGCCGACCCGGTCTTCGCCAAGGTCGCCGCAGCGGAGGACGCCACGAGCGTGCTGCGCGAGTTCGGGCACCGGGTCGACCAGGAGTCCGACCTGGCGCACGACACCGAACGCTGGCGCGCGGTGCAGTACCAGTGGAGTTACGCGCTCGATCTGGGGCGTACCCGGCTGGTCATGCTCGACAACAGGTGCAGCCGGGTGTTGGAGCCGGGCAGCCGGGCCATGCTGCCGCCGGGTGAGTGGTCGTGGTTCCTGGACCAGGCGCACGGGGTCTACGACCACCTGGTGGTCGGCGCCTCGCTGCCCTGGCTGCTGCCGCAGGGCATCCACCACATCGAGGCGTGGAACGAGAAGCTGGCCGACTCGCGCCGGCCCTGGGTGGCCCGGGGGGCCGAGAAGCTGCGCCGCGCCCTCGACCTGGAGCACTGGGCGGCGTTCCGGCGCTCCTTCGAGGCGCTCGGGGAGACCTTCGCCCGGATCGGCACCGGCACGCCGACGCAGTCCGGCGCCCGGGTCGGCGCCGGGCCGGCTTACGCCCCACCGGCGTCGATAAGCGTGCTCTCCGGGGACGTGCACCACTCGTACGTGGCCCGGGCCCGGTTCGCCGATCCCTCGGTGGTCACCCCGGTGCACCAGCTCACCTGCTCACCGATCCACAACCAGGTGCCGGCCGGCATCCGTCCGTTGATGCGGTTGGGCTGGTCGTCGGGGCCGGCGGGCGCCACCCGGGCGCTGGCCCGTTCGGCGGGTGTCCGACGCCCGGGGGTGCGCTGGCGCAAGCTGGCCGGCCCCTACTTCGGCAATGCCGTGGCCACGCTCACCCACCGGGGTCGGCGGGCCGAGGTGACAATCGAGGGCACCACGAGCGACGGGCACCTACGGCCGGTGATGAGCCGCCGCCTCTCCGGCGACGACTGACCGGGCCCCGCCGTACTCTCTAGCCCGTGGACGAGCACCTGCCGGAGCCGATCCGGGCCGTCGAGCACGAGCTGACCGCGTTGCTGCGCCGGGGACGGGCGGTTTCGTGGGAAATCGCCCGGGAGGTGCACCCGCACCTCGAACCGAACACGTACGGGCTGCTGTTGTGGTTGCGGCGCAGCGGATCGATCCGGTTGACCGAGCTGGCGGCGCGGCTCGGCGTCGGCAAGGGGACGCTGAGCCGGCAGATCAACGGCCTGGAGGTGCTCGGTCTGGTGCACCGCGACCCCGATCCGAGTGACAGGCGGGCGGCGCAGATCAGCCTCACCGAGGAGGGCCAGCGCCGCTTCGACGTCGCCAGGTCCGCCCGGCTGGGCGAGTTCCTGCGTGCTCTGGACGACTGGCCGTCCCGGGACGTCGAGGAGTTCGCCCGACTGCTCGGCCGGTTCAACGAATCCTGGAGATGACCTGGCGAGGGTGGGGAATGTCCCAGTCGTCCGCCTGGTTGTTGCTTTAGGCAACCAAAAACGTACGGTTGCCCCAGGCAACTCCCAGGCGGGGATCCGTAATGCGGCCCGCCACCTCTACTCCGCTCGGAGGCACTACACGATGAGCCAGGCGACAGCGTCCCGGGCGCCCGCCGTCGACATGACCCACCGGCAGATCCTGGAGGCCCTCTCCGGCCTGCTGCTGGGCCTGTTCGTCGCGATCCTCTCGTCCACGGTCATCTCGAACGCGCTGCCGCGCATCATCACCGAGCTGCACGGCGGCCAGTCCGCGTACACCTGGGTGGTCACCTCGGCCCTGCTCGCGACCACCGCGACCACCCCCATCTGGGGCAAACTCGCCGATCTGACCAGCAAGAAGACCCTGGTCCAGCTGGCCCTGGGGATCTACGTGCTGGGCTCGGTGCTGGCCGGCCTCGCCCAGGGCACCGGCGAGCTCATCGCGTGCCGGGTGGTCCAGGGCGTCGGCGCCGGTGGCCTCACCGCCCTCGCCCAGGTGATCATGGCGACGATGATCGCGCCGCGCGAGCGGGGCCGCTACAGCGGCTACCTCGGCGCCGTGATGGCCGTCGGCACGATCGGCGGACCGCTTATCGGCGGCGTGATCGTCGACACCTCGTGGCTCGGCTGGCGCTGGTGCTTCTACGTCGGCGTGCCGTTCGCCATCGCCGCGCTCGTCGTGCTCCAGAAGACCCTGCACCTGCCGGTGATCAAGCGCAAGGCGCAGATCGACTGGTGGGGCGCCACCCTGATCACCGCGGCCGTCTCGGTGCTGCTGATCTGGGTCTCCCTCGCCGGCGACCAGTTCGCCTGGGGCTCCTGGCAGACAGTCGCCATGGTCCTCGGTGCCCTGCTCCTCGGCGCGCTCGCCATCCGGGTGGAGACCCGGGCCGCCGAGCCGGTGATCCCGCCGCGACTGTTCCGCAGCCGCACGATCACCCTCGCCGTCGTCGCGAGCGTCGCGGTGGGCGTGGGCCTGTTCGGTGCGTCGATCTTCCTCGGCCAGTACTTCCAGATCAGCCGGGGCGAGTCCCCGACCATGGCCGGCCTGATGACCCTGCCGATGATCCTCGGCCTGCTGGTCGCCTCGACTGTCGGTGGACGGATCATCACGAGGACCGGCCGCTGGAAGCGGTTCCTTGTGCTCGGCTCGGCGCTGCTCACCGTCGGCTTCGCGCTCATGGGCACGCTGCGCGCGGACACCAGCTTCACCCTGCTCAGCGTCTACATGGCGCTGATCGGCGTCGGCCTGGGCCTGACCATGCAGAACCTCGTCCTCGCCGTGCAGAACACCGTCGGCCCGCACGAACTGGGCGCGGCCAGCTCGGTGGTGGCGTTCTTCCGCAGTCTGGGCGGCGCGATCGGCGTCTCCGCCCTCGGCGCGGTGCTCGCCCACAAGGTCAAGGACTACACCGCCGACGGGCTGGCCCAGCTCGGCATCCCGGCGTCCAGCTCCGGCAGCGGCGGCACGCTGCCCGACGTGCACACCCTGCCCGGTCCGCTGCGGGTGGTGGTGGAGAGCGCGTACGGCCACGGCGCCGGTGACATCTTCCTGGCCGCGGCTCCCTTCGCGCTCATCGCGCTGATCGCGGTGAGCTTCATCAAGGAGGTGCCGCTGCGGCAACACAGCGGCAACCCGGTTTCCGGTGCGGCCGACGGGGAATCGAACCTCGTCTCCGGTGTGGTCCGGGCCGGCGAGCAGAGGTGAGGTAGAGCCATGAGCGTGGGAGCGCCGGACCGCGAGGAGTACGGCCCTCGGATCAACCCGCTGCCCTTCGAGCGGGGCACGGACGGCCCGCGGGTGGTCATGGTGGGCGTGGACGGCACCCGTACGTCCGCGCGGGCCGGTGCCTATGCCGCCGGGCTGGCCCGCCGGCAGGGCGCGGCCCTGGTGGTGGTCTTCGTCGGCTCGTCGAGCGGGATCACCTCCCTCGTGCCCGGCATGGACGCCGGCGCGGTCCAGCGCACCCACGACGAGTTGGCCGACGAACTACGCCGGGAGTGCCGGCGTGCCGCCGAGCAGTTGGGCATTCCGGTGACGTTCCTGTGCCGGCGCGGCGACGCGTACGCCGAGCTGTGCGCGGCGGCCGACGAGTTCCAGGCCGACATGGTGGTGGTGGGCGCGTCCGAGCAGGCCGGTCACCGGCTGGTCGGCTCGGTCGCCACCCGGCTGGTCCGCAAGGGTCACTGGCCCGTCGTCGTGGTGCCCTGAAATCCGCTCGCGACTGTCGTACCCGAGCCGCAGGATGGCCCGATGACGACATGGCAAGCACCGAAGATCGATCGCACCCAGGAGCCCCTGGTCGCTGACGAGCGCACCATGCTGGAGGGCTGGCTCGACCACCACCGCGACACCCTGCTGCACAAGTGCGCCGGCCTGACCACCGAGCAGCTGCGCGTGGCGAGCGTCGAGCCGTCCGGCCTCAGCCTGCTCGGGTTGGTCCTGCACATGACCGACGTCGAGCGGTCCTGGTTCCGCCAGTGCTTCGCCGGCCAGGACCTGCCCGACCTCTACGACTTCGACGCCGACAACGACGCCGACTTCCACGCCGCGGCCGACGCCGACGCGGAGGCCGCCTTCGCCGCCTTCCGCGCCGAGGTCGACGCGGCTCGCGCGGTGACCGAGGGACGGTCCCTCGACGAGACGTTCACGCTCCCCCGCAGGGACGGCACCCGCACCTTCAGCCTGCGCTGGGTGTACGTGCACATGATCGAGGAGTACGCCCGGCACAACGGCCACGCCGACCTGATCCGGGAGCGCATCGACGGCGTGACCGGCGAGTGAGCGGCCTCAGTAGCTGAGCGCCGCCCGCAGGTAGCGAAGGTCACCATGGCCGCCCCAGCGGTGCGCCGACAGCCCGGCGGACCGGGCGCCCCGTACTGCCCAGTCCTCGTCGTCGACGAAGAGCACCCGGGCCGGCGGGGTGGCAAGCGCCGCGCAGGCGGCCTGGAAGTACTCCGGGGCCGGCTTGTGTACCCCGAGCGCCGAGGAGTTGACCACCACGTCCAGTTCGCCGACCAGGCCGAGCGTGGTGAGGTCGGCGTCGAGCAGGTCGGTGGCGTTGGTGGCCAGGCCGACCCGGACACCGGCGGCACGCACCTCCCGGACGAAGTCGAGCACCTCGGTGTCGACCTCACCGCGGTAGCGCTGCCACTGCTGAACCGCCGACCGGGCCCGGTCCGCGCCACCGGCCGGCTCGGCCAGGGCGTCTGCCACACTGCTCATCCAGTCGGCGTGGCTGACCTGGCCGGTGAGCACCGGCTGGAGACGGCCCCACTGCATGGCGATCTCGCTGAGCACACCGTCGGCGAGGCCGTACTCCCGCTCCACCCCGGCGGCCACCGTCAGGTCGAACCGACGCAGTACGCCGTCCAGATCCAGCAGGAGCGCCGTCGCGCGTTCCCGAGCCACTACCCGTTCTCCTCGCCGCGGCGGTGCCGCCTGTCGTCCTCGTCGGCCCGGTTGAGCCGTTGGCTGATCACCTGGGTGACCCCGCTGCGCATGGTCACCCCGTAGAGCGCGTCGGCGATCTCCATCGTCCGCTTCTGGTGCGTGATGACGATCAGCTGACTCTTCTCCCGCAACTGTGCCAGCAACGTGATCAGCCGGCCCAGGTTCACGTCGTCCAGGGCCGCCTCCACCTCGTCCATGATGTAGAACGGGCTGGGCCGGGCGCGGAAGATCGCCACCAGCATCGCCACCGCGGTCAACGACCGCTCGCCACCGGAGAGCAGCGACAGCCGCTTGATCTTCTTGCCCGGCGGGCGGGCCTCGACCTCGACGCCCGTGGTGAGCAGGTCCTCGGGGTCGGTGAGGATCAGGCGTCCCTCACCGCCCGGGAAGAGCACCGTGAACACCTGCTCGAACTCACGGGCCGTGTCCTCGAACGCGCTGGCGAAGACCTCCAGGATCCGCTCGTCCACGTCCTTGACCACGGTGAGCAGGTCCCGCCGGGTCGCCTTGAGGTCCTCCAACTGCTCGGAGAGGAACTTGAAGCGCTCCTCCAGCGCGGCGAACTCCTCCAACGCGAGCGGGTTGACCTTGCCGAGCAGGGCCAGTTCGCGTTCCGCCTTGGCGGCCCGCTTCTCCTGCACCGGCCGCTCGTAGCGGACCGGCTCGGGCACCGGCAGCCCGTCGCGCTCGGCCGCCGCCACGTCCACCTGGGTCGGCGGAACGGGCTGGGTGGGGCCGTACTCGGCGACAAGGGTCTCCACGTCCAGCCCGAAGTCCTCGGCGGCCTTCGCCTCCAACTGCTCGATGCGCAGGCGCTGCTCGGCTCGGGCCACCTCGTCGCGGTGCACCTGGCTGGTCAGCCGCTCCAGCTCCGCGCCGAGCCGCTTGGCCGCTCCGCGTACCTCCTGGAGTTCGGCCTCGCGGGCGGCGCGCTCCCGCGCGACGGCGTCGCGGTGCTCCTCGGCCGCCGCGATCGAGGTGGTGAGGCGGGTGAGCGCCTCCCGGGCGCCGCCGGCGACGGCCCGGGCGATGCCCGCGCCCCGGATGCGCGCGGCCCGCCGGGCGGCGGCGCGTTCCCGGGCGGCCCGCTCCGCGGTGGCCTGCCGGGCCAGTGAGTCGGCCCGGCCGGCGATCGAGGAGACGCGCTCCTCGGCGGTACGCACGGCGAGCCGGACCTCCATCTCGTTCTGCCGTGCCTGCGGCACCATCGCGGCGAGCTGGTCCCGCTCCTCGGTGGAGGGCTCGGCGTCGATCGGGGTGTCCTCGGCCAGTCGCAGCCGCTCCTCCAGCTCGTCGAGCGTGGCGAGGTCCCGCTGACGGGCCGCCTCGGCGCGGGCCCGGGACTCGCCCAGCCGGTCGGTCTCCGCCTTCGCCGAGCGGGCCGCCGCGCCCAGCTCGGCGAGCCTGCGGGCGGCGGCGTTGCGGTGGCTCTCCGCCTCGCGCTTCTCGGCGGCGGCGTGCTGCACGGCCTCCTTCGCGGCGGCCACCTCGGCGCGCGCCTCGACGAGCTGATCGCGTAGCTCCGCGCCGGAGTGTTCGGCGGCGAGCCGGTTGGTGCGGGCCTCCTCGACGGCCGCCTGCACCTCGATGTAGCTGGGGGCCTTGGCCGACCCGCCGGCCGCCGCGTACGCCCCGACCACGTCCCCGTCCGGGGTGACGGCCCGCAGCTCGGGGTTGCCGGCGACCAGCTCGGCCGCGGCGGCGAGATCGTCGACAAGCGCCACGTCGCGCAGCGCCCGGTGCACGGCCGGACGAATGTCGGGCGTGCACTCCACCAGGTCGGGGGCCCAGCGGGCGCCGTCGGGCAGCTTCGGGCGCAGCGCGTCGACGGAGCCGGTCATGCCCGGTCCGGCTGGGCTGCCGACAAGCAGACCGGCCCGGCCGGCATCGGAGATCTTGAGCAGTCGCATCGCCTCGACGGCCTCGTCGACCCCGCTGACGGCGACCGCGTCGGCGAGCCCGCCGAGCGCGGCGGCCAGCGCGGCCTCGTGCCCCGGCGCGACGGTGAGCAGCCCGGCGAGACTGCCGAGCAGGCCGGGTACGTCGCCGGCGCGGGCGAGCAGCGCTCCCGCGCCGTCCTTGCGCCGCAGCCCGAGGGCGAGCGCCTCTTCGCGGGCCTTCCAGGTGGCGGCGTCCTTCTCGGCGGCCCGCTCGGCGTCGGCAAGCGACCGGACGGTCGCCTGCGCCCGCTCCTGGACGGCGACCGCCTCGGCGTGCCGGGCGTCCAGATCGGCGTTGTCCCGGTCCGCCTCGGTGGACTGCGCGGCCACCGTGTCCAGATCGGCCTGCGCCTGCTCGGCGCGGCCCAGCGCGTCGGCGTGCGCGACGGCGAGGCGTTCGATCTCCTCGCCGGCGCTTGTGGTCCGGGCGCGGGCCGAGTTGACCTGGCCGGTGAGGCGGGCCATGCCCTCGCGCCGGTCGGCGATGGCCTTGGCGGCGGCGACCAGCTCCCGCTCGGCGGCGGCGAGCTGCCGTTCCAGCTCCTGGCGGTGCTCGACCGCCTCGGCGAGCCGGATCTGGTCGTCGGTAAGCGCCGCGCGCAACTCCTCCTCCTGCTCGCGGACCCGCTCGGCCTCGGCCTCCAGCTGGTCGGGGTCGCGGCCGGGCCGCTCGTCGTCACCGGTGGCGCTGAGGTGCCGCAGCCGCTCGCGGGCCAACTGCTCGATCGAGCGGAAGCGCTCCTGGAGGGCGGAGAGCCTGTACCAGGTGTCCTGTGCGGCGGCGAGCAGTGGAGCGTCCTCGGCGAGGGCGGCCTCCAACTCGCCGAGCCGGCCCTGCACCTCGGCGTGCTCGCCCTCGATCTGCTCACGCCGCTCCCGCAGCGCGGTCTCGTCGGCGATCTCCCGGTCCAGGGTGGTCCGCAGGGTGGCCAGGTCGTCGGCGAGCAGTCGCAGTCGGGCATCGCGCAGGTTGGCCTGGATGGCGGCGGCACGCCGGGCCACCTCCGCCTGCCGGCCCAGCGGCTTGAGCTGGCGGCGCAGCTCGGCCGTGAGGTCGGTGAGCCGGTTGAGGTTCACCTGCATGGCGTCGAGCTTGCGCAGCGCCTTTTCCTTGCGCTTGCGGTGCTTGAGGACGCCTGCCGCCTCCTCGATGAACGAGCGGCGGTCCTCCGGCTTGGCGTGCAGCATGCCGTCGAGCCGGCCCTGGCCGACGATGATGTGCATCTCCCGGCCGATGCCGGAGTCGGACAGCAACTCCTGGATGTCGAGCAGGCGGCAGGAGTTGCCGTTGATCTCGTACTCGCTCTCGCCGGAGCGGAACATCCGGCGGGTGATGGAGACCTCGGTGTACTCGATGGGCAGCGCGCCGTCGGTGTTGTCGATGGTGAGGGTGACCTCGGCCCGGCCCAGCGGCGCACGGCCGGCGGTGCCGGCGAAGATGACGTCCTCCATCTTGCCGCCGCGCAGCGCCTTGGCGCCCTGCTCGCCGAGCACCCAGGCGATGGCGTCGACGACGTTGGACTTGCCGGAGCCGTTCGGGCCCACCACGCAGGTGATCCCGGGCTCCAGCTTCAACGTCGTGGCGGAGGCGAAGGATTTGAAGCCCTTCACCGTCAGGCTCTTGAGATACACCTACTCGATCCTCGTCCGGTGGCCGCCGTACCGTCGCCGGCTGCGGGGACCTGGGTGAACCCGCAGACTAACCCGGTGGCGGGACCGACCCGGCACGCGACCCGCCCCGGGCCGTGTCGGCGGCGGGCACGGCCGAGCGCGCTGTTGTCGCTGCGACGACGGAAAAGACAAACGCCTTTCATGATCGGCCCGCCGGTCGAGGCGTTTCGGCGAAACCCCGGGTGCGGTTATCGCGAGGCCAGCCACAAGATCACAAATGGTCGGGCGCGAAAGGCGCCGGACAGCGTTGCGCGCCGGCACAGAGGTGTCGGCGCGCATTTTTGCGGTGGTGCTGCGATTCAGTTTTCCGACCCGAAGATCAGGTCAGCGCCGGCTCGGCGAGACGGAGCAGATCGTCCGCTTCCGCCGCAGCCGCCGCGAGCCGATCATTGTCGGCACGCAGACGCGTGATCTCGAACTCCAGTGCCTGAACCCTGGCACGCAGTCGGGTGACCTCGTCGAGCAGACGCCGGTCGGGCGCTGCACCTACGTGGCCGTAGAGGGCCTTCGCCATGCTGACTCCTTGATATGCGCTGCCGGAAAGGCCGGCCAAACGCGCGCCCAATTTTGTACGCGGCTGTCATTCCAGCTGTATCTGGGCATGACCGGGCGCGACTGGCGACACCTATATATTGAGCCGCAAACCCCTCCTTCGTCAAGTTCTCGCAGGCCGTAGATCATCTCTACGTCGACCTGTCCACTTGTCGGGGGGGCTGCCGCAAGGCACGGACACGCTCTGTCCGGACACCTTTACTGTACGCCCGGATTCGGGGAAGTCAGCGCCTTGACGTCCGACTTGCTCTTAACTCTTCCTTAGCCACGTTGCCGCAGGTCGCGGCCGAGTCGTAGCGTCACCCCGGCCCGCAACCGACCCCGTGGAGGCAAAGGCGTGTACGGCAGGACCGACCCGATGGACCCGAACGGCGCCCCCCGGCGCGCCGAGCGGCCGACCGACGAGCCGGACTGGCTGCGCGACCGCCCGGAGCCCCGCTCGGCCTACCTCTTCGGGGACGACCCCGACCAGCCCGGCGACGAGTGGCACCGCGCGGAGCCCACCGCCCGCTGGCAGCCCGCGCCCCCGGCCGCACCGGTAGAGGCGCCCGGCACCGGCTGGCCGGGCCACGAACGCGGTGACGAGGCGACCGGCGGCTGGCGCGCCGACCCCCGGCCCGCCGAAGTAGACGACGGATGGCGCAACGAGGCCGACGCGCAGACCACCGGCGGCTGGCGTACCGGGGCCGACGCGCAGACCGGCGGCTGGCGCACCGGGGCCGACGTGCAGACCGGCGGCTGGCGTACCCAGGCCGACGCGCAGGCCACCGGCGACGCGCAGGCCACCGGCGGCCGGAGCGGTGCCGGTCGGCCCGGCGAGGGGCGGCATCGCTCGCCCCGGCGCTGGCGTCGCCCGCTGATGATCGGCGGCGCCGCCGCGGCGGCCACCCTCGTGGTGAGCGTCGGCGTCGGCGCGCTCGCGATGCCCCGCGGCGACGGCCCGGCCGACGAACGCACCGCCGTCGACGACACCGTCGCCGCCGCGCCCGCGGACCCGACCGGCCAACCGGCGGGCGACACCCTTGTCGCACCCTCCCCGACCAGCTCGGCCAGCCCGGCACGGCCGAGCCCGTCGCCGAGCAGGGTGGTCAAGCCCACCCCGGCCGCCTCGCGCACCACCGCCACGTCCCGACGCACCGCCGAGCGCAGCAAGGCCCCGAGCACCACAGGTGGCTCCGGGAGCACCGGTGGCACCGTCGGAACCCAGGCCCAACAGGTGGTGGACCTGGTCAACGCCGAGCGGGCCAAGGCCGGCTGCAAGGCGCTGAGCGTCGACGACAAGCTGATGACCGCCGCCCAGCGGCACAGCCAGGACCAGGCCGACCACCAGAACATGACGCACACCGGCAGCGACGGCAGCGACACCGGCGTCCGGCTGGACCGCGTCGGCTACGCCTGGCGCACCTACGGCGAGAACGTGGCGTGGAACCAGAAGACGCCCGCCGCCGTGATGGACGCCTGGATGAACAGCTCCGGGCACCGCGCAAACATCCTGAACTGCGCGTTCACCGAGATCGGCGTCGGCATCGCCAACAGCAACGGGCCGTACTGGACGCAGGTCTTCGCGGCGCCACGCTGAGGGCGCGTCTCCCGCGCTCGCGCGCTCGTTGGACCCGGTGAGGTACGCCGGGCCGGACGTGGGGGCGGCGTACTGGTGAGGGTGGCGACGGGCCGCCCGGGACCCGGGAGCTGCCGATGCGGATCCGGCCGCGGCGACGTGCCGCCGTACGCCCGCTGCGCCGGATCGCGTCGGCCGGCGTCGCGCTCGTCCTGGTGGTGCCGGCGTACGGGTGCCGGCGCGAGCTGACCCCGCCGGGCGCGCCCACCCCGTGGCCTGCCACGCAGGCTCGCCACTGGCGGTGGCAGTGGCAGCTCGACGGCCCGCTCGACCCGACTGTGGACGCCGACGTCTTCCTGCTCGACCCGGTGACCACCACCGCCGCGCAGACGGCCGACCTGCGCGCCCGTGACCGGCGGCTGATCTGCCAGGTGCCCGTCGGCTCGCTGCGCGCGACCGACCCGGACGCCAGCCGGGTGCCCGCCGCCGTGCGGGGCGCGGCCGGCCCACAGCCCGGCAGCCGGTGGCTGGACGTGCGGCTGTGGGACGCGTTGGAGCCGGTGCTGGCCGACCGGTTCCGGCTGTGCCGGGGCAAGGGCTTCGGCGCGGTGGCGCTGGCCGACGCCGACGGCTACGCCCACCGCAGCGGCTTCCCCCTCGGCTTCGACGACCAGTTGCTGTTCAACCGCCGGCTGGCCCAGTTGGCGCGCTCACTGGATCTCTCCCCCGGGTTGGTCAACGACGTGCCGCAGCTCGCGGCGCTGGCACCGGACTTCGACTTCGTGGTGAACGAGGATTGCGTCCGGCTGGACCAGTGCGCAAAGCTCCTGCCGTTCGTGGACGCGGGCAAGCCGGTCTTCCACGTCGAGTACACCGGGTCGACCGACGACTTCTGCGTCACCACCGTCGGCTACGGCTTCGCGTCGATCCGCAAGGAGCGGGCGCTCGACGCCTGGCGGGAACCCTGCGCGTTGCCGTGACCTGCGATCGCGTCGAGTGCGCGGTGGAGGGCGACGCGTCGGTGCCCCCGTCCGAGGTCGCGAACGGGGGCACCGACGGCGGGGTCAACCGGTGGTGGGGTCAGCCGGTGGTGGACGGGCTGCGCTCGTCCGCCGTGCGGGGGGACGGCACCTCGGCCTGTTCCGCGCTGAGCGGGGTGGCCAGGTTCTCCAGCGACTGTCCCTCGGCACGGACGCCGAGCGCCATCTCGACGAGCCCACCAATGATCATCACGATGGCGCCGATCACGAAGGCCAGCACCGTGTCGTCGACCTTGCCGGTACCGACCAGCTTCGAGAAGAGCAGCGGGCCGGTGATGCCACCGGCGGCCGTGCCGATCGCGTAGAAGAACGCGATGGCCATGGCGCGGGTCTCCATCGGGAAGATCTCGCTCACCGTCAGGTACGCCGCGCTCGCGCCGGCGGAGGCGAAGAAGAGCACGATCCACCAGCAGGCGGTCATCGTGGTGGCGCTGAGCGAGCCGTTGTGGAACAGCCACGCGGTGCCCAGCAGCAGCAGGCCGGAGAGCACGTACGTGCCGGCGATCATCGGAACCCGGCCCACCGTGTCGAAGAGCCGACCCAGCAGCAGCGGACCGGCCAGGTTGCCCACCGCGATCACGGCGAAGTAGTAGCCGCTGTTGCCCGGCTGCACGTCGAAGAACGTCTCCAGGATCTGGGCGAACCCGAACGTGATCGCGTTGTAGAGGAACGCCTGCCCGATGAACAGCGAGAAGCCCAGGATCGCGCGCTTCGGGTAGCGGGCGAAGAGCGTCCTCGCGATCGACACGAAGTTCGTGCTGCGACGCTGCCGGATGGTGATGTAGTCGTCCGCCTCGGTGAGTTCCCGGCCGGTCTCCCGGTGGACCTCGGCCTCCACGGAGTCGACCAGTTCGTTCGCCTCGTCTGCCCGGCCGTGGATGAACAGCCAGCGTGGACTCTCCGGGACGTGTCGGCGGACCAGCAGGATCACCACGCCGAGGATGGCGCCCAGGCCGAAGGCCACCCGCCAGCCGAGATTGGTCGGCAGGCCGTTGAGCAGCGGCACCGTCAGCAGGGCCCCCATCGCGGCGCCCAGCCAGAAGGTCCCGTTGATGATGATGTCGATGCGGCCGCGGTGCCGGGCCGGAATCAGCTCGTCGATCGCCGAGTTGATCGCCGCGTACTCGCCGCCGATGCCCATGCCGGTCAGGAACCGGAACAGGAAGAACCACCAGGTGTCGAAGGAGAGCGCGGTCAGCGCGGTGGCGACCAGGTACAGCCCCAGGGTCAGCAGGAACAGCTTCTTGCGACCGAACCGGTCCGTGAGCCAGCCGAAGAAGAGCGCGCCGGTGCAGGCGCCGGCCACGTAGAGGGCGGCAGCGAGCCCGGTGACCTGGCTCTGGGTGATGTCCAGACCGCTACCGGGCTCGGCGAGCTTGCCGGACAGGTTGCCGACGATTGTCACCTCGAGGCCGTCGAGGATCCACACCGTGCCCAGACCGATGACGATCATCCAGTGCCAGCGGGACCACGGAAGGCGGTCGAGCCGGGCGGGAACGTTTGTGCGTACGGTGCCGGTCTGCACGTTGCTCATGGCGTACTCCGGCGGGGTTCGGTATCCCCCGGCGCGTCGGCCCGCGGGAGGGCCGCCGGGGTGCGCTGTTCGTCCATGCCGGGCCAGATGCCCCGCCCTCAGCCTGGTTAATCCTGCGGTTCCGATGCGCCGGCTGAGGCCGGGCCGCGGTCGCGGCCCGGCCTCAGCGGGGTGGCTCAGGACACCGGCACCAGCTCCGGCGCGGGGGCCGGCGGCTCGGTGGGGGCGGGCGCCGGGCGTCGCCGCAGGAACCGCGGGGCCCACCAGTTGGCGTCACCGAGCATGGTCATCAGGGCCGGCAGGACCACTCCCCGGATGATCGTGGCGTCCAGCAGGATCGCCGCCGCCAGGCCGATGCCGAGCTGCTTCATGTCGATGGTGCTCAGCGTAGCGAAGATCGAGAACACCCCGACCATGACGATCGCCGCGCTTGTCACCACCCCGGCCGACGAGGTGATGCCGTACGACACCGCGTCACGGTTGGACATGCCGGCCCGGACCCCCTCGCGGATCCGGCTCACCACGAAGACGTGGTAGTCCATCGAGAGGCCGAAGAGCACCACGAACAGGAACAGCGGCAGCCAGGAGACGATCGCTCCCATCGACGTGAAGCCGAGCAGCCCCTCGGCCCACTCCCCCTGGAAGACCAACACCAGCAGCCCGTACGCGGCGCCGGCGGAGAGCAGGTTCAGCGCGATCGAGCTGGCCGCCACCACCACCGAGCGGAACGTGAGGGTCATGACCAGGAACGTGAGCACCAGCACGAAGCCCATCACCAGCGGCAGCTTGTCGCGCACGTGCGACGCGTAGTCCTCGCTGTCGGCCACGCTCCCGCCGACCGCGTACTCGATCCCGGGGATCCCCCGCAGCTCGGCCGGGACCAGGTCGGCCCGCAACTTCTCCAGCGACTGCACCGACCTGTCGTCCCGGCTGGCGTACGGGGTGGCGACGTCCAGCACCGACACCCGCCGGTCGGCCGACACCTTGATCTTCGGGCCGTCCGCCTCGATGGGGGCGAACAGCGGGTCGCCGCCTGCGCGGCCGGCCAGGTCGGTGAGCGCCGCGTTGACCCGGTCGGCCTGCTCGGCAGGTGCCCGGACGGCCACCACGTGGTTGGTGCCGGTGCTCGGGAAGGCCGCGGTGAGCCTGTCGTACGCCTGCATGGCGGGCGTGGTGCGCGGCAGGTCCTCCATGCCGGGGAACTTCAGCTTCATGCCGAGCGCCGGCGCGGCCAGCGCGAGCAGCAACCCGACCGAGATGACGAGCGTGACGACCGGGGCGCGCAGCGCCGGCCGGAGCAGCGCCGGCCAGAGCCGGGGCGTACGCGGCTCGCCGTGCCGACCGGTGCGCGGCGCGGTCAGCCGCCAGAGCAGCGGCACGCGGGGCCTGTCGACCCAGCGGCCCAGCCTGGCCAGCAGGGCCGGCAGCACGGTCAGCGAGCCGGTCACCGCGACGGCGACCACCAGGATCGAGCCGACGGCCAGGGACGAGAACACCACGTCGCCGGCGAGGAACAGCCCGGCCATCGCGATGATCACGGCGAAGCCGGAGACCACCACGGCGTGCCCGGAGGTCTCCGCGGCGATCTCCACCGCGTCCAGGCCGGAGCGGCCCTTGGCCCGCTCCTCGCGCTCCCGGCGGATGTAGAACAGCGAGTAGTCGACCCCCACCGCCATGCCGATCAGCAGGATCACCGGTGCGGTCGTGTCGGTGGCCGGCACCAGGTGCGAGGCGAGTGTGGACAGGCCCATCGCGGCGGCGACCGAGGAGAGCGCGAGCAGCACCGGCACGCTGGCCGCGATCAACGCGCCGAACGCGATGATCAGGATGGCCAGGGTGACGGGCAGGCTCAGCAGCTCGGCGCGCTCGAAGTCCTTGCCCAGGGTGTCGTCGAGCGCCTGGCCGATCGACGCCCCGCCGACCTGCTCGACGCGGAGCTGCGGGTGCGCGTCCTGCACGGTGGCGGTGGCGTCGCGCAGCGGCTGCACCCGGTCCGACGCGGTCTCCGGGTCGCCGGACATGGTGATCGGCAGCAGCAGCGCCGACCCGTCCCGCGCGGTGACCGGCGGGCCGATCTCGGCAACCCCGGTGACCGTACGCAGTCGGGCCGCCGCGTCGTCGGCGGCCGCCTTCGCCGCCGCCGGGTCCAGGGCGCCACCACGTGGCGTGATCAGGACGTTCTCCACCGCCGGGTCGTCGAAAGCCCCGTCGTCCACGATGATGCTGGCACGTCCGGCCTCGCCGATCGCCTGGTCCCCGCTTGTGGCCTCGCTGAGGCCGGCGGCGTTGCCACCGACGAAGCACACCGCCACGAACACGACCCACATCGCGATCGCCCGCCACGGATGCTCGGCGCTCCACCGTGCCATCCGCACCGTCACCGGTCTGTTGCCCATCTCGTGTCCCCCTGTCACGTCGACCCCCTGTCAACGCTGCTGACGTTAGGGGCGTGACGAGGCGGTCACATCGGGGAACGGCCCCCGTCCACCCCGGAGTCGGTCCGCGCAGGGCGGCGGGTCCGCCGGACGGGCATCAACCGGCGATTCGGGCGTACGCCGGGGTGTGGCCCGGAGGGTTCGGCCGCGACCCGCCGGCACCGACCCGGAGTCGACTCCGGGTCATCCCCGAAGGGCACCCCGAGGCCGGGGCTGGCAGCGCGGGCAGCTGTACGAGGAGCGGTTCATGAACGACTCGCGGCGGATCGGCGCTCCGCACCGCCGGCACGGCTCGCCCTCGCGGCCGTAGGCGTTCAGAGCCCGGTCGAAGTAACCGCTCTCGCCGTTGACGTTGACGTAGAGGGCGTCGAAGCTGGTGCCGCCCTGTGTGATTGCCTCGCCGAGCACGTCGCGGACGTGACCGAGCAGACGCTGCGCGGCCGGCCCGGTCAGCGCGTCGGTGGGGCGGGCGCCGTGCAGTCCGGCGCGCCAGAGCGCCTCGTCGGCGTAGATGTTGCCCACGCCGGAGATCAGGGTCTGGTCGAGCAGGGCCCGTTTCACCTCGGTTCGCCGCCGACGCAGCGCGGCGACGAACGCCGCGTCGGAGAACTCCGGGTCCATCGGGTCGCGTGCGATGTGCGCGATCTCCGCGGGCAGGTCCGCGCCGCCCTCGCTGACCGCGAGCCCGCCGAACGTGCGCTGGTCGACGAAGCGCAGCTCGGGCCCGTCGTCGGCGAACCGGAACCGGACCCGCAGGTGGGTCTCGTCGGGAGCGCCAGGCGGCTGGAGCAGCATCTGGCCGGACATCCCGAGGTGCCCGACGATGGCGTCACCGCTGTCGAGCGGCAGCCACAGGTACTTCCCGCGACGGCGGGCGTCCAGCACCGTGCGGCCGACGAGCACGTCGGCGAAGTGCGCGTCACCCGGGATGTGCCGCCGGACGGCGCGTGGGTGCCGGACCTCGACCGAGGCGATCCGTCGGCCGGTGACCCACTGGGCCAGCCCCTGCCGGACGGTCTCCACCTCGGGCAGTTCAGGCACGGCGTACACCCGTCTCGCGACCACCGGTCGGAGCCTCGGCATCGCGGGCCGCACCGGTCCGGGCACCGGCGTCGCGATCGGCGGTCGGGGCGCCGCCGTTTGCCGACGTCGGCGGCTCGGGCGCGGCCTGCTGGTCCGCGACGTCGGCCGGCATGACCTGCGCCAGGTGGTCGGCCTCCTCGGTCCGGGCCGCCTGCTCGGCGCTCTCCAGCGGCCCGAACGACTCGCTCGGGTCGTCCCCGTCCTGCTGGTCCTTCTGGTTGTTCTGCTCGTGCTGGTCCGTGAGCATCCGCCAGGCCGCCTCGGCGGCCCGCTGCTCGGCCTCCTTCTTGCTGCGCCCCTCCGCGCCGCCGTACCGGTTGCCGGCCACCACGACCCAGGCCGTGAACGTCTTGAGGTGATCCGGTCCGGTGCCCTCGATCCGGTACTCGGGCACGCCGAGACCGAGCGCGGCGGTCAACTCCTGCAGGCTGGTCTTCCAGTCCAGGGCCGCACCTCGGCCGGCCGACTCGGCCATCAGCGGGTCGAAGAGCCGATGGATCACGATCCCGGCGGTGTCCAGCCCGTACTGCAGGTAGATCGCGCCGAGCAGCGCCTCCAGGGTGTCGGCGAGGATGCTCGCCTTGTCCCGGCCACCGGTGGTCTCCTCACCCTTGCCGAGCAGCAGGTACGCGCCGAGGCCGTCCGGGCCCAGGCCACGGGCCACGTCGGCGAGCGCCCGCATGTTGACAACGCTCGCCCGCAACTTCGCCAACTGTCCCTCGGGCAGGTCCGGGTGGTTGCGGAACAGCGCAGTGGTGATCACGACGCCGAGCACCGAGTCGCCGAGGAACTCCAGCCGCTCGTTCGTGGGCAGACCGCCGTTCTCGTACGCGTACGAGCGGTGGGTCAGCGCGCGTTGCAGCAGGTCCGGTTCCAGGCTGACGCCGAACGCGGCTTCCAGATGACCGACGGACGCCCGCCGCCGCTTGTCGTTGCTCATGTGCGTACCTCGGTGTCGGTGGAGCGGTCGGTGCGGTCCGTCGCGGCGTCGCCGTCGAGCAACGCGGAGACCAGTTCGGTGGCGCGCCGCCGCCACAGGTGGGCGGCGAGAGCGATGCCGGTGGCGACGTCGTCGGCGCGAGCGGAGCCGTGACAGACGACTACCGTTCCGGCGACGCCGAGCAGGGCGGCGGCCCGGGGCGCGCCGCCGCCGACGGGCGGGCCGCCGGCCATCGCGTACGCGCCCTCGATCGCCTTGAGCAGCACGTTACCGGTGAAGCCGTCGGTGACCACCACATCGGCGCGCGCGCCGAGGGCCACGTCGTACCCCTCGACCAGGCCGACGTAGCGTGCCCCGCAGGGCAGCGGTTCGACGGCGAGCAGGGGGTCGGTGGCGCGGCGTACCCGGTCGCCCTTGCCGGCCTCGGTGCCGACCGAGAGCAGGCCTACCCGCGGCGCGACGACCGAGTGGGCCACCGCGGCGTACGCGGCGCCGAGCACGGCGTGCCGGGCCAGCGTGGCGGGGCGGGGCTCCAGGGAACCGCCCACGTCGAGCAGCACCACAGGCCCGGCGACCGCGGGCAGGGTGGCGACCAGGGCGGGTTGGCGGATCTCCGGCCAGCGGCCGAGACCGAGCACGGCGGCGGTGACCGTGGCGCCTGTCGCGCCGGCCGAGACGAGAGCGTCGGCGGTGCCGTCGCGGACGGCGGTGACGGCGGCCCGGACGGTGCTCTCCGCGCGGGCGGCGCTGGGGTGGTCGGCCATGCCGACGGCGGAGCGGACCGGGCGGACCGTGATCCGGGAACGCTCGGCCGGGGCGAGGGCAGCGATGAGCGCCTCGGCGACCTCGGTCGGGCCGACGAGCAGCAGGTGCAGATCGGGATCGGCGCGCACGGCCCGCAGAGCGCCGTCAACCACGACGGCGGGAGCGTCGTCCCCGCCGAGGAGGTCAACGGCGATCCGCGCGGTGCCCGGCTCCATCGGAACACCGGCCGGGTTGGGCCGGCCGGTGTCGGAGGGAGCCGGGGCACCGGGCGAATGCCAGGGTGCGCGCGCCGCCCGACCTGGGGTCGGGGGCGTCACTCGGCGTCCAGGTCAGACCTCGAGAACCTGGCGGCCGTTGTAGGTGCCGCAGACAGAGCAGGCGGCGTGCGGCAGCTTCGGGGACTTGCACTGCGGGCACGCGACGGTCGCGACCACTGTCGCCTTCCAGTTCGCCCGGCGGGACCGGGTGTTGCTGCGCGACATCTTGCGCTTCGGGACGGCCACGGTTCTTACTCCTCTGTAACGGTCAGTTGCGACAGGCCCGCCCAACGCGGGTCGATCTGCTGGTGACTGTGGTCGGCCGGCAGATCGTCCCAGTGCGCCCCACATTCGGGGCACAGTCCTGGGCAGTCCTCCCGGCAGAGCGGGTTGGTCGGCAGCGTGAGCACCAACGCGTCCCGCAGCGCCGGCTCCAGGTCGATCAGATCGCCCTGCATCCGGCCCACCTCGTCCTCGTCGGTCGTGGCGTCCGTGGTGCTGTTCTCGTACGCGTACAGCTCCTGGAGCGTCACGGCCATCGATTCGTTGATCTCGCGCAGGCAACGCCCGCACTCGCCCCGGATGGGACCGGTGATGGTCCCGGAGACGAGCACGCCCTCGGACACCGACTGCAACCTCAGATCGAGGTCGAGGTCCGCGCCCTCCGGCACACCGATCAACTCCACACCGAGGTCCGCCGGTGCCGGCACGACCCGCTGGACCTCACGCAACGCGCCAGGGCGACGCGGCAGGTCCCTCGTGTCGAGGACCAGCGGCGCCCTGGGGTCGAGTGTCGATGGCGAGTGCTTGGGCATAGTCAGACTCCGGCCGGTGAGAGGCCGACAAAAAAGGTTACCTGGGCGACCGCCGGACCGTCGAACCGGGGGGACGCCTGCGGTGAGAATGTCGGCTGGTGAGGTGCCGCTCAGAAGGGTAGCGGGCGTTCCGCCTCATCCCCACCGAAGGTACCGATCTCCCGCAGCGCGTGCATCTTGTCCCGGCCACGCTCTATCGAGGCGAGAGCCCGGGTGAGGAACTGCTCGAAGTTGGCCAACGCGGTGTCGACGTAGTCGTCGACCTCCTCGCGCAGGCGCTGCGCCTCGGCACGGGCCTCGGCGATGATCCGGGCGCCCTCGTGCTCGGCCGACACGGTGATCTCGTTCACCGACACGAGGCGGGCGTGTTCTGCCTCACCCTCGCTGATGATCCGGTCCGCCTCGCGCTTACCAGCGTCCATGATCTTGTCCCGCTCGTCCAGGAGCGCGGCAGCCCGACGCAGGTCGGCGGGCAGGTCGGCGCGCATCTCGTCCAGGGCGGCGATCACCTCACCCCGGTCGACCATGCAGTTGTTGCGTGACATCGGGACGGAGCGCGCCTGCTCCACCATGGCGATCAGTTCGTCGATGCGGTCGAGCGGGTCCACCGGTACCTCACTCCTGTCGTTCGTCGGCCGACCTCCATGATGCGGGCCACGGCCGGGTTCCTGCTCGACCAATCATGTCGTGCCCGCCCCACCCACGCCCCCCTCACCCCAACCCGGCGAGTCGCGACATAGTCACTCCCCGCCAATCGCGCACTTCTGATCGCGCCAAACTACCCGCAAAGGGACACTCCGGGAGCGGTGGGCGCGCGATCGACGGTCAGGGGCGGGGGCCCAGGCGGGCCTGGAGGGCTTCGCGGACCGGGTCCGGGACGTGGGCGGAGATGTCGCCGCCCCACTTGGCCACGTCCTTGACGAGACTTGAGGAGAGGAACGAGTAGAGCGGGTTGGTCGGCATGAAGAGCGTCTCGACACCCGCCAGCCCGATGTTCATCTGGGCCATCTGCAACTCGTAGTCGAAGTCACTGACCGCCCGCAGCCCTTTGATCAACACGCTCGCCTGCTGGGCGCGACAGAAGTCGACAAGCAGCCCCCGGAACGACTCGACCCGTACGTTGCCGTACGAGGAGGTCACCTCGCGGAGCATGTCGATGCGCTCCTCGACGGTGAACAGGCCGCTCTTCGACTGGTTCACCAGCACGCCGACGATCACCTCGTCGAACAGTCGGCTGGCGCGGCCGATGATGTCGAGGTGTCCGTTGGTGACCGGGTCGAACGAGCCGGGACACACCGCACGTCTCATGATCGGCGACCGTACCAAAGGGTGGTCTCGCCGTACCGGCGACTGCGCTCGGGGGTGATCCCCTCCACCCACTCGAACTGCCTGGTCCGGCGGGACCGCTCCACCACCACCAACGCGTCCGGCGCCAGCCAGCCCCCGTCGACGAGCGTCGTCAGCAGCGCGGTGATCTCCGCGTCCGGCACGACGTAGGGCGGGTCGGCGAAGACCACGTCGTACGGCCCACCGTCGGGCCCGGAGGCCAGCACCGTCGCCACCCTGGCGGTGACCAGGCGGACGGCGGGACCGGCCCGCAGGGTCGCCACGTTCTCCCGGATCACGCGCGCCGCCCGCGGATCGGACTCGACAAGCAGGACGTGCCGGGCGCCCCGGGACAGCGCCTCCAGCCCGACCGCGCCGGAACCGGCGTACAGGTCGGCGAAGCGCGCGCCGTCCAGGTCGACCTCGGCCTCGACGGCACTGAACAGCGCCTCCCGGACCCGGTCGGAGGTGGGTCGGGTGCCGGCGCCGGGCGGCGCGGCGATCCGCCGGCCCCCGAGCGTCCCGGCCACGATCCGGGTCACCGTCTCCTCCTGCTCATGGCCCCGACGCTACGCGACCCCCTGGACCAGCCATCCGACACGGTCGGTACCGCCACGAGGACGACGTGATCACTTCTCGTATATCAATGATCTCAAGTTCATAACATCCGTCTTAGCAAATCCTGAGCGCTGTATCACGCGCGGCGATCTCGCTAGGGTCTGCCGGGTGCCGGCGGCCAACCCACCGGCCCACGGCTCGGGAGGGCGCCTCACCGATCGGACGTGCAGTGACCGTCCACTGTCGCTCCCGTGCCACACCCCTGACGCTTCAGCACTCCAGGAGTACCCCGTGATCCGTCCCAAGCTGTCGCTCCGGCGACCGCTGGCAATCCTGGGAGCCGCCCTCGTCGGCCTCACCGGGGTCGCCGCGGTGGCCACCCCAGCCAGCGCACACCACACCGAGATCAGTGCCACCGTCGGCTGCGACCGGCTCACCGGCGAGCGCGTGATCACGTGGAAGGTGGAGAACAGCGAGACCAACAAGGACGCCACGCTTCAGACGGTGACCACCACCCCGGGTACCCCGGTAAACGTGCTCACCAAGACGGCCAAGGCTGTACCGCTGCAGGGCTACGTCATCGACCAGGGCAGCTCTGTCAAGGCCGAGCAGCGAGTGCCCGCCAACACCACCACGGCGAACCTCAAGGTGTACGCCGAGTGGCTGGTGGACGGCGTCAAGACCGCCGACAACACCAGGGACAAGACGATCACCATTGGTGCCGACCGGTCCTGCGCGCCGGCGCCGACGTGCGTCGACGTCAACAAGGCCAAGTTCAGCCACACCTTCGACGGTCCGAAGGGCACCGCCACCGTCAAGCTCGACGGTGACCTGCCGCTCTGCGGTGACGGCAAGCAGTACTTCACGCTGGTGTCCTACTTCGCGCCCCGGCCGCAGTTCGCCACCCCGCAGTACGTCTACGGCACGCCGGACAGCGACTTCGTCAGCGCCAAGCAGACCGAGATCACGCTGAACGTCGAGATCCCGGACTGCCACACGCAGGTCGACCTCATCTGGGGCGACAAGGACCAGGTCATCGACGAGATCGTCGACGGTGGCAAGCGCTACGACAACATGAAGCTCGGCTCCCCCGGCGCCCCGGGCAACCGGTCCAAGGGCCCGCAGGGCTGGTACAACGGCGGCAGCAAGAGCTGCGTCACCCCGGCCTCGACCTTCGCGTCCAAGTGCGACGGTTCGGTCGCCGTCTCGCTGAGCAACGACGGCAAGATCAGCAAGTACGCCGTCGAGTTCGAGGTCAAGGGCGAGAACGGCTTCACCAAGAAGGTCTCCGTCGCGCCGGGTAAGGCCGACAGCAGCATCGTGGTGCCCGCCGCCGATGCCGGCAAGATCGAGGTGCTGGTCGACGGCAAGGTCATCGAGAACGGCACGTACTCGTGGCAGCGCCCCGAGGACTGCCCGCTGCCGGCCGTCACCACCAAGGCCGACTGCAAGGAGTTCGCCCTCACCGTGACCAACCCCGAGGGTGGCCTCCCGGTGAAGACCACCTTCACCTACGGCGACAAGACCGAGACCCGTACGGTCGCGGCCGGCGCCTCGGAGACGGTGACCTTCAAGGCCGGCAAGGACAAGACGGCGATCGTCGCCCTGCCGGACATGGACCTGGAGCTGGAAGCCATCTACACGCCGGAGGGCAACTGCGGCGGTAGCGGTGGCGGTGGCGGCGACGACGACGAGCCGGGCCTCCCGGTCACCGGCGCGGCGGCGGGCGGCATCGCCGCCGGCGCGGTCGCCCTGCTGATCGCGGGCGCGGTGCTCTTCGTCATCGCCCGTCGGCGTCGGGTGACCTTCACCGCCTGACCTGACCTGCGCTGAAGCCCGAGGGCGCGTCGACCACCCGGTCGACGCGCCCTCGGTCGTTAACCGCGACTCGGGATCACTGAAACCGGGGTGTCCCCTTGGCAGGGACACCCCGGTTTCCTGGAACTGGAGTGGATCAACGGCCCAGGTCGGCCCGGCGGGCTTCAGCCCTTCTCCAGGTACTCCGCCCGGTCCTCGTCGACAAGGGCCGCGACCGACGCGGCAAGCGCCGGGTTCCGGGTCAACTCCGGATCCTCCTCGATCAGGGTGATCGCCTCGGCCCGAGCGTCGCGGATCAGGTCGGCGTCGCGTTTCAGGGACAGCAACCGCAGGTGCGAGCGATGACCGGACTGGGTGGCGCCCAGCACGTCGCCCTCGCGGCGCTGCTCCAGATCCAGCTCGGCGAGCTTGAACCCGTCGCCTGTGGAGGCCACCGCGTCCAGCCGTTCCCGCGCCGACGAGCCCTCGGCGGCCTCGCTGACCAGCAGGCAGAGCCCGGCGGCGGCGCCCCGGCCGACCCGACCGCGCAACTGGTGCAGTTGGGAGACACCGAACCGGTCGGCGTCCAACACGATCATCACGGTGGCGTTCGGCACGTCCACACCGACCTCGATGACCGTGGTCGCCACCAGCACATCCAGGTCACCTGCCGCGAAGGAGCGCATCACCGCGTCCTTCTCGTCGGCGGGCAGACGACCGTGCAGGACCCCGATCCGCAGACCGTGCAGCGGCCCCTCGGCCAGCAGCGGGGCCACCTCGGTCACGGCGAGGGGCGGCCGGCGGCCGTTGTCGTCCTCGGGTGGCGGCTCGTCCTCCGACGCAGGCCCCTCACCGATGCGCGGGCACACCACGTACGCCTGGTGGCCGGCGGCCACCTCCTCGCGCAGCCGACGCCAGGCCCGGTCCAGGAAGGCGGGCTTCTCGGCGGCCGGCACCACGTGCGAGGCGATCGGCGACCGGCCCCGGGGCAGTTGGGAGAGGGTCGACACCTCCAAGTCGCCGTAGACGGTCATCGCCACCGTGCGCGGGATCGGGGTGGCCGTCATGACCAGCGTGTGCGGCGGCTGGTCGGCCTTGGCCCGCAGGGCGTCGCGCTGTTCCACACCGAAGCGGTGCTGCTCGTCGACCACCACGAGACCCAGATCGGCGAAGTCGACGCCCTCGTAGAGCAGCGCGTGGGTGCCGAGCACGATCCCGGCGTTGCCGCTTGCCACCTCGCCGAGCGCCCGCCGGCGGGCCGCTGCCCCCAGCGAGCCGGTGACCAGCTCGACCCGGGTGGCGTACTCGGCGGAATCCAGCTCACCGGCCCGCCCGAGGGGCCCCAGCAGGTCGAGCATGCCCCGGTGGTGCTGGGCGGCCAGCACCTCGGTGGGTGCCAGCAGCGCGGCCTGGCCGCCCGCGTCGACCACCTGGAGCATGGCCCGCAGCGCCACCACCGTCTTGCCCGAGCCCACCTCGCCCTGCAACAACCGGTGCATCGGGTGCGCAGCGGCCAGGTCGGCGGCGATCTCCCGGCCGACGTCCTGCTGACCGGCCGTCAGCTCGTACGGCAGTCGCGCGTCGAACGCGTCCAGCAGCCCACCGGCGCGCGGCGGGCGGGGGCGGGCCGGCCAGTCGGCGGCCCGGTGCTTGCGCTGCACCAGTGTCAGCTGGACGGCGAACGCCTCGTCCCACTTGAGCCGGTGTCGGGCCCGGTAGAGCTCCTCCTTGCTGGACGGCCGGTGGATCTCGCGCAGCGCGGTGCCCAGGCCGACGAGTTTGCGGTCGGCCCGCACGCTTGCCGGCAGCGGATCCTCCGGCGGCGTGAACGTGTCCAGCACGACCCGTACGCAGCGGGCGATCACCCAGGTCGGGACGGCCGCCGCCGCCGGGTACACGGGGATCAGCGCGCCGGCGAACTCCTCGATCTCGTCGCTGACCGCCGCCTCGCCCTCACCGCCCTCGCCGAGCAGGACGTACTCCGGGCCGTTGAGCTGACGCTTGCTGCGGAACTCGGTGACCTTGCCGGCGAACAGCCCCCACCGACCCGGCCGCAGCTCGCGTTCACGCCACGCCTGGTTGCCGAAGAACGTAAGCGTCAGCAGGCCGCCGGAGCCGTCGCCGACTGTCACCTCCAGCAGGTTGCCCCGGCGTTGACGCATCGGCCGTACGGCGGTGCGCTGCACCTGGGCCAGCACGGTGACCTGCTCGCCGACGTCCAGCGACCGGATGTCGGTGTGCTCGCCGCGCTCGTCGTAGCGGCGCGGGAAGTGGTAGATCAGGTCACCCGCGGTGTGCAGGTCGAGGTGGGCGGCCAGTGCCTTGGCCGTCTTGTCCCCGACGAGCTTCTTCAACGGCGTGTCGACAGTGGCCGGCTCGCTCATTCGACCCCCACCAGGAGCGGATAGAACGGCTGACCGCCCGGGTACGCCTGCACCTCGACGAACGGCCAGCGCCGCGCGACGTGCGCGCGGACGGCATCGGTGAGCCCGGCGGGGGCGTCCACCCCGGCCAGCAGGGTGACCAACTCCCCGCCGCCGCCGAGCATCCGGTCGACCACGGCGGCGCAGGTGTCGGTGAGGTCGGTGCCGATGAGGTGCACCTCCCCCTCGACAAGCGCCAGGACGTCGCCGGGACGGCAGGGGCCGGCGACCGTCAGCGCCTCCCGGGTGGCGTGGCAGACCTCGGCGTAGCGGCAGGCGCCGGCCGCCTCGGCCATCGCGATCACGTCGTCCTCGAAGCGGCGGGTGCCGTCCCGGACCGCGAGGGCCGCGAGGGCCTGCACCGGCGACCGGGTCGGCACCACGCTCACCTTGATGCCGTGCCGATGCGCCTCGCGGGACGCCGCGCTCGCGACCGCCTCGGCGTTGGGGTCGTTGGGCAGCACCACCACCCGGGCCGCTCCGGTGCTGCGCACGGCGTCCAGCAGCTCACCTGTGGACGGATTGCCGGGCACCACGGTCGCGCCCTCGGCGGCGAACAGCTCGGCGATCCCGCTGCCGGTGGCCACCACCACGGCGGCCCGACCGTCCTCGGTCGGGCCGACGGACGGCTCCGGCTGGTCGGCGAAGCGGGTCACCGAGATCCGGTACGGGCGGCCGGCGGTCACCCCCGCCTCGACCGCCGCGCCCACGTCGTTGACGTGCACGTGCACGTTCCAGGTGCCGCCCGGTGCGCGCCCGTCGCCGACGACGACGAGCGAGTCACCAAGCGCCTCCAGTGTCCGGCGCAGCACGGCCACCGCGTCGGGGTGCGCGTCGAGCAGGAACTGCACCTCGTAGGCGTACTCCTCGGAGCCGGTCTCCCGCGCGACGGTGGCCGCCGGGCGGGCGGTGCGCGGCGGCGGCGCGAGTGCGCCAGCGCTCTCCCCGGTGAGCACCTCGACCAGGGCGTCGAGGAGGACGCAGAGCCCCCGGCCGCCCGCGTCGACGACGCCCGCGCGGGCCAGGGCCGGCAGTTGCTCGGGCGTGCGGGCCAGGGCCTCGGTCGCCGCTCGCGCCGCGCCGCGGGCCACCGCGGGCAGGTCGTCGCTGCCCGCCTGCTCGGCTCCGGTGGCGGCCGCGGCGACGACGGTGAGCAGGGTGCCCTCGACGGGACGGCTGACGGCCGTGTACGCGGCGACGGTCGCGGCCCGCAGCGCGACGGCCAGGGCCCGCCCGCGCACCGCCGGCACGGCGACGACGGCGTCGGCGAAGCCGCGCAGGATCTGCGAGAGGATGACCCCCGAGTTGCCCCGGGCGCCGAGCAGCGCCCCCTGGGCCATCAACCGCAGGACGTGCCCGTGGGCGGTGGGGCCGCTGTCGGGGAGGGTGTCCAGGTCCATCGAGAGCGCCTGCTGGGCCGAGGTGAGGGTGAGCACCAGGTTGGTGCCCGTGTCACCGTCGGGCACCGGATAGACGTTGAGCTCGTCGATCTCGCCCTGGTGGCGCTTGAGCGCGGCCAGCCCGCTCGCACACCAGCGGCGGACCGCGGCGGCGTCGAGGGTGTCCAGCACGGCCAGAAGCCTACTGTTGCGCACCGACACGCGCCGGGCTCGTCCGGCGTGTCCGTCCGCGCCCGCTCCGAAGGTGCTCCCGGCCCTGGTCGACGCCTCCGGTACGGTTGCCGTCGGGTCGGCCCACCGGCCCACCGGCAGGCCAGCCCCGGGCCGGGCACGACCGCCCGACCGGGCCGGTTGGCCGGTCCGGCGAGTCATCGGGTAACCTGACCAGGTCGCCCGGGCAGCACCTGCCGGCGACCTCATGAACGTTTCAATCCCAGGAGTATCCCGTGGCTAGCGTGTGCGACGTCTGTGGCAAGGGACCGGGCTTCGGCCACAACGTGTCCCACTCGCACCGGCGGACCAACCGCCGCTGGAACCCGAACATCCAGTCGGTGCGTACCCCGGCCGGTGGCGGCAACACCAAGAAGTTGCAGGTCTGCACCTCGTGCATCAAGGCCGGCAAGGTCACCCGCGCCTGACGCGGCAGCACCAACTCTTCTCGTTCGGCTCAGCCGGCGGCCCCCTGCGGTCCGCCGGCTCTGTCGTGTCCACCCTCGGGTGGGCACCGGCCGGTCAGAGTGTGCGGCCGAAGGAGAGGCAGCCCTCCGCGTCCTTGTAGAAGCCGAAGTTCGGGATCCGGTCGTAACCGGCGGACGCGTACATGGCGATCGCCTCGGGCTGCTTGTCCCCACACTCCAGGACCATCCGCTTGCGGCCCTGCTCGCGGGCCGAGCGCTCGACGGCCGCGAGGACCCGCCGCGCCACGCCACGCCCACGGGCCGCCGGGGCGGTGTACATCCGCTTCAGCTCGGCGGTGTCCGCGCCGTGGCTGCGCCAGCCGCCGCAGCCGACCGGCTCACCGGCCAGGTAGGCGACGAGGAACGCGCCGTCCGGCGGCTCGAACTCGTTGGCGGCGACCGGGGTGTCGTCGCCGGTACCCCCGTAACGGGTCGCCAGGTCCGCCAGCGCGGCCCGGATCAACTGCTGCGCCACCGGCGCGTCGAACCGCACGACCCGGATCTCGATCTCACTCACAGTGCCCAGAATACGGCGGGCTCCCGGCGTCAGCGGAAGTGGTCCCAGCCCCGGGGCCCGTCGTACGCGCCGCCGTCGACTGTCACCTCGGCACCCTCCGTCACCAGACCGATGGGCCGCCACTCCGGCGGCAACGCCACCGTCGGGGGAAAGGTCGCGGCCAACGCGTGGTCCTCGCCACCGGCGAGAATCCAGGTGTACGGGTCGACGCCGAGCGCCTGCGCCGCGTCGGCCATCTGCCGGGGCACCTCGAACGCGTCGCGGTGCACGTCGATCGCCACACCGCTGGCCCGTGCCACGTGCCCGAGGTCGGCGAGGAGCCCGTCCGACACGTCGATCATCGAGGTCGCGCCGAGCAGGGCGGCCTGCGGCCCGGCCGGGTAGGCGACCTGCGGCCGCCGGTACGCCTCGACAAGCAGCCGGGGGGTGCGGAACCCCCGGGTGAGCACGGTCAGCCCAGCTGCCGCGTACCCGATGCGGCCGGCCAGGGCCAGCACGTCCCCGGGGTGGGCGCCGGAGCGCACCACGGGCGCCCGGCCGCCGAGGTCGCCCAGCGCGGTGACCGCGATGGTCAGGGTGGGGCTCGCCGACATGTCCCCGCCGACCACGCTCGCGCCGACCGTGGCGGCTTCCGCGGCCAGCCCGTCGGCCAGGCCCTCCGCCCAGCTCGTCTCCAGGTCGGCGGGCATGCACAGAGCGACCAGCAGGGCTGTCGGGGTGGCGCCCATCGCCGCGATGTCGGCCAGGTTGGCCGCTGCGGCCCGGTGGCCGACGTCCGCCGCCGAGCACCAGTCCCGCCGGAAGTGCCGCCCGTCGACAAGCACGTCCGTGCAGGCGACCACCCGGGCGTCCGGCGCGGCCACCACCGCCGCGTCGTCACCCGGGCCGAGCAGTGTCGTCGGGCCCATCGCCAACCGGGCGGTGACCCGCCCGATCAGCCCGAACTCGCCGATCCCGGCCACGCTGGCCCCACCGCCGGCGTTCCGCCCGTGCTGCCCGGCACCGCCGCGCTCGCTCACCGCTGCTCCTTGACCACCGATAGGGATCAGACCTGGTCCGTAAGGTAGTTTCACCCTTCGGGCCGCTCCCGGGCGGCGACGGACGGAGGTCGAGTCGTGGTACAGGCGTACATCCTCATCCAGACCGAGGTCGGCCGCGCACGTGACGTGGCGGGTCTCATCGCGGACATCGCCGGCGTGGTACGCGTCGACGCCGTCACCGGGCCGTACGACGTGGTCGTCCTCACCGAGGCGAACACCGTCGACGAGCTCGGCAAACTGATCGTCAGCAAGGTGCAGATGGTGCCCGGCATCACCCGCACCCTCACGTGTTCGGTGGTGCGGCTGTAAGTGGACGAGATGACGACCTCCTCGGCTGCCCTGGACGACGACGGGAACCGCGAGCCGACTGACGGAACGCCCGAGCCGGCTGACGGTATCCGTGAGAGCGCCGACCCGGGCGCCGACGCGCCGGCCGGCCGGGACCGGACCATCCGGGGCGCCGCCCTGCTGGCCACGTTGATCGCACTGCCGGTCACGCTGCTGGTGGCCGTGCTGGCCTTCGCCAAGCTCGCCCCGGACACGCCGGCCGCCGCGCCGAGCCCTTCGGCGAGCACGGCACGCGTGCAGTCCACCGCTCCGGTCGAGATGGCCGCCCCGGCGCTGGCCGAGCGTCCGGCCACGGTCTGCCGCGCGCTGCTCTCCCAACTGCCGCAGACCATCCGTGACCTGGCCCAGCGCCCGGTCACCGCGGGTCCGGAGCAGAACGCCGCGTACGGCGACCCCGCGCTCACCGTGGCCTGTGGGGGCACCGAACCGACGGTCCCGGCCACCGACGAGGTCTGGGTGGTGAATCGGGTCTGCTGGCACCCCGTCGAGGAGGCCGACGTGACGGTGCTCACCACCGTCGACCGGGAGACGCCTGTCACCGTCCGCATTCCGCGCTCGTACGAGCAGCCGTTGCAGTGGGCCTCGCCGATCTCCAGCGCGATCGTGGCGTCGGTGCCCTCGGGCGGGGCCGTCCCCGCCGGCTGCCAGCGCTGACGTACTGACGCGCGGCCCGCAACGGCGGGCCACGCGTCGGGGCAGGCGGCTCAGTGCAGGCCGACGCCGCGCCGCTGGGCGGTACGGATCAGCCGGTTGACCAGCTTGGGATACTCCAGGCCGGAGGCCGCCCACATCCGGGGGAACATCGACGTCGGGGTGAACCCGGGCATCGTGTTGATCTCGTTGAGGTAGACGTCCAGCTCGGGGGTGACGAAGAAGTCGGCCCGGGCCAGGCCGGCGCAGTCAAGCGCGGTGAACGCGCGGACGGCGTACTCCTGCACCTGGCGGGTCACCCGGTCCGGCAGTCCGGCCGGGATGTCGTACTCGCAGGAGTCGTCGAGGTACTTGGCCTCGAAGTCGTAGAAGTCGTGGTCGGCGACGACCCGCACCTCGGCCAGCACGGACGCCTCGGGGGCACCACCGGCCTCGCCCTCCAGCACGCCGCACTCGATCTCGCGGCCGACGATCGCGGCCTCGATGATGACCTTCGGGTCGAACTGCCGGGCGGTGGCGACCGCGGCGTCCAGCTGCGCCCAGTCGGTGACCCGGGTGATGCCGAACGACGACCCGGCGCGGGACGGCTTGACGAAGACCGGCAGGCCGAGTCGCTCCTTGTCCTGCTCGCCAAGCGTCATCCCGTTGCGCAGCACCGCGTACGCGCCGACCGGGATGCCCTCGACCGCGCAGAGCTTCTTGGTGAACTCCTTGTCCATCGCGGCGGCGGAGGCGAACACGTTCGCCCCCACGTAGGGGATGCCGGCCATCTCCAGCATGCCCTGGATGGTGCCGTCCTCGCCGTACGTGCCGTGCAGGACCGGGAAGACCACGTCCACGTCGGCAAGCGCCCGAGGGCCCTCGGTCGGGTCGAGCACCATCAGCCCGTTGCCGGTCGGGTCGGCGCGCAGCACGATGTCCGCGCCCGAGTCGGCGGTGATCTCCGGAAGCTGGCGGGCGTTGATGGCGAGCTGGGCGGGATCGCCGCTGGTCAGGACCCACTGGCCGGCGCGGGTGATGCCCACCGGCACCACCTCGTACTCGTCCGGGTCGAGCGCCCCGAACACGCTGCCGGCGCTGACGCAGGAGATGCCGTGCTCCGGGCTGCGACCGCCGAAGACGATCGCCACGCGGGTCTTGCCTGGGGTGGTCACTCCGGTCACCTCTTCGTACGCGACTGCGGCTGGTCGTGCTCGCCGGTGGCGCTCACGCGGTTGACCTTACTGTGCGTGGCGATCAGGCGGGGCGATACCCGGCGAGCCACGGACCGACACGCAATCGGTCAACGGAGCATATACGGTGCGTGACGGAATGCTCCAGGGCGCTGCTCAGTCTCCGGTGTGCCGCCGGCCGACCGCGATCACCTTCACCCGCTGCCGGCCAGCCCGCACCATGCCGAGCGCCATGAACGCCCCGGCGATCCGGTCGGCGGCCTCCCTGCTGCTGGCGCCGACCACCTGGCGGCGACGTTCGGGGGCGACGCGCTCGTTGCGGTCGATGCCCTCGACGGGGCGCACGTCCGTGAGCACGACCAGGAAGCGGGTCATCGCCGGCCCTCGCGCTGCGGGGCAGGAGACTTCGGATCGGTACGCACGTCGTCTCCTTCCGGCGGTCGGGAACGGACGGCACGCGGCGATCGGGTACGGGGGAGAAACCCGATCACCGCGCGCCCTATCCCCTCCGGTCGCTCACCACCACCGTCGCCACGACAACCGGCGGTGAGGACGCGATGACAGATTGACACGTCTACAGCCATGAATGCAACTCTCATCGGCCATCTCTCATGTACCCGTTCCCATGAATGTGTGCGACCATCGATGCATGGCCCCGAAGACCGCCCGCGCCCGCCGACTCGGCATCGCCCTGCGCCACCACCGGGAAGCCGCCGGGCTGACACTGGAGACCGCCGCGGATGAGATCAACAGCACCCGCAGCACCCTCTCCCGCTACGAGAACGCCCAGACGCTCATCAGCCCGGCCACCGTGCGCGCCCTGCTCACCTCGTACGGGGTGAGTTCCGAGGAGGTGGCCGCCGCGGTGCAGCTCGCCAAGGACGCCCGCAAACCGGGCTGGTGGGTGTCGTACTCGTACCTGCTCGACCCGCGCACCATCGACTTCATCGCCCTGGAGGCGGAGGCCACCGCCATCGCCAACTTCGAGCCGTCGGTGGTGCCCGGCCTGCTGCAGACCGCCGACTACATCCGCGGCGTGATGCGCGGCGGCCCGCACACCCTCAGCGACGAGCTGGTCGAGCAGCGGGTCAAGGTCCGCCTCGACCGCCAGGTGCGGCTCACCGCCGACACACCACCCATCCTCGACGCGATCATCGACGAGGGCGCGCTGCTGCGCCCGGTCGGCGACCCGTCGGTGATGGACGGCCAGCTAAGGCACCTCGTCAAGATGGCCGAACTGCCGAACATCACCGTCCAGGTGATCCCACTCTCCGCCGGTTACCACCGGGGCACCCGAGGCTCGCTGCACATCCTGGAGTTCGCCGACCCGGAGGACCCGATCATCGCCTCGGTGGAGACCGTCGCCGGTCAGATGATCCTCGACCGCGCGGGCGAGACACGTACCTGCACCAAGATCATGGAGCATCTGCGCAGCGTGGCGCTCAGTCCGGCGGACAGCCGGGCGAAGCTTCTGTCAGTCCTGAAGGGACGGTAGGACCGATGACACCGACGATCACAGCGGCGTTGGCCGCGGCGGCGTGGCGCAAGAGCAGCCGTAGCGGCGATGAGGGCGCCTGCGTGGAGGTGGCCACGATCCCCCGACTGGTGGCCGTCCGCGACTCCAAGGACCCGGCCGGCCCGGCCCTGCTGTTCCCCCCGGCGGCCTGGGCGGCCTTCGCCCAGGCTCCGCCACGCCCCTGACCGGAGCACCTACCGAACCCGGCCCCCGACCACCGACGGCCCGCCGCCCCGCGTTCCGGACTCGCACAGCCCGGAGCGCGGGGCGCGGCACAGGTACGCAGCGAGCGAGCGGGCCGACGAGCGAGTGCTCAGGCGACAAGCGGGCGGGGCTCGGGCACCGCGCGAAGCGCCTCCAGGGCGGCGATCGCCACGCCCCGGGCGCCGGCCATGTCGCGGTCCGGCACCAGCGCGAAGGTGGCCACCGCGGCCTGCTCCTCGCGCAGGACTGTGTGCTCGCGGACCTTCGCCAGGAACCAGTCGCGGAACTCCGGCGCCGCCTCGACCACCCCGCCCCCGACGAAGTACGCGTGCGGGTCGGTGAAGTTGGCCGCCACTGTGAACAGGCGGCCCAGCGCCATCGCCTGCTGGCCGAAGAGGCCACGGGCCAGTTCGTCACCGGCTTCGCCGTAGCCCCGCACGAGCTTCGCCGCCCGCGCCACCGGCTCGGCCGCCAGCGGGTGGTCGGGATGGCGGGTCAGCCAGTACGGCAGCAGGTTGCGCTCGATACCGGTAAGCGAGGCGACGCTCTCCACGTCGCCGGTGAAGCCACAGGCGCAGGTGGGCTCCGACTGCCCCGGGCCGAGCAGCCCGTTCAGCGGGATGTGCACGTGGCCCAGTTCGCCGGCCATCCCGGCCGCGCCGGCGATCACCCTGCCGCTCTCGATCACCCCACCGCCGAGGCCGGTGCCGACGATCGCCGAGACCGACGAGCGGCTCATCGCCTCGTCGCCGAAGTACACGTGGTGGGCGTAGAGCGCGGCCGCGTTGCCGTCGTTGTGGTAGATCACCGGCAGGCCTAGCCGCCGCTGGAGCGCCCCCCGCACGTCGAAGCCGCGCCAGGCCGGCTGGGAGAAGTTGGTCGAGCCGCGCGACGAGATGACGCCTGTGGCACTGGCCGGGCCGGGCGTGTCCAGCCCGACCGCCCGGACCAACTCGCGCGGCACGCCGGTCTGCGCCAGGGCGCCGTCAAGCGCCCGGGCCAGCGCCTCGATCGCCGCGTCCGGCCCGGCGCGTACCTCGCTGGGAATCTCCAGCAGGCCGTCGACCAGGAAACGGCCGTCCAGCGTCAGCACGGTGGCGTTGTTGCTGGTGCCACCGTTGTCCAGGCCGACGACCACCGGCACCCCTGCGCTGCCCACCGAAACCGCCTCCCGCCCTCGTGAGTGTGAGCCGAGGCTAGTGCCAACCCGGCTCCCCCGCCACGCCCGCCCACCGAAACCGGGTGGGGTGCCACAGCACCCACGGGCGAGGTCAGGCTGGACGGCGGGCGGTTACCGCCGTGGCGTCCCGATCCTCGTCGTGCCGCACGCTCGGAACCAGCCCTGCCGCGCGGAACGCGTCGCAGAGCGCGTCGGTCTGCGTGGTGCCGGCCTCGACGACCAGGTGTCCACCGGGTGCCAGCCAGTGCGCCGCGTCGACGCCCACCCGGCGCAGCACGGTGAGCCCGTCCGGCCCGCCGTCGAGCGCCACCGGGGCCTCGTGCAGCCGCGCCTCCGGCGGCATCAGCGCCACCGCGTCGGTGGGCACGTACGGGGCGTTGGCCACCACCAGGTCGAGCCGCCCCCGCCACTGCGCCGGCAGCGGCGCGAACAGGTCGCCCTCGTACACCTCGGCGGGCAGGCCGGCGAGGTTGCGGCGGGCGCAGGCGACTGCCGCCGGGTCGATGTCGGCGGCGGCGAGCCAGCGCGGCGCGAGCCGGCGTGCCAGCGCGACGGTGGTGGCCCCGGAGCCGCAGCAGAGGTCGACCACTGCCGGCGTCGGGCCGGTCAGCTCGACTGCCGCGTCGACGAGCAGGGCCGTCCGGCCGCGCGGCACGAAGACGCCCGCGTCGACGGCGATCCGCAGGCCGCAGAACTCGGCCCAACCGAGCAGGTACTCAAGTGGCTCGCCGGCCACGCGGCGGGCGGTCAGATCGGCAAGCGTCGCCGGGGAGTCCGCAGCCGCAAGCAGCAGCTCCGCCTCGTCCTCGGCGTACACGCAGCCTGCGGCGCGCAGCCGGCGTACCAGGGCGGATCGGTCGCTCAACGTCACAGGACCCCTCAGGCCGGCCCGGCGGCGTCGAGGGCGGCGGTGATGTCCGCCACCAGGTCGGCCGTGTCCTCAACGCCGCAGGAGAGCCGGACGAAGCCGGGGGCGGTGTCGTCCCCCCACTGCGCCCGCCGGTCGGCAGTGGTGTGCAGACCCCCGAAGGAGGTGGCCGCCGCCACCAGCCGCGCGGCCTCGACGAAGCGGGCCACCCGGTCGGCGTCACCCAGGTCGAACGAGAGCACCCCGGGCATCCGGCGCATCTGCGCCGAGGCCACCGCGTACGCCGGGTCGGCCGGCAGCCCCGGCCAGCGCAGACCTGTCACGTCCGGCCGGGCCGCCAGCAGGTCGGCGACGGCTGCGGCGTTCGCGCTCTGCCGGGCCAGCCGCAGGTCGAGGGTCGCCAGCGACCGGTGCGCCAACCAGGCGTCGAACGCGCCCGGGACCGAGCCGGTGCCGGTACGCCAGAGCGTCACCGCCTCGATCACCTCGGCGGACCGGCTGGCCAGGTAGCCCAGCAGCAGGTCGGAGTGGCCGGTGAGCGCCTTGGTGCCGGAGGCCACCACCAGGTCGGCGCCGAGGTCGAGCGGGCGCTGCCCGAGCGGGGTGGCAGTGGTGTTGTCGACAGCGAGCAGGGCGCCGGCGGCGTGCGCCCGCTCCGCCAGGGCCGCCACGTCCACCACGTCGAGACCCGGGTTGGCCGGGGTCTCCACCAGCACCAGCCGGACCCCCTCGAAGGACGGGTACGGCCCCACGGTCGGCACGAAGACCACCCGCACGCCTATCGTCTCCAGCACGGCGGTGGCGAACGCCCGGACGGGGAAGTAGCCGTCGGTGGGCAGCACCACGGTGTCCCCCGGGCGCAGCAGGGTGAGCAGCGTCCCGGTGATGGCGGCCTGACCGCTGGCGAAGACCCGGCAGTCCCCGCCCTCCAACTCGCCCACGGCGGCCTCCAGCAGCCGCCGGGTCGGGTTGTCCGGGCGGCCGTAGCCGTTAGGCGACGTGCCCTGGCCCTGCCAGGGGTCGAGGTGGTAGGGCGCGGCGAAGACCGGACCGGGCAGGAACGGGTCGCCCGGTGCCGGCTCGGGCAGGCCGGCGCGTACGCAGCGGGTGCCGTCTCCCAGTTCGCTCATCGGTTCCCTCACTCGTACGACTCGGGCTTGGCGGTTCGGCTCATCAGCGTGTCCACGGCGAGGCGCGGGTCCATCCCCTCGTGGCAGATCCGTTCGACGTGCTCGGTGATCGGCATCTCCACCCCGTGCGCCCGGGCCAGGTCACGGATCGCGAGGCAGCTCTTGACTCCCTCGGCGGTCTGTCGCGTCGCCGCCTGGGCCTGCTCCAGCGTCTCGCCCCGGCCCAGGTGCTCGCCGAAGGTGCGGTTGCGGGCCAGCGGGGACGAGCAGGAGGCGACGAGGTCGCCCATGCCGGCCAGGCCGGCGAAGGTGATCGGGTCCGCGCCGAGCGCCACACCGAGGCGGGCCGTCTCGGCCAGCCCCCGGGTCATCAGCATGGCTCGGGTGTTGTCGCCGAAGCCCATCGCGGTGGCGATGCCGTACGACAGCGCGATCACGTTCTTGACCGCGCCGCCCAACTCGCAGCCGATCACGTCGTCGTTGGTGTACGGACGCAGGTACGGCGTCCGGATCGACGACTGCACGAGGGCCGTGCGGTCGTTGTTGGTGCCGGCGACCACCGTGGCGGCCGGCTGCTCGGCGGCGATCTCGGGGGCCAGGTTCGGGCCGGAGACCACCACCACCCGGTCCGCGGCCACCCGGGCGGTCTCGACGATGACCTCGCTCATCCGCTTGGTGGTGCCGAGTTCGATGCCCTTCATCAGCGACACCAGTGTGGCGTCCGGGTGCAGGTGCCCGGCCCACTCGGCGAGGTTGCCGCGCAGGGTCTGCGAGGGCACGGCCAGCACCACCACCTCGGCGCCGCTGATCGCCTCGACGGCGTCGGTGGTGGCGGTGACCCGGGCGGGCAGCAGCAGGTCCGGCAGGTACTCCGGGTTGCGCCGCTCGGCGCGGATGCTCTCGGCCACCGGGGCGCGGCGGGCCCACACGGTCACGTCCCGCCCCGCGTCGGCCAGGATCTTGGCGAAGGCGGTGCCCCAGGAGCCGGCGCCCAGCACCGCGACGTGGCCGCTCATGCCGCTTCACCGTGGTGGCGCTCGACGGACGGTCGGATGGGTCGCTCCCACAACGGCGGCGGGGTGCCGCCACGGATCTCGACGAGCATGTCCCGCAGCCGCAGCATGATGGCGTCCGTCATCTCCTCGAGGGTGGCCCGGGTCGGCGGAGCGCCCGCCCAGCGGCTCAGGTCGACAGGTTCGCCGGCGACCACTGTCACCGGGATCCGGGGGCGTGGGTTCAGCCGGCTGGTCCGCGGGTCGAAGATCCGCTCCGGCCCCCACATCACCAGCGGCACCACTGGTGCGCCCGTGGCGAGGGCCAGCCGGGCGGCGCCGGTCTTTGCCTTCATCGGCCACAGGTCCGGCTGCCGGGTGGTGGTGCCCTCCGGGTAGATCACCACCGCGCCCCCCTCGTCGAGCGCGGCGATCGACCTGTCGAGCGAACGGACGGCGTCCACGCTGCCGCGCTCGACCGGGATCTGCCGACAGCGGTGCAGGATCCACCCGACCACCGGCACCCGGAACACGCTGGCCTTGCCCAGGTACTGCGGCCACCGCCCGGAGTCGTAGATGAAGTGCGCGGAGACCAGCGGGTCGGCGTGCGAGATGTGGTTGGCGACGATGATCATCCCGCCGTCGGAGGCGAGGTGCTCCTGGCCGCGCCAGGTCCGCCGGGTCCAGACGGTCATCACCGGCTTGACCAGCCCCACGGCGAACCGTTGCCAGAACCCCAGCCTCCGCCGTGCCACTGTGCCTCCTCGTCGCGCCCCGACCCGCCGCGTGCCCCACCCGCGACACCCGCAGCGGAAATCATGCCTGCTCGCCCCCGGTACGGCCAGCGAGGGTCCCGTCGTCCGGCTGGCAGGATTGCGGACGTGAGTCAGCCGAGGTGGGCAGTGGTGGTGCCGGTGAAGCGTCTGGCCGCGGCCAAGAGCCGGCTGCGGGGCGCGCTGCCCGGCGTACCGCATGAGGATCTGGCGCTGGCGCTGGCGGCCGACACGCTCCGCGCGGTGCTGGCCTGCCCGGCGGTCGCCGAGGCCCTGGTGGTGACCGACGACGCACGGGTGGCGGCCGCGGCGCGGGCCGCCGGGGCGCGGACGCTGCCCGACGTGCCGGATGCCGGCCTGAACGCCGCGTTCCGGCACGGTGCGGCACAAACCCCCGGGCGGTGGGTGGCCGGGCTCACCGCCGACCTGCCGGCGCTGCGCCCGGCCGAGCTGGCCGACGCGCTGCTCGCCGCCCAGCACGACACAGTGGGGGTACGCCGGTTCGTGGCGGACGCCCCCGGCGGTGGGACGGTGCTGCTCGCCGCGCCGCCGGGTGTCGACCTCGACCCACGGTTCGGGGTCGGGTCGGCGGCGGCGCACGCGGAGAGTGGGGCGCTGCCGCTGGCCGGCGACTGGCCCAGCCTGCGGCGGGACGTGGACACCGCCGAGGACCTGGCCGCCGCCGAGCGGCTCGGGCTGGGCCCGCGCACCGCAGCGCTGCTCGCCGCCGGCTGCCCGGCGCGCTGAACGAGCCGAGCCGCCGGCTGCCCGGCGCGCTGAACGAGCCGACCCCGCCGGTGTACGGTGCCAGCATGCAGGGCACGGTGGCCACCTACGACGCGGCGACGCGCAGCGGTGTCCTGCTGCTCGACGACGGCACCGAGCTGCGCTTTCCCGCCCGGGCGTTCGACGCCTCCGGCCTGCGGCTGCTCCGCCTCGGCCAGCGGGTCCGCATCGACACCGATCCCGACGGCGAGGTCGTCCGGGTGACATTGCCGACGATGAACTGAGCTGGCGAGGCCAAGTTCATTTTGCGTTAACTCGAATCGGGTGATTATGAGCGGGTGAGCACCCCTCGCGAGCATCCGGTCACCTCTCCCGCCACCGACCCCCGCAACGGCGCCCGCGTCCGCGGCACCGACGGCCGTTTCCGCCCGTCCCGGGCCGAACGGGCCGGCGCCGCCCGCGCCGACACTCTCGCCGACGACCCGGGCGCCGCCTCCTCCGGGCTCGACGAGGTCATCGAACCCGGCGTTCCTCCCACGGAGACGGACGGCCCGGCGGCCGGGGCGGCCCTGCCCGGCGGCCCCTCCGCTGGCGGTGAGGAAGACGACCCGCCGGCTGCTCCCCCGCTGCCGGAGGACCGGTTCCTCAACCGGGAGCTGTCCTGGCTCGACTTCAACGCGCGGGTGCTCACCCTCGCCGAGGACCAGCGCACCCCCCTGCTGGAGCGGGCCAAGTTCCTGGCGATCTTCGCCAGCAACCTCGACGAGTTCTACATGGTGCGGATCGCCGGGCTGAAGCGGCGGCTCTCCGCCGGCCTGCCGGTGCGCGGCGGGGACCGGCTGCCCCTGCGTACGCAGCTGGAGCTGATCGCCGAGCGGACCGCCGAACTGGGCGCCCGGCACGCCGCCTGCTTCGTCGACGACGTGCTGCCCAAGCTGGCCGACGAGGGCATCCGCATACTGCGCTGGAGTGAGCTGGGCAATCCGGAGCGGGAGCGGCTGCGCACCTACTTCCGGGAGCACATCTTCCCGGTGCTGACCCCGCTCGCGGTGGACCCGGCGCACCCGTTCCCGTACATCTCCGGGCGGTCGCTCAACCTGGCGGTGGCGGTTCGCGACCCGGACGGCGGTTCCGAACTGTTCGCCCGGGTGAAGGTGCCCAACAACGTCCCCCGCTTCGTACGGGTGGACCGGGACCAGCCGGGCGTGCGGATGCTGCCGGTGGAAGACCTGATCTCGGTGCACCTGGGCCAGCTGTTCAGCGGCATGCAGGTGGTCGAGTGCCACCTGTTCCGGGTCACCCGCAACGCCGAGGTGGAGGTCGACGAGGACCGCGACGAGGACCTGCTCCAGGCCCTCGAACGGGAGCTGGCCCGACGCCGGTTCGGGCCGCCGGTCCGCCTGGAGGTCGCCGCCTCGATCTCCGACCACGTACTGGAACTGCTCGTCCGCGAGCTGGACATGGACGACCAGGACGTGCTGCGGGTGCCCGGCCTGCTGGACCTGTCCGCGCTGTGGCAGGTGTACGGCGAGGCCGACCGCCCCGATCTCAAGGACCCGCCGTTCGTGCCGGCCACGCATCCCCGCCTCGCCGAGGGCGAGGTGCCGCGCAGCGTCTTCTCCACCCTGCGCGACGGGGACATCCTGGTGCACCACCCGTACCACTCGTTCGCCACGAGCGTGCAGCGCTTCATCGAGCAGGCCGCCGCCGACCCCAACGTGCTTGCCATCAAGCAGACCCTCTACCGCACCAGCGGGGACTCGCCGATCGTCGACGCGCTCGTCGACGCGGCCGCCGCCGGCAAGCAGGTGGTGGTGCTGGTGGAGGTGAAGGCACGCTTCGACGAGGTCGCCAACATCGGCTGGGCCCGCACGCTGGAGCGCGCCGGCTGCCACGTGGTGTACGGCCTGGTGGGGCTCAAGACGCACTGCAAGACCGCGCTGGTGGTCCGGCAGGAGGGCAACCAGATCCGCCGGTACTGCCACATCGGCACCGGCAACTACCACCCGAAGACCGCCCGCCTGTACGAGGACTTCGGCATGCTCACCGCCGACCCGGAGATCGGGGCGGACCTGACCGACCTGTTCAACGTGCTGACCGGCTACAGCCGGCAGACCGCGTACCGGCGGCTGCTGGTCGCCCCGCAGGGCATCCGCAGCGGCCTCATCGAACGCATCGAACGGGAGATCGCGCACGTCCGGCTGGGCATGCCCGGTCTGGTCCAGTTCAAGGTCAACTCGCTGGTCGACGAGGGCGTGACCGACGCGCTCTACCGTGCCTCCCAGGCCGGCGTCCACGTCGACCTGCTCATCCGGGGCATGTGCACGCTGCGCCCGGGGGTGCCGGGGCTGTCGGAGAACATCCGGGTCCGCTCGATCCTCGGCCGGTTCCTGGAGCACTCCCGGGTCTTCCGGTTCGGCAACAACGGGGAGGCCGAGTTCTGGATGGGCTCGGCGGACCTGATGCACCGCAACCTGGACCGGCGGGTGGAGGCGCTGGTGCAGGTGACCGATCCGGTCGCCCGCGCCGAACTGGACCACGTGCTGACCGCCGCGATGAGCCCGGACGTGGACGCGTTCGAGCTGGCCGGCGACGGCACCTGGACGCGGCGTACCGGCGGCGAGGAGGCGGCCCGGGTGCATCTGCAGGAACTGCTGCTGCGCCGCGTCGGTGGCACGGCCGGCTGACCGATCGCGGCATAGGCTGAGCTGATGGTCGAGGAGGAGCAGAAGTACGAGGTGGACGACAGCTTCGTGCTGCCGGACCTGTCCGCCGTGGCCCCGGCCGGCGGCCGGGTCCGGGAGCTGCCACCGGTGACGCTCGTCGCCCGTTACCTCGACACGGTCGACCTGCGGCTGGCCCGCGCCGGGGCGTCGCTGCGCCACCGCGAGGGTGACGAGCTGCCGTGGACGGTGAAGCTGCCCACCGGCACGCCCGGCGTCCGGCACGAGATCTCCCGCCCCGGGCCGGTCAGGCAGCCTCCGCCGGAGCTGGTCGAGCTGGTCACCGCCCTGCATCGGGGCGCGCCGCTGGCGCCCGTGACTGTCGTCCGCACCGTCCGGCACGCCCACGAGGTGTGCGACCGGGCCGGCAGGGTGCTCGCCGAGGTTGTCGACGACCGGGTGACAGTGCTCGACGAGGCCGGCACCGCCTCCGACACGTTTCGCGAGGTGGAGGTCGAGCGGAAGGCCGGCAACCGAAAGCTGCTCGACCGGATCGGCGGCGTGCTGCGCGAGGCAGGGGCGCGGGGCGGATCGTTCACGCCGAAGCACGTACGCGCGTTGGGGGAGGTGGCGCAGTCCGAACCCGACCTGGTCGGGCCGGGCGGGCTGACGACCGACCCGAGCGCCGGGGAGCTGGTCACCGAGGCGGTTCGCAAGGAGGTGGGCCGGCTCCTGGCGCACGACCCGCTGGTGCGGTTGCGCACCTCGACCGACGGCGGCGACAGCGCCGTACACCAGATGCGGGTGGCCTGCCGACGGCTGCGCAGCGACCTGCGCACCTTCCGGCCGCTGGTGCGCCGGAGCTGGGCCCGGCCCCTACGCGACGAGTTGCGCTGGCTGGCCGGGGTGCTCGGCGCGGCCCGCGACGCCGAGGTGCTGCGCGACAGGCTGCGGCGCACCGCGACCGCCGACCCGCTCAGCCCGCTCGACGCGGGCGCGGTGGACCGGCTGGACGAGGCGCTCGCGCAACGGCAGCGGCAGGCGCACGCCGCCATCGACGAGGCGCTGCGCTCGCCGCGTTACCTGGCCCTGGTGGACTCCCTGGTGCTGGCCGCCCGCGCGCCCCGGCTCACCCGCCGGGCGGCCACCCCCGCGGCGCGGACGCTACCGAAGCTGGTGGCCCGCCCGTGGCGGCAGCTCGCCGGCCCGGACGGCGTGGACGGGCTCGACCCGTCGGCCCCCGACGACCGCTGGCACGCCGTCCGCAAGGAGGGCAAGCAGGCCCGCTACGCGGTCACCGCCGTGCTCCCGGCCGTCGGCAGCGACGCACGGCGGCTGGCCCGCGCGTTGGCACGCGTCCAGGACGTGCTCGGCGAACACCAGGACGCCGCGGTCGCCGCCGAGACCTGGCTCGCCCTCGCCGCCGACCGGCCGGAAGACCACGAGCTGGCGGTCACCGCCGGGCGGTTGGCCGAGCGGGAACGCCACACGGTCCGCCTGATGCGGGACCGGTTCCCCGCCGCGTGGCACCGGGCCACCCGCCGACGGCGGACCAGATGGTTGCCGTGACGGGCATCCGGGCCGCCGGCGGGGTCTGCTGGCGACCGACAGCCGACGGCGTACGGGTGTGCGTCGTGCACCGCCCCCGCTACGGGGACTGGACGCTGCCCAAGGGCAAGCTCGAACCGGGCGAGCACCCGCTCGTCGCGGCGGTGCGGGAGGTGGCCGAGGAAGCCGACGTGCGGGGTGTGCCGCAGGTGCGGCTGCCGTCGGTGCGCTACCGCAGCGAGGGGCAGTCCAAGCTTGTCGACTACTGGTCGATACTCGCGGTCGCCGACGGCGGTTTCCAGCCGGGCACCGAGGTCGACGACATCCGGTGGCTCGCCGTGGACGACGCGATCCGACTGGTCAGCTACCCGCACGACGCCGAGGTGCTTGCCGCGTTCGCCGCGCTGCCGCCGGTGACCGCGACCGTCGCGCTGGTCCGGCACGGCCACGCCGGCAAACGGGCCACCTGGAGCGGCCCGGACACCGCCCGTCCGCTCGACGACGAGGGCTGGGCCCAGGCGTACGCCCTGGCACCGCTGATCGCCGTGGTCCGGCCGGCCCGGCTCCTGTCGGCCTCGCCGCGACGCTGCGTGCAGACCCTGGACCCGACGGCCGCGCTACTCGACCTCCCCATCGAGATCTGCGGCGACCTGGACGAGCCGCAGCCGGGTCAACAACGCGACGAGCGGGTGCTCGCCACCGCCGCCCAACTGCTGGAGCTGGCCTGCGCCGGCGGGCAGGTGGCGGTGTGCAGCCAGGGCAAGGTGCTGCCGGGCGCGTTGGAGCGGCTGACCGGCCGCGCCGACGAGGACTTCACCACCCCGAAGGGCGGCGGTTGGCTGCTCGCCTTCGACGGCGACCGACTGCTCGCCACCGACCGCCTGTAGCGGCCTGTACGCGGGCGCCGTCGGCTCGCCGCCAACCGCCTCCAGCGGCCGGCCAGAACGCCTACTGGCGGCCGTCAGCGGGGTGGCAGGGTGAGGGTCACCGCCACCGGCAGGTGGTCGCTGGCCTCGCCGCGTGGCGCGACCGGATCGCTCGGGGCCAGGCCGGGCGAGACGAAGACGTGGTCGATCTGCTGGCGCGGATCGTCGGCGGGGCTCGTCGCCAGCGGCCGGGCGGCGGACAACGCGTCGACCAGGCCGGCCCTGGTGAACTGTTCGAACGCCTCGTCGCCCGGCTCGGTGTTCAGGTCGCCGGCCACCACGAGCGGCCGGCCGGCCGCGTACCCGAGGGCGAAGTCGGCTACCGCGCGGGCCTGCGCCACCGGGCCCGCGTCGGGCGGCGGCTGCAGGTGGGTGCTCACCACTGCGGTACGCACGCCGTCGCCGAGGTCCAGGGTGACGGCGAGAGCCTGCGCTCCGGTGGGCGCCCCGAGGGACGCCAACGACCGGGACCGCAGGTCGCTCACCGGCCACCGGCTGAGCACCGCGTCACCCCAGACCGGATCGGCGGCCGGCCCGAACACGTACGGCATGCCGAGCCGGTCGGACAGGAGATCCAGCGTGTCGTGGCCGCCGTTGAGCAGCCAGCCCCGGTCCACCTCGCTGAGCAGCACCACATCGGGTCGCTGCCTGTCGATCGCGGCGGTCAGCCCGGCCAGGTCGAACCGGCCGTCCAACCCGAAGCCCATCCGAATGTTGTACGCCACCACCCGCAACCGCTCCGGCGGACCCTCCCGGTTGCTCGCCACCGCCACCTCGTCGGCCAGCAGCGGCGCGAGCAGAGCCAGCGCGGCGACCGCGCCGGCGGTCCGCAGCGGCGGAAGCGGGCCGGGACGCCAGTGGTCCGATGGACGGGCTACCAGGGCCACGGCGGCGACCACCACGGCAACCACCACCGGCAACGCCGCGTTCGGGTAGCCCAGGTCGTAGGCGGAGTAGTAGCCCACGGCCCCCAGCACGAAGAGCAGCAGACCGGCAGCGACCGCGTACCCCCGGCGGGCCGCCGCTCGGCGCGTGTCGTCCGCGCCTGTCGCTCCCGCATCGCCTGCGGCCTCGGCGTCGGCGTCGGTCTGGTCGGCGGCATCGTTGGCGGGGGCATCGTTGGCGGCGGTGCCGACGGCGTCGGTGCGGCCCGGAACGTCGGTGAGGGCCAGGCAGGCGCCGAGGCCGACGGCGGTGAGCAGGATGGCCGCGACGAGCAGGTCGCCACGGTCGAGGGCGAAGAGCACCACGCCCGTCAGCAGGGCCACCGGCCCGAGTGGTCGGCCCCACCGTCGGGTCGGGCCCGCCAGAGCCGCCAGCAGGAACCCGGCGACCGCCAGCGGCACCGGCGCCAGGCCGAACAGCGGTGAGCGGGCGACGTCGCCACCGGCGACCAGGTACGACATTCCCGCCTCGGCCAGGGCCGGAGCGAGAGCCACCATGCCGGCCAGCAGCAGCACCGGCCCGGCCAGCAGCCAGGACCGGGCGCCACCCGGACCCGGTGACGCGGCGGGCAACGCCATGCTCAGCGCCGTGCCGAGCAGGAACAGCGCCACCGCGACGGCGCTGAGCAGCCAGGCCACCCAGCCGCCCCGCCAGACGAGGTCGTAGGTGTCCAGGATCGCGTGCACGGCGGCGTTGACCGCCAACCCCAGGGCCAGTCCCGGCACCGGACGGTCGGTGCCACCTGCGACACCCACCAACCAGATCAGGCCGGCGAGCAGACCGGCGGTGGCCAACCAGAGCTGCGGACGGCCGCCGGGGGTGCTGGTGAGCGCGAGCCGTGCCACGGCCAGCAGCACGGCAGCGGTGCCGGCGACCCACCGAGGGCCCACCCGCCGGACCAGTGCCGGCGCGGCCATCGCCAGGACGAACCAGCCGAGCGCGAACGCGCCCATCAACTCCGCAGGGGTGGACGCGGCCTGCCCGAAGATGGTGATGATGCCGGGTAGCCACACGCGCAGCACGTCGATGAACAGGACGACGCCCAGCGCGAGCGACCCGGTGGTGAGCTGGCGGTAGCGCACCGGCGCCCCATTTCCCGTCGGCGGACCGGTCCATGAGGGGGGCCGGCACGGCGATTTTGCGCGTACGGCCCGGCCGGGTCAATGGTCCCGGCACGCGCAAAGGGCGCCCACCGAGACGGTGGGCGCCCTTTGGGCAAACAGGCGGTCAGCGCTTGCTGGCCGTCTTCTTGGCCGGAGCCTTCTTCGCGGGCGCCTTCTTGGCCGCCGTGCTCTTGCTCGCCGCCGCGGTGGTCTTCTTCGCCGTGGCGGACTTGGTCGCCGCGGCGGTCTTCTTCGCCGGAGCGGTCTTCTTGCTGGCGGCCGTCTTGGTCGCCGTGGTGGTCTTGCTCGCCTTGGCCGGGGCGGTCTTCTTGCTGGCCGCCTTGGTGGCGGCGGTGGTGGTCGTCTTGCTCGCCTTGGCCGGGGCGGTCTTCTTGCTGGCCGCCTTGGTGGCGGTGGCCTTGGTGCCCGCCGCCTTGGTGCCCGCCGCCTTGGTGCCGGCGGTCTTGGCCGTGGTGGTGGCGGTCTTCTTCGCCGCCACCGTGGCCTTCGGCACCTTGCCGCTGGCCACCATCTCCTTGAACCCGGCGCCGGGGCGGAAGGTCGGGACGGACGTCTTCTTGACCTTCACCGCCTCGCCGGTACGCGGGTTGCGCGCTGTTCGTGCGCCACGCACACGCTTTTCGAATGCTCCGAATCCGGTGATCGCCACCTTCTCGCCCTTGGTGACCGCCGCCTGGACCTCAGTGAGGACCGCGTCGAGCGCGGCCGTCGCCGTCTTCCGGTCCCCCAGGCGAACGGCGAGCGCCTCGATGAGCTCGGCCTTGTTCACGACTTCCTCCCGATTGTGCAACTGACTCGACGCGAGCCATTCTGCGCGCACCGTATGCCCTGTGCTGCCTGGACACAAACATTCGGTGGAAAAAAGCCCTTGTGTCGTAACGGATTCGCCCCCGCCGGTCGGACCGGTGGGGGCGAAATCCGCTGTGCGGGCGCGCGTACGGCTATGCCACCGAGGGCAGGAACGGCAGTCGGGACGCCTCGTAGGAGTCGATGTCGGCGGCGTGGCGGAGGGTGAGTCCAATGTCGTCCAGGCCCTCCAGCAGCCGCCACCGGCTGAAGTCGTCCAGCGGGAACGACCAGGTCGCGTCCCCCGCCCGGAGCTGTCGGGCGGTCAGGTCGACGGTCACCGGAGTGGTCGGATCCGCCTCGACGAGATCCCACAACTCCTCGACGGCTTTCAATTCCAACTCGACCGGCAGCAGCCCCTCCTTGAGCGCGTTGCCGCGGAAGATGTCACCGAAGCGTGGGGCCACCACTGCGCGGAAGCCCCAGTCCCGCAGTGCCCACACGGCGTGCTCCCGGGAGGAGCCGGTGCCGAACTCCGGACCGGCGATGAGGATCGACGCACCGGAATAGGATTCATCGTTGAGAACGAATGCCGGGTCTTCCCGCCAAGCGTTGAACAGCCCGTCGGCGAAGCCGGTCCGGGTCACCCTCTTGAGGTACACGGCCGGGATGATCTGGTCGGTGTCCACGTTGGACCGGCGCAGCGGTACGGCCGTGCCGGTGTGGGTGGTGAACTTGTCCATCTCCTGGAGTCCCTTCTACAGGTCGGCAGGGGCGGCCAGCCGCCCGACCACGGCCGTGGCTGCGGCGACCGGCGGGGAGACCAGGTGGGTACGACCACCCCGGCCCTGCCGGCCCTCGAAGTTGCGGTTGGAGGTGGACGCCGAGCGCTCGCCGGGCTTGAGCGTGTCGGGGTTCATGCCCAGGCACATCGAGCAGCCGGCGAACCGCCACTCGGCGCCGGCGTCGGCGAAGACCTTGTCCAGGCCCTCGGCCTCGGCGGCCTCCCGGACGGCGGCGGACCCAGGCACCACGAGCATCCGAACGGAGTCGGCGACCCGGTGACCGCGCAGCACGTCGGCGGCGGCCCGCAGATCCTCAAGGCGGCCGTTCGTGCAGGAGCCCACGAAGACCACGTCGATCGGCAGGTCCCGCAGCGGGGTGCCGGGGCGCAGGTCCATGTACTCCAGAGCGCGGCGGGCGGCGGCGCGCTCCGAGTCGGTGACGAACTCCTCCGGGTCGGGCACCGGCGCGCTCAGCGGCGCGCCCTGCCCGGGGTTGGTGCCCCACGTCACGAACGGGGTGACGCGGCTGGCGTCCAGGGTCACCTCGGCGTCGAAGCGCGCGCCCTCGTCGGTGGGCAGCGTCCGCCACCAGGCAACCGCCGCGTCCCAGTCCGCGCCCTGGGGCGCGTTCGGCCGACCCTTGAGGTACGCGAAGGTCGTCTCGTCCGGCGCGATCATGCCGGCCTTGGCGCCCCACTCGATGGACATGTTGGCGATCGTCATCCGCCCCTCCATGGAGAGGGCCTGGATGGCCTCGCCGCGGTACTCGACGATGTGCCCGCGACCCCCACCGGTGCCGACCTGGGCGATCAGCGCGAGCACCAGGTCCTTGGCGGTGACGCCGGGGGCGAGCTGGCCGGTGACGTTGACGGCCATGGTCTTCGGCCGGCTCTGCGGCAGCGTCTGGGTGGCCAGCACGTGCTCCACCTCGCTGGTGCCGATGCCGAAGGCGAGCGCGCCGAACGCGCCGTGGGTGGCGGTGTGCGAGTCGCCACAGACGATCGTCATGCCGGGCTGGGTGACACCGAGCTGCGGGCCGATGACGTGCACGATGCCCTGGTTCTCGTCGCCGAGCGGGTGCAGCCGCACGCCGAACTCGGCGCAGTTGCGGCGCAGCGTCTCGATCTGCGTACGCGACGTCGGGTCCGCGATGGTGAGCAGGTCACCGCGGCGGAGCCGGAACGCCGGATCGGCGTACCCGGTCGGGGTGTTGTGGTCCTCGGTCGCGAGGGTCAGGTCGGTACGGCGCACCCGGCGTCCGGCGAGCCGCAGCCCGTCGAACGCCTGCGGGCTGGTCACCTCGTGCAGCAGGTGCAGGTCGATGAAGAGCAGATCCGGCTCACCAGCGGCGGACCGTACGACGTGCGCGTCCCAGACCTTCTCGGCCAGGGTCCTCGGCTCAGGAGTGACTCCCACCATCTGGACATCCTAAATTCTGGGAGGTAAGTTTCGGCTTGTGGGACACAGTATGAGCGGTGTCGGCGTTCTCGACAAGGCGGTGGTCATCCTGGCCGCCTGTGTCGACGGCGCCAGCCTGGCCGAACTCGTTGAACGCACGAAGCTGCCCCGGGCCACCGCGCACCGGCTGGCACAGGCGCTGGAGATCCATCGGATGCTCGTCCGGGACACCCAGGGGCGTTGGCGTCCCGGCCCCCGGCTGGGTGAGCTGGCCAACGCGGCGCCGGACGTCCTGTTGACCGCCGCCGAGCCGCTGCTGGCCGCGCTGCGCGACGCCACAGGTGAGAGCGCGCAGCTCTACCTGCGCCGCGCCGACGAGCGAATCTGCGTGGCGGCGGCGGAGCGCGCGAGCGGGCTGCGGGACACCGTCCCGGTCGGCTCGGTGCTGCCGATGACCGCCGGCTCGGCGGCCCAGATCCTGCTCGCCTGGGAGCCTCCGGAGGCGGTCATGCCGCTGCTGCCGCGCAGCAAGTTCACCGGTCGCACACTGGCGGAGGTCCGCCGCCGGGGCTGGGCGCAGAGCGTGGCCGAACGTGAGGCCGGTGTGGCGAGCGTCTCCGCCCCGATCCGCGACCGCACCGGCCGCGTGATCGCCTCGGTGAGCATCTCCGGCCCGATAGAGCGCCTCGGCCGCCGCCCCGGCGAACGCCACGCCATGGCAGTAGTAAGAGCCGGCCAACGCCTCTCCGGCCTCTAACCGTCACCCCGCACCCCGCACCCCGCGTTGATCATGAGGTTGGCGTCGCTCGAGTCGGCGTGTCGCACCCGTCAACCTCATGATCAACGCGGGAAGGCCGGGGAGACGGGATGGGGAGACGGGCGGGTACGGGAAAGGCTCACCTCGCGCGGCGAGGTGAGCCTTGGTTTTGTAGCCCCGACCGGATTCGAACCGGCGCTACCGCCTTGAGAGGGCGGCGTCCTGGGCCGCTAGACGACGGGGCCAGAACTTTCCTGTTCACCACCCTCACAGGCGGCGCCGCTGTAGTCTAGCGGCACCGTCCGTCGGGGCGAGCGTGGGGTGTGGGCACCGTCGACGACCGTGCGTGCCAACAAAACGGCCGTGCGCGCCAACGAAACAACCCGCCTCACCGAGGTGAGACGGGTTGTGCACAGATGTAGCCCCGACCGGATTCGAACCGGCGCTACCGCCTTGAGAGGGCGGCGTCCTGGGCCGCTAGACGACGGGGCCAG
>NZ_JBNCKR010000003.1:0-505814 GCF_049841645.1 Micromonospora sp. DT43 | reverse complement strand
AACCACTTTCGCTCCCCCACCTTCACAGGCGGAGGAGCTGCACTCTACCAGAGACCACTCTCCGCCCCCTTCAGGGGCGGAGTCGAACTCCGTCAGAATCCAGCGTCTGGAACTCTCGCGAATTCCAGCTGCGCTGGGGTACCAGGACTCGAACCTAGACTAACTGAACCAGAATCAGTCGGGCTGCCAATTACCCCATACCCCATCGGCCCCTTGCGGCGCCGGGAAGGAACATTACCCTCCCGGTGCCGACAGGCCAAATCCGATCCCCCCGAACCGCTCGTGAGCTGCGGAAACAGGGGCATCCGACGGATCAGGCGACGGGGACCACCGGGTTGCTGAGCTCGCCGATGCCCTCGATCCGCACGGTGACCGTATCCCCCTCGACGAGAGGGCTAACCCCCGCCGGAGTGCCGGTGAGCACCACGTCGCCGGGCAGCAGGGTCATCACGTGCGAGATGTACGACACCAGGCCGGCCACGTCGAAGACCATGTCCTTCGTCCGGCCGAGCTGGCGTACCTCCATCTCGTCGGGGTTGCGACCCACCTCACAGCGGATCTCCAGGTCGGAGACGTCCAGCCCGGTGGTGATCCACGGGCCGATCGGGCAGAACGAGTCGAAGCCCTTGGCGCGGGTCCACTGCCCGTCCGAGCGCTGGAGGTCCCGGGCGGTCACGTCGTTGGCGCAGGTGTAGCCGAAGATGGCGCGCTCGGCGGCGGCCCGGTCGGCCCGGCGCGCGCCCGGCGCGCCGATCACCACCGCCAGCTCCGCCTCGTGCTCGACCTGCTTGGAGAAGATCGGCAACCGGATGGCGTCGCGGGGACCGATCACCGAGGTGGACGGCTTGAGGAAGAGCAACGGCTCCTTGGGCACCTCGTTGCCCAGCTCGGCGGCGTGGTCGGCGTAGTTGCGGCCCACGCAGACCACCTTGCTGGGCAGGATCGGCGAGAGCAGCCGGACGTCGGAGAGGGCCCAGCGGGCCCCACTGAAGGAGAGCTGGCCGAACGGATGACCCTCGATCTCGGCGATGGTCAGGCCCTGCGGCCCGGCCTCCGGTTCGCCCTCGACGGCTCCGAACGACATTCCCTTGGCATGAGCGAAACGAGCGATACGCACCGGGCCAATCTAGCCCCGCCGGCACCGCCACCGGCCACAACCGGCCGCCGAGTGTGCGCAACCCGTCACGTCGCGGCACCCTAGCGCAGCTCGGGTCGGCGGGGGCGGGCTTCCCGACTTCGTACCCGCACGGAGGGCGGACGCCCCTAGCGTCGGCTCCGGAGGTTCGTTCGTATGCCTGCATCGACACGACACCACAGAGCCCTCGCGGTGTTCGTACACTGCCTCGGCATCCTCGCCGCCGCGCCGGCCCTGCCCGCGGTGGCTCCGGAGGCGGCGACCGCGCCACGACCGGCGGCCGTCACGCCACAACCAGCCGCGACCGCGCCACGACCGGTGGCCGTCACGCCACCACCAGCTGCGCCGACGCCCAGTCCGACGGCGGTCACGCCCAGACCGACGGCGGTCACGCCGCCGGCGGTGGCGGTGGCCGCCCGGGCGCCCGTCGCGGCGAGCGCGGAACCCACCCCGCCCTCGGCGCCACCGGCGGTGGCGCCGCCGTCGCGGGTACCGGCGTCCGTGCCCCCACCGCCCGTCACGGTGGCGGTCGCGACGGAGAGCAGTCCAGCGCCGCGGTACCGGATCCACGTCCGCAACGTGGGTAACTCACCGCTCGACACCACCGTGCGCCAGGAGTTGCCGTCTGGGTCGTCGCCCACCGCGATCAGCGGGGGCGGGCGATCCAGCAGCTCCGGCGGGTCCACGGCCGAGGTGACCTGGCGGTTGCGGCTGCCCGCGCACAGCACCACCACGGTGGGCACCGCGCTGACCGCGGCCGCGCCGGGCCAGCCGCTGACCGCGCCGGCCTGCGCGTTCACAAGTGACGGCACCCGGCCGTACGACTGCGCCAGCGCCACCTGGCAGGCGGGCGGCGCCCCGGCGGCCGAGATCACCGAGGCGCCACCCTGGCGGCGGTATCCGGTGCTGCTGGCCGGGTTGGGCATCCTGGTGCTGCTCAGCGCCCTCGTGGCGTGGGTGTGGCGGCGACGGCGCGGACGACGGGTGACGGCCGCCGCCCTGTCCAGCAGCGCAACGCCTGACGGTGGACGCGGAACGATCTACCCGCGTGCGGCGAGTCCGAGCCCGAGCCGACGGCGGCGCACGCCTCCCGTCTGGCTGCTTGTCGGTGCGGCGGTGGTGGTGCTGGCGGGCGTGATCGGCACGGCCGGCTGGACGGCGACCCGGCAGGTGTCGTCGATCGACACCCAGAAGCAGCCGACAAGCGGCGCGTGGATGGGCACCGGGGTCTCCGGGCCGGTGGGCGTGCCGCTGCGGGAGTCCGCGTTCGAGTTCACCGTCTACCGGATGTCGTGCGCCGCGGGTGCGGCAGGCGGGTCCGGCGCGGCACCGGCCGGGGGTCGGCGCTGTCAGGCCACCGTGGGTGTGCGCAACGTCACCGGGGCCGAGCAGCCGTGGCACGGCCAGTTGCAACGCGCCTACCTGCCGGGTGGCCGGTGGGTGAGCACTGACGAGCCCGCCACCCGGGCGGCCAACCTGGGCCGGGACGTCTTCGCCAACCCGGTGGCAGCCGGCAGCCGGGCGGTGCTCCCGCTGGTGTTCACGGTCGACGGGCGGGACCCGCCCCGGCAGCTGGAGCTGCGCAGCGGGGTGTTCTCCGCCGGCGTCCGGGTGCAGATGCCCTGACCGGCGACGGGGCGGCGGTCGTACCCTGGGGTCCGTGACCGCCGCCCTCGCTCCCGCAGTGCTCGACGTGGCCGCCTGGCGGGAGCGTCGCCGGGCCCACGAGGAGCGGGTGGATGTCTGGCTGACGCCGCACCTGGCCCGACGACGCCGGGGCGAGCGGCACCCGGTGGCCGACTTCCTCTTCACCTACTACTCGCACCGGCCGGCGCAGCTACGCCGCTGGCACCCGGGCGCGGCTGTCGAGCTGCGCGACGCGGACCCGGCCGAGTTCGGCCGGGACTACCGCGCCACGACCGCCGGGGTCACAGTCGACACCGAGGCGGTACGCGGGCGACGCGGCGAGTCGATCGAGTGGATCCGTTCGCTGTTGACGGCCACGGCGGGGCGGCCGGCGCACTTCGGCTGCTTCGGGATGCACGAGTGGGCGATGGTGTACCGGCAGACCCGCGAGGAGCTTCGGCACAACGCCTGGCCGTTGCGGCTGGACCCGGAGCGGACCGCTGCCGTCGTCGAGGAGCGCGGGGTGCGGTGCAGCCACTTCGACGCGTTCCGGTTCTTCACGCCGCCGGCCCGTCCGTTGAACCTGCTCACGCTGACGCGGGAGACGCAGCACGCGAACGAGCAGCCGGGCTGCCTGCACGCCAACATGGATCTCTACAAGTGGGCGTACAAGCTGTCGCCGCTGGTGCCGTCCGAGCTGGTCGCGGACTGTTTCGAGCTGGCCCGCGACATCCGCGCGTTGGACATGCGGGCCAGCCCGTACGACCTCGCGGCTCTCGGTTACCCGCCGGTGCGTGTGGAGACCGCGGAGGGTCGCGCGGAGTACGCCGCGGCGCAGCGCGGGTTCGCCGACCGTGCGGCAGTGCTCCGCGACCGGCTGCTCGCCGCCGTCCCCGCCTGACCCGGGACGGCCCGGTTTCAGCCGGTGGGACGGGCGCGCAGGCCGTCGAGGAGCAACGCGACCACCGCTTCCAGATCGTCGTCCAGACCGGGCTCGCTCCACTCCGTCCGGTGCGACGGGTGGTGGAACCGCGCGGTGGCCTGCAACAGCGCGCGGCCGGCGACCGCAGGGTCGGGCACTGTGAACTCGCCGGCGGCCACCCCGTCCGCGACGATCAGGCTGAGCTGACCGGCGAGGACCTCCAGGTGGTTGGCGACCGCCCCCTCGGAGAGCGTGGCGAGCTGGTGGAAGTTGTCGAACAGCTCCGGGTCCTCCCGGGCCATCCGCCGCTTGGTGCCGCTCAACTCGGCCAGCCATCGGCGCAGCCGCTGCGGGGCGGGGTCGGTGCCGTTGGCGACGTCGATCAGCGGGGTGGAGACGCGGGCCAGCCAGCGTTCGGCGACCGCCTCGCGCAGGGCGGCCTTGCTGGCGAAGTGCCGGTAGACGCTGCCGTGGCTGACGCCCAACGCGCGGGCGACGTCCAGCACGGTGGCCTTCGCCGGGCCGTACCGGCGTAGCACCTCCTCGGCGCTGTCGAGGATGCGGTCGGCGGTCAGGGCGGTGGCGTCGCTCATCGTCCCAGCCTCCCTGACCGCGCCGCCGGTCGTGGCGCGACCCCCGGTCGACTGTCGCGCCACGACCGGGTCGTCATGACCGCTCGCTGTCCAGGAACGCCATCTGCGCCTCGTCGTACCGGCTGCCGGCCACCGCGTCGGCCGGGACCGCGGCCTCGATGGCGGCCAGGTCCGTCTCGGTAAGCGTGACCGCGGCGGCACCGAGGGCCTCGGTGAGCCGGTCCCGGCGGCGGGCGCCGATCAGGGGTACGACGGTCTCGCCCCGGGCGAGCACCCAGGCGATGGCGATCTGCGCCACGGTGACGCCGCGCGCCTCGGCGATGGCGCGCAGCGCGTCGACCAGGGCGAGGTTGCGGTCCAGGTTCGCACCGGCGAAGCGTGGCAGGTGGCTGCGGAAGTCGGTGCCTGTGGTCTCCCGCCCGGCCGTCCAGTGGCCGCTGATCAGCCCTCGGGAGAGCACCCCGTACGCGGTGATCCCGACGCCCAGCTCACGGGCCGTCGGCAGGATCTCGGCCTCGGGGGCGCGGGAGATCAGCGAGTACTCGATCTGGAGGTCGCTGATGGGATGCACCGCGTGTGCCCGGCGCAGCGTCTCGGCGCTCACCTCGGAGAGGCCGATGTGCCGGACGTGGCCCGCCTTGACCAGCTCGGCCAGGGTGCCGACGACCTCCTCCACCGGCACGTCCGGCGCGAGCCGGGCGGGGCGGTAGACGTCGACGTGGTCGGTGCCGAGCCGGCGCAGCGTGTACGCCAGGAAGTTCTTGATCGCGACGGGTCGGACGTCGTTGCCGTTCCAACCGCCGTCGACGTCGCGCAGCGCGCCGAACTTCACGCTGATCACGGCGTTGTCCCGGTTGCGGCCGCGCAGCGCGTCGCGCAGCAGCATCTCGTTGTGACCCATACCGTAGAAGTCGCCCGTGTCGAGCAGGGTGATGCCGGCGTCCAGCGCGGCGTGGATGGTGGCGATGCTCTCGGCCTCGTCGGCGGGGCCGTAGAGGTCCGACATGCCCATCAGGCCGAGCCCGAGCGCGGAGACGGTGGGGCCGGTGGTGCCGAGGGTGCGGGTGTTCATGGGGTCTTTCCTCTCACCTGGGGTTCCCATCGACCGTACACCGATCGACTGACAGATTCCAGATTCTGTCACTCGACAGTCGCAGAGGTCACCGACACGGCTCGGGGAAGAGGACTACTCGCCGTCGACGCGGCGGTCGCGTTTGCGCTGCGACTGGCGCTTCTTCTCGGCCAGCCGGCGCTCCTTCGCGCCCCGGGACGGCCTGGTCGCCCGACGCGGCGGCGGAGGCGGGGCGGCCGCCTCGCGCAACAGCGCGACCATCCGTTCACGGGCCGCCTCCCGGTTGGCGAGCTGCGCCCGGTGCTCGCTGGCGGCGATCGTCAGCACACCGTCCACCAGGCGGTTGGCGAGGCGTGCCAGCGCCCGCGCCCGCAGCGACTCGGGCACGGTCGGCGAGTTGGCCAGGTCGTAGCTCAGCTCGACCCGGGAGTCGGCCGTGTTCACGCCCTGCCCACCCGGGCCGGACGAGCGGGAGAAACGCTCCCGCAGCTCCCCGGCGGGGACGACCCACCGATCGGTCACCCGCAGTCCGTCGTCCACGCCCCGAGGCTAGCCCGCCACGACCTGTCCAGGGTCACCGGCGCGGAGGCTCACTCTCGGTCACCGACGGGGTGGGCGTCGGCCCGGCGGTCTTGTCGTCCCCGCCCACGGCGGCGTACGCCACGGCGCCGAACAGCAGCAACCCGATCACCGCGGCCTTCAACGCGACCCCACGGATCAGCAACCACGCGCCGCGGCGAGCGCCGGGCACCGACTTCTTCGCGGTCTGGTAGTCGGTCCACCCGCGTCGCGCCCGGGCGTACGCCGACCCCACCGCAATTCCGATGACCAGGCCCACCAGCAGGAGGACCGTGAGAAGAGGACGCTCCACCTCCGCCAGTATTCATATCGAGCGTAATAATTCCATGGTTCGACGGCGTGTGGCCGGATATCCGACAGTGCAGGCGGCCCGAAGGGCCGTCCGGGCAGCTCAGCCACCCTTTCCGATGATGGTGTCGGCGGTCTGCTGCACCTGGTCGATGGGAATGGCGAAGCCGATGCCTATCGACCCGTTGCCGTCGATGGTGGCGATCGCCGTGTTCACCCCGACCACCTCACCTCGGGCGTTGACAAGCGGCCCACCCGAGTTGCCGGGGTTGATCGACGCATCCGTCTGCACCGCGCGGTGCCTGTTGTTGCCCAACCGCACCTGGCGGTCCAGCGCGCTGACGATGCCCGCGGTGACCGTCCCGGACAGCCCCAACGGTGAGCCCACCGCCAGCACCGGCTCACCGACCCGGGTGGCGCCCGGCTTGGCCAGCGGCAGCGGGGCGAGACCGGCCGACGGTGGCACCTTCAGCACGGCAAGGTCGCTACGTGGTTCCCGGCCGACCACCTCGGCCTCGTACCGGCGGCCGTCGGGCAGCTCCACCGTGACCGGCCCGCCACCGCCCTTGGCGAGAATGTGGTCGTTGGTGACCAGGTGCTGCTGGTCGTCGATGGCGAATCCGGAGCCGGTGGCTGATGCGCCGTTCGCGCCGCCGGCGAGCACCGACACCACACCGGGCACGGTCCGTTCGGCGGCGGTGACCAACTCCGCCGGCACCGGTGCGGCCGACGCCGCGGCCGGGCCGGCCCCGCCGTCCCTGCTGGCCACCACGCCGCCGGCCAGGGCGCCCGAGACGGCCGAGACCGCCACGACCGCCAAGGCGGCCAGCAGCCGCCCGGGGCGTCGCCCGCCGGGATCCCGGCCCGAGCCGGGCGCGTCCCACCACCCGCGCCCGTCCGGATCGAGTTCCGGCGAGATGAACCAGGGACCGCGCGGTTCGCCCAGTCCGGTCTGCACTGCCATACGTACTCCTCACTGTCGACGTCGGCGCTCTGGGTCAGGGCAGTCGGGAGAACCAGCGCATCGAGCCGGCGGCGGCACCCATCGCGAACACCAGTCCGAGGCCGATGAACCGGGCCGAGACGTCCTGCCGTTCGGTGCGGTAGCCGACCGAGCTGCCGATGTCGTCGTAGACGGCGCGCAACTCGTCGGTGGTGCTGGCCTCGTGGAACATGCCGCCGGTCTCGTCGGCGACGGCCTTGAGGGTCTGCCCGTCGACGGGCACCTGGATCGGCCGTCCGCCCCGGTCCACGAACCCTGACGGCGTACCGAAGGAGATCGCGTGCACCGGCACCTTCACCGCGACCGCCTCGGCCGCCGCCTCCATCGGGTCCATCCCCGACGTGTTGGCCCCGTCGGAGAGCAGGATGATCCGAGCCGGCGGTGGCTCCTTGGCGGCCGCGCTGTCCAGGCTCTTGACCGCGCCGAGCGAGGTGTTGATGGCCTCACCGATCGCGGTGCCCTGCACCCCGGTCACCCCTTCGGCGAGGCGACCGATGCCCTCGTCCAGAGCGTCCCGGTCGGTGCCGGGCGGCACCAGGACGGCGGCACTGCCGGCGAACGCGACAAGCCCCACGTTGAACTCGTCCGGTAGGCCCTCGACGAAACGTCGGGCCGCCTGCTTGGCGGCCGCCAGCCGGTCCGGCTCCACGTCGGTGGCGAGCATGGAGGTGGACACGTCGACGGCCACCATCACTGTGGCGCGCTCCCGGGGAACCCGGACCTCGGCGGTGGGCCGGGCGAAGCCGACCACGAGCAGCGCCAGCATGGCCAGGAACAGCCCGGCCGGGACGTGCCGGCGCCAGGCCGGGCGAACGGGTGCGACCCGGTCCAGCAGCCGCAGGTTCGTGAAGCGGACGGCGTACCGGCTGCGGCGGCGCTGGAGCACCAGGTACGCGCCGACAAGCGCGAGCACGCCGATCAGCAGCCAGAGCCGCAACGGGGACTCCCAGCTCACGCGGCACCTCCCCGGACGGCTCCGGCCGGCGCGGCGGCCAGCCGTCGCTGGGCGTGCACGTGTCGGACGATGTCGGCGCTGAAGTCGCGGTCGGTGCGCAACGCCAGGTGTGTCGCCGCGCTCCGGCGCAACGCCTGGCGGACCTGGTCACGCTGGACGGCGGCGGCCGCGGCGTAGCGCTCCCGCAGGCGGCGGTCCGATGTGCACACCTCGCGGCGGCGGCCGGTCTCCGGGTCGACGAGCGTGATCAGACCGACGTCGGGCAGCTCCAGCTCACGCGGGTCGGTCACCTCGATCGCCAACACCTGGTGGCGGGCCGACAGCCGGCGCAGGGTCCGCTCCCACGGGGGCGGCTCGTCGGGGTCGTCGGGCAGGCCGTCGAGGAAGTCGGAGACCACGACGACCAGTCCGCGCTGGTTGGCGACCCGGTGCACCGCGTCGAGCCCGTCCGCCAACTCGGCCGCCGCGACCGCCTGCCCGGTCGCCGGCCGCGACCGGTCGTCGGGCTCGGTCGCGCGCGGCGCGGTCAGCAGCGCGCGGAGCAGACCGAGCAGATGGGTACGCCCGCTACGGGCGGGAAAGCGCCGTACCCCGTCGGCGCGCAGCACCTGGGCGCCCAACCGGTTGCCGATGCCTGCGGTCAGGAAGCCCACCGCCGCCACCGCGGCCACCGCCAGCTCCCGCTTGTCCAGCTCTGCGGTGCCGAAGTCCATGCTGGCGCTGGAGTCGACGAGCACCCAGGTGGTCAGTTCCCGGTCGGCGTCGACCTGTCGGACGTGTGGCACGGCGGTCCGGGCGGTCACTGCCCAGTCCATCCGGCGGACCTCGTCCTCCCCCGGCCGGTACTCGCGGCTGCCGGCGGGTTCGCTTCCCGGCCCGGGCAGCAGGCCACGGTACTGGCCGTGCAGCAGACCGTTGAGTCGCCTGGTGACTGTCAGTTCCAGTCGGCGCAGGCGCTGGTCGGCTGTCAGCTCGGCCAGGCCCGGGTCGGGCGGCGTGGCCACCGAGGTACGGCCGGCGCGTCTCACGCCGCCGCCAGGTCGGGGGTGTGCTGAAGGTGCCCGGTGGCCACCCGGGGTGGCGGCACCGCCTCCACGAGCCGCCGGACCAGGCTCTCGGCCGACACCCCGTCGGCAACGGCGTCGAAGGAGAGCACCAACCGGTGGGAGAGGACGTCCACCGCCAGCTCCCGGACGTCCTCGGGCAGCACGTACTCCCGTCCCCGCAGCAGCGCCTGCGCGCGGGCGGCGGCGACCAGGCCGAGGGTCGCCCGCGGGCTCGCGCCGTACGCCAGCAGCGGCGCGATCTCGGCCAGCCCGAACCGGCCCGGGTCCCGGGTGGCGAGGATGAGCCGGACCACGTATTCGGCCAGTGCGTGGTGGACGAAGATCCGCTCGGCGTGTAGCTGCAGGTGTCGCAGCCGTTGTGGGTCGAGCACCTGGCGCGCGCTGGGCCGGTCGGTGCTCATCCGGTAGAGGATGGCCAGCTCGTCGGCGTCGCTGGGATAGTCGACGACCACCTTCATGAGGAACCGGTCGCGCTGCGCCTCGGGGAGCTGGTAGACCCCCTCGGACTCGATGGGGTTCTGGGTGGCAAGCACCAGGAACGGCGTCGGTACCGGCCAGCTGCGCCCGCCGATGGAGACCTGCCGTTCGGCCATCGCCTCCAGCAGCGCCGACTGGACCTTGGCCGGTGCCCGGTTGATCTCGTCGGCGAGCACGAGGTTGGCCATGATCGGGCCCAGCTCGATGTCGAAGGTCTCCTTGGAGGCCCGGTAGATCCGGGTGCCGACGATGTCGCTGGGTACCAGGTCCGGGGTGAACTGGATCCGGGAGAAGGTGCCGCCGACCACTGTGGCGAGGGTCTGCGCCGCCAGGGTCTTGGCCACGCCGGGCACGCCCTCCAACAGGCAGTGCCCGTTGGCGATCAGTGCGGTGAGCAGACGTTCGACGAGCCGATCCTGCCCGACGATCACGCGTTTGACCTCGAAGAGGGTCTGTTCCAGCTCGACGCCGCTCGGCTCGGGATCGACCGAGGTGGGCAGGCTGGCCAGGGTGTCCGAGATGTCCGTCACGGTGCTTGCTTCCCGGGGCGGGGCCTCGGCAAACGTCGGATTGTGAGCGCCGGACGGGTCGGTTGCGCACCGGACGGGGATGAGTCGCCCGGAAGGGTGTCACCGGTACGAGTGGGTCGAAGCAGGGACGACCGCCGCGCTGACGGCAGAAGCCGACGGGCACGGGCACGGCCCCCGCGCACGAGGCACGGGGGCCGTTCCGGTCGGTTCGGTCAGGGGGTGTGGGTGAGCAGGGTGAATCCTCGGTCGGAAGGCGTTCCGGCCGAGTTGCGGGTCTGGATGAAGACCGCGTTGGGCGTGCTCAGCCGCGGGGCGACCGAGATCTCGCCGGCAGGTGGGATGCAGCAGGAGTCGGACCGGGAGATGGTGGCCAGGAAGGCGCCGGCGGAGACGGTGTAGCCGAACTGCACCTCGTACTCTCCGGGGCCGTACTTGAGCACCGTGCCCGTGCCGCGGGCCTTGGTGCCGTTGGAGTTGACGACGGTGAAGGCGGTCGTGGCCACCAGCGTGGTGGCGGCGCCCGACTTCAGCGCGGCCTTCGCCATACGGGCCGACTCGGCCGTGACCGGCGGCTGGGTGTCCGTGCCGCGCGCCGTCGGCTGGTTGGCCGCCTGCGGCGCCTTCGCCGACGGCTGGGCGATGGCGATCCCCCCACCGGCCAGGGTGAGCGCCAGGACAGCGAACGTGACCGCTGTCGCCTTACGTCGGAAGGATGTACTCATGACAGGTCCCCCTTGTGTGACCGTGCGAATTCGGCCGACCCGCGGGGCGGGACGGATGACTACCAATAATGGGATCGACGACGACACGAGAACCGGTTGAAGCTCCCTCACCCGCAGTCGGGAAAGTGATTTCTCGTTGATCTGCATCCGGTCTGAGCTGCTGTTACTACTCAGCGTTGCGTCGTTTTAACACGTGGAACGTAGCACCGCAAAAAGCCGCAGGTCAATAGTTGATCTCGCATTACCGGCCTGTCGCACAGGCGTCAGGTAATTGTGAAAGGTGAGCGCCTTACCATTCATGAAAATAGGCTGCGCCGTTTCCGGCTAGGCTGACGCCATGATCGTCGAAGCCCCGCCCGCACCGGCCCGCCGTCGAGTCCCGATCGGCACGGCGCTCTGCTGGGTGGCCGTGGGGCCGACCGCCGCCTGGGCCACCGTGCGGCTGGTCGGGCTGGACCGGGGGCCGCTCGTGCAGGCGCTCGCCTTCACCCCGTACGTCGCCGGCTGGAGCGTGCTGGCCCTCGCCCTCACGCTCGCCCTGCGGCGCTGGTGGCCGGCGGCGGTCGCGGCCCTGGCCGCGGTGGCGCTGCTCGGTGTGGTCGTGCCCCGGGCGCTGGCCCAGCCACAGCCGACGGTGACCGGCCCGACGATCCGTCTGCTCACGGCCAACCTGCTCGCCGGCGCCGCCGACGCGTCGACGCTCGTCGAACTGGTCCGCGCGCACAAGGTCGACGTGCTCACCGTGCAGGAGTTCACGCCGGACGCGCAGGCTGGCCTGGACCGGGCCGGCCTGGACCGGCTGCTGCCCTACCGGCAGCTCAACGCGCAGGACGGCACGCCCGGCTCCGGGCTCTACTCGCGCTGGCCGATCGGCGAGGTCGGCATTCGCGACAACCGCGGTGGCTGGGGGTTCAGCCAGGCGTACGGCACGCTTGCCGTCCCCGGCGGGCCCCCGGTCCGGGTCGAGTCGGCCCACCCCGCGGCGCCGTACGCGCTGGACCAGGTCGGCGCGTGGCGCGCCGACCTGGTCGCCCAGCCACCGGCCACCCCGGACGGCGGCCTGCGGATCCTCGCCGGGGACTTCAACTCCACCCTGGACCACGGGCCGCTGCGGGCGCTGCTGCGCACCGGTTACGTCGACGCCGCCGACGCCACCGGCACGGGGCTGACCGGCACGTGGGGCCCGTACGACGGTGACCTCATCCCCCCGGTCACGATCGACCACGTGCTCGTCGACCGCCGCATCGCAGCCGACGACGTGGCGGTGTTCGACCTGCCCGGCAGCGACCACCGATCCGTCCTGGCCACCCTGCGCCTACCCGCGGCCTGACCCCTCGCGGTCGCGCGCCTGCCGGCCCGGTGCGAGTTGGCAGAGGTCAGGGGGTTGGTGTCGAGACCGGGGCGGGGGCCAGGCCGTAGGTGAGGGCGTCGACCAGGGCGTGCCAGCTGGCCTCGACGACGTTCGGGTGGACGCCCACGGTGGTCCAGTCGCGGCCGGCGCCGTCGGAGGTCTCCAACAGGACCCGGGTGACGGCGCCGGTGCCGTGGCTGCCCTCCAGGATCCGCACCTTGTAGTCGGCCAGCTCGAACTCCCGCAGCTGCGGATAGTGCCGGGCCAGGCCCACCCGCAGCGCCTCGTCCAGCGCGTTGACCGGGCCGTTGCCCTCCGCGGTGGCGATCACGCGCTCGCCGCGTACCCGGATCTTGACGGTCGCCTCGGAGACGACAGCGCCGTCCTCCCGGTGCTCGACCTGCACCCGGTACGACTCCAGGGTGAACGGCCGGGCCGGACCGCCCTCGGGCAGCTCGGAGCGGACCAGCAGCTCGAAGGAGGCGTCCGCCGCCTCGAAGGACCAGCCACCGGCCTCCAACTCCTTGACCCGATTGGTGACCCGGGTCAGCGTCTCCGGGCGATCGGCCAGGTCCAGGCCGAGTTCACGGCTCTTGAGCTCGACGCTGGCTCGGCCGGCCATCTCGGTGATCAGGATCCGCATGTCGTTGCCCACCACCGACGGGTCCACGTGGTTGTAGAGCAACGGGTCGACCTTGATCGCGCTCGCGTGCAGCCCGGCCTTGTGGGCGAAGGCGGCAGCCCCGGCGTACGCCTGGTGGGTGTCGGGGGCGATGTTGGCGATCTCGGCGATGGCGTGCGAGACCCGCACCATCTGCGCCAGGCAGCCCTCCGGTAGGACGGGCATGCCGAGCTTGAGCTGGAGGTTGGCGACGACCGCGAAGATGTCGGCGTTGCCGGGGCGTTCGCCGTACCCGTTGGCGGTGCCCTGCACGTGGCGGACGCCCGCCTCGACGGCGGCGATCGTGTTGGCCACCGCGCACGCGGTGTCGTTCTGGGCGTGCATGCCGAACAGCGCCGGGTCGACGCCGAGTCGGTTGGTCAGGTCGACGATCGCGGCGGTCACCTGCGACGGCAGCATGCCGCCGTTGGTGTCGCACAGGACCATCCGCTCGGCGCCCGCGGCGAGCGCGGTCTGCACCACTGCCGCGCCGTACGCCGGGTCGTGGCGGTAGCCGTCGAAGAAGTGCTCGCCGTCGACGAACACGCGGCGCCCCTCGGCGACCAGGTGGCTGACGGTGTCGTGGATCATCGCCAGGTTCTCCGCGCCCGTGGTGCGCAACGCGCGCTCGACGTGGCGGATGTCGGCCTTGGCGACAAGCGCGACGGCCGGGGTCTGCGCGTCCAGCAGAGCGCGCACCTGGGGGTCGTCGGCGACCGCGACGCCGGCCTTGCGGGTGGCGCCGAACGCGACGAGCACCGCGTGCCGCAGGGTCAGTTCGGCGCGCGCCCGGCGGAAGAACTCGGTGTCCTTGGGCACCGCGCCCGGCCAGCCACCCTCGATGAAGCCGACACCGAACTCGTCGAGCAGCCGGGCCACCGCGAGCTTGTCGACCACCGAGTAGGTGAGCCCCTCGCGCTGGGCGCCGTCGCGCAGTGTCGTGTCGAAGACCTGGAACGTCATCAGGATCCTTTCTCGGAGCAACAAAAAGACCTCCCGCGGATGCGGGAGGTCTGCGCGCTCGGCGGAGGGAGAGCCGGCGCGCTAGGTCGCAATAATCAGGGTGGTGCTGGTCACGGCGTTCACTCTGCCACCGCTCCCCCGGTTTGGGAGAAACTATCCACATCGCGAGATGGTGACGGCGGCCCGCGCCGCTCCCGTTGATGGCTCTCGTGCCGCTCTCAAGGAGGACACCGTGGGCCTGGATGCGATCGAGGCGGCCCTGCCCGAGTACGCCAGGGACATCAAGCTCAACCTGGGCTCCACCGTCGGCGCGTCGACGCTGACCCCGACCCAGGCGTGGGGCACGGCGCTGGCCTGCGCGGTCACCGCCCGCAACCCGCTGGTGCTGCGGGAGATCGCCGCCGAGGCGGTCAAGCACCTCGGGGCCGAGGGCGTCGAGGCGGCCAAGGGCGCCGCGGCCATCATGGCGATGAACAACATCTACTACCGGGCCAAGCACCTGATCGGCGACGAGCAGTACGCCTCGATGCCGGCCCGGCTGCGGATGCAGATCGTCGCCCGGCCGGGGGTCGACAAGGGCGACTTCAAGCTGTGGTGCCTCGCCATCTCCGCGATCACCGGCTGCGGGGTCTGCCTGGAGGCGCACGAGAAGGCGTTGCGCGGCAGAGGCTTCACCCCGGAGCAGGTGCACGAGGCCCTGCGCATCTCCGCCGTGGTGCACGCCGCGGCCGTCACCCTGGACGCCGAGGCGGCACTGGCCTGAGCCAGGCACGCCCCGCCGCCGTGCCACGACGTGGCGTCGGCCCGTCGCCGTTTCCGGCCCCCGACCGCCGGGTAGCTCCTGCGGGGACGCACCCAGCGCCGCCGAGACGATCGGCGACAGTCAGGAGTGAACGGCATGGACAGGATCGACCCGCACGCCGCCCACGCCGGGCCCGACCCGCTGCACGGCGGTGACCAGGGCACCGTGGCGGGCGGCGCGCCGAGTGGCACCTTCGACCCGTGGCGCTACCGGGACGCGGCCGGAGTGGCAGACGCCGACCTGGTCGGCTACAAGGTCGAGGCCACCGACGGCGGAGTCGGCAAGATCGACGACGCCAGCCACGAGGTCGGCGGCAGCTACCTGGTCGTGGACACCGGGCCGTGGATCTTCGGCAAGAAGGTGATGCTGCCCGCCGGCACGGTCAACCAGGTCGACCACGACCAGCGCACCGTCTCCGTCGACCGCACCCGGGACCAGATCAAGGCCGCCCCGGAGTACGACGAGACCAGCCACAGCGACCCGGCGTACCGGGACCAGCTGGGCGGCTACTACGACGAGACGTACGGCGCGCTCCCGCCCGGGACGGCGCGGTAACCGATCGCACACCGACGGCCGGTGGGGCAACGCCGCACCGGCCGTTACGGTGTCAACGTGGACGCCATCGACGAGAACCGACACATCCCGCTGCCCGCGACCTTCAACTTCCGCGACGTCGGTGGCTACCTCGGCCACGACGGCCGCACCGTGCGCCGGGGCCGCCTCTTCCGCTCCGACTCCCTGCACCGCCTGGACGAGCAGGACCGGGACGCGTTCGCCGCGATCGGCGTTCGCACCGTCATCGACCTGCGCCGCCCCACCGAGGTCGAACGCGACGGTCGGGTGCCGGCGTACCAGGGGCTGACCTACCGGCACATCCACCCGGAGCACGAGGACTGGTCGGGCACGCCGCACGAGGAGGGCACCGACCTGGCCCGCTACCTCGCCGACAGGTACGCCGACCTGGCCCAGACCGGCACCGGCGGGCTGGCCGAGGCGATCGGGCTGATCGCGGACTCCGCGAACGCCCCGGTCGTGGTGCACTGCGTGGCCGGCAAGGACCGCACCGGCATCGTCTGCGCCCTCACCCTCGCCGTCCTGGGCGTCGACGACGCCGACATCACCGCCGACTACGCGCTCAGCACGGAGGCGTCGGCCCGGTTCAGCGCCTGGCTGGCCGAGACCATGCCGGACGCGGCCGAGGTGCCCGCGCCGTTCCTGGCCTCACCCGCCGAGGCCATGCAGATGTTCCTGGACGAGTTGCGCGCGGGGCACGGCTCGATCGAGGCGTACCTGCGCCACGCCGGGGTGACCGACGAGCAGCTCGCGGCCCTGCGCGACCACCTGCTCGCCGAAGGCTGAGCAGTGCTGACCGGCCCGTGCGGACGGGCCGGTCAGCACGCGGACCTCACAGAACCTGGTGCACCCAACCGTGCGGGTCGGCCGCCTTGCCCCGCTGGATGTCGACGAGCTGCTGGCGCAGCGACATGGTGACCCGGCCGGGCTCGCCGCCGCCGACCAGGAACTCGCCGTCGGGGAAGCGCACCCCACCGATCGGGGTGATCACCGCGGCGGTGCCGCAGGCGAAGACCTCGCGCAGCCTGCCGCTTGCCGCGTCGGCCTGCCAGTCGGCGAAGCTGACCGGCCGCTCCTCGACCCGGAGCCCGGCCTTGCCGGCCAGCGTGATGATCGCGTCCCGGGTGATGCCGGGCAGGATCGTGCCGGTCAGCGGCGGGGTGACCACCGTGTCGTCGTCGTAGACGAAGAAGACGTTCATGCCGCCCAGTTCGTCGACGAAGCGGCGCTCCACCGCGTCGAGGAAGACCACCTGGTCGCAGCCGGCGTCGATGGCCTCCGCCTGGGCCGCCAGCGACGTCGCGTAGTTGCCGCCGCACTTGGCCGCGCCGGTGCCACCGGGCGCCGCCCGGGTGTAGTCCGGAGAGACCCAGACCGTGACCGGCTTGACCCCGCCGCTGAAGTACGCGCCGACCGGCGAGGCGATCACCATGTAGAGGTATTCGCTGGCCGGGCGGACGCCGAGGAAGACCTCGCTGGCGAACATGAACGGCCGCAGGTAGAGGCTGCCGTCCTCGCCGGCCGGGATCCACTCCCGGTCGATCTCGATCAGCTTGTGCAGCGAGTCGACGAACACCTCCGGCGGCAGCGCCGGCATCGCCATCCGCTGCGCCGAGTCGACGAACCGGGCGGCGTTGGCGTCCGGCCGGAACATCGTCACGCCGCCGTCGGCGGTCCGGTACGCCTTCAACCCCTCGAAGATCTCCTGCGCGTAGTGCAGCACCGCGCTGGCCGGGTCCATCGGGATCGGCGCACGCGCCTCCACCCGGGCGTCGTACCAGCCCTTGCCGTCGGCGTACCGGATGGTGACCATGTGGTCGGTGAAGACGCGGCCGAAACCCGGGTTGGCCAGCAGGGCGGCCCGGTCGGCGACGGATACCGGCGCGGGATTCGGACGGATCTCGAAGTCGAGCTTGTCACCACCGCTCATCGCGCTGACCTCCCTGGGGGACAACGGCATGCGGGATCGCACACCGACGTGGTTGTGCCAGAAACTTACCCCGAACGGTCGTTCAGAAGGTAGCGCCGCTCGGGACCGGGTGGACTGCCCGGACAGGCGGATGCCGCTCCGGCCCCTGAGGGTCGAAAGCGGTCAGGCTACGGAGTGGGCGGCGAGCCGGTCGCCGACCTCGTCGGTGCGCAGCGCCGCGCCCGGGGTGCGGCCGGCCAGTTCGGCGGCGACCGCCGCGTTGACCCGGGCCGCCGCGTCGGCGTGCCCGAGCTGCTCCAGCAGCAGTGCGACGGAGAGCACCGCGGCCACCGGGTCGGCGACGCCCTGCCCGGCGATGTCCGGCGCCGAGCCGTGCACCGGCTCGAACATCGAGGGGTACGCGCCCTCGGGGTTGATGCACCCGCTGGCGGCCAGCCCGATCCCGCCGGTGACCGCGGCGGCGATGTCGGTGAGGATGTCCCCGAACAGGTTGTCGGTGACCACCACGTCGTAGCGCTGCGGCTGGGTCACCAGGAACATCGCGGCCGCGTCGACGTGCTGGTATTCCGTCGTGACGTCCGGGTGCTCGGCGGCGACCGCCGCGAAGGCGCGCGCCCACAGCGACCCGGCGTGGGTCAGCACGTTTGTCTTGTGCACGAGGGTGACCTTGCGCCGCTCCCGGCGGTCCGCGCGGGCGAACGCGTCGCGGATGACCCGCTCCACGCCGTGGCGGGTGTTGAGGCTCTCCTCGGTGGCGACCTCGGCGGGGGTGTCCCGGTGCAGGGAGCCGCCGGCGCCGGCGTAGAGGCCCTCGGTGCCCTCGCGCACCACCACCAGGTCGACCTCGCCGGGCTTCACGTTGCCCAGCGGACCGGCGACGCCGGGCCAGAGCCGCGAGGGGCGCAGGTTGACGTACTGGTCGAAGGCGAACCGGAGCTTGAGCAGCAGGCCGCGCTCCAGGACGCCCGGCGGCACCGTGGGGTCGCCCACCGCGCCGAGCAGGATCGCGTCGTGTCCGGCCAGCTCGGTCAGCACCGAGTCCGGAAGCACCTCGCCGGTACGATGCCAGCGGGCGGCGCCGAGATCGTATTCGGTGGCCTGCACGCCGGGGAGCACCGCATCGAGGACCTTGCGAGCCTGCGCGACCACCTCGGGCCCGATGCCGTCTCCGGCCACCACCGCGATCCGCGCCACGCCCGTACTCCCCACGCTCGACTGCCCCGTCCCGCCCACGGTACGTCGGTGTCCCGCAACCCGGTACGATGCTTCCAGCATTTGGGACAGGAGAATACACAGCACCCTCTCAGCTGGGATTCATGGGGCGATCATCTGCGCTGCCTACGGTGGGGGCAGCGGGTCAGGGGGCCCGCGAACGGTGGTCGTGAGGACGCGACGTCAACTGCGAGGGGGCAGGTGCCATGCGCATCGACGAGCAGCCGCGGACCCGCTGGCCCGACCCTTCGGCGTTCCGGAGCCGCCGGCCCGACCTGCGACTCGGCAGCCGACGGCACCGGATCGACCCGACCGCCGCCACCGACGGCCGGATCGCCGTGCAGCACACCGTACGCACCGCGACCGCCGAATACACCCTGCTGCTCAACGCTCCCGATCGGCTCGGCCGCCGGGGCGTCGGCGAGGCCCTGCGGGACAGCGTCGCCGAGCTGCGCGCCGTGGACCTGACCTACGGCCCGAACCGCCCGGAGAGCCTGGTCTCCATGCTGCGGCGGGGAGAGATCAGCCCCGAGTCGTACCCTCCGCTGGCCGACCTGGTGGACCGCTGCACGGCCATGCGCGCCGCCACCGACGGCTGGTTCGACGCCTGGGCGGTGCCCGGCGGCTTCGACCCGGGTGGCCTGCTGGGCGGCTGGGCCGTGGAACGTGCCGCCGCCCGGCTGCGCGCCGCGGGCATCCACGACTACGCCGTACTCGCCGGTGCCGACCTGGTGGTCCGCGGCCGCGCCCCGCACGGCGGGCCGTGGCGGGTGGCGGTGCACCACCCGACGGCACCCGAGCGCGCACCACTGGTGCTGGAGATGACCGCCGGAGCCGTCGGCACCTCCGGGGTGACCGGGCGGCAGGGGCACGTGGTCGACCCGCACACCGGCGAGCCGGCCAACCAACTCATCGCCGCGACAGTCGTCGGCCCGGACCTGACGGTCGCCGACGCGTACGCCACCGCGCTCTACGCCGCCGGGCCCACCGGCCTGGCCTGGTTCCGTGGTGGCTCCGACTATCGCGCGCTCTTCGCCCACCGGCGCTGAACGCTGTCCCGCTAGCGCCCGGTGCTGGGATCCGGCACGGTGACCCGCGCCGGGGTCCGCGCCCCGAAGACGGTGGCGACCAGATCGCTCACCGCGTGTACCCCTACGTCGATCCCCTTGCCGGGTGGAAGTTGGTACATCACGGCGACGACGTAGCGTTGGTCGTCGCCGGCGAAGCCCACCGTGTTGGTGACCCAGTGCTCGCCACCCGGATCCGGCTCGATCGACCAGCCGTCCTTGGTGCCGGGTCGCTTGTCGGCGCCGGCCGCCCAGACACCCCAATGTTGGATCGAGCCGACCGAGCGCATCGCGCCGACGAGATAGGCACGGTCGGTCGGGTTGAGGTCATCCAGCACGTACGACATCAGCCGCTGTAGATCATCTGCCGTGCACTTGAGGTGGCCCCAGAAGCGCGTGTACCCGGCGACGGTGCGTAGCCCCGTCATGCCGTAGCGCCGCTGGAAGCGTTCGAGCTGTTTGTCGCGGCCGTAGCGGTTCCACAGAGCGGTAGCCGCGTCGTCGGAGGAGACCCTCAGCATGTCGGCGATCTGTCGACGCGCGGTGGCGTCGAGCGTGATCTCACCCGCACGGGAGCGCTCCAGCAGCCCGACGGCCATCGCGAGCTTGATGGTGGAGGCCGTCCAGACCGGATGGTCGGTGGTTCCCGCCCTCCAGAGCTCGCCGGTACGCCGGTCCCGTACCAGGATTCCGAGGACTCCCGGTTTGCTCTTGAGGAGGGCCGCCGTCGCCGCGAGGCGTCGGCGTTGCGCCTCGTCGTCGCTTACCGGGCCCGGCGTACCGGGCTGCCGGCCACCAGCCGGACCCAGCCCGCTCGTGGATCGCGGCTCGACGGTTCCCGTGGACACCGACGAGTCCGGCGAAGCAGGTGGGCCGGTTGGATCAGTCGAACAGCCCGCCAACACGAGCACCGCCACCACGGTCGCGAGGAGCCTCATCGGTCCCACCGTCCGTCGAGGCATCGCCTGTCGCCGCAGTTCGGCAACCCATCGACCGCTCTGACGGGTATCGCCGTCCGAGAACCGAGCGCTCGTCACGGCCGCAGATCATAGCCGGACGGCCGGCCACGTAGTCGCACGTGAGATCCGTCCAACGCGTCGCACCAGCCGGATTGCGATCGGCCCCCACGGCCTCGGCAACGGCCGTGGGGGCCGGTCAGCGACGAGTGCGCGTGGCTCGCACAATCGAGGGGTGCGGGACCGGTCGGGCCGGACGTCGGCCGCGCCACCCGAAGACGGGCCGGCGCCGCGACCTGCGGCCAGTAACCGCAGTCGTACGCTAGCGAATCGACGCAACTCGACGCAAGAGTCTCCACAGCGGACCCTCCCGACCGAAGCGTGAAAGGTCGGCGATTGGCCTGCGGCGAGGCAGTTTCGACATGGTGAACGACGGATGGCACGCTGTCCGCCGTGAGTTTCGATCTGAGTGTGTGGGCCCTGGAGGACAGGGCGACGCCCGAGGACGTGCGGGCAGCGGTCGACGGTTGCCGGCAGGGGCGGCACGTGGACCGTTACCCGGACCCGCGCGTTGTCGGCTTCTACCGGGCGATCACCGCGTCCTATCCGGACCGACACCCCGGCCCGGACAGCCCGTGGGCCGTGGCGCCGCTGCACGCCGCGCACGACCACGTCGAGCTGAACCTGCACCCGACCTGCGCGGACCAGGTGCTGCTGGACATCGAGCGACTGGCCGGGGAGCACGGGCTGATGCTCTTCGACCCGCAGGACGGCTCGGTCTACCCGCCCCCCGCCCGGCTGCCCCACTGACCCGAGGCGGCTGGGCCGGCATCCACGGCCCTGGCGGCGTACGACAGAGGGGCCCGGCGTGTCGCCGGGCCCCCCGTGGTGGTGCCGTCCGCGCCACCTCGGTCGGTGGCGCTACCGCCGCCTACTCGTCGCGCAGGTCCGCCGCGCTGGCGGCGGTCGCGCCGATCGAGTCGGCCGCCGAGGTGAGCAGGTCGGCGCCGAGCGCCTGGTCGACGGTGAGCGTCATCAGGGTCTCGCCGCCCGCCTCACGCCGGGCCACCTGCATCGCGGCGATGTTGATGCCCGACTCGCCGAGCAGCGTGCCGACGGTGCCGACGACGCCCGGCCGGTCGGCGTAGCGCAGGAAGAGCAGGATCCCCTCCGCGGCGATCTCCACGTCGAACCCGTCCACCTCGGTCAGGCGGGGGACGTCGCGGGCGCCGGAGTGGGTGACCGTCCCGGAGACGCTCACGGTCCGGCCGTCCGGCAGAGCGCCGCGCACCGTGACCAGGGTGGGCTGGTCCGCCGTCTCGGCCAGGCTGTCAAGCGTGACCTCCACGCCGCGCTCGGCGGCCAGGTGCGGAGCGTTCACGTAGGTGACCTGCTCCTCCACCACCGAGCTGAACAGGCCCTTCGTCGCGGCGAGCTTGAGCACCGACACGTCGTGGCCCACGATCGCGCCACGCACCTCCACGGCGACGCTGGCGGCCACCCCACCGGCGACGGCGGTGAAGGCCCGGCCCAGCTTCTCGGCCAACGGAAGCAGCGGCCGGACGTCCTCGGCGACCACGCCGCCGGCCTGCACGTTCACCGCGTCCGGGACGAACTCGCCCTGCAACGCCAGCTTCACGCTCTTGGCCACGGCCAGGCCGGCCTTGTCCTGCGCCTCGTGGGTGGAGGCGCCCAGGTGCGGGGTGGCCACCACGTTGTCGAAGGCGAACAGCGGCGAGGAGGTGCAGGGCTCCTTCGAGTAGACGTCGACGCCGGCGCCGGCGACCCGGCCCTCGGCGATGGCGTTCGCGAGCGCCTGCTCGTCCACCAGACCACCGCGGGCGGCGTTCACGATGCGGACGCCGGGCTTGACGATCGCCAGCTCCTTCTCACCGATCAGGCCCACCGTCTCCGGGGTCTTCGGCAGGTGGATGGAGATGAAGTCGCTCTCGCGCAGCAGCTCCTCCAGCCCCACCAGGCGGACCCCGAGCTGCGCCGCACGGGCCGGCTGGATGTACGGGTCGTACGCGATCAGCCGGGTGCCGAACGCGGCGATGCGTTGCGCGAAGAGCACCCCGATGCGGCCGAGACCGACCACGCCGACGGTCTTGCCCTGCACCTCGACGCCCGTGTACTTGGACCGCTTCCACTCCCCCGCCTTGAGGGCGGCGCTGGCGCTCGCGGTGTTGCGGGCCACGGCGAGCAGCAGTGCGACGGCCTGCTCGGCGGCGGAGACGATGTTCGAGGTGGGTGCGTTGACGACCATCACGCCCCGCGCGGTGGCCGCCGGCACCTCGACGTTGTCGAGTCCGACGCCCGCGCGGGCGACCACCTTGAGTCGCGGCGCGGCGGCGACCGCCTCGGCGTCGATCTGGGTCGCGCTGCGCACGATGACGGCGTCGGCCTCGGAGAGCGCCGAGAGCAGGGCCGGGCGGTCGGTGCCGTCGACGTGACGAACGTCGAAGTCGTGAGCGAGCACCTCGATGGCGGCGGGGGCGAGTTCTTCGGCGATCAGTACGACAGGATTCATCGGTCCTCGTAGAGGTCGTGTTTGCGATCGGCCCGGGCGGCGGGGCGCCGCACTGCGCCCCGCGCTGATCCGTGCCGTGGCCGTCAGGTGCCGGCTCAGCGCACCTACAGGCGATCGTAGGGGCCGCGCTGGCTGGCGTGTTCTGGTCTGCGGGGTGAGGGCCCTCACACGCCCGGTCGAGCGACGGACATCAGCCGTTCACCCCGCCGAAACGGTTGCTCGCCTCCGCTAGAACGGGAGGCACAGCCCCTTCGGGAGGAACCGCTCTTGTTGCTCGCCGTGCGCAGCACGCTGCTCCGACAGCTGACCCGCGTCGATCCCGCGCGGTTCGGCCCGAAGCTTGCCGAGGCGTTGGTCACCCGGTCCCAACAGGTGAAAATCCGACGCAGCTTCGTCCCCCGGCGCACCGCCGCCGCGGACGAGGCGGTCGCGCTCTACCGGCGGCTCGTCCAGACCCGACCGGGCCGGCACGAGGTGGGGCTCGCGCGGGCGCTCGTCGCGCAGGGATCGGTCCCCGACGACCGGACCGTCGCCTCCGCGCTCGCGCAGGGCCGGGAGGCGATCGGGTACGTCGAGAACACGACCGACCGGAACGGCCTCGTCGTCCTGGCCTCGGCTCAGCTGATGATGGCCAGACAGCTCTACGCCGACGCTCCACACGATGCGCTGCCGCTGGCCGAGCAGGCCAGGGAGACCTTGCTCCGGTGCGCGCCGCTCGATGCCGGTGAGCGGACGGCGCTGGCCCGGTCCCTCATCGTGCTGGGTCACTGCCAGGCGGTGCTGGGCGAGCCGGCCGAGGCCCTCGTCGTACGGGAGGAGGCGGTCGAGCTGTTTCGGCAGCTTCCCGGCTGGACCCGGCTGAAGTATCTACCCGCCCGACTCGATGCGGTGACCGGGCTGGCGGACTCCCTCGCCGCCCATCGTCGGTGGGCCGAAGCGCTGGCGCTCACCAGTGGTGCCCGCGAGGATCTGACCTTCACGAGCCGTTGGGAACCACTGCGATTCCGACCCGCGCTCGGCACCCTCCTGTTCGTGATCGCCAGATGCCATGCGGGGCTCGGCGAGTCGGAGGCAGCCGTGACGGCCGCCGAGGAGGCGGTCGGGCACTATCGCTGGCTGGCCGAGCAGGACCCCGCTCGATACCAGCGTCGGTTGGTCGTCGCGCTGCGCACGTACGCCGGCATCCTCAAGGACCTCGGCCGGTACGAGAGGGCCGCCTGGGCGGCCGGTGAGGCCGAGGCGATCGAAGACCGCTGACGCGGGGGCGCTACGGCCGACGGCCGACGACCCGCGCTGGGGAGAGCGCTGGGTCACCGGCCGTCGGTGGACCGTTCTGGTGCGGACGGTCAGGCGGTCTCGGTGATCGGGCGGTCGACCCAGCTCATCATGCCGCGCAGCTTCTTGCCGGTCTCCTCGATCGGGTGGGCCGCACCCTCGGCCTGCCACTTCTTGAAGTTCGGCCGGCCCGCCTCGTCCTCGGCGACCCACTCGCGGGCGAACTCGCCGGACTGGATCTCACCGAGGATCTTGCGCATCTCGTCCTTGACGCGGGAGTCGATGATGCGCGGACCACGGGACAGGTCGCCGTACTCGGCGGTGTCGGAGATGCTGTACCGCATCTTCGCGATGCCGCCCTCGTACATGAGGTCGACGATGAGCTTCAGCTCGTGCAGGCACTCGAAGTAGGCCACCTCGGGGGCGTAACCCGCCTCGGTGAGCACCTCGAAGCCGGTCTGCACCAGGGCCGCCGCGCCGCCGCAGAGCACCGCCTGCTCGCCGAAGAGGTCGGTCTCGGTCTCCTCGGTGAAGGTGGTCCGGATCGCGCCGGCACGGGTGCCGCCGATCCCCTTGGCGTACGCGAGGGCCAGCGCGAGCGCGTTGCCGCTGGCGTCCTGCTCGACGGCGACCAGGCAGGGCACACCCTTGCCGTCGACGTACTGGCGGCGGACCAGGTGGCCGGGGCCCTTCGGCGCGACCATCGCCACGTCCACCTCGGCCGGCGGCTTGATGAGCCCGAACCGGATGTTGAAGCCGTGGCCGAAGAAGATGGCCTTGCCCGGGGCGAGGTTCGGGGCGATCGACTCGGCGTACAGGCTGCGCTGGGCGGTGTCCGGCGCGAGCACCATGATCACATCGGCCTCGGCGGCGGCCTGCGCCGGCGTGACGACCCGCAGGCCCTGCTCCTCGGCCTTGGGGCGGCTCTTCGAGCCCTCCGGCAGGCCGATCACCACGTCGACGCCGGAGTCGCGCAGCGACAGCGCGTGGGCGTGGCCCTGGCTGCCGTAGCCGATCACCGCGACCTTCTTGGCCTGGATCAGGCCGAGGTCGGCATCGTCGTCGTAGTACACCTCAACGCTCATGAGACTTCCCTTTCGTACGACGGCCTCGGTGGCCCGTCGTGGTCTGTGCGGATGGGTCAGGCGGCCCGCAGCGCGGGACCGGCGGTGATCGAACGCGAGCCGCGCCCGATCGCCACCAACCCGGACTGGACCATTTCCTTGATGCCGAACGGCTCGAGGTCGCGCAGCAGCGCGTCGAGCTTGTCGGGAGTGCCGGTGGCCTCGATGGTCAGCGTGTCCGGTGCGACGTCGACCACCCGGGCGCGGAACAGGTTGACGGTCTCCAGCACCTGGGACCGGGCGGCCCGGTCGGCGCGGACCTTCACCAGCAGCAACTCCCGGGCGACCGAGACCTGCGGATCCAGTTCAACGATCTTGAGCACGTTGACAAGCTTGTTGAGCTGCTTGGTGACCTGCTCCAGCGGGGACGACTCCGCGTTGACCACGATGGTGATGCGGGAGACGTCCGGGTTCTCGGTCTCGCCCACGGCGAGGCTGTCGATGTTGAACCCGCGCCGGGAGAACAGACCGGAGACCCGGGCGAGCACGCCCGGCTTGTTCTCCACCAGCACGGACAGGGTGTGCATCGTCACTGCGTCTCCTCGGTCATGCCCTCATGACGCTCGCTGCGCTCGGAAAGTTCGGTCATGACTAGATGTCGTCCTCGTCGAAGACCGGGCGGACGCCGCGGGCGAACATGATCTCGTCGTTGCTGGTGCCGGCGGGGACCATCGGCCAGACCATGGCGTCCTTGCCGACCACGAAGTCGATCACCACGGGGGCGTCGTTGATCTCCATGGCGGCGGCGATGGTCTTGTCCACGTCGTCGGCGGTCTCGCACCGCAGCCCGACGCAGCCCAGCGCCTCGGCGAGCTTGACGAAGTCCGGGATGCGGTGCTTGTGGGTGCCCAGTTCGGTGTTGGAGTAGCGCTCGTTGTAGAACAGCGTCTGCCACTGCCGGACCATGCCGAGATTGCCGTTGTTGATCACGGCGATCTTGACCGGGATGCCCTCCAACGCGCAGGTAGCCAACTCCTGATTGGTCATCTGGAAGCAGCCGTCGCCGTCGATCGCCCAGACCACAGTGTCCGGCTTGCCGACCTTCGCGCCCATGGCCGCCGGCACCGCGTAACCCATCGTGCCGAGACCGCCGGAGTTCAACCAGGTGTACGGCTTCTCGTAGGAGATGAACTGGGACGCCCACATCTGGTGCTGCCCCACCCCCGCCACGAAGATCGCGTCCGAGCCGACGATCTCACCCAGCCGCTTGATCACGTAGTGCGGGGAGAGGGTGCCGTCGGACGGCTCCTCGTAGCCCAGCGGGTAGCGGGTGCGCAGGTCGTCCAGCTGGGTCCACCAGTCGCCCAGGTCGGTGCCGCGTCCCGCCGACCGCTCGACGCCCACAGCGGCGATCAGCTCGTCGATGACGTGCCGGGCGTCACCGACGATCGGGACGTCCGCGTGCCGGTTCTTGCCGATCTCGGCGGGGTCGATGTCGGCGTGGACGATTGCCGCGTCCGGGGCGAAGGAGTCGAGCTTGCCGGTGACCCGGTCGTCGAACCGTGCGCCCAACGCGACGATCAGATCGGCCTTCTGCAGGGCGTAGTTTGCCGCGACGGTGCCGTGCATGCCGGGCATCCCCAGGTGCTGCCGGTGCGAGTCGGGGAACGCCCCGAGCGCCATCAGCGTGGTGGTCACCGGGATGCCTGTCAGTTCGGCGAGCTTGCGCAGCCCCTCGGTGGCGCCGGCCTTGAGCACCCCACCACCCACGTAGAGCACCGGCCGGCGGGCGCCGGCCATCAGTCGGGCCGCCTCGCGGATCTGCTTGCCGTGCGGGTGCAGGGTGGGCCGGTAGCCCGGCAGGTCCAGCGTGGGCGGCCAGGCGAAGGTGGTCGGCGCCTGGAGCACGTCCTTGGGGATGTCGACGAGCACCGGGCCCGGCCGGCCGGTGCTGGCCAGGTGGAACGCCTCGGCCAGCACCTGCGGGATCTCCTCGGGGGTCTGCACGAGGAAGTTGTGCTTGGTGATCGGCAGCGTGATGCCCTGGATGTCCGCCTCCTGGAAGGCGTCCGTGCCGATCGAGGGGCGGGCCACCTGGCCGGTGATCGCCACCATCGCCACCGAGTCCATGTACGCGTCGGCGATCGGCGTGACCAGGTTTGTCGCACCCGGGCCGGAGGTGGCGATGCAGACGCCGACCTTGCCGGTGGCCTGCGCGTACCCGGTCGCCGCGTGCCCGGCGCCCTGTTCGTGGCGGACCAGGATGTGCCGGACTGTGGAGTCGTAGAGCGGGTCGTACGCCGGCAGGATCGCACCGCCCGGGATGCCGAAGACGACGTCGACGCCGAGCGCCTCAAGGGACCGCACCAGCGAGCCGGCGCCGGAGACCTGGGCCGGGGCGGCTGTCCGTACGGCCGGGGCGGCCGGGGTGGCCGCGGGGCGCGTGGCGGCGGGGTCGACGGCGCCGGCCGGGTCGGCGGTCGCGCGGGCCCGCCGGGCGGTGTGGGCGAGGGTCTCGGGCGTGGGTCTCGTCATGGCGGTTCTGGCCTTCGGCTGGAGTGGCTGGGGCTTGTTCAGCGATGCGAGGCGGGCGTGGGCCCGTCGCGACAGGTTCCGACGGCAATAAAAACGGCCCTCGTGCAGATGCACGGGGCCAGCGCACTCTCGATGAGGGAGAGTGCGCTCAGGTAAGTACTCGCAGCGACCGGTACGACGACATGCGGCTAAGCCTGACGCATCTCACGCGATGAGTCAACTGATCCCACATGTTGGTTGACGGAGGGCGGCGAGTCGGCCGGCGCCGCGCCGTCACCGGGCGGCATGACCTGCCCGGACCCGCCGGAAACCCGGCGCGGAGCGGGCAGTGGGGCGGGCCGCGCGCCGGGCGAGGTGGCCGCCTCCAGCATCGCCTCCAGGTGCTCGGCAGGCACCCCCCAGCCGAACAGCGCGCCCTGCCCGAACCGGCAGCCCGCGGCCACCACAGCGGCCAACTCGGTAGGGGTGGTGACCCCCTCGGCGATGACCTCCAGGCCCAACTGGTGGCCCAGCCGCATGACGATGTCGACCATCGGCGCGAACGCCGGACCGTCCTGGCCCACCGGGCGGACCGGCTCGTGCTCGGCGACCAGGCTGTGGTCGATCTTCAGGATGTCGATCGGCAGGCGGCGCAGCTGCCCCAGGGACGAGTAGCCGGCGCCGAAGTCGTCGAGCGCGATCCGTACGCCGGTCAGCCGCAGCGCGGTCAACCGCCGGATCAGCTCGTCCAGGTCGGTGGCGACCGCGTGCTCGGTGACCTCCAGCACCAGCCGCTGCGGCGGCACGTGGTGGGCGCGCAGCGCCTCGGCGACCTGGACCACGTACTCCGGGGCGTGCAGCTCGCGCGGCGAGACGTTCACCGAGACCCAGACGTCGTGCCCGTCGGCAAGCCACCGGGAGAGCTGGTAGCAGGCCTGGTGCAGCACCCACGCCCCCAGGGTGGCGATCATCCCGCACTCCTCGGCGAGCGGGATGAACTCGTCCGGGCGGATGTTGCCCAGCTCGGGGTGGCGCCAGCGCAGCAGCGCCTCCGCGCCGACCGGCCGCACCGACGGCAGCGACGCCACCGGCTGGAAGGCCAGCCGCAGCTCGTCGCGCTCGATCGCACCCCGCAACTCGTGCTCCAGCGTGGTGCGGCGACGAAGCAACTGGTCGTACGCGGCGTCGTAACGCTCGATCCGGTTCTTGCCGCGTTGCTTGGCGTAGCGCAGCGCCAGGTCGGCGTGGCGCAGCAGCAGCTCCACGTCCGGTTCGCCGGCCCACCCGGCCACGCCGATGCTCACGGACAGGAAGACCGGGCCCTCGGGCTGGTCGTACGGCCGGTTGAGCACGCCGAGCAGCCGCTCGGCCACCCGGTCCGCCTCGGCCGGCCGGGCCGGCATGAGCACGGCGAACTCGTCGCCGCCGAGCCGCGCCGCCACGTCACCCGGGCGCAGGTTCCCGCGCAGCCGGCGGCCCACCTCGGCCAGCACGGCGTCGCCCACGTCGTGGCCCCGCATGTCGTTGACGTTCTTGAAGCCGTCCAGGTCCAGACCGAGCAGGACGCACGGGGTGCCGGCCGCGGCGCCGTCGTGCAGCGCCCGCAGCAGCCCTCGCCGGTTGGCCAGCGACGTCAGCGGGTCGGTGTGCGCCAGCTCGCGGAAGTGCGCCTCCCGCTCGGCCAGCCGACCGGCGTAGTCCCGGACGTCCTTGAGGGTGAGGTACTGCCGGGCCACCAGGGCGAAGCCCTCCACGCTGCCGGCGACGATGGCGGGGGCCGTGAACCGCCCGTCCTGGAGCAGGTGGTACATCGCCGAGGCCGCCATGGCCAGCATCGGGGCGATGGCGTACTCGCCGTCGCGACCGATCAGGTCCAGTTCGACGTGCCCGGGCCGGTCGGCCTGGTAGACGGCGAGCCCGACGGTCAGCAGGCCGGCGGCCAGCACCGCGGCGCCGGCGAGCGCCATGGTCGGCCCCGCCTGGCAGAGCCCCGCGCTGAGGCCCAGCCCGCCGCAGCTCACCGCGCTGATCCCGGCCGCGAGCACGGCCAGCCGCTGGCGCGGGGCGGCGGCCCGGAAGACGACGATCACGGCGAGGCCGGCACCGAGCGCCGCGCTCACCGTCGCCACCAGGATCGCCGGGCAGGCCATCGGGGTGGCGGCGCCGAGCAGCCGGGTCGGCTCCGAGAAGAACACCCAGCCGACGAACCAGAGCGCCGCCGCCATGGTCAGACCGTCCAGGGCGAGTCGGGCGGTCCCCGCGGCGGTGGCGGCGACCCCCGGCAGCCGGAGCAGCCCGGCCGCGAAGGCCAGCCCGCTCACCGCCGTGCCGATCGCCGCCACGGTGGCCCAGCCGGTGCGCTGCCCCTGCTCGTGGACCCAGTGGTCGCTCGTCGAGAGCACTGCCACCAGCCCGACCAGCAGACTGGCCAGGGACGTCCCCGCGGCCGCCGCGAGCAGCAGGTGCGCCGGCCGGCGCGGCCCGCTGCGTCGCCGGGCGACCATGGTCAGCAGCACGGTCGCCGCGGCGGCGACCACGCCGCTCAGCGCCGCGACGGCGACCATGCCCGGGGGGAGATGCACGCCATCAAGAGTGCCGGATGAGCGCACGCCGTGGGAGACCGGATGTGCATCTGTTGGGACACGGCGGATACTCCGGATGCCCGACGCGCCGGCGGTGTCATGCTGGTACGCATGCCTGAGCTGCGATCGAGGACTTCCACACACGGTCGGACGATGGCCGGCGCCCGGGCCCTCTGGCGGGCCACCGGGATGACCGACGACGATTTCGGCAAGCCGATCGTCGCCATCGCCAACAGTTTCACCCAGTTCGTGCCGGGTCACGTCCACCTGAAGGACATGGGCGGTCTGGTCGCCGACGCGGTGGCCGAGGCCGGCGGCGTCGGCCGGGAGTTCAACACGATCGCTGTCGACGACGGCATCGCCATGGGCCACGGCGGCATGCTCTACTCCCTGCCCAGTCGGGAGTTGATCGCCGACGCGGTGGAGTACATGGTCAACGCGCACTGCGCCGACGCCCTGGTCTGCATCTCGAACTGCGACAAGATCACCCCGGGCATGTTGCTGGCCGCGCTGCGCCTCAACATCCCTACCGTCTTCGTCTCCGGCGGCCCCATGGAGGCCGGCAAGACGACGGCGATCGAGGGCGTCGTGCACAGCAAGATCGACCTGATCGACGCGATGATCGCCTCCTCGAACGAGGCGGTCACCGACGAGCAGCTCGGCGAGATCGAACGCTCCGCCTGCCCCACCTGCGGCTCCTGCTCCGGGATGTTCACTGCCAACTCGATGAACTGCCTCACCGAGGCGATCGGGCTCGCGCTGCCCGGCAACGGTTCGACGCTCGCCACCCACGCCGCGCGCCGGTCGCTCTTCGTCGAGGCCGGCCGCACCGTCGTCGAGATCTCCAAGCGGTGGTACGACGGCGACGACGACTCGGTGCTTCCCCGCACCGTCGCCTCCAAGGCCGCCTTCGAGAACGCGGTCGCCCTGGACGTGGCGATGGGCGGCTCCACCAACACGGTGCTGCACCTGCTCGCCGCCGCCCGCGAGGCGGAACTGGACTTCGGTGTCGCCGACATCGACGCCATCTCCCGGCGGGTGCCGTGCCTCGCCAAGGTCGCCCCGAACTCCCCGAAGTACCACATGGAGGACGTGCACCGGGCCGGTGGCATCCCGGCGATCCTCGGCGAACTGGACCGGGCCGGGCAGCTCAACCGCGACGTGCACGCCGTGCACTCCCCCTCGCTGGCCCAGTGGCTCACCGACTGGGACGTGCGGGGCGGCTCACCGACGCCGACAGCGGTCGAGCTGTTCCACGCGGCACCCGGCGGGGTGCGCACCGTCGAACCGTTCTCCACCACAAACCGCTGGTCGTCGCTGGACACCGACGCGGCCGAGGGCTGCATCCGCGACCGCGAGCACGCATACTCCGCCGACGGCGGTCTCGCCATCCTGCACGGCAACCTGGCCCCGGAAGGCTGTGTGGTGAAGACCGCCGGCGTGCCGGACGACTGCCTGACCTTCCGCGGCCCGGCCAAGGTGTACGAGTCGCAGGACGACGCGGTGACCGCGATCCTCGCCAAGCAGGTCGTCGCCGGCGACGTCGTGGTGATCCGCTACGAGGGGCCGAAGGGCGGCCCCGGCATGCAGGAGATGCTCTACCCCACCTCGTTCCTCAAGGGTCGCGGGCTGGGCCGCTCCTGCGCGCTGCTCACCGACGGCCGCTTCTCCGGCGGCACGTCCGGCCTCTCCATCGGGCACGCCTCCCCCGAGGCCGCCTCCGGCGGGTTGATCGCCCTGGTCCGCGAGGGCGACGAGATCGTCATCGACATTCCGGGCCGGTCGATCTCCCTCAACGTGGCGGAGGACGAGCTGGAGGCGCGACGCGTCGCCGAGGAGAAGCGCGACAAGCCGTACACCCCTACCGACCGGCAGCGGCCGGTGTCGGCGGCGCTGCGCGCGTACGCCTCGATGGCCACCTCGGCCAGCGACGGCGCCTACCGCCGCGTCCCGGAGTAACCACCGGGGCCGCGGCAGCCCCATGATCAACACGACGTCGCCGATATCGGGGTGTCCCCTCGGGCCGGAAACCCCGATATCAGCGATCTCGTGTCGATCAACGCGCCGGACAGGCCTTCAGGCCAATCGGAGATCGCGCAGGTTGGGTCCTGCGGCGAGGAGGCGTACGCCGTCGTCGTCGTGTCGGTGCACGGCGCAGCCGGCGCGGGTGAAGCGCACGGTGACCGCCTGCCCGGCGTGCCGGGCGGCGAGCCGGAGCAGGTCCGGCTCGGGGTCGGCGACAAGGTCGCGTGGCCCCGACCAGGGCACCGGGATCGGGACCGCCGGGTCGGTCGGGGCGGCCCCGGCGACGGCGTCGGTCAGGCATTCCCGGCACCAGGCCAGAGCGGCAGCCAGGCTTGGCCGGTAGGGCAGGCCGTCGGGGCGCACGGGAGCGTCACGCGGCTGCACCTCGACCGACCAGTGCAGGCCGTCGGCCAGCAACGGGTCACCACTGTGGTGCCGCAGGTCGCGCACGGCCACCACGAGGGCCAGGTCGAGGCCCAGTGCGAGCCGCAGCAGCTCGACCAGCGGCGGCGCGTCGGGAGGCGCCGCCACCACGATCAAGCGGCCGGCGGCAGTGCCGCGCCCGGCACCGCGCACGTGCTCGCCGACCGGGTCGGCCCCGGCCCGGGGCAGGGTGACGTACCCGTCGCGCAGGTCCCGGTCGACGTCGAGCCCGCCGTCGGCGTCGCGGAGGTCCTCGGGCCGCGCGCCGAGGACTGCCGACCAGGAGCCGAGACGGTAGCGGTCGGGTAGCTGCACGACGGGCCGGCCGTTGGGCTGGGTGGCGACCAGCGGCGCGACCTCGGGTGTGCCGGCCCGCCAGGTCAGGTGCATCGCCCGGTGCCGCAGGTCGGTGACGGTGACCAGCAGGGTTTGGTGCAGGCGGTTGGTGCCGCCGCAGGTGAAACAGCGCAGGGCCGAGGGCCGCAGGCCGGCCCCCCAGCAGTGCGGGCAGTCGGATTCGGCAGGCCGATCGCCGAGCCGACACTCACAGGTCCGTAGCCGGTCGTGCAGTCGACAGTCCGGGCAGGGCCACCAGTCGACGGGTTCACCCAGCCAGGACGGGTCGGGTGGTTCGTAGCCGCGGCTCAGCGGCACTCGCACACTGCGGACCACCTGCCCGGTGGGCTGCTCCGCGAGAATCTCGACCGGCTCACCGGGGCGCAGCGTGGTGTGCCACCAGCGGCCGTCACGCCCGAGGGCTTGCGCGCCGGGCAGTTCGTCGCCGTCTGTCGCGTCGACGCAGTCCGCGAGGATGCGGCGTTCGAGCTGGTCGACGTCCACAGTCGGCGCGACGGGTGGGCGCGGCGAGCCGGGGCGCAACAGCCGGGCGGGGGCGGCCAAGCCACGCTCGGCAAGACCGGTGAGCGCGTCGCCAACGTCGGTGCACGTCAGCGCTTCCGGCAGGTCCTGCCAGGGGCCGGGCGAGCCGGGTGGCACCGACGAGCCGGGCACCTCGTAGCGGACGGCCCACCCGAACCCCGCGCCCTGCCGGCGGACCTCGACGACCAGGTCGAGCAGCAGCAGGTCGGCCAGCGCACAGAGCCGGGCCAGCCGGGCGGCCGGGTCGACGGCGGGCGCGGCGCTCGACCGTCCCAGCACCAGCCGCCAGGGAGCGTGATCGGCGCGCAGGATCGCGTGGGCCTCCAGTTCATGCCGCTGCGCGACGGGCAGATCGGGTCGCCACTGCCGGTCCAGCCACAGCGACGGCACGTCGGCGTCGTCCATGACCGCGCCGACGGTGGCGGCGAGTTCGCGTACCCGGGGAGCAAGGTCGACCACCCAGTGGCCCGCCGGGTCGGGATGGGGGTCGAGGCCGCCGGGCACGACCTGGTGGGACGCGACCGCGCCGGTGTCCAGGTTGGCGACGGTGACCACGAGCTGCGCCCGCCGCCGGCCGCGCCGCGCGCAGCGATAACAGGGGTACGCGACACTGCCCGCGCCCCGACACTGCTCGCACTCCCGGTACGCCTCCCGAGGCAGCGCGGGGACGTCGGCGTCGGCGAGGAACCGGTCGCCGTAGGTGGTGCACCGGCACGGGTCCAGCGTGAAGGTCATCCCGTCGCAGTCGGGGCAGGTGACGACGGGCGCGGCGGTCACCGACACCGCCGGGCAGTGCATTCGCCGTCGTGCTCGACGCGCCGCACGCACCGCCGGCCGCCGTCGAGCGGCAGGTCGCAGAAGACCCGATGGCGTACGCCCTGAGCGTCCTCGGCGGACACGGTGGTCTCGCCCGCGTCCACCTCGGACAGGAAGGTCAGAGAGCGGGCCAGAGTGCCGGCGAAGTGCTGGGCGGCCGGCAGGTCGGCGGCGGTGAACGGCAGGTGCGCCACCCAGCGAGGGCTCATCGGACGGCCGTCGGCTCGGTTCGAAGAAACGCGCGCATGCCTTCTCCTCACTGGCGGATTGGTTTAACAATCGGCGGCCGACGGGAATTGCGCGTCATCGCCTTTGTCGGACCTATCTTGTAAGGTCAGGGGCGCTATCGCAATGAATGTCGACTCACCCTGTTCCGTTAATTGTGGGCAACATTCCCCTGTTGCAGAACGGCCGTCGGGATGTTGCAAAATCCAACAGGAAGGAGAGCCGCGTGGCCGACGACATGGGCTCGACGGTGCCCCGACGGCAACTCGGCCGGGCGCTACGTGACCTGCGCACCGAGGCGGGGGCGACCCTGGACGCGGTCGCCGAGGCGCTGGAGTGCAGCCGACAGAAGGTGTGGCGGATCGAGAGCGGGCTCGGCTCGGTGCGCGGGGTCGACGTCCGAGCGATGTGTGAGCTGTACGGGGCGACGGGCGAGCTGACCCGTGCGCTGACCTCCCTGGCCGGCGAGACCAGGGCGAAGGGCTGGTGGCACGCGTACGGCGACGCCGTCCCCGAATGGTTCGAGCTGTACGTCGGCCTCGAATCCGCAGCGTCGAGACTCCGGTTCTACAAGAACAGCCTCGTGCCGGGCATTCTGCAGAGCCGCGACTACGCCCGGGGCATCTACCGCATCGATCAGCCCGACATGAGCGAGGACGACCGGGAGCGCGCCGTCGAGCTTCGCCTGCAACGGCAGTCCCTGCTGACCCGCCGCCTGCCCCGAGCACCGCAGATGCAAGTGGTGCTCTGCGAGTCGGTGCTCCTTCGGCCGGTAAGCGATTCCGGCACCATGGCGGGACAACTGAGCCACCTGCTGACTATGACCCGGCTGCCGAACGTGTCGATTCGCGTGCTGCCCCTCATCGCTGGACCGCACCAGGGGACCGTCGCTGGAGAGTTCGTGCTCCTTGACTTTCCGCCTGGGAACCGGACCACGCCCGAGCCACCGGTGGTCTACAGCGAGGCGATTACCGGCGCGCTCTATCTCGACCGCCCCAACGAGTTCGCGGCCTATGAAAAGGTCTGGTCGAGCCTGCTGTCACTGGCCCTCGATGAGGGACAATCGTTCCAACTAATCAACAAGATCATCGGGGAGGTCCACCGTGGTTGACCTAACGGGCGCATCTTGGCGCAAGAGCACCCGCAGCGCGGGCAACGGCGGCGAGTGTGTCGAGGTTGCCGACAACCTGCCCGGCATCGTCGCCGTCCGTGACAGCAAGGATCCGCACGGCCCGGCCCTGACCTTCGCCCCTATCGCCTGGGCCACCTTCGTGCGAGAGACCCGCACCTCCCGCTGAGCCCACGGTGGGGGCTTCAGGCGACCTGGGGCGCCCACCCGTCGCCGGGGCTGCGCTCGACGACCGGGCTCAGCTAACGTGCGACGGTGACCATCGGCGATGTCAAGGTGACGATCCGGAAGGGCGATCAAGCGCTCGACAACGCTCGGATGAGCGTCGAGAAGGCCAACGCCAGACTCGCCGACGCGTCTGCACTGGCAATCGCCACCCTGCATGACAGTGAACGCGGCGAGGCGCAGGAGTCCCGCAAAGCTCTCCGCGAAGCTGCGAACGAAGTTGAGTTGGTGCTTCGCCGAATCAAGGCGGCTAAGGATCACGCTGCCGCCTACCTCGCCATCATCGGATGAGCGGAAGCCTCGGCGACGTCGTCGCCCAGCTACGAAGCGCCATCGACGCTCTGCACAGCGCCGCAGTTGTCGCGCGACGCGCCCAGGCTGACGCGGAAGAGGCCAACGCGCACTACACCCAGGCAGCGCAGGGCAGCAGTCACCCCGAACTCGTCGGCACTGTGGCAGAGAGCAGGACCGCCAGCGAGAAGGCTGGCAAACTTGCCCGCCTGATCAGCGAGGCGGCCGACAGCATCGGCGCCTACTCCAAGGCGATCGCCCCCGGCTCTGCACCGACCACAGAGCCATCTGACGCGGCCACGCCGTCCGGTGAGGATTTGCTCGCCGAGACGGCCGAGCGCGAGTCCGCACGGAAGAACGTCGCCTCCTTCCTGAGTACGATGACCAGGAAGGTCGAGGACGTCCAGGACAACACCCAGAAGTCGGTGGCGGCGGCCCGGGAAGCGTTCACGATTATCCGAGGTCCACATGGCCCGTCAGGGGCCCAACAACCCGGCACCACAACCCCGACGGCCGGCCCTACGGTAGGGCAACGTCTCCTCAACGAAGCACCGGATGCGGCGGGACACCTCGTCGTGGTAGGGCTGGTGGCGGGCATTGCCGTCCACCGCTCTGTCTTATCGATCCGCAAGGGAATAGCGAGGTTACGAGATCGTGAGCGTACGGACCGAGTTCAGCGACCTGATCCGCGCGATGGCACGACGTGACTGGGGCACGGTGGACCAACTCCTGGATGGGTTGGAGTCCTCCGGCTGGCGCGGCGGGAACCAGGTGATCGGCGCTGCCTTCGCCATCGCGGTCAACGACCGCTTCGCCGCCACCCACTCTCCCACCGACGTCGCACGCTTCGTCGCCGAGACGCGCACCCAGTTCCCAGGCGCGGAGTCGCTGCCCGCCCTGGAGATGGAAGGCCTGGTCCGCGCGGCCCTCGGTGAGGTCGGACTGATCCACAATCTCAGCCCTGAGACTGCCCTCCAGATGCAAATCGTGTTCCTCGGCAAGCTGCTCCAGGACCGCGATCTCACCGAGACGCAGCTTGAAGAGTTCGTCGCCGACGTGGAACGCACGGCAGCCGAATACCTGTAGTCAGCGGGGCTGCGTGGCCCCATTCATCTCCGATAGTGTCCGTCCGACCACGCAAACGTGAACTCAATGCGCGATCGTCAGGCGGAGGGCGACATGGCCAGCATCGAGGAAGTCAAGGCGGCGCTGATGCAGGCCGCCGAACAGGGCAACGCCACCATCAACCAGATCCGGGCCGCCGCCGAGAACACCGAACAGATGCTGGCCCGACTACGCGCCATCTCCGCCGGCACGGGTCATCCGACGATCACCGAAGCTATCGCCCGGGGCGAACAGAGCAAGCAACGCCTGGCCGAAGCGATGGCTCTCGTTCAGGGCAGCTCGGAGGCGGCACGCCGCTACATCAGCGTCCTCGGCTGAAAGGCATCGCTCTTGTCGAAGCGCGCGACTCCGATGAGGGCCGCGAGTAAGCCCTCGGAGTAGCCAGACCCGCAGTCAGTTACCGGACAGAATTGCCAACAGGGACCGAACCGATGAGACCGAGGTCTCCGACCGGCAAACGGAGTCGGCCGGGCGGATCGCCCGACAGGCGACCGGGCACCTCTTTCCATTCGTACGCGCCGACGGTCACGCCGATTTCCGGCCCCTATCGGGAGTAGCTTCTCGTACCACCGCCTTTACGAGGAGTCACTTGTATGTCTGAGGAGACCTGGCTCGCTGCCCGCCTGATCCCCACGTCGGGCATCAACGGAGCAGAGGAACAAGAACGTCGGGCCACCTCCGCCCTGCTCGCGGTAATGAGCGCGGTCCGGGAGTTCGGGCGTGTCCTGACCCAGTCCCTCGGTGCTCCGGCCGGAACGGTGCAGACCTTCATCGAGGTCCCGTTCAAGCTTGGCAACCAGCAGCTTTTCCCGGACGGCCTGATCCGCGTTACACGAGGGCAGCGGCAGTGGACCGCGCTGGTCGAGGTGAAGACCGGCGGCAACGCGCTGAAGACCGAGCAGTTGGAGGCATACCTGGACATCGCACGGGAGCAGGGCTTCGACGCCCTCATCACGATCTCCAACGAGATCGCCCCCATTCCGGGTCAGCATCCGACCGCGATTGATCGCCGGAAGCTGCGCAAGGTCGCCCTGTACCACCTTCCCTGGACGGAGATCCTGACCCAGGCGGTGATTCAGAAGGAATACCGCGGCGTTGCAGACCCGGACCAGGCGTGGATCTTGGGCGAGCTGATCAGGTATCTCGAGCATCCCCGCTCTGGCGCACTGGAGTTCAGCGACATGGGGCCGGCCTGGGTGCAGGTACGCGATGGAGTGTCGGCCGGAACATTGCGAGCCGGCGACAGCGGCGCGGCCGACGTGGCCGGCCGATTCGACGCCTTGATCCGCTACGCCTGCCTGCGGCTCGGCAGGCAGTTGGGTACTGATGTCACCCCCGCGCTGAGCCGCCGCGACCTCACCGATCCGGCCGCACGCACCCAGACGCTGGTCAACCAGCTCGTCACGACCGGGACACTGACCGGCAGCATCAGAATTCCTGGCGCCGTCGGCCACCTTCAGGTCACGGCCGATCTGCGGGCCGGACAGATCTCCTGCCATGTCGACGTGGACGCCCCACGTACCGGCCGCCCGACCACGAGAGTGAACTGGCTGATCCGCCAGCTGAAAGATGCGCCGGAGAGTGTCCGGATCGAAGCGTTCGCCATGCACGCCCGGGGCGGTGGAGCGACCGACCTCCTGCGCCAGGTCCGGACCGAGCCCACGACGCTGATCGCCGACCCCGCGCGCGAGCTACGGGCCTTCCGAGTCGCCCAGACCACGGCAGCGGGGACCAAGCGGGGCAGCGGACGGGGCGCATTCATCGACTCCGTGCTGCACGCGATCGACGACTTCTACGAGCAGATCATCCAGAACCTGAAGCCATGGATGCCGGCACCGCCACGTCTGCGCACGCCGGACGACGTCACGCCCGTGCAGCCAGTCGCCGCCAGTCTCGTCTCCACCGCCATCTCCTCTCAGGACAGCCCGGACTTCGACACCCCGCCGACGAGGGTTGCCAACTCTGCGATTGGCTCCGACTCCGAGGAGTGACCACCGTCCTCGGGCCGCCTCCTGGAGTGCACGACCGACTTCGATGCGCGCTTGGCTGAGACTTCGCACCAACGGACGGCAAGGCGCGCTATACCTCAGAGTCATAACTATGACTCTGAGGTATACGGCTCGCCGTAGTGCCAACCCTCGGACGTGGTCGCCGGCAGCAACTAGTTGCGCTGGGGTCGTGGACGCAGCGAGGCACCGGGCGACGGGTCAGGGCCGCGCCATCCAGCCCCTCCATCAGCGAGGAGGTGGGGCGCCGAGGTAATCCACACGAGATCAGTGATATGGCGGTATCCGGTCGGCTCGGTTACCGCGATATCAGCGAAGTCGTGTGGATCAAGTCGTCAGGTCGTTGACGCAGCGCAGCACCGGGCGGGTGATCAGCGCCGCCTCGTCCAGCGGTCCGGCCGCGCGCACCGTGAACGTTGTCGACTCGTCCGGCAGCAGGGTGATCAAAGCCCTGTCCACTGTGGCGGAGTCGTCCAGTCGGTCCGGGAAGAGGGTCAGGTCGCGCAGCACCGTGCGGGCCGTGACCCGGACCCGCTGACCGCCGTCACAAGGTTCGACAGTCGCCTCCCAGGCCGCCGCCGGCCAGGCGAAGTCCCGGTCCTCGGCGAAGAACCACAGCGCCCGATCGACGCCCGCCTCGGCCACGAGCAGTTCCCGCCGAGCGTCGTCCGGCCGGGCCAGCTCCGCCGGCAGGGCCAGCGTCACCGAGGAGTACGCCGGCACGTCGAGTTCGAGGGAGTTCTTCGTCCGGGGCTCCCCGTCGAGGGTCAGCCGAGTCACCGAGGCCGACGCCCGCCACGGCTCGCCGGTCTCGTTGACCGCGACGAGGGCGAGGCATCCGTCGCGGGGCTGCACGGTCAACAGCCTGTCGGCGTACGCGTGGCGCAGCGCGTACCACAGGGGTTTGCGGCGGCCGTCGCCGTCGACTGCCGACCAGGAGGTCACCGGCCAGCAGTCGTTGAGCTGCCACACGATGGTGCCGGCGCAGACGTCCCGGTGCGAGCGGAAGTGCTCGACGCCGAGTTGGATGGCCCGCGCCTGGTTGAGTTGCGTCAGGTAGTGCCAGTCGTCGAAGTCGGCCGGGGCGGGCAGGTGCGCGTCCAGGCCGCGCTGGAGTTTGGCGTCGCCGCCGGCGGCCTTCTGGTGGTGCGCCATCCCGGGTGAGTCGTGCGCCAGCGGCTCGTCGGAGATCGAGCGGCGCAGGGTCGCGTACGTCGGTGGGGCCTGGTAGCCGAACTCGGCGACGAAGCGCGGCACGTACTCCCGGTACTTGGTGTAGTCGTCGGTGTTCCACACGTCCCAGATGTGGGTGGTGCCGTGCGCCGGGTCGTTGGGGTGGATCGTCTCGGTGCCCGACCAGGGGCTGCCCGGCCAGTACGGGCGGGTCGGGTCCAGCTCGCCGACGATGCGGGGCAGGACGTCCAGGTAGTAGCCGCGCCCCCAGGTGCGCCCCGCGAGGGGTTCCTGCCAGTCCCAGTCGTGCCAACCCCAGATGTTCTCGTTGTTGCCGGTCCACAGCACCAGGGACGGGTGGGGCGTCAGCCGGGTGACCTGTTCGGCGGCCTCGGCGGCGACCTCGCTGGCGAACGGCTCCTCCTCCGGGTACGCGGCGCAGGCGAAGAGGAAGTCCTGCTGGACGAGCAGCCCTCGTTCGTCGGCGAGGTCGTAGAAGTCCTCCGACTCGTACCGGCCGCCGCCCCAGACGCGCAGCAGGTTGACGTTGGCCCCGATCGCCTGGTCGAACCGGCCGGCGAGCCGGTCCCTGGTGATCCGGGTGGGGAACACGTCGTCGGGGATCCAGTTGACGCCCCGTACGAAGACCGGAACGTCGTTTACCGACAGCACGAAGGGGGTGCCGTGCTCGTCGGGTGTGGTGTCCAGCCGTACCGAGCGGAAGCCGACCCGCCGCGACCAGGTGTCCAGGGTGTCGTCGTCCGGGGCGTGCAGGGTCACGTCCAGCGGATGGAGCGCCTGCTCGCCGTACCCCCGGGGCCACCAGAGCGCGGGCTCGCGGACGGTGAGTGTCAGCACGGCCGTGCGCTGCCCGGCCGGGACGACGACCTCGGCGTGGGCGTCGGCGACTGTGGCGCGCACGGTAAGCGGGACGTCCGCGACTCGCTCGACCTCGACGTGCACCTCGACCCGGCCGTCGCGACCGTCCACTGTGACAAGCGGGCGGACGTCTGCCAGCCGGGCCGTGGACCAGGCGTGCAGGGCGATGTCCTGCCAGATGCCGGCGGTGACGAGCGTGGGCCCCCAGTCCCAGCCGAAGTTGCAGGCCATCTTGCGGATGAAGTGGAACGGCTCCGGGTAGGCGTTCGGCCGGTCGCCCAGCCGCTCCTGCTGTGCCTCGGCATAGCGGTAGGCGGAGTCGAACGCTACGGCCAGGTCGTTGTCGCCGTCGCGCAGCAGCGCCCCGACGTCGAACCGGTAGGAGCGGTGCATGTTCTCGGTACGGCCGACCTCGACCCCGTTGACGCTGATGGTGGCGACGGTGTCCAGGCCGGCGCAGACCAGGTCGACCCGGTCGTGGTCACCGGCCGGGGCGGGGAACGTCGTTCGGTAGTGCCAGTCGGTGCGCCCGATCCAGGCCAGGGACAGCTCGTTGTCGTCGAGGTACGGATCGGGGATCAGCCCGGCGTCGAGCAGGTCGGTGTGTACGCAGCCGGGCACGGTCGCCGGCACGGACCGACCGGCGACCTCCGCCGGCACCTGCGCTGCGGGCATCGCCCGCACGGTCCAGCCGTCGTAGAGTCCCTGTCGGCTCACGATGTCACCGCACCTTCTGCATCGAAAGATGCCTACTGAACCGGATAAGCTGAGCCACCGTACGGTTCGGATTTCGGGACTGTCAACGGCACCAGAGACCGAGGAGCACGCCGGTGAAGCGGCCGACAATCGCGGACGTCGCGCGTCGCGCGGGCGTGTCCAAGGGCGCCGTGTCGTACGCGCTGAACGGGCAGCCCGGCGTCTCGGCGGCCACCAGGGAGCGCATCCTCGCCATCGCCACCGAGATCGGGTTCAGCCCGAGCAGCGCCGCACGGGCGCTCTCCGCCGCCACGGCCGGCGCGGTCGGTCTGGCCCTGTGCCGGCCCGCCCGGACACTTGGCGTCGAGCCGTTCTTCATGGCGCTGATCAGCGGCGTGGAGGCCGAACTCTCGGCCCGCTCGTACGCGCTGACCCTCCAGGTGGTGGCCGACCACGACGCCGAGATCGCTGTGTACCGGCGCTGGTGGGGCGAGCGCCGGGTCGACGGGGTGCTCGTCTGCGACCTGCGCACCGACGACAGCCGCATCCCCGCCCTGCACCAGCTCCAACTGCCGGCCGTGGTGATCGGCGGACCGGGCGGCACCGGCGAGCTGGCCAGCCTCTGGTCCGACGACGCGGCGGCGCTGACCGAGGCTGTGGAGTACCTGGTGGCGCTGGGCCACCGCCGCATCGCCCGGGTCGGCGGCCTGCCGGACCTGCTGCACACCGAGATCCGTACCGACGCCTTCGCGGGGCTGTGCCGGCGACTCGGCCTGGCCGACGCGGTGACCGTCTTCTCCGACTACAGCGGCGAGGAGGGTGGGCGGGCCACCCGCCGCCTGCTCAGCTCCGCCACGAGGCCCACCGCCGTCATCTACGACAACGACGTGATGGCCGTCGCCGGGCTCTCGGTCGCCCAGGAGATGGGCCTCACCGTGCCGGACGACCTGTCCATCGTGGCCTGGGACGACTCCCCGCTGTGCCGGCTGGTGCACCCGCCCCTGACGGCGCTGGGCCGCGACATCCCCGCGTACGGCGCGCACGCCGCCCGCCACCTGCTCGCCGTCATCGCCGGGCAGCCGGCGACGCGGGTGCAGGACGAGAGCCCGCAGCTGACCCCGCGCGGCAGCACGGCACCGCCGCGCGGGAAGTGAACCGGTTCAGCGCGACGCCGAGGGGAACTCCTCGAAGTACGCCTCGACCCGCTCGGCGGTGGCCGGACGGGCCAGCGCGAAGCCCTGCCCGTAGCGGCAGCCGGCCCGACGCGCCACCTCGACCTGGGTCGCCGACTCCAACTCCTCGGCGACGATCTCCACACCCAACCGCTCGCCCACGTTTACCACCACGTCGATAAGCGGCGGCTGCCCCGCCGACTGCGCCCCCACCAGCTCGGGGCCCACCTTCAGCAGGTCGATCGGCAGGCGGCGGAGCTGGGCCAGCGAGGCGTGCTCGGCCCGGAAGTCGTCAAGCGCGGTGCGGACACCCAGCGACCGGAGCCCCGCCAGCCGGGCCACCACTGTCGACAGGTCGGCGGCGATCCTCGGCTCGGCCACCTCCACCACCAGCCGCTCCGGCGACACCCCGTACGCGGCCAGCACCGCCGCGGTGCGTTGCACGAAGTCGGGGGTGGTCAGCTCCCGGGTGGTGACGTTCACCGCCATCCACAGCTCACGGGGGCCCTCCGACCAGCCGGCCAACTGCCGGCAGGCCCGGTCCAGTACCCACCACTCCAACTCGCCGACCAGATCCAGATCCTCGGCGACCGGCAGCAACTCGGCCGGAAGCACAGTGCCGAGCACGGGGCTGCGCCAGCGCAACAGCGCCTCGACGCCCACCGGCTGCCTGTCGGTCAGGTCGAGCACCGGCTGGTAGACCAGGTCCAGCTCGCCACGCGCCACCGCACCGGGCAACTCACGTTCCAGGTCGAGGCGGCGTACCAACTGCTCCTCCAGGAACGCGTCGTACCACTCGACCCGGTCCCGGCCCAGTTGCACCGCCCGCCGCCGGGCCAGCTCGGCCTGACGGAGCACGTCGGCGGGCCCGGCGCCACTCACCTCGGCGAGCCCGATGCTCACCTGCACGCGCAGCACCGACCCGGCCAGCTGGTACGGCGGAGTGAGCGCGGTCAGCAGCCGGGTGCCCAACGCGTACGCCACCACCGGCCCGGCGCTGGTGACCACCGCGAAGCCGGTGCCGGTGCAGCCGGTCACCAGGTCGTGGGGCCCGACGGCCGCGCGGACCCGCAGGACCGCCTCGGCCAGCACGTCCTCCCGCGCCACCGGGCCCAGCCCGTCCGCGCCGTGCAGCTCCACCAGCAGCAGCGAACCGGCCGGCGCCGGGACGTCGCCGATGGCGGCGAGAGCGTCCAGCAGCGCCGCCCGGTCCCCTACCGAACCGGAGCGGTGGTCGACAGTCGACCAGGCGACGCCCGCGTCGGGCCAGGCCGCGTCGACAGCGGTCGTGGCGCCGATGCCGCCGGTCGGAGGCCAGAGACCGTCGACGCCGCTGGTGGCGGTTCCGCAGGCGTCGGGGGGCCACGGCGCGACGACCGGGCTCAGGCCCGGTGGGGGCGACACGGAGGTCGCGTCGGACCGCGGTGGTTGTGCCGTGCGTCGACGCCGCACCGCGCGGCCGGCGCGTCGGCGGTGCGCGGCGTGCCGCTCCGGTACGCCCGCGTCACCGCCGCGCAGCAACTCCCGCAGGACCAGCGGTGGCACCGCCGCCAGGGCGAGCAGCACGCTCGTCCGGTCCGGAGTGCGGCCCGCTCCCAGGTGCAGACCCGCCGCGAGCAGCAGCACCGACGCCGGGAGCACCACCCGTGGCCAGGTCGCGGCGGGCGGGCCGGCAGCCGGTTGCGCACCGGCCGTCGTCACCGCCGCCGTCGCCCCCCGTGCGGTCAACAGCATCCCGAGCACCAGCGGCGGCACCGCCAGCAGCGCCGCCCGGCCCGTCGGCGCGGGCGGCAGGATCGTCAGCAGCGCCAGCCCGACAAGTGTGAGCAGCACGCCGCCCCGGCAGATCGCGTCGCCCGAGCGCCGCCCGGCCCCGGTGAACGCGCTGAGCGCGGCCATGCCCAGCCCTGCGAGCGCCAGCGCCGCGACCAGCCGGGCCGACGGAGGCAGGGCGTCGGGCGGGAGCAGCAACCAGCCGGCGAGGGCCAGACCGACAGTGGGGCCGGTCGCCTCGACCAGCCCTCGCAGTCGTGCCGTCCGAGGCGGCCGAATCGGGAGCCGACGCAGCCCGGCCACGGACAGGACCGCCACTGTCAACGAACCGAGCAGCGCGGCGGCGCGGTGCCCGGCGTCGACGAGCGGCAGAGCGGCGGCCACACAGCCGGCCGCCACCACCGCCGCGTCGAGCAGCACGGCCGCCGTCCGCCACGACGGGTCGTCCGACGCCGGGTCGCTGGCTCGGCGGCCGGTCAGTCGGGAGAGTCGTACGCCGGCGAGGGTGGCGCCCGCCCCGCCGGACAACGCGATGATCACCGGCGTCGGGGCCAGATCGGCGGCCCCGGCGACGACGAGCAGCGCCACGGCCGTGGACACGGCGACCTCCGGGGCCGCCCGGCGGGGGATGAGAACACGGAACGGGTACGCGAGGAGCACGGCGGTCGCCTTCGTGAGGGGGCACGGGGCGGTGCGGCGGTGCGGGCGGGGGACGGTGCTGGTCCACTGCCCAACAGGAGAAAACGACCGGCGACCAGATTGGTTACGCGTCGGTCACCCAAACGAAGCAGTGACCCGTATCACTGTACGGCGTCGGGGCTCCGTGGCGCCGCCCGCCGCGACCCTCGTCGACCAGGGGTGGGATCATCGCCTGGTGAGTACGCCCGACACCGTCCGCTTCCGGTACAACCAAGCCATCCTGGCCGCCGCCGTCATCGCCTTCATCGGCGCCCTGCCGCTGGCCAACGCCCGGGCGTACCTGCTGCCGGTGCTGCTCGTCCCCCTCGCCGTCGGGGTGTGGGCCTGGCGGGCCGGCACCGACGCCGACTCCCGGGAGCTGCGCCTGCGGGCGCTGTTCGGGCAACGCCGGATCGGCTGGGACCGGGTCGCCGAGCTGGCCACCGACGCGCGCGGGCGGGCGGTGGCCCGCCTCGACGACGGCCAACAGGTCGGCCTTCCGGCGGTACGCGGCACCGACCTGCCCCGACTGGTCTCGGCCACCGGCCAGACACTGCCGGACGAGGCCGCCGAGACACCCGGTCAGTAGCCGTCGACCACCGTGTTGATCAGCGGCTGACCGGAGGCGAACCGCCTGACCTGATCGCCCACCAGCCGGTACGCCCGCGGCAGCAGCCCGCGCACCGACCCGGCCACGTGCGGGGTGAGCAGCACGTTCGGCATCGTCCACAGCGGTGATTCGGCGGGAAGCGGCTCCGGGTCGGTGACGTCCAACGCGGCCGAGATCCGGCCGGTGGCCAGTTCGGCGACGAGCGCCTCGGTGCGGGCCACCGGACCACGGGACGCGTTGACGAGAAGCGCCCCGTCGGGCATCGCGGCCAGGAAGTCCTTGTCGATCAGGCCACGGGTCTGGTCGGTGAGCGGCACCAGCACCACCACCACGTCGGCGTCGGGCAGCAGCCGGGGCAGCTCCGCCACCCCGTGCACCCCCTGCTCCGCTCGGGCCGTCCGGGCGACCAGGGTGAAGCTCACCTCGAAGGGGGCGAGCCGGTCCCGTACCGCCGTGCCGATCGAGCCGGCCCCGACGATCAGCACCCGCTTGCCGGTCAGCTCGTCGGTGGGCGCGTGGCCGTCGTACGCCCACCGCCGCTCGGCCTGCGCGCGGGCGAAGGCTCCGAAGGCGCGCAGCTGGGCCAGGATCGCGGTGACCACCCACTCGGCGGTGGACGGGTCGTGCACGCCCCGGGCGTCGCAGAGCGTGACCCCGTCCGGCATCCGGCCGACCCAGGCGTCCGCACCGGCGGAGAGCAGCTGCACCACCTCCAGCTCGGGCAGCTCGCCCAGCAACGCGGTCGCGTCCGACCCGCTCAGGAACGGCGGTACCCAGAAGCGGACGTCAGCCGGGGCGGACGGCAACCGGTCGGCGTGTTCGGCGACCTCCACAGTCACGCCCGGAGGCAGCTCGCCGACGAGGTTCAGGCCTGCCTGATGCGGAATCCATACCTTCACGTCCGCCGACGATAGCCGTCCGCGCGACGGCCGGTGCGGGCACGGCGGCGAACCGGCGTCACGGGGGATGGCGGACGGCAGTGGGGCGGGCGAGACTCGGCACACCGATGTTCGGTCCCGGCCACGACGAGGTATAACCAAGGGTCGGAGGGCCGGTCGGGCCTCCGACCCGGCAGACAGGTGCTCGATGACCGACGGCTCCCCCGCCAGCGCGCGACGTTCGATCGCCCCACCTCCGGCGCTCGGTGACGCGGCGCGACTGCGTGCGCTCGCCGACACGGGTCTGGACGCCACCCCGGACGAGGCGTTCGACCGCTTCGCCCGACTGGTCAGCGACCTGCTGGAGGTGCCGGTCGCGCTGGTCTCCCTGGTCTCCGCCGACCGGCAGTTCTTTCCCGGGGCGGTGGGTCTGCCGGAGCCGTGGTCGCAGCGGCGGCAGACTCCGCTGAGCCACTCGTTCTGCCAGCACGTGGTGGACACCGAGGCGCCGATGGTGTTGCCGGACGCCCGGCTCTACCCCCGCGTCCGCGACAACCTGGCCATCGACGACCTCGGCGTCGTCGCGTACGCCGGGATGCCGTTGACCGACCTCTCCGGCCGGGTGCTCGGCTCACTGTGCGCCATCGACAACAAACCCCGGGCGTGGACCGCCGGGCAGCTACGGACGCTTGCCGACCTCGCCGCCGCCTGCTCGTCGGAGCTGCGACTGCGGATCGCGCTGGACGGCGCGCAGGAGGCGCGTCGTCGGATCGTCCGCGCGCACCAGCGGCTGGAGCTGCTGGCCGGTGTGAGCGAGACGCTCGCCGGCACGCTCGACGTCGGCACGTCGCTGCGCCGGCTCGCCGCCGCCATGGTGCCGCTGCTCGCCGACTGGTGCCTGCTCACCCTGGTCGGGCCGTCCGGGCAGCCCCGGGAGGTGGTCGCGGTGCACCGCGACCCGACCCGAACGGCGGACGTCGACCGCTTCGCCCAACTGCTGCGTACCGGGCTGAGTCAGGAGTCGATCATCCGGGCGGTGCTGCGGACCGGCCAGCCGCGCCTCGGTGGCGTGGCGTCGTTGGCCGACGTGGCCCGGGGTACCACCGATCCGGAGATGTCGGCGATCGCCGAGCGGCTGGGCATCGCCTCCTATCTCAGCGTGCCGGTGCGGGCCGTCGGGGGCACCGTGCTGGGCGCGATCACCCTGGTCAACGCCTCCGACCGTCAGCAGTTCGACGACCGTGACCTGCTCACCGCCGTGGACATCGGCCGCCGGGCCGGTCAGGCCGTCGGCAACAGCTCGATGTACGGGGAGCAGCGGCACGTCGCCGAGGTCCTGCAACACAGCATGCTGCCGCGGCTGCCGTTGGTGCCGGAGCTGGAGCTGACGGCCCGCTACCAGCCGGCGGCCGACCGGGTGGAGGTGGGCGGCGACTGGTACGACGCCTTCGTGCAGCCCGACGGTGACCTGATCGCGGCGATCGGGGACGTGGCCGGGCACGACATCGAGGCGGCGGCGACCATGGGCCAGCTGCGCAACCTGGTACGCGGCAACGCGTTCGGCCGGCCGGACGCGGTCGGGGCGCTGATGACCCACCTGGACAGCGCCATCCGTGGCCTGCGACTGCCCATCGCGGCCACCGCGACACTTGTGCGCATCTGTGGCGAACGCTCCGGCGTCCGCGAGGTGACCTGGTGCAACGCCGGGCACCCGCCGGCCCTGGTGGTCCGGGCGGGCGGTGCGGTGGAGGTCCTCGAGGCGACGCCGGAGCCGCTGCTCGGCCTGGCCCGACCGTCGGTACGCACCAGCCGGTCGACAAGCCTGGCCACCGGCGACACGCTGCTGCTCTACACCGACGGGCTGATCGAGCGCCGGGACCGGTCCATCGACGACGGGCTCGCCGAGTTGGTGCACCGGTTGACCGGCACCGACACGGTGCCCCTCGACGACCTGTGTGACCTGCTGCTCGCCTCGATCCAGCACCGCGAGGACGACACGGCGCTGCTGGCCGTCCGGGTCCGCTGAACGGTTCCGGCGCGAGCCGTGGCCCATCTGTCGGGCCCGGCCGGGCCGTCCGGCGGGCTACGCTGGGCCGGGTGAGAGCCCGTCTCCCGTACCCTCGCGTCCGCCGCCTCCGGGTGGTCCTCGCGGCGTCCTGCGCGGCGCTGCTGCTCGCCTCGGGTTGCAGTTTCGGCGAGCCGGAGCCCGACCCGGCGGGTGAGCCGCCGAACCTGCCGACCCCGTCGGCGTCGGCGAGCCCCGGCGGTGCCGGCCAGCAGGCGGTGGCGACCGTCCTGGCCAAGGGGCTGCGGGTGCCGTGGGCCATCGCGTTCCTACCCGACGGCGGCGCGCTTGTCACCGAACGGGACAGCGGTCGGATACTCCAGGTCGGCCCGGAGTCCGGCCCGAACGGGCTGCGGGTCCGGGTCGTGCAGACGATCAGCGACGTGGCGGCGGCGGGCGAGGGCGGGCTGCTCGGCATCGCCGTCTCCCCCGGCTACGCCCAGGACCGGACGGTCTTCGTCTACTACACGGCCGAGCAGGACAACCGGGTCGCCCGCCTGCAACTCGGCGGGCAACCCACAGCGATCCTCACCGGCATCCCGAAGGCGAACGTGCACAACGGCGGCGGGTTGGGCTTCGGCCCGGACGGGCAGCTCTACGTCAGCACCGGCGACGCGGGCGAGCGCCCCAACGCGCAGAACGCGAAGAGCCTCGGCGGCAAGATCCTGCGGATCACCGCCGACGGCAAGCCCGCGCCGGGCAATCCGTACCCGGGCTCCCCGGTGTGGTCGCTGGGTCACCGCAACGTGCAGGGCTTCGCCTGGGACGGCGCCAAGCGGATGTACGCCGTGGAGTTCGGCCAGAACACCTGGGACGAGATCAACCAGATCACCAAGGGCGGCAACTACGGCTGGCCGGAGGTCGAGGGGCGGGCCGGCGACAAGCGGTACACCGACCCGATCACGCAGTGGGCGACCTCGGACGCGTCCTGCTCCGGGCTGGCCGCGACGGATCGGCTGCTGGTGACCGGGTGCCTGCGTGGCAAGCGGCTCTGGGTGATGGAGCTGACCGACACCGGGACGCTGCTCGGGCAGCCCAGCGAGCTGCTCACCAACCGCTACGGCCGGCTGCGTGCGGTGGCCGCCGCGCCGGACGGGTCGCTCTGGGTGAGCACCTCCAACCACGACGGGCGGGGTGACCCGGTGGCCGACGACGACCGCCTCCTGCGGGTGGTCTTCGCCGGCGGCGACGGCGGTCGCAGCTGACAGGCGTCACCTTCCGCGCAGGTTTGCCAAGATCTTCCGACGGGCAGGTCAGAATCTCAGCATGGACGGGCAACGCGACGAGCAGCACGACGACGCCGAGGGCCGGGGCGACCCGGTGACCGGCGGCGAGCCGTCGCGCCCGGCAGGCCGGCGGATCGGCCGGCCCGGTGGACCGGTGCGCCGCACAGGTGTCGTCCTCGCCGTGCTCGTGGTGGCTCTGGCCGGGGCGGTGCTCGGGGTGCTGGCCGGTGGTCGGGTGAACACCGACATCGGGCCGTTCCGGGCCAGCCTCACCCTCTCTCCGGCCAGCGAGGGCGGGACGACGATCGACGTGCCGCCACTCGGCGCGCTGCTGCTCGACAGCCACAGCGGGCCGACCCACCTCACCGTGCGGCTGGGCGCGTTGGACCAGGGACGCACCGAGGCGCTGCTCGACGACCCGGCGAGCATCAGCCGCGCCAGCCAGAGCGCCGTGGAGGACGTCCGCTCCGGGGTGATGCGACTGGGCCTGCGCACCCTCGGATCGGCGGTCCTGGTCACCCTCATCCTGGCCGGATTGATCTTCCGCAACGTGCGTCGTACCGCCTGGGCGGGCGGGCTGGCGTTGCTGGTCACCGCCGGCAGCCTCGGCACGGCCGCGGCCACCCTGCGCCCGCAGGCGATCGAGGAGCCGCGCTACGAGGGTCTGCTTGTCAACGCGCCCGCCATCGTCGGCGACGCCCGCCGCATAGCCAACGACTACACCAAGTACGCCGAGCAGCTGCAACGCATCGTCGGCAACGTCAGCCAGCTCTACACGACTGTGTCGGCGCTGCCGGTGCTGGAGCCGGCGCCCGGCACCACCCGGGTCCTGCACGTCTCCGACATGCACCTCAACCCGACCGGCTGGCAGCTGATCCGCACGGTGGTCGAGCAGTTCGGCATCGACGTCGTCATCGACACCGGGGACATCACCGACTGGGGCAGCGAGCCGGAGGCGTCCTTCGTCGGCTCGATCAGCCTGCTCAAGAAGCCGTACGTGTTCATCCGCGGCAACCACGACTCGGGCAAGACCGGCGCCGCGGTGGCCCGCCAGCCGAACGCGATAGTGCTGAACAACTCGACCGCCACTGTCGCCGGGCTGACCATCGCCGGCATCGGCGACCCCCGTTTCACCCCGGACAAGAACACCTCCCCGGCCGGCAGCGGCCTGACCCAGGAGGTGGCCGACCAGGTGATCGGCGTCGGCGAGCAGCTCGCCGCGACAGTGCGCAGCTCGCCCCGGCCGGTAAACATCGCGCTTGTGCACGACCCGGCGTCGGCCGGGCCGCTCGCCGGAACCTGCCCGCTGGTGCTGGCCGGGCACACCCACGCCCGGCAGGTCTCCAAGCTGCCGCAGGCGCCCGGCCAGCAGCCCACCGCCCTCTTCGTGGAGGGCTCGACAGGCGGGGCCGGGCTGCGCGGCCTGGAGGGCGAGAAGCCGACGCCGCTGTCGATGACAGTGCTCTACTTCGACCAGCAGAAGATGCTCCAGGCGTACGACGACATCACCGTCGGCGGCACCGGCCAGGCCCAGGTCAACCTGGAACGCCACATCGTGCAGGACCCGAGCGCCGGCGCGCCCGCCTCGGTCACCCCCACCCCGACCCGCTGAGCGCGGGCCGGGGCGTCCGGGGCGGTCAGCGCAGCGCGAGCGCGGCCAGGGCGGCGTTGACGATGCTGCCCGGCAGCAGGTCGTGCAGCTCGTACAGGTCGGCCACACTGCCGGACTGGCCGAACTCGTCCACCCCGAGCGGCACCGCCGGGGCGCCGAGCGCCGACCCGAGCCAGGCCATCGCGTGCGACGCCGCGTCGTGCACGGTCACCACCGGCACCCGGTCGACGAACGCGGACCGCAGCGCGCCCGGCACGCTGGGCACGGTCGCCGTGCGTACGCCCTGGCGCAGGGTGCGCTGCCACGCCCGGTACAGCCGGTCCAGCGAGGTCACGTCCACCACGTGCGCGGCGATGCCCTCCTCGGCCAACTCCGCGGCGGCGGCCAACGTCTCGGGCAGCACCGCGCCGGAGGCGGCCAGCTGCACCACCGGGGCGTCGGCCAGGTGCGGGTACGCCTGGTGCGCGTCGACGAGCCGGTACGCCCCGGCGACCACCTGCCTGCGCAGCACCGCGTCGCCGAGCCGGGCCCGCGCCGCCTCGAACGGCGCCTGGTCCAGCGGTCGGGTGCTCAGCCGGAAGTAGTACGCGCCGTCCTCGGTCGGCGCGGCGGTAGCGGCCGGGGCCGCCCCACCCGCGATCTGCCCCAGCGCGTCGCAGAGCAGCCAGTCGAGGCTGCCCGCGTACGCAGGTTCGAGGAACGTCACCCCGGGCAGTTCCAGGCCTACCGACGCGGTGATGGTGGACTGGTGGGCGCCGCCCTCGGGGGCGAGGGTGATGCCCGACGGGGTGCCGGCCACCACGAACCGCGAACCGGAGTACGTGCCGTACAGGAACGCGTCGAGGCCACGCAGCACGAACGGGTCGTAGACGGTGCCCACCGGCAGCAGCGGCTGCCCGGACAGATCCCAGGACAGGCCGAGCTGGCCCAGCAGCAGGAACAGGTTCATCTCCGAGATGCCCAGCTCGATGTGCTGCCCGGAGGGGCTCTCGGTCCAGCGCAGCATCCGGTCCTCGGTCCAGGAACGCTGCTCGGTGGGGGCGAACACCCCGGTCTTGTTGATGAACCCGGCCAGGTTGGTGGAGGTGGCCACGTCCGGGGCGGTGGTCACCAGGTAGCGGCCCACCTCCCGATCGCGAGCCAGGTCCACGAGCACCCGACCGAAGACCTCCTGCGTGGAGATCGGCTTGTTGGCGCGTACTCCCGTGCTCTCCGGAACGGTGACCCCGAGCGCGCGCTCGCGCGGCGCGCGGGACAGCGCCTCCCGGCGGGCGCCGGCCCGGATGCCGGCGGGTGACGCCGGGTCGAGGCGGTCCCACTCGGTCTCGGCCGTCAGACCCTGCGCGGCCCGCAACGCGTCGACCTGCTCGGTGCTGAGCAGCGCCGAGTGGTTGCGCGGATTGCCGGCGATGGGCAACCCCCACCCCTTCACGGTGTACGCGAAGACGACGCTGGGCCGGTCCGTGACCGCGTCGCACTGGGCGTACGCGTCGAGCATCGCCTGAAGGTCGTGCCCGCCCAGGTCGGTGACGAGCGGGCCGAGGTTCTCGTCGCTCACGTGGGCGATCAGCTCGTCGATGCCGGCCGGAGCGCCGTCCAGGAACTGCTTGCGCAGCGCCGGCCCGGCCAGCCCGAACAGCGACTGGTACTGCTCGTTGGGCATCAGGTCGATCCAGTCGCGCAGCGCCTCGCCACCCGGCCGGGCGTACGCCTCGGCGAGCCGGCGACCGTACTTGACCTCCACGACGTGCCAGCCGGCCGCCTCGAACTGACCGCGCCACTGCTTGATCCGGATGCCGGGCACCACCCGGTCCAGCGACTGCCTGTTGAAGTCGACGAGCCACATGACGTTGCCCAGGCCGGTGGTGGCCGGGTCGGCGACCGCCTCCCAGATGTTGCCCTCGTCCAACTCGGCGTCGCCGATCAGCGCCACGAACCGGGAGTGCGGGCGGGCCCCGAAGTGCGCGTCGACGTAGCGGCGGGTGGCGGCGGCGAAGAGCGGCGCCGCCGCGCCCAGACCCACCGAGCCGGTGGAGAAGTCCACCTCGTCGGGGTCCTTGGTGCGCGACGGGTACGACTGGAGACCGCCTCGGGCCCGCAGCCGGGGCAGGTAGGAGCGGTCCAGGTTGCCCAGCAGGTACTGGATGGCGTGGAACACCGGCGAGGCGTGCGGCTTGACGGCGACGCGGTCCTCGGCGTCCAGGTGCGCGAACCACAGGGCGGTCATCGCCGTGACGAGGGAGGCGCTGGACGCCTGGTGGCCGCCGACCTTCACCCCGTCACCGGTGGCCCGGTCGTGGTTGGCGGCGTCCACGATCCGGGTGGCGAGCCAGAGCACCCGCCGCTGGATCTCGTCGAGGACATCGAGGTCGTGCTGGTTCACGGTGGCTCCATCCGGGCGTCGCCGTTGACGCCCTCGCGAGGGGGTTGCGGTGTGCACGGCGAACACCGCTGGCGCAGCACGCGCCAGCGGTGTTCGATCGGGCGGATCAGCCCTGGACGCCGAGGCGCTCCAGGATCAGCTCACGCAGGGTCTTCGCGTCGGCCTGACCACGGGTGGTCTTCATGACCGCGCCGACGAGGGCGCCGACCGCCGCGACCTTGCCGCTACGGATCTTGTCGGCGATGCCGGGGTTGGCGGCGATCGCCTCGTCCACGGCGGCGGTGAGCGCGCCGGTGTCCGACACGACCTCCAGGCCCCGACTGGTCATGATCTCGGTGGGCGAACCCTCGCCGTCGACCACGCCCTCCAGCACCGTACGGGCCATCTTGTCGTTGAGCTTGCCCGCGTCGACCAGGCCCTGCAGCTCGGCGACCTGCGCGGGGGTGGCGCCGATGTCGGCCAGCTCCACGCCGCTCTCGTTGGCCCGACGGGACAGCTCACCCAGCCACCACTTGCGGGCCGCCGCCGGGGTGGTGCCGGCGGCCACGGTGGCCTCGATCAGCTCGACCGCACCGGCGTTGAGCACCGACTGCATGTCCAGGTCGGACAGGCCCCACTGCTGCTGGAGCCGACGCCTGTGCACCCGGGGCAGCTCCGGCAGGGCGGCCTTCAGCTCGGCGACCCAGGCCGGGTCCGGTGCGATAGGCACCAGGTCCGGCTCGGGGAAGTACCTGTAGTCGGTGGCCGTCTCCTTCGAGCGCCCCGGGGTGGTGTCACCGGTGTCCTCGTGGAAGTGGCGCGTCTCCTGGGTGATCCGGCCGCCCGCGTCCAGCACCGACGCCTGGCGCAGCATCTCCGAGCGGACCGCCCGCTCCACCGACCGCAGCGAGTTGACGTTCTTGGTCTCGGTGCGGGTGCCCCACTCCTGACCCGGCAGGTTGAGCGAGGTGTTCACGTCACAGCGCAGCGAACCCTCCTCCATCCGCACGTCGGAGACGCCGAGGGTACGGATCACGTCGCGCAGCTCGGCGACGTACGCCTTCGCCACCTCGGGGGCGAGCGCACCGGTGCCCGTGATCGGCTTGGTCACGATCTCGACAAGCGGAATGCCGGCCCGGTTGTAGTCGACGAGCGACTCGGTCGCACCGTGGATGCGGCCGGTGGCGCCACCGACGTGCAGCGTCTTGCCGGTGTCCTCCTCCAGGTGCACCCGCTCGATCTCGATGCGTACCGTCTCGCCGCCCACCTCGACGTCCAGGTAACCGTCGACGCAGATCGGCTCGTCGTACTGGCTGATCTGGAAGTTCTTCGGCATGTCCGGGTAGAAGTAGTTCTTCCGGGCGAACCGGCACCACTCGGCGATCGAGCAGTTCAGCGCCAGGCCGATCCGGATGATCGCCTCGATGGCGGCCTTGTTGGCCACCGGCAGCGACCCGGGCAGCCCCAGGCACACCGGGCAGACCCGGGTGTTCGGCTCGCCACCGAAGTCCGTCGGGCAGCCGCAGAACATCTTGGTGTTCGTGCCCAGCTCGACGTGGGTCTCCAGGCCGATCACCGGTTCGAAGCGCGCGACGACCTCGTCGTACGCGGGCAGTGTCGTGGTCATGAGACGCTCCAGACGCGATCCGGACAGAACCCGTCCAGCCTAATGGGGTTGTCCGGCCACGCTTCGCCCGGGTTTCCCGACGCACCGGCAATCACCGTGACCGGGTGTGTTCGCGACGACACGGGGGTACCTGTCGACCATGACAAATACGGGGAATGATCGATCTGTCAACCAGACCATGCCGGGGCGCCGGTACAACACGAAGCAGGTCCTGCTGGTGGTGCTGGCCGCGTGGGCGGTGGGGGCCGTGGTAGCCCTGATTGGCTGGACTGTCGCCGGCGGCGAGCGGCAGCCGGACGACCTTCTGCTGCTGGTGGTCCTGCTCGCCATCCCAGGCCTGATCGGGCTGGCCGTCGCCTGGGGGACGGGCAGGTTGACGGCCTCGCGCGAGCGCGTCCGGGCCGGCTCGTGACCTCGCCGCCGGCCCCGATGTCCGACCCGACCGGCTCTGACCCGGGGTCCCGTTCAACGCCCCTCCCGTCGACGGGTCACGGCCCGACCTCCGCCGGACCCGACCGGGCAGCGGGGCCGTCCCCGCGGCGACAGCCGATCGGCCGCCGCGCCGTGCTGGTCGCCGCGGGCCTGGCGGTGGGACTCCCGGCGGTGACGGTGGCGGTGATCGCCCTCGACGGGCGGGACACCTCGCCGGGTGCCCTCCTCAAGATTTTCCTGATCGCGCTCGTCCTCGCGGCGCTCGGCGCGGCAGTGGCCCTCCTGGCCAGCCACCGGCCACCCACCCCCCGGACCGCCAGCCCGGCGGCCCGCCAGGCCCTGCGCGTCGGGCATACCGACGACCCTCGCATCGACGCCCTCGCCCGCCAGGAGGCCGAACGCCGGCAGGGTGGCCGCTGGGTGCTGTGGATACTCGCCTTCGCCGTGCTGCTCGAGGCGCTGCTGGTCGTCGGCGCGTCCCGCCCCTCGACCCGGGTGATCGCGGTGGTGCTCGGTGTCTTCTGGGCGATTCAGGGCTGGATGCGATGGCGTGACCTGCGGGAGGCCCGCCGCTATCTCGCCGACGACCACAACGCCTGAGAGCCCCCACCCCGGGACGACGACCGGCCCCGACGGACAGGTCCGTCGGGGCCGGTCGCGATCGCGCTACAGCGTCGGCGGGGTGAACGTGCCGACGGCGGACTCCAACGCGGCGGCGACCCGGTACATCCGGTCGTCGGCCAACGTCGGGGCCATCACCTGCAGGCCGACGGGCAGCCCCTCGGAGAGACCGCAGGGCACCGAGATGCCCGGCCCGCCGTACAGGTTGGTCGGAATGGTGAACAGGTCGGCCAGGTACATCTGGTACGGATCCGCGGTGCGGGCGCCGATCGGGAAGGCCGTGAACGGGGTGGTCGGCGAGATCAACGCGTCGACCCGCTCGAACGCGGCAGTGAAGTCCCGGGTGATGAGGGTCCGGACCTTCTGCGCCTGCCCGTAGTACGCGTCGTAGTAACCCGACGACAGCGCGTACGTCCCGATCATGATCCGGCGCTTGACCTCCGGGCCGAAGCCGGCCTCGCGGGTCAGCGACATGACCTCCTCCAGCGACCGGTTGCCGTCGTCGCCGACCCGCAGGCCGAACCGGACACCGTCGAACCGGGCCAGGTTGGAGGAGCACTCGCTCGGGGCGATCAGGTAGTACGCCGGCAGCGCGTACGCGAACGTCGGGCAGGAGATCTCCACGACCTCGGCGCCCATCTTGGTGAGCGCGTCCACCGACTCGCGGAACGCGGCCATCACGCCCGGCTCGGCGCCCTCGCCGACGAACTCGCTGACGATGCCGAGCCGCACGCCGGTCAGGTCACCGGTCGCGCCGAGCTTCGCCGCCGCCACCACGTCCGGCACCGGCTGCGGAATCGAGGTGGAGTCCCGCGGGTCGTGCCCGGCGATCACCTGGTGCAGCAGGGCCGCGTCGAGCACCGTACGGGCACACGGACCGGGCGTGTCCAGCGACGACGAGAAGGCGACAAGCCCATAGCGGGAGGTTCCGCCGTAGGTGGGCTTCGCGCCGACGGTGCCGGTGACCGCTCCGGGCTGGCGGATCGAGCCGCCGGTGTCCGAGCCGATCGCCAGCGGCGCCTCGTACGCGGCCAGCGCCGCCGCGCTGCCACCGCCCGAGCCACCCGGGATCCGGCTGAGGTCCCACGGGTTGTGCGTCGGACCGTACGCCGAGTATTCGGTGGAGGAGCCCATGGCGAACTCGTCCATGTTCGTCTTGCCGAGCATCACCGTGCCGGCCTCGCGCAACCGCTGCACGATCGTCGCGTCGTACGGCGGGCGCCAGCCTTCGAGGATCTTCGAGCCGACGGTGGTCGGCACACCACGGGTGGCGAGCACGTCCTTCACCGCGACCGGCACACCGGCCAGGGGGCCCAGCTCCTCGCCGGCAGCCCGGCGCTCGTCGACCGAGCGGGCCGCGGCGAGCGCGCCGTCGGTGTCGACGTGCAGGAAGGCGTGCACCTGCTCGTCGACGGCAGCGATCCGGTCCAGGTGCGCCCGGGTCACCTCGACGGCGGAGGTCTCGCCGCCGGCGACAAGCGCGGCGATCTCCGTCGCGGTCATTCTGGTTAAATCGGTCATGAGGCCACATCCTCGGTCAGGATCCGCGGTACGCGGAACCGCTGGTCCTCGGCGTCCGGCGCGCCCGACAGCGCCTCCTGCGGCGTCAGGCACGGCGTGACGACATCCTCGCGGAAGATGTTGGTCAGCGGCACCGAGTGCGAGGTCGGCGGGATGTCCGCGGCGGCGACCTCGCCGACCTGGGCGACCGCCTGGAGGATCACGTCGAGCTGGCCGGCGAAGGTGTCCAGCTCCTCCTCGGTGACGGCGAGCCGCGACAGGCGCGCCAGGTGCGCGACCTCCTCGCGGGAGATGGCGGCCATCCGTGCCCCCTTCTGATGTCCTGCTGGTCGGGCGGTGTGCCGGCCGCGCGACGGTTGCGGTGTGACGCGCGGTGACCGGAGCGAGTCTATTGTTCCGCTCCCGTGCCGCGTCCCCGACTCCCCCTCCGGCGGCTTGGGCCGTGGGTCAGCGGGTCGAACGGCCGCCGGCCTCGGGCTCCGGACCACCCGTCGGGCGGACCGGCCGGTAGCGGGCCAGCCAGGTGACGAGTTGCTCGGCGGGCATCGGTCGGGCGTAGAACCAGCCCTGGGCGGCGTCGCAGCCGGCGGCGTACAACATCCGCCACGTCCGCTCGTCCTCCACGCCCTCGGCGACCACCCGCAGCCCCAGCGCGCCCGCCAACTCGATCATCGATCGGACGATCGCCGCGTCGTCGGCGTCCTCGGCCATGCCGAGCACGAACGACCGGTCCACCTTCACCTCGGACAGCGGCAGCCGGCGCAGATGTTGCAGCGACGAGTACCCGGTGCCGAAATCGTCAAGCGCGATCGCCACCCCGATGCGGTGCAGCCGGGAGATGGTGGCCAGCACCCGACGCGGATCGGCCATCAGGGCGCCCTCGGTGATCTCCAGTTGCAGTCGCTCGGCCGGCACCCCGTACCGGGTCAGCCGGTCGGCGATCTGGTCGGCGATCTCGCCGGTGTGCAGGTCCCGCACGCTGACGTTGAGCGCCGCACGCAGCCCGATGCCGGCCGCCGACCACTTGGCGAGCTGCTCCACCACGTCGTCCACCACCCGCCGGGTGAGCAACCGCATCACCGCGCTCTGCTCGGCGACCCGGATCAGCTCCTCCGGGTCGACCATCCCCCGGCGCGGGTGCCGCCACCGCAGCAGGGCCTCGACGCCCACGACCTCGCCGGTCGCGATGGCGATCTGCGGCTGGTAGTACATGGTGATCTCACCGGCGTCCTCGACCGGCTGACCATCGTCGTGTACCCACCCGGTCGGCTCGATCGCCTGGCCCTCGGGAACCGACACGCCCGCGCGCCCCGGACGGCCGACGCTCGGCGGGGGCACCGCCCCGCCGTTCGGCGATCGCCAACCCTGGCCGCCGGCACGCCGGTCCCGCGACGGGCCAGGGCGAGTGCCAGGGATCGTCGCGCGGTTGTTGCGCCCCCGGATCGGGTCGGCGCCGGTGGCGATCCGGTTGATGAGCTCATCGGCGTGCGCCAACTCGCCGCCGGCCCGCCGCCGACGACCCCACCACCGCCCGCCCGTCGGGGGCGCCGCGGCGATCACCGGCGCGCCGCCCGGCTGCGGTGCAACCTCGGCCGCCGCCCCGGCGGGCAGCGCCGCACCGTCACCACCGCGCACCTCGGCCTCCACGGCAAGGGGTACGTCTGCCGTCCGCTCGGACCCACCCGGCTCGCCACGACCAGCGTTGGTCCGGCCGGCTTCGTCGGCGTGGCCGGCGTTGGCCCGGCCGGCTTCCTCGGCGTGGCCAGCGTTGGCCCGGCCGGCTTCCTCGGCGTGGCCAGCGTTGACCCGGTTGGCTTGGCCGGCGTGCTCGGCTTGGCCGGCGTGCTCGACCCGGCCGGCGTGCTCGACCCGGCCGGCGTGCTCGACCCGGCCGGCGTGCTCGACATGCCCGGCCCGGCCGGCGTGCTCGGCGTGCTCGGCCCTGCCGGCATGCTCGGCGTGCTCGGCCCTGCCGGCATGCTCGGCGTGGATCTGCGGCGGAGCGGCGTCGAGCGGGCCGGCGGCCGACGGGCCGGATTCCAGCACCCGGCGGAGGTCGGCGAGGAGACCGAGACGCTCGGCCGAGTTGTGGTCGGATTCGGGGGCGTACACGGCGACCGTGTCGTTGCGGTGCTTGGCGTCGTACATCGCCACGTCGGCGTGCCGCATCAGGGTGGCGAAGTCCTCGCCGTGCTCCGGGAAGAGGGCGATCCCGATGGAGCCGCCCACGTCCAACGGCAGGCCGTCCAACGGCACCGGCTCGGCCAACGCCCCGACGACCCGGTCGGCCAGCTCACGCGCCTGGCCGACGTCGGTCAGGCCGGTCATCACGATGGCGAACTCGTCGCCACCCAGCCGGGCGATCATCTGCGGCCGGGGTTCCACGTCGGTGAGCCGGGCGCTGACCTCGACCAGCAGCCGGTCACCCACCGCGTGTCCCAGAGCGTCGTTGACGTTCTTGAAGCGGTCCAGGTCGATGAGCAGCAGCGCCAGGTGCCCGCCGGGCTCACCGCGGGCGGTCCGCCCGGCGTGCAGATGCACCTGCTCCGCCACCTCGGCCAGCAGCGCCTTGCGGTTGGGCAAGCCGGTCAGCGGGTCGGCGGCGGCGAGGTGCTGCTGCTCGACGGTCAGCCGAGCCATCCGGTACACGGCGAAGAGCGGCACCAGCACCAGGGGGATCAGCGCCGCGCTGAGACGGGCGGCGGCGACCAGAACCGGCGCGAGCAGCAGCAGCGAGCCGGTGGAGAGCAGTTCGAAACCGACGCCCTGGCGAACGGTGGGCCACCAGCGGTCACCGAAGCGCAGCCGCACCGCCCAGCTCACCAAGCCGTAGTTCACGACGAACCAGGCCAGCGTCGCCCCGCCGACGGCGACCACGTCCGTCGGGTGCAGGCGGCCGCCGGAGAAGAGGGTGCTCGGCCCGAGCTGGATGACGCCGTACGCGGCGGCGAGCGCGCAAGCGTACTGGCCGACGTTGAACGCGGTCCGCCAGGCGGCATGACGCATCCGCCAACCAGAGACGATCACCCCCACCGCCTGCACCGCCACAGCCGGACCGAGCCCCCAACCGAGCAGGATCGCGAAGGTGAAGCAGGTGGACGGGAAGACCGCCGAGGTCTGCCGTCGCCCGGGCGGAACGAAGGGGCGCGCGTCGCAGACCACCGCGAGGGCGGCCATCGTCCAGAACGCCACCGGAAGGCGGGGCAGCTCCTCGGGGAGCGTCGTGAGTGGACCCGTGGCGGTCAGCGTCGCGACCACCAGGATGCCGACGACGAAGGCGGCGAACGGCGTCACCCGCCCCGGTGGGACGGAGTTACGCGGGTCGGCGACCTCCATCACACCTCCCGACCGACGGTCGACGTGCCGATGAGCACGCCGTGACCCAATGAAACGCCCTCAGCCCCGGGTTTCCCGGTATGACAGTCACGAATCGGTCGTAGTCGTAATTAAGTTGGTATACGCGACGGCCATCGCGGGGGTTCGCCGCCGCGGTCAGCCCTCCACCCGGGCGACCTCCCGCGCGGCCTCCGGACCCGCGTCCAGCAGCACCCGGAACCCGTCCTCGTCGAGCACGGGCACCTTGAGGCTTGCCGCCTTGTCGGCCTTGGACCCTGGGTTGTCCCCCACGACCACGAAGCTCGTCTTCTTGGAGACCGACCCGCTGACCTTGCCGCCCCTGGTCTGGACGGCCTCGGCTGCCTGGTCCCGCGAGAAGCCGGCGAGGGTGCCGGTCACCACGACTGTCAACCCCTCCAGCGGGCGCGGACCCTCGTCGACGGCCTCCTCGGCCATCCGTACGCCCGCCTCGGCCCACTTGCGGACCACCTCGCGGTGCCAGTCCACGGCGAACCACTCCCGGATGCTGGCCGCGATGGTCGGCCCGACCCCGTCGACCGAGGACAACTCCTCCTCGCTGGCGGCGTCGATGGCCTCCATCGAGCGGAAGTGTCGGGCCAGCGCCTGCGCAGCGGTGGGGCCGACATGCCGGATGGAGAGCGCCACCAGCACCCGCCACAGGTCCCGTTCCCGGGCGACCGCCAGATTGTCGAGCAGCTTGACCGCGTTGCTGCCGAGGCTGCCGTCCTTGTTGACGAAGAACGGTGACCGGATCAGCTGGTCGGCGTCGAGCTGGAAGAGGTCACCCTCGTCGGCGATGATCTCCGCGTCCAGCAGAGCCGCCGCGCCCTTGTAGCCCAGGACCTCGATGTCGAACGCGCCACGACCGGCGAGGTGGAACACCCGCTCGCGGAGCTGGGCCGGGCAACTGCGGGTGTTGGGGCACCGGATGTCGACATCGCCCTCCTTCGACGGCGCGAGCGGGGTGCCGCAGGCCGGACAGGTGGTCGGCATGACGAACGGGCGGGCGTCGGCGGGCCGCAGGTCGACCACCGGGCCGAGCACCTCGGGAATCACGTCGCCGGCCTTGCGCAGCACGACCGTGTCGCCGATCAGCACGCCCTTGCGCTCGACCTCGCGGGCGTTGTGCAGGGTGGCGAGCGCGACTGTGGAACCGGCCACCCGCACCGGTTCGAGGACGGCGAACGGGGTGACCCGACCCGTACGCCCCACGTTGACGTCGATGTCGAGCAGCTTGGTGGTGACCTCCTCCGGCGGGTACTTGAAGGCGATCGCCCAGCGTGGGGCACGGCTGGTCGAGCCCAGGCGACCCTGGATGGAGACCGGGTCGACCTTGACCACCACACCGTCGATCTCGTGCTCGACGTCGTGCCGGTGCTCGGCGTAGTAGGCGATGTATTCCGCCACGCCGGACAGGTCCGGGACGACCCGCCACCTGTCGCTCGTCGGCAGCCCCCACGCCTTCAGCGCCGCGTACGACTCGGACTGCGCGGTGGGCTGGAAGCCCCGGCGGGCGCCGATGCCGTGCACGACGAGGCGCAGCGGCCGGGAGGCGGTGACCCGGGGGTCCTTCTGCCGCAGGCTGCCGGCGGCGGCGTTGCGCGGGTTGGCGAACGGCGCCCGCCCCTGCTCGACCAGACTCGCGTTGAGGTCGGCGAACGCGGCCACCGGGAAGTAGATCTCGCCCCGGACCTCCAGCAGCTCGGGCAGCGTCGGGAACTCGGCGGACGGCGCGAGCTGGCCGGGCACGCCTCGAATGCTGCGCACGTTGGCGGTGACGTCCTCGCCGGTGCGGCCGTCGCCCCGGGTGGCGGCCCGAATCAGCCGGCCGGCCTCGTAGGTCAGGTTGATCGCCAGACCGTCGACCTTCAGCTCGCAGAGGTAGGGCACCGGCCCTCCCGCGTCCCGCTCGACACGCTCGGCCCAGGCCGCCAGCTCCTCGTCGGCGAAGGCGTTGTCGAGCGAGAGCATCCGCTCGGCGTGCGTGACAGGGGTGAAGTCGGTGGAGAACGTGCCACCCACCCGCTGGGTCGGCGAATCCGGCGTGCGTAGTGCCGGGAACTCCTCCTCCAACGCCTCCAGCTCGCGCAACTGCTTGTCGAACTCGGCGTCGGTGATGATCGGCGAGTCCAGCACGTAGTAGCGGTACTGATGCTCGGTCAGCTCCCGGCTGAGGGTGGCGTGCCGCTCCCGCGCCTGTGGCGTCGGCTCCGCGCCGGCCGCCGCCTCCTGAGCCGGGCTGACCTGCTGACCGATCTGCTCCTCGGACACCCCGCCACCTTCGGACACGCCTGCGACCCCCCTGAATCACGTTACTTAAGGCACGGTATCGGTCCGGGGTGACAATCCGACGCCCACCTGCGTCCGCAGCGACGTCCGAACCGGTCGGCCGCGCACCTGATCGACTCCAGGTCGGCGAGATCGGGGTGTCCGGACGCCGGGATGCCGCAATGGCGCCGAGCCGGAAATGATCACCACGGAGGCGTCGACGGTCACGGTGTGGTCCTCGGGCGGCGCGGGCCGTGGCATGCGAGGATCGCCGGACGGAGCGGCCCAGGTGCCGCTGCGAGGATCGCCGGACGGAGCGGCCCAGGTGCCGCTGCGACGATCGCCGGACGAAGCGGCCCCCGTGCCGCACTGACGCGGAGGTGGCGATGACCGAGGCGTTGCTCTGGGCGGCGGCGATCCTGCTGGCGGTGGCCGCCGGCTGGGCGTGGAACAACTGGCGGCATCGGGTGACCAGCCGGCGTCCAGCCGACCGACCTGGGCGCGGCGCCCCGACCCGCACGAGTGGTCGCCGTCCCGCGCCGCCGAGGCCACGCGGCACCGATCGGCCGGCCACCACGCCGCGCTCCCGCGACACCGATCGAGCGGCCGGCACGCCGGCGGCCGGCGAGATCTGGTGGGCCGACGTCCCGTACGCCGACGGCAGCGGCTCGAAGGTCCGGCCCTGCCTGGTGCTGCGCGCCGACTCCCGGGGCGCCGAGGTCTTGAAGATCACCAGCCAGGACAAGAGCGACCGGGACGACCATGTCCGGATTCCCACCCGAGACTGGGACTCCGACGCCGAGCACGACAGCTACCTGAGCCTGGTCGAGCCGATCCGGATCAGCTCGGCCGACTTCGCCGACCGCGCCGGCCGCTGCGACGCCGACCTGTGGCGAAAGGTCCGCAACCTGCGCCACCTACCCACCAGCTGACAGCGAGCCACCGGCGCCGGGGCCGTGATCCACTCGGCTTCCAGGAATCCGGGGCATCCGCCCAACAGCAACACCGCGACTTCCAGGAATCCGAGTGGATCACCCCGACCGGCGGCCGGGCCGGGGACGGTGGGTCAGTCCCAGGCCGCGCCGAGGGTGGCGAGCTGGTCGGCGTACTCGATCCGGTCGGCCCATTCGCGCGGCCAGGCGGCCGTCCCGGTGGCCGCGCCCACGAAGGCGCCGGCCAGGGCGGCGATCGAGTCGGAGTCGCCGGCGGTGGTCGCTCCCCTGGCCAGGGCCGCGACCGGGTCATCGGCGTGGCGTACGGCGCAGAACAGCGCGGTGGCCAGCGCCTCCTCGGCCACCCAGCCCTCACCGGTGGCCCGACACGGGTCGCCGCCGTCGTCCGGCTCGCCGAGGGCGGCGGTCAGGCGGCGCAGCGCCCCGAGGCACTCGTCCCAGCCTGGGGCGATGAAGTCGGCTGGAGAAGACGAGCCGGCGCGCTGCCAGAGATCACCCAGCCACCGCTCCCGGTAGACCCGGCGCTGGGATCGCGCCCGCTCGGTGAGGAGCGCGGGAAGCTCCGCCAGCGCGGCACCACCACGCACGGCGAAGACCGCGTACGCGGTGAGTTCGCTGGCCGCCAGCCCGGTCGGGTGGCCGTGGGTCAGCCCGGCCTGCAACTGGGCCAACCCGGCCAGCGTGTCGGGGTCGGCGTCCAGCAAGCCCACAGGCGTCACGCGCATGTTTGCGCCGCAGCCCTTCGAGTCGGCGACGGTCGCCTCCTGCCAGCGCAGCCCTCGGCCCAGGTCGGCGCAGGCGCGCAGGCAGGTCATCCCGGGAGCGCGGTTGTTGTCCGGGCTGACCGACCAGGCCACGAAACGCCGCCGCAGCAGCGGCTCGACCACCTCCGGAGTCAGCGACGACGCCTCGTGCAGCGCCCAGCCCACCGCCAGCGCCATCTGGGTGTCGTCCGTGACCAGCGCCGGCTCCCCGGTCAGCTCAGTTGGGCCGGTCGGGCCGTAGCGGCGCTGAATCTCGGCGACGGTCAGGAACTCGGTGGGCTTGCCCAGGGCGTCGCCGTAGGCGAGACCAAAGAGCGAGCCGGTGGCGCGCAGCGGGATGGAGTCGATCACGGCGGCCATGATGCCCGGCCGCCGCAACCCACGCCATGGTCAGTCCCAGCAGAGGCAGAACGGGTGACCGGCCGGATCGGCGTAGACCCGGAAGCCCTCACCCTCGCCGGGCAGCCGCCGAGCACCGAGTGCGAGCGCCGCCTTCTCCGCGCTCTCGATGTCGTCCACCGTCACGTCCAGGTGGAACTGCTGCGGGCGCTCCGGGTCGGGCCAGGCCGGCGGCCGCAGGTTGAGCGCCTGCTGGAAGGCGAGACGCGGCTGGTGGCCGGGTGGGCCGCCCAGCACGACCCAGTCGTCCTCGAAGTCACCCTCGGCGAAGGGCACGCCGAGCAGCTCGGAGTAGAACGCCGCCAACGCCCGCGGATCGGGGCAGTCGATCACCACTGAACGAAGCTGTCCAATCATGACCGTCATCCTGCCCCGCCGGTACGACAGGAAAACGTCACTCCTCGGTGAACCGACGGCCGGCGTCCCGACAGCCTGCGAGAACCGACCGGGCGTACTGCGGGGTGGCGCCGGCGAGGCCGCAGGCCGGGGTGACGACCACCTGCTCGGCGAGCTGCCGGCGGGGAAAGCCGAGGCGGTCCCAGATCTGGCGTACCCGATCGGCGATCTGTGCGGAGGTCGGTGCGCCACCGGCCGACGGCGGCCGGGTCGGCGCGGCGCCGGCCAGCAGTCCGAGGCCCGCGTCGATGGCCTCGCCCAGCGGGTCCAGGTCGGTGACCAGATCGAGGTCGAGGGCGACAGCGACGGCGCCGGTGGAGCGGATCAGCTCCAGCGGCACCTGCGGTGCGCAGCAGTGCACGATCGTGGGTACGCCCACCGCGTCGACGACCGTGCGCAGCAGGGCGGCCGCGTCCGCCGCGTCCACAGCCCGGTACGCACCCAGGCCACTCTCGGTGGGCACCCGCCCGGCCAGCACTGTCGGCAGCGACGGCTCGTCCAGTTGCAGCAGCACCGATGCCCCGGGCAGCCGCCGGGCGACCGCCGCGACGTGCCCGCGCAGCCCTTCGGCGAGGGAGCCGGTGAGGTCGCGGACGGCGCCGGGGTCACGCAGCAGCCGGCCGCCGATCGGCAGCTCCAGGGAGGCGGCCAGGGTGAGTGGTCCGCCGGCCTGCACCTTGATCGGGCCGGCGTACCCCTCGGCCTGCTCGGCGAGCTGGTCCAGGTCGCGTTCCATCAGGTCGCGGGCCCGGCGCAGGTCACGCCCGGGGCGGGGGGCGACCCGCCACCGCCCGGTGTAGAGCTCGACTGGCAGCTCGACCAGCAGCCCGGCGCTGCGACCGATCAGGTCGGCTCCGGGGCCGCGCGCCGGCAGCTCGGGCAGGTGCGGCAGCTCGGGAAGCTCACCGAGGACCACCCGCTGGGCCTCGGCGATGTCGGTGCCGGGCAGCGAGCCGATACCTGTCGCCGCGCCGGCCGGCCAGGGCCACGCCTGATCTGTCACGGCCGAAGGCTATCCCGCTGGACGCGCCGACCGCTCGGCGACCGCGCGCCGCCGGCGCGCCAGCCCGGCGACGACAGCGATCCGTCGGCGCGACGACCGTGATCCTGCCGATCGGCGGCCGCGCGGTCAGCCGGTGATGGTCGCGGAGCCGAGGACGATGTCGCCGGCCGGGTCCGGGCGGTACGCCACCACGGCCTGACCGGCGGCGACACCGCGGACCGGCCGACGCAGCTCGGCGTGCAGCGTGTCGCCGTCGAGGTCGACGGTCGCCGGCACCACGTCGCCGTGCGCGCGTAGCTGCACCTCGCACTCGACAGGCGCGCCCGGGCGGGGGCCACCGGTCCACACCGGCCGGGTGGCCCGAACCCTGGACACCTCCAGCGCCTCGGCCGGACCGACCGTCACCGTGTTGGTCTTGGGCGTGATCGAGAGCACGTAGCGTGGCCGACCGTCGGGGGCGGGTCGGTCCAGGTGCAGACCGCGCCGCTGACCCACCGTGTAGGCGTACGCGCCGGTGTGGCTGCCGACCACCGCGCCGGTGCTCGCGTCGACGACGTCGCCGGGCGCCTCACCGAGCCGACCGGCCAGGAAGCCGCGGGTGTCGCCGTCGGCGATGAAGCAGATGTCGTGCGAATCCGGCTTGTCGGCCACCGCCAGGCCACGCTCGGCGGCCTCCGCGCGGACCTGCGCCTTGGTCGAGTCGCCGAGCGGGAACATCGACCGGTCCAGCTGCTCGCGGGTGAGGACCGCAAGCACGTACGACTGGTCCTTGGCGATGTCGACGCTGCGGCGCAGCAACCCGTCCGGGCCGAGGCGGGCGTGGTGGCCGGTGACCACCGCGTCGAAGCCCAGGGCGACAGCCCGGTCCAAAACCGCCGCGAACTTGATCTTCTCGTTGCAGCGCAGGCACGGATTCGGTGTACGACCAGCGGCGTACTCGGCCACGAAGTCGTCGACGACGTCCTCGTGGAAGCGGTCGGCCATGTCCCACACGTAGAACGGGATGCCGATCACGTCAGCTGCCCGGCGGGCGTCCCGGGAGTCCTCCAGGGTGCAGCAGCCGCGCGCCCCGGTCCGGTACGTCTGCGGGTTGCGGGCCAACGCCAGGTGCACGCCTGTCACGTCATGCCCGGCCGCCACCGCCCGCGCCGCCGCCACGGCCGAGTCCACCCCGCCCGACATCGCCGCCAGAACCCTCACCAGCTACCCCCCTGCCCACAGGCCAACCCCAACCCTATCCACCACGCCACCCCAACCCCCATCCCCGCGCCCCCGCCAACCCGCGCACGCCCTCCCGACACACCCCGTCCAAACCCCCGGCACACCCCGTCGATCATGAAGTTATCGCCACGACACGCCGATCCACGGGGCAATAACTTCATGATCGACGGGGCGGGGGGGGCGGGGGGGCGGGGGCGGGGGGCGGGAGAAAAGAGGGATCAGCGGGGGGTGCGGGGGGCTGCTGCGCGGCGGGCGCGTTCCACTGCTGCCGGCAGGGCCGCGACGAGGGCGTCCACGTCGGCCTGACTGCTGGTGTGGCCGAGGGTGAAACGCAGCGAGGAACGGGCGCGGTCGTCGTCGGCACCCATCGCCAGCAGTACGTGCGAGGGCTGGGCCACCCCGGCCGAGCAGGCCGAACCCGTCGAGCAGGCGATGCCCTGGGCGTCCAGCAGGAGCAGCAGGGCGTCGCCCTCACACCCCGGGAAGGAGAAGTGCGCGTTGCCGGGCAGCCGTTCGGTCGGATCACCGTTGTAGACCACCTCGGGCACCGCCCGGCGGACCCGCTCGATCAGGTCGTCGCGGAGCGCGGCCACCCGGGCCGCGTACTCCTGCTGGCCCTTCACGGCCGTCTCGACGGCGACCGCGAAGGCGACGATGCCGGCGGTGTCCAGCGTGCCGGAACGGACGTCGCGTTCCTGGCCGCCGCCGTGCAGCAGCGGTACGGCCGCCACGTCCCGGCCGAGAAGCAGCGCGCCGACCCCGGTCGGACCGCCCAGCTTGTGGCCGGTGACGGTAAGCGCGGCGGCCCCGCTGGCGGCGAAGTCGACGGGCACCTGCCCGACGGCCTGGATGGCGTCGGTGTGGAAGGGCACACCGTGCTCGGCGGCGACGGCGGCCAGCTCGGCCACCGGCTGTACGGTGCCGACCTCGTTGTTGGCCCACATCGCGGTGACCACTGCCACCTGATCGGCGTGCGCGGTCAACTCGGCGCGCAGGTCCTCCGGGTCGAGGCGGCCCGTGGAATCCACCGGCAGCCAGCCGACCTCGGCGTTCTCGTGCTCGACCAGCCAGTCGACCGAGTCCAGCACGGCGTGGTGCTCGACGGCACTGGAGATCACCCGGCGGCGGTCGGGGCCGGCGCCCCGGCGGGCCCAGAAGATGCCCTTGACCGCGAGGTTGTCGCTCTCCGTGCCCCCACCGGTGAAGATCACCTCGGACGGTCGGGCGCCGAGCACGGCGGCCACCCGCTCGCGCGACTCCTCGACCCGGCGACGGGCACGACGACCCGCCGCGTGCAGGGAGGACGCGTTGCCGACCTCGCGGGCGGTAGCGACGTACGCCTCCAATGCCTCGTCGAGCATCGGAGTCGTCGCCGCGTGATCCAGGTAAGCCATCACCTTCAGCGTACGGCCGAGGGGTCGGGGGCCGAATGCCGGAGGGGACCACAACGCCCGGCGGGATGCGGGCCGGGGTGGGCAGCGGCTCCGCCCACCCCGACGCGCCTGGTCAGGCTGGCACCGCCGTGACGACGATGTTGTCGCGGTACTTGCGGGCCTTGGCGTCGAACGGCCCGCCGCAGGTGATCAGAGTCAGTCGCGGCTTGCCGTCGCGAGCGAAGTACCGCTCCAGCGGGATCCTGGTCTTGGCGTACTCCTCCCGGGCGACGACCCGGTACTTCCGTACCTTGCCGTCGCTGCCGGTCGTGGTCAGGGTGTCGCCCTGGTCCAGCTCGCGCAGCCGGAAGAACGCACCCCTGCCCTGCTTGGCGCTGTCCACGTGACCGGCGATGACCACCGATCCGGCGCTCGCCTCCAGGCCGGGGCCGTAGCGGTACCAGCCGATCTCGTCGACGCTCGGCGGCACCTCGAACTCGTTTGTCCGTTCGTTGATGCCTACCGCGTTGACCGTGGCGGTGACGTCGATCTCGGGGATGACCAGCCGGACCGGCGGGACGATCCGGGCGCCGGAGGGCAGCTCACCCGCGGTCACCGGCACCGACGGATCGCCGGCGACGGCCGAGGGGGTCGCGCTGGCGGCCAGCGTGCTCGCCTCCTCGGCGCCGACGTTCTCCGCCGGCTGGGAGTTGCACGCCACCAGGGTGGCGACGGTGAGCGCGGCAACGCCGGCGGCCAGGGCCGCCAGCGCGCCGCGGTTGCGCACCGTCACTTGCGACCGGTCCGCGCGGTCGCCATCCGCACCCCACCACCGAGCAGCAGGAGTACGCCGGCACCGGTCAGCGCGTACCACCAGGTCTGCACGCCGGTGCCCGCCTGGCCGCCGTCACCGCTGGGCACGCCGCCCGGGGCGGAGTGCAGGCCGGTGATCGTCTGGGCCACCACGTCGAGGCTCTTGCCCTCGGCGGAGCCGATGGCGTAGACGATCGTCGCGGTGCCCTCCTTGAGGTTGAGGTCCGCCGGGCCGATGGCCACGGTGTCGGTGCCGGCAAGCACCACGTCCGCCTTCACCGTGCCGGCGTCGACGTCGGCCTTCGCCTCCTTCGGGTTGGTCAGGCCCTTGAAGACCGGGGTGCCACCGGCGCGCACGTCGACAGCAGGGGCGGCGGCGGTGTGCCGGACGATCAGCCGAGCCTTGCCGGCGTCGACCTTCGAGACGTCGTTCACGAACGGCGTGATCTTCGGCTTGCCGGCGGCGTCGAGGTGGGCGGCGAGGCTGATGTTCGCCCCGCCCGGCACCTCGGCGTTGTCGACAGTGAGGATCGCGCTCCCGACCGGCTCACCCGGCTTGGTGAGGGCGATGTCGTACTCGCCCTCGGCCAGGCTCAGCGGGCCGGCCACGTCACCGGGCTTGAAGTTGTCGAGCGTCTTCTTGCCGTTGACGTAGACGTCGACAGGAGTGTCCGGGATGCCGTGCACGACCGAGACCTTCGAGGTGGCGGCATACGCGGGGGTGGCGGTGAACGCGGCGACGCCGGCGAAGGCCAACGCGGCGACGGCGCCGCCCGCGGCGACCCGACGGAAGTACGAGAGCTGCATGTCTGCCTCCTGCTGATTGGTGCTGATTCGTCAGGCCTGGCTTGCAGAACGGGTTACGCCGGCTCCGCGACGGGTGGATGCGTCCGCGACGCGATTTCTTTTTCCGGCCACGACCGCATCCGGACCGGGCCCGGCGGACGAAGAGCTGGTGAGATGACATCGACCGGGAGAGTGGGGCGGAGGCTGTGGCAGCTACAGTCGGGCATGCCCCATCGAAGGCTGGCCGCCCGATGACGGCGTTACCGCAGCAACCGGACCCCCCGGTGGACGACCTCGCGCCCCGGTTCCGATCCGGCGACGAGGTGGCGCTGCGCGAGGCGTACGACCGCTACGGCCGCGCCGTGCTCCACCTGGCCACCTCCATGCTTGCCAATCGCGCCGACGCCGAGGACGTGACCCAGGCGACATTCGTGGCCGCCTGGCTGGGCAGGGACACCTTCGATCCGGCCAAGGGCTCGTTGATCGGCTGGCTGCTCGGCATCGGCAGGCGCAAGGTGATCGACCGGATGCGGGCCAGCGCGCGGGAGACCCGAGTGGTGGAGACGGTCCGGCAGTTGCCCGAGCCGGCGCCCACCACGCCGGACCCGGACCGGGTGGTGGACCGGCTGGTGATCGCGGACGAGCTGGCGCGCCTGCCTGACGACCAGCGACGCATGCTGGAGCTGGCCTTCTACGACGACCTGACACACCAGCAGATAGCCACGGTGACGGGGGTGCCGCTGGGCACCGTGAAGAGTCACATCCGACGCGGCATGGCGAGCTTGAAACGCAGATGGGAGGTGGACGGTGCAGCACCTGGAGCACGAGCGGCTGGTTTTTCTGGCGCTCGGTGAGAGCGATGCGGACGACGGGGAGAGCACCCACCTCGACACCTGCGCGCACTGCCGCACGGAGCTGACGGCCCTGCGGCAGGTGGCCGGGCTCGGCGTGGAGACGCAGGGCCTGGGTGACCTGCCCGACCCGCCGGAGCACATCTGGCAGGGCATCGCCGCCGAGATCAGCGCGGCGGAGGCCGTGCCGTCGCTGACCGGGGCCCGCCGCCAGCAGGCCGCCGAGCACGAGACGACCGGGCAGGCGACGACCGGGCAAGCAACGATCGGGCAGCGGCCGGGCGGCTCGGCGAGCGGCCCTTCGGGGTCGGGTGTGGCGGGAGGCCGCGGAGCGGGCAGCAGGTCACGGGCCCGTCGGCGTACCGGCTGGTCGCGCTGGGCGGCCACCGCGGTGACCGCCGTGGCGGCGGCGGCGATCGGCGTGGTGGGCACGGTCTCGGTGCTGCGCCCGGACGAGCCGGCGCCCACTCCGCCGCCCACGGTGCTGGCCAGCGCGCCGCTGGCGGCGTTCGGCTCGACGCCGAAGTCGGCCCAGGGTGACGCGCGGGTCCTGCAGAGCGGCCAATTGCATCTGCACGTGGCGAATCTCCCGCGCGTGCCGGGGTACTACGAGGTCTGGCTCATCAATCCGACGAACATGGAGATGTTCTCGATCGGCACCCTCGGTGGCGACTCGGACGCTCTGCTGCCCCTACCCCCGAACGTCGACCTCAGGAGCTACACGGTGGTCGACGTGTCCGCCGAGCAGTACGACAACAACACCCGCCACTCCGGCGACAGCCTGTTGAGGGGCACCCTGACGGGCTGATCGGCGGGCCGGCTCAGCTCCCCGGCCCGCCGATCAGCTCCCCACGAAGAAAGTGGCCGCCCGTGAAGACGGGCGGCCACTTTCTCTGTCACACGATCACTTGCGCTTGCGGATCTCCTCGGCAGCCTGCGGGACGATCTTGAACAGGTCGCCCACCACGCCGAAGTCGGCCAGCTCGAAGATCGGCGCCTCGCCGTCCTTGTTGACCGCGACGATCGTCTTCGAGGTCTGCATGCCGGCACGGTGCTGGATAGCGCCGGAGATGCCGAGCGCGACGTAGAGCTGCGGGGAGACCGTCTTGCCGGTCTGGCCCACCTGGAACTGGTGCGGGTAGAAGCCGGAGTCGACAGCGGCGCGGGACGCGCCGACGGCGCCACCGAGCAGGTCGGCCAACTCCTCGACCAGCTTGAAGTTGTCGGCGTTGCCGACACCTCGACCGCCGGAGACGACCACGCCGGCCTCGGTCAGCTCGGGGCGGGAGCCCTTCTGCTCGGCGACCCGCTCGACGACAGTGGCCAGCTTGTCGGTGTCGGTGACCGACACGGTGAGCTGCTCGATCGCCGGGGTGGCGGCCGCCGGGGCGGGGGTGACCGAGTTGGGCCGGACGGTGACCAGCGGCAGGCCCTTGGTGACCTTGGACTTGACGATTGTCGAGCCGGCGAAGGCGACCTGGGTGGCGGTGCCGTCGGCGGCCAGGCCGACCACGTCGGTCAGGATGCCGTTGTCCAGCTTGACGGCGAGCCGGGCGGCGATCTCCTTGCCCTCCTGGGCCGAGGCCAGCAGCACGGCGGCCGGCTGCACCCGCTTGACCAGCTCGGCCAGCACGGTGGCCTTGGGGGCCACCAGGTAGCCGTCAATATCGTCACCCTCGGCGGCGTAGATCTTCTCCGCGCCGTACTCGCCGAGCTTGCCGCTCAGCGCCTCGGCGGCGCCGGCGCCACCGAGCACCACGGCGCTCGGGGTGCCCAGCTCACGGGCGAGGGTGAGCATCTCCAGGGTGACCTTCTTGACGCCGAATTCCTTGGTGGCTTCGACGACGACGAGAACCTCAGACATGTCCAGACCCGCTCTCACACGAACTTTTCGGTGGCGAGGAACTCGACCAGCTTGACGCCGCCCTCGCCCTCATCGGTGATCTTGGCACCGCCGGAGCGCGGCGGGCGCTTGGTGTGCTCGACGACGGCGCTCGTGGCGCCGTCGAAGCCCACCTCGGTCGGTGCGACGCCGAGGTCGGCCAGGGAGAACGTCTGCACCGGCTTCTTCTTGGCGGCCATGATGCCCTTGAACGAGGGGTAGCGCGGCTCGTTGATGGTGTCCCACACGGAGACCACGGCCGGGGTGGAGGCGGTGACGACCTCGTAGCCCTCCTCGGTCTGCCGCTCGACGGTGAGCGTGGCGCCGTCGACGGTGAGCTTGCGGGCGCCGGTGAGCGCCGCGACGCCGAGCCGCTCGGCGATCATGTGCGGCATGACCTGGACCCGGCCGTCGGTGGACTCGGCGCCACAGATCACCAGGTCGGCGTTGAGCTGACCGAGGGCGGCGGCGAGCACCTTCGAGGTGGCCACGGCGCAGGAGCCGTGCAGGGCGTCGTCCAGCACGTGGACGGCCTTGTCGGGGCCCATGGAGAGCGCCTTGCGGATCGACTCGGTCGCCCGGTCCGGACCCATGGTCAGGATGGTGACCTCGCCACCGTGCGCCTCCTTGATCTTCAGCGCCTCCTCGATGGCGTACTCGTCCATCTCGTTGATCACGTTGTTCGCCGAACCGCGGTCGACGGTGTTGTCGTCATTGCGCAGGTTGCGGTCCGCGCCCGAATCAGGCACCTGCTTGACGAGTACGACGATGTTCATCGCGCTTCGACGACCCTCCTGTGTGGTGTTGCGACTGGCTCGCCCGGTTGGGCCGCAGCCTCGCGCGTCGGTCGACGCCAGGTCAACCGTGAGCTGTTGTGCAGTTGCCCACGAGCGCAATGTTACCTGCCAGTAGGTTGCGGCTCCCGGGCACGGAGAGTGACACAGCTCACCCGTCAGGCAGGCTCGGCCAGCGCATCCCGGATCGAGTCGATGGCGGCAGCCTCCGCCGGGGCCACCCCGTCGTGCGCACGGGCCACCCGGTCCGCAGCGGTGAGCACCACCGACCGGTACGCCTCGACGTCGGCCGGCGACTTCTCGCGCAGGATCCGCACCGCCCGGCCGAGCGCCGGCAACACCACCGACTCGATCTCCAACTGGGAGTCGCGCGGCAGCCGGGGCAGCGGCCCGGTGGTCAGCGCCTCCTTGACCACCCCACTGGCATCGGCCAACGCACCGGAGGCGGCGACGCTCTCCCGGATCACGCCCAGCAATCCCGGGTCGGCGTTCGAGACCAGGAAGACCGCGCCGAAGGCACCCGTCTTGAGGGTCAGGCGCTCCTCGTCCGTCAACCGCTGCTCCATGATCACGGAGTGTAGACGTACGGGGTGGTGGTGGTGACCGGGACGAGGCCGAGTCGCTGCAGGATCGGCCTGCTGTCCTCGGAACAGTCGACCTGCATCAGCGTGCGGCCCCGCTGCTCCGCCAACCGGGCCCGATAGTTGACAAGTGCCCGGTAGATGCCCCGGTGCCGCCACTGCGGCAGGGTCGAGCCGCCCCAGAGGGTGGCGAAGCCGGTGTTCGCCGGGAACCGCACCCAGCCGGCGCTCACCACCGTGTCGTCCGCCTCGGCCACCACGACGGTGATCGAGTTCGGGTCGGCGTCGATCTCCTTGGCCAGACCCGTGACGAGGTGCGAGCGGTCCTCCTGCCAGACCTCCTCCTCCATGGCGGCGATCCGCTCCAGGTCGGCGCGGGAGGTCACCTCACGCAGGCGTACGCCCTCGGGGACGACAGGCAGCGCGGCGGCGAGCGGCGCGACCGGCCCGACCACGACGGTCTCCCGGTCCTCCGGCACGAAGCCGGCGGCGCGCAGCCGGTCCGCCAGGTCGGCCGGTTCGTCGTGCTCGTTGAGCTTCCACTCGACCGACTGGCCGCGCTCGCGGAACAGCGCCACCTGCCGGGCGATCAGCTCGTCCAGCGCGTCCCCGGTCAAGCCGCCCAGGTCGCGGTAGGTGAGGAACCCGCCGGCGTCGAGCCCGATGATGCGGACCAGTGGACCGTCCCGCTCCACAGTCACCCCGGCCGGGACCGGGTCGGGGATCTCCGGGCGGAGCTGGTTGTCGTAGGCGGTGCGCAGGGTGGTCACATCAAGATCCGTCACCACACCAGGCTAAGGCCCGAGGGAAGCGGATAATCTCCCAACATGTGGGAGGCGATCAGGCGATGGTTCGACCCGGCCGAGGCGCGCGCCGTCGGTGAGACGCCGGACTACCGGTTTTCCCTGGCCAACGAGCGGACCTTCCTGGCCTGGCTGCGCACCAGCCTGGCGCTTGTCGGTGGCGGGCTGGCCGCCGCGCAGTTCCTTCCGCAGTTGCCGATGAGTCACCTGCGGGAGGTCATCGCGGTCGCGCTGCTGCTGCTCGGCGGCGCTGTCGCGATCCGCGCGGTGGACCACTGGGCGCGTACCGAGCGGGCCATCCGGCTCGGCCAGGAGTTGCCCGCCTCCCGCTTCCCCGCCGTCCTCGCCCTCGCCGTGGGCGTCGGCGCGGTGCTGCTGGTCATCGCGGTGCTGGCGCGGGCGATCGGCGGACGGTGAGCGCCGGACGCGATCCCGGGCTGCAACCGGAGCGGACCCGGCTGGCCTGGCGGCGCACCCTGCTGACGCTGACCGTGGTGACCGCGCTCGCCGTCCGGCTGGCATCGGGCGGCGGCCCGTTCGGAGCGCTGATCGCCGGTGCGGCCGTCCTGGTCTGGGGCGGCGCGCTCGTGCTCTGCTGGCCCCGGAGCACCGGCACCGGGGCGGCCCGCACCGGCGGCCGGACGTTGCCACTTGTCGCGCTGGGCACCGTTGGGCTCGCGCTGCTCGGCGTGCTGGTGACGGTTCGCGGACTGTGGTGACGGGACGCGGTGCGCCATGATGGGTGCATGGCCCGGCTGTACGTTCTCCTCTTCCTGCTGCAGATTGTCCTCGCCGTCTGCGCGCTGATCAGTTGCCTCTCCGCCGAGGAGGGCCAGATCCGTGCCCTGCCCCGGATCGCCTGGGTGCTGATCATCCTGTTCTTCCCCCTGGTCGGGTCGATCGCCTGGTTCGTCGCCGGACGGGAGCCCAACCCCGCGGCAGGCGGAGCATGGTCGTCCGGCGGTGGCTCCAGCGAACGGCAGCCACGCCGCCCGCTCGCTCCCGACGACGACCCGGAGTTCCTCCGCTCCGTGCAGGACCGCTCCCGCCAGCAGGACCAGGAACTCTTCCGCCGCTGGGAGGAGGACCTGCGCCGGCGTGAGGACGACCTGCGCCGTCGCGACGGTGAGCCGCCCCGTGAGGGTGACCGGCCGGAGGTGTGAGCACCAGCCCGGCCGCGCCGGTGCCGGCGTCCGACCCGGCGGGCGGCACAATCGGCGGAGTGCAGATCAGCCTGCTCGGCCCGTTGCAGGTCAGGGTCGATCCGACGACCACAGTCGAGATCCACGGCGCACGGCTGCGCCGGCTGCTGATTCTGCTGGCCCTGGCGCCCGGCCGGGTGGTCAGCGTCGCGCACCTGGTCGACGCCCTCTGGGAAGACGAGCCGCCGGCCGCCGCGGCCAACGCGCTCCAGGCGCTGATCTCCCGGCTCCGCCGGGCCGTACCCGGCCTCGGAGTCGACGCGCGTCCCGGCGGTTACCAGCTCACCCTCGGCCCGGAGGCCGTCGACCTGCACCGGTTCGAGGCTGCCGTGCTCGCCGGCCGGGCGCTGCTGCCCGCCGACCCGGGAGCCGCCCGCAAGGTGCTTGAGGAGGCCCTCGCGCTGTGGCGCGGATCGGCGTTGTCCGACGTGGCCGGCGCGCCGTTCACCCGCGCCCCGCTGGCCCGGCTGGACGAGCTGCGGCTCACCGCCACCGAGGAGCTGATCGAGGCCCGCTCGGCGCTGGAGGATCCCGCGCACCTGGTGCCCTGGCTGCGGGAGCTGGTCACCGTCCACCCGCTGCGGGAGCGGCTCGCCGGCCAGCTGATCCGCGCCCTGCACCGGGCGGGCCGCCCGTCCGAGGCACTCGCCGCGTACGAGCGGCTGCGCACCGACCTGGCCGAGACACTCGGCGCCGATCCCGGGCCGGAGCTGACAGCCCTGCACCTGGCGGTGCTGCGCGGTGAGCGGGCCGACCCCGACGTCGACGCGGCGCCCCCCAGCGCGCCGGCACCGGCGGCCCGCGCCCGGGGCGCCCTGCCGACGGCGTTGACAAGCTTCGTCGGCAGGGAAGCGGCAGTCGACCGGGTCGGCGCCCTGCTCGACAGGGCTCGGCTGGTCACCCTCACCGGGCCCGGGGGCGCCGGCAAGACCCGGCTCGCGATCGAGTCCGCCCGCGAGGTGGCGGCGCGGTTCCCGGACGGGGTCTGCCTCGTCGAGCTGGCCCCGGTGACCGACCCGGCCGAGGTGCCGCAGGCGCTGCTGGGCCCGCTCGGCCTTCGGGAGCAGGCGTTCTTCGCCGGCGGCCGATCCCGGATCCCGCCCGGGGAGGCCACCGAGCCGACCGTACGGGCCATCGACGCGTTGGCCAGCCGGCGGGCGCTGCTGGTCCTGGACAACTGCGAACACCTGCTGGACGCCGCCGCCGAGTTGGCCGACCGCCTGCTCGCCGCCTGCCCGGACGTACGGGTGCTGGTCACCAGCCGGGAGCCGCTGGGCATCACCGGCGAGGCGCTGCATCCCGTCGAGTCACTGGAGCAGCCGCCCATCGGGGCCGACCCGGTCACCGCGCTGACGTACCCGTCGGTGCGGCTCTTCGCCGACCGGGCCGCCGCGGTGCGACAGGACTTCGAGGTGGACGACCGCACGGTCGGGCCGGTGGTGGGCATCTGCCGGTCGCTGGACGGTATGCCGCTCGCCATCGAGCTGGCCGCCGCGCGGTTGCGCGCCATGACGGCCGAGCAGGTCGCGACCCGGTTGGACGACCGATTCCGGCTGCTCACCGGCGGCAGCCGGACGGCGTTGCCCCGCCACCAGACGCTGCGTGCGGTGGTGGACTGGAGCTGGGACCTGCTCGACGAGGCCGATCGGGCGTTGTGGCGGCGACTCGCCGTCTTCACCGGCGGTGCGACGGCTGCCGCCGTGGAGCGGGTCTGCGCCGGCGGCGAACTGGCCGCGCCCGAGGTCCTCGACCGGCTCTTCGCCCTGGTGGAGAAGTCGCTGGTGATCGTCAGCGATGACGGCGAACCGCGCTACCAGATGCTGGAGACGATCCGGGAGTACGGGCTCGACCGGCTGGGCGAGGCGGGTGAGGAGCAGCGGGTCCGGCGGGCACACGCCGACGAGTTCCTCCAGCTGGCCGAGCGCGCCGACCGGGAGTTGCGCGGTCAGGACCAGTTGCGCTGGGTCCGGCGGCTGCGCGCGGAGCACGACAATCTGCACGGCGCGCTGCGCTGGGCGATCGGTGCCGGCGAGGTCACCCGGGCGGTCCGGCTGACAGGTGCGCTCGGGTGGTACTGGTGGTCGCGCGGCAACCGACTGGAGGGCGCGGACCTCGCCCGGGAGGTGCTGGCGTTGGCCGAACGGTCCGTCGGGCGGCCGGGCAGCGACGACGGCGCACCGACCGCGACCGCGCTGGCGACCGCGTACCTGGCCGGGGCGTTGAACACCCTCAGTGCCCACGCCGACTTCGAGACGGCCCAGGTCTGGATGCGCCGGGTGGTGACGCTCGCCGACGGCGGCGCCGACTCGCCCCTGCTGCGGATGGCCGGAGCGATGACCCTGATGTTCGACCCGGCGACGCAGGTGCGGGGGCTGGCCGCCCTGCGGAGGCTCTTCACCGACGAGGACCCGTGGGTGGCCGGGGCAGCCCGCTTGATGCACGGCCACACCCAGCTCAACCTGGGCGCGCCGGCCGAGAGCGCGACCGACGACTTCCGTGCCGCGTTGGAGCTGTTCAGCGGCGTCGGAGACCGGTGGGGCCTCTCCGCCACGCGCTTCTCCCTGGCCGAGCTGGCCGGTCGGACCGGCGATCGGAACTTCGCCATCGACCAGCTCCGCGCCGCCCTGGGCGACGTCGAGGAGCTGGGCGCCGCCGAGGACGTGCCGCAGATGCGGTCCCGGCTGGCTCAGCTGTACTGGCAGGTGGGCGAGCACGAGCTGGCCCGCACGCTGCTCACCGAGGCGCAGGAGGAGGCCGAACGGCTGGGCGCCGACGAACCGCGGGCCGGCATCGCCCACGTCTGGTCGGAGCTGCTGCGCGACTGCGGTGACTGGGAGCAGGCGGCCCGCTGGGCGGATCGGGCGGCGGAGCTGGTCCGGCGGCGGAGCATCGCTCCGCAGTGGAGTGCCATGCTGGCCACCTCGCTCGGGCACGTCGCGGCGGCCCAGGGGGAGCTGGCGGTCGCCCGTACCCGTCTGGATGAGGCCCTGGAGCTGGCGCTCGCCTCCGGCGACGCGCCGGTGGTCGCGATCACGCTCGTCGGTTACGCGGACCTCGCCCTGCGCGGCGGGCAGCCGGCCGCGGCGGCCACGCTGCTCGGCGCGGCCGACGGGGTACGCGGCGGCGACGACCAGGGCGCGCTGGACGCGATCCGGGTGGCGTTGGCCGCCCGCGCCGCGCTCGGCGAGTCGGAGTTCGCCGAGGCGTACGCGGGCGGCCGGGGCATCCGGTCGGACGGGGTGCCGGAGCTGCTGCGGGTCACACTCGACGCTTGAGACCGCGGACGGCCAGCGGCGCGAAGATCACCGCGATGCCGGCGCCCCACAGCAGCGTCTGGAGGACCGGCCCGGCCACCGGCCCGCCGACCAGCAGCCCGCGCAGCGCGTCGGCCACCACTGTCACCGGGTTGACCTCCACCCAGTTCTGCAACCAGCCCGGCATCCGGTCGGTCGGGACGAAGATGTTGCTGGTGAAGGTCAGCGGGAAGATCACCATGAAGCCGAAGATCTGCACCTTGTCCGGTTCGCTCACCAGCACCCCGACCAGCACCGAGATCCAGGACGCGGCGAGCGTGAACGCCAGCAGCAGCGCGAACGCCCCCACGACACCGAGCACGCCGTTGCCGACCCGGAAGCCGAGGATCGACCCGACGCCGAGCAGCAGCGCGATCGACCACGCCTGCTTGACGGTGTCGGCGAGGATCCGGCCAGCCAGCGGCGCCCACCGGGCGATGGGCAGCGCCCGCAGCCTGTCGAAGACCCCCTTGGTGAGGTCGTTGTTCAGCCCGAAACCGGTGGTCATGGTGGCGAAGAGCGCGTTCTGCACCATGATGCCGGGCAGCATGAAGGTGAGGTACTCGCCGGACGAGCCGGCGATGGCGGTGCCGAAGACGTAGGTGAACAGCAGCACGAACATCACCGGCTGGATGCTCAGGTCGAGCAGCTCCATCGGGTTGTGTTTGATCTGCACCAGGCTGCGCCAGGCCAGCGTGAAGGTGTGCCGCAGCCCGGCGGCGACGCCGAGTCGACGGGCCGGGGCGAGCGCGGGGCTGAGGGTCACGGCGGTCATGCCGGTGTCCTTTCCAGGTCGGTGTCGGCCGGGGCGTCCTCGGCCCGGTGGCCGGTGAGGGAGAGGAAGACCTCGTCCAGGCTGGCGCCGCGCAGCGCCAGCTCGGCGACCGGGATCTCGGCCGCGTCGAGGCGACCCACCATGACGGGCAGCACGCGAGGATCGTTCACCGCGACGGTGACGGCGGTCTGCGCGACGTCGGGGGTCACGCCGGCCACCTCGCCGGCGATGGCGACGACCGTGGCGAGGTCGGCGATGTCGGCCGGACGCACGGTGAGGGTCTGCCCGCCGGTCCTGGCCTTCAGCTCCTCCGGCGTGCCCTGGGCGATCACCCGCCCGTGGTCGACAACCGCGATCTGACCGGCGAGCTGGTCGGCCTCCTCCAGATACTGCGTGGTGAGCAGCACCGTCACCCCGTCCGCGACGAGCGTGCGGACGATGTCCCACAGGTCGTTGCGGCTGCGCGGGTCCAGGCCCGTGGTCGGCTCGTCGAGGAACAGCACCTGCGGCCGACCGACCAGGCTGGCGGCGAGGTCCAGGCGCCGCCGCATACCGCCGGAGAACGTCTTCACCGCCCGGTCGGCGGCGTCACTGAGCCCGAAGTCGTCGAGCAGTTGCCGGCCCCGCCGCTTGGCGTCGGCCCGACCGAGCCCCAGCAGGCGCCCGATGAGCAGCAGGTTCTCCGCGCCGGTCAGGGTCTCGTCGACCGAGGCGTACTGGCCGGTGAGGCCGATGAGCTGACGCACGCGGTGGGCGTCGCGGACCACGTCGAACCCGCCCACCGTGGCATGTCCCTCGTCGGCGCGCAGCAGGGTGGCGAGCACCCGTACCGCAGTGGTCTTGCCGGCGCCGTTCGGCCCGAGCAGACCGAAGACAGTCCCCGTGGGGACCGCCAGGTCAACTCCGGCGAGGGCGGTGGTGGCGCCGAAACGCCGCACCAGACCCTCGGCGCGGATCGCGTGGTCCATCGCAACTCCTGTCGTCTGCGGGTGATGACACCACCATGGGCGACAGGGCTGACATCCCGCCGTTCCCGCGCTGACGTTACGTCGACCGACGCTGACATTCGGCCTATTTAGCTGCGGGAAGACGCCGCGCCGCCGCCGCCCGCGAGGGGCGACGGCGGCGGCGGGTGCGACTCAGGCCAGGTTCGACGAGCGGGGGTACGCGTCGGTCGGGTCGGTGAGTACGTTCACCAGGTACGGCACTCCTGCGTCGAACGCCCGCTGTAGGGCGGGCTGAAGATCGGCGGCCTTCGCGACCGTCTCCCCCGCACCGCCCAGCGCGCTGACCACCGTGTCGTAGCGCAGCTCGGGCTGGAGGTCGGCGGCGACGTCGTAGCCGTACATGGCCCGCATCGGGTGCTTCTCCAACCCCCAGATGCCGTTGTTGCCGACGACGATCACCACAGGCAGCTTCTGCCGGACCAGCGACTCGACGTCCATCAGCGAGAACCCGGCCGCGCCGTCGCCCATCAGCACGCAGATCTGCCGGTCCGGGTGGCTGACCCGGGCGCCCATCGCGTAGCCCATGCCGGTGCCCAGGCAGCCGTACGGGCCCGGGTCCAGCCAGGTGCCCGGCTGCGCGGGCTCCAGGTACCGACCGGCGTACGAGACGAAGTCGCCGCCGTCGCCGATGGTGATCGCGTCGGGGGCGAGCGCCCGACGCAGCTCGCCGTAGACGCGGGCCGGCCGGATCGGGTCGGTCTCGGCAGCCATCTCGGCCGCGTCGCGGGCGCGGGCCGCGTCCTCGGCGCTGCGCAGGTCGGCGATCCAGTCGCTGTGGTCGGCCCGGTCACCTGCGTGGTCGGCAAGCGCGGAGAGGATCAGGCGCAGGTCACCGGCGGGGGCGACGGCCGGCTGCACGTGCGTGGCGCGCTGGCTGGGCGCGTCGACGATGTGCACGACCTTGGCGTCGCCGAAGTCGCCGAAGCTGAGCCGGAAGTCCAGCGGCGTGCCGACCACCACGACGACGTCGGCGCCGGAGAGCGCGGCGCGGCGGGCCTTGGCGAAGGCGAGCGGGTGCTCCGGGGGCAGCGAGCCGCGGCCCATCCCGTTGGTGAAGACCGGCACCTGAAGCGCCTCGGCGGCCTCGCGCAGCGCGGCGACCGCGTCGCCCGCGTACACGTCCGAGCCGGCGATGATGACCGGCCGCTGCGCGCCGGCGATAAGCGTCGCGGCCCGGCTGACCTCATCCGGGTCCGGTTCGACCGAGTCGACGCCGGACGGCGCGGGCATGTCGGCCTCGGCGACCGAGAAGACCGTCTCCAGCGGGAAGTCCAGGAAGACCGGGCCCCGGTGCGGGGTGAGCGCGGCGGTGAGGGCGGCGTCCACGGCACGCGGGATGTCGTCGGTGCTGAACACCGTCTCGGCGTGCTTGGTGACCGGGGCGACGAGCGGCAGGTGGTCCATCTCCTGAAGGCTGCCCGACCCCCAGCGGAAGGCGGGCGCGCGGCCACCGAGCACCAGCACCGGGGAGGCGTTGAAGAAGGCGCTGGTCATGCCCGAGATGCCGTTGGTGACGCCGGGGCCGGCGGTGAGCACGGCGAGGCCGGGACGGCGCTGGAGCTTGGCCACCGCCTCGGCGGCGAAGACCGCGGACTGCTCGTGCCGGACGTCGTAGATCGGGAAGTCGGCCTTGTGCGCGGCGTCGTACAGCGGGAAGACGTGCCCGCCGGACAGCGTGAACATCTCCCGTACGCCGTGCGCGCGTAGTGCCGCGAGGGCCAACTCTCCGCCGTGTCCCTCGATCCGCTCCGTCATTCGCCGCTCCCCTTCGTCGCTCATGATCGAAGCCCCACGCTACTGGCCGGTAGGCATAATGTGAACCGTTCTCGGTTCACTGCCGGACCGGGCGTCAGCGGCCGGTGAAGTCCGGCTTGCGCTTCTCGACGAACGCCGCCATGCCCTCACGCCTGTCGTCGGTCGCGAACAGCGCCGCGAAGAGCTGACTCTCCCAGGCCAGGCCGGAGTTCAGATCCATGTCCAGGCCGCCGTCGACCGCCAGCTTCGCCGCGCGCAGCGCCTGCACAGGCCCCTTCAGGTACGGCGTGACGAGCGCGACGGCCACGTCGTACACCTCGCCGGCCGGGGCGACCCGGTCGGCCAGGCCGATCCGCAGCGCCTCCTGCGCGTCCACCATCCTCCCGGACATGATCAGGTCCTTCGCCCGCGCCGGCCCGACCAGGCGGGCCAGGCGCTGGGTGCCACCCGCACCGGGGATGACGCCCAGTTTGATCTCCGGCTGGCCGAGCTTGGCGTCCTCCGCGACCACCCGCCAGTCGCAGGCCAGCGCCAGCTCGCAGCCACCGCCGAGGGCGTACCCGGTGATCGCCGCCACCACCGGCTTGGGGATCCGCGCGATCGCCCCGAGCGCGCTGGACAGGTTCGCGGCCCGCTCGGCCATGTCCACGTAGGACATGTCGGCCATCTGCTTGATGTCCGCCCCGGCGGCGAAGACCTTCTCCCCGCCGTACACGATGACGGCACGGACCTCGGGGTCGGCGCTGGCCGCCGTGGCGGCGGCGCGCAACTCCTCCTGCACCTGGGTGTTGAGCGCGTTCATCGGCGGCCGCTCCAGCCGGATGGTGCCGATGCCGTCAGTGGTCTCCAGCCGAACGAACTCGCCCACGCTGCCCTCACTTCCTCGTCGAAGTCGCGTGCCAACCTTACGACCCGGCTCGTTGGGGTAAGTAGTGTGGTGTCAGCCCCGGGGGCGGGAGTCCAGCCATGATCACGTATTACGACGACAGGTCGGTGCAGGTCACCTCCAGCGCCGTCCGAGTCGACGGCCGCAGCTACTCGCTGGCCGAGATCACGATGGTCTGGCACCGCCGGGGCAGCCGCTCCTGGCGGGTGCTTGTCGGGCGGGGCGCGCTCGGCGCCGCGCTGGCCGGCCCGCTGGTCGCGGCCGTGCTCGGGATCGGCCTGGCCGTCTGGCTGCACCGCTCCCCCACCGTGACGATCGCGATCGTCGGCGCATCGGTGCTTGTCGGCCTGGCCGTCGGTCCGGTGGCCGATTTCCTCTTCGAACACCTGGACCGCTCGTACGCCAAGGGCAGCCGGCACCTGGAGATCTGGGCCCGCTGGCGGGGGCAGCCGGTGCGGTTGCTGCAGACCGGCGACGCGCTGCGCTTCGGTCAGATCTACCGGGCGGTGCAGCGCGCGATGGAGCACACCCAGCCCACCCGCCCCACAGCCCGCCGCTGAGCCTCGCTCCCGCCGCCTCGCCGCACGTGCGAGCGCTGCGGGGTTGCTTGCCGGTGGTTAGGCTTAGTGATGACCCTCTATTACCGGGACGACGCGGTGCAGGTGACCTCCGAGTCGATCCGGGCGGGTGGTCAGGTGATCGCCCTGCCCGACGTGACGTTCGTCTGGCACGAACGGGGGCAGAAGACCCTCGCCGTCCGCGGCCGGGTGCTGGGTCGCGGTGTGCTGGTTCTCCTACTGTCGCTGCCGCCCCTCGTCGGGCTGGTCTGCGTGGTCTCGCTGGCCTGGTCCGCACAGGACCGGGGCAACTGGCAGTTGGCGCTGATCATCCTCGCCGCCTGTGCGGTGGGAGCGCTGGCACTGGCGCCGTTCCTGGAGATTCCCCTCGGCTGGCTGGACCGCTCCTACGAGCGCGGCAGCCACGTGCACGAGCTGTGGGTGCAGCACCACGGCCAGGAGCACATGCTGCTGCGCACGCCGGACGCGCTACGGTTCGGGCAGATCTACCGGGCCGTGCAGCGCGCCGTCGAACAGCAGGGGGACCGTTGATGACCACCCGTCGCGGCTGAGTCGGTCAGCGCAACGGCAGGGTGGTGGCGATCGGCCAGCCCAGCAGGGCCGCGCCCACGAGGGCCGGCAGCCAGCGCGGAGTCGCGTACCGCCGCAGCACGGCCGCCCACAGCACGTGCCAGCCGAGCAGCACGGCGAACAACGGCACCACCAGCAGCACGAAGCCGGGCGCCAGGCCGATCACCGCCGACGTGCTCAACACCAGCACGGTGACCGCGACGACCAGCAGGCGACGCCAGGTCAGGCCGGCCGCTACCTGCTCGACGCCGAGCAGGAAGAGCAAACACGCCCCCACCACCACCGGGAGCAGCCACCAGCGGGCGCCGACCGGCAGCGCCGAGGTCAGTCCGAGGTGGATCGGCAGGCTCACGGCGAGGACCGCGTACGCCGTCAACGCCATCGCCGCGACGGTGGTCCGTGCCGGCGTACGACGTCCGGTCTCGCCGAGGGTCGCGCCGGGCGCTGGCGTCACACCGGGCGCTCGCGTCGCGGCGGGCAGCCAGCGTTGGCCGGCGATCATCAAGAGGCCGATGACCAGCAGGAAGCCGATGACATAGCCGCCGACAGCGAGCGGGAGTCGGTTGGTCGGCAGCACCGCCGCGGCCGCCGCGCCGGCTCCGGTCGCGACGACCGCCAGCCCGAGCAGGGCCGGAGCACCGAGCGGCACCCGCTCCGCGGCCGGCGCTGGGCTGCCCGCCGGCGCTGGGCTGCCCGCCGGCGCTGCGCTGCCCGCCGGCGCTGCGCTGCCCGCCGGCGCTGCGCTGCCCGCCGGCGCTGCGCTGCCCGCCGGCGCTGGGCTGCCGGTACCCCGCCGGCCCAGGAGCAGCGCCGCCACGGGGACGACGCCGATGGCGAACGCCAGCACCAGCAGCGCCGCCCCGGCGAGCCGGACGAGCGGCCGGGGCGAGGCGGTCCCGTCGACGCTGGGCAGCCAGTCGGCTATCTCCTCGTGCGTACGCGGCGCGAACAGCACAGAGATGTGCTCCACACCGGGCACCACCACAGCTGGTCGGCGGCCCACCGCCGCGCCGCGCCCCACGGCGTCGTCGGCCGCGCGCCGGAACGCGGGGAACTCCGCGCCGCCCACGATGAGCAGCAGCTCCGCCGGGCGCCCCGGAGGCAGTTCGCCCGCGTCGGGCAGTGAGATCGCCACGGTCCGGGCGATCTCCGGGTGCCCGGCCGCGTACCGGGTGACGGCCCCCGCGCCCATCGAGTGTCCGACAAGCATGATCTGGGCCGGGTCCACGTCGGGTCGGGAGCGCAGGTATCCGACTGCGGCGTCCAGGTCGGCGGCGAGCGTCGCGGGCGACATGTCGGGGCCGAGTCGGGCCGGATTGGCACCGTGTCCGGCGAAGTCGAACAGCAGCGCGACCGCTCCCCGGCGGGCCACGGTGTCGGCCAGCGGGCGCATCAGTCGTGCCGAGCCGGCGAAGCCGTGGGCGATCACCACGCCGGGCCGTCGAACGTCAGGTGTCGGCGGGCCGGCGCGTACCTCGGTCATCGGCACGCCGTCGACGGTGATCTGCCGCACGGAGAGGCCGGCGTCCGCGCGGACCAGCACCGCCGTGCCGAGCGCGGCGGCCAGTGCCGCGAGCACGGCGAGCAGGACTGCCGCGCGGGTACTCGGCGGGTGGTGCGGCGAGGCGGCCGGCATGCCGGCACCCTACCGTCGGACGCCCCGCCGCAGACCGCACCGGCGGTCGCCCGCGAGCGGTTGTGGCCGGGCCGACGCACACTTGGTTTCATGGCGATTCCCCTTCCCACCCCAAGCGCGGTGGTCGGCCTGACCCGCTCCGCCCTCGACCAGGCGCTCGGCTCGGCCGCCTCGTTCGCCGCCGTGCCCACCCGCGCGTTCGCGGTGTTGGACGGGGTGGAAGCGCTGCTGGACAGGATCAACGGCGTGGTGGATCGGATCGAGACGACTCTGGACCGCACCGACCGGGTACTCACCGACGCCGAGGCGGCGGTCCGCGAGGTGGCGGTGATCAGCGCCGCCGCGACCACCGCCATCGACACGGCCACCGAGGTGGCAACGGCCGCCGCCGTGGTGGTCACCGAGGCCGAGAAGGTCGCGCAGGTCGCCGGCACGGTGGTCACCGAGGCCGAGGCGGTCGCCGGCAACGCCGCGGTCACCGTGGGAACCGCCGCGCAGGCCGCTTCCACGGCGGCGGAGCTGCTGGCGGCGTACGAGCCGGCGCTGCGCCGGGCCGCGCCGATGACCGGGAGGTTCGTCGAGGAGCTGAGCCACGAGGAGATCACCGCGGCGATCCACCTGATCGACGAGATGCCCAAGCTCAAGGAGCACCTGACGGCGGACATCCTGCCGATCCTGGCGACGCTGGACCGGGTCGGGCCCGACCTGCACGACCTGTTGGACGTGACCCGTGATCTCAAGCTCGCCGTGGCGGGCATCCCCGGCCTCGGCATGCTGCGGCGGCGCGGCGAGAAGCTCAGCGACGAACCCGCCGCCTGAGCCCGCGCCGAACCGACGGCGAACCGGTGTGGCGCGGCGGGTCAGCCCGGCGCGTACAGCTCGTCGATCTCGGCGCGGCGCGGCAGCGCCACCGACGCGCCGAGCTTGCGGACGCAGGCCGCGCCGGCCGCCGCCGCCCAGCGCACCGCGTCGACGACGTCCCGCCCCTCGCCCCAGCCGACCGCGAGGGCGGCGGTGAACGCGTCGCCGGCCGCCGTGGAGTCGACCACGTCGACCCGGACCGCGGGCACGTGCGCCTCGACGCCGTCCCGGTCGACGTACCAGGCGCCCGCGTCACCGAGCGTGAGCACGGCGCGGGGCACCAGATCGAGCAGCGCCCGCGGCTCCTCCCGGCCCCGACCGGTGAACGCCTGCGCCTCGCCCTCGTTCACGACCAGCAGATCCACCGCCCCGAGCAGCTCCGGGGGGAGGTCCCGGGCCGGTGCGGCGTTGAGGATGACCCGGGTGCCGGCGGCGCGGGCGGCAAGCGCGGCCGCGGTCACCGTCGGTACCGGGATCTCCAGCTGGGCGACCAGGACGTCCGCCCCGCGTACGGTGGCCAGTTCCTCGTCGGTGAGGCCGACGAGCGCGTCGTTCGCGCCGGGGGTGACCAGGATGGCGTTCTCCCCCTGCGCGTTGACCATCACGAGCGCCACACCGGAGGTGCCGTAGACGACCCGCAGGTGGCCGGTGTCCACGCCGGCCGCCGTGATCCGGGCCCGGAGCGTGACGCCGAACGCGTCGGAGCCGATCGCGCCGAGGAAGGCGCAGGAGGCACCGGCCCGGACGGCGGCGATGGCCTGGTTGGCGCCCTTACCTCCGGGCACCATCACGAAGTCGGTGCCGAGCATTGTCTCGCCCGGCCGGGGCAGTGACGGCGCCATCGCGACCAGGTCCATGTTGGCGCTGCCCACCACGACCACCCGGGTCTGCGACACGGTCACCCGCTCAGGCGGCGCGTGCGGTGTAGCGGTCGCCGGACCGCTCGACCACCAGCGGCAGACCGAAGGTCTTGGAGAGGTTGTCGCCGGTCAACGTCTCGGCCAGCAGCCCCTGCGCGACGACGGCGCCCTCGCGCAGCAGCAACGCGTGGGTGAACCCGGGCGGGATCTCCTCCACGTGGTGGGTGACGAGCACCATGGCGGGGGCGTCCGGGTCGTACGCCAGCTCGGCCAGCCGGGTGACCAGGTCCTCGCGACCGCCCAGGTCGAGCCCGGCGGTGGGCTCGTCGAGCAGCAGCAGCTCCGGGTCGGTCATCAGTGCCCGGGCGATCTGGACGCGCTTGCGTTCGCCCTCGGAGAGGGTGCCGTAGCGGCGTTCGGCGAGGTTGCCCACGCCTAGTTGGCTGAGCAGCGCCCGCGCCCGCGCCTCGTCGCCGCGCTCGTAGCTCTCCCGCCAGCGCCCCACCACCGACCAGGCGGCGGTCATCACCACGTCGCTTACCTGCTCGTCGGCGGGCACCCGCTCGGCGAGCGCGGCGGTGGAGAGCCCGATGCGGGTCCGCAGCTCGTTGACGTCGGTGCGGCCGATCCGCTCACCGAGCACGTGTGCGACGCCGGAGGTGGGGTGCAGCCGGCCGGCGGCCATGTTGAGCAGCGTGGTCTTGCCCGCGCCGTTGGGGCCGAGCACCACCCAGCGCTCGTCCAGCTCGACCCGCCAGGTCAGGTCCTGCAGCAGGGCGGTGCCGGAGCGGCGTACGCCGACGCTGTCGAGGCTGACCACCAGATCCGGGTCCACGGGTGCGGCGGCAGGCGCGGCGCCGGCAGCGCCGGGGATCAGGTCACCAGTCACCTGACCATCCAACCACGCAGCGCCGGGGTGCCCCCCACGGGCGGCGCCCCGGCCATAGGGTGAGGCACCGTGTCCTTGATCACCACAACCGGAGGACGACAGATGCCCGACCGGCGTACGGAGTCGCGCGGATGAGCGCGGTCATCGAGATCGAGGGGCTGCGCAAGACGTTCCGCAGCGTGCGCCAGGGCAAGAGGGTGGCGGTCGACGGGTTCGACCTGCTGGTCGAGGCCGGGCAGATCCACGGCTTCCTCGGGCCCAACGGCTCCGGCAAGACCACCACGCTGCGCGCCCTGCTCGGGCTGGTCCGGGCCGACGGCGGGCGGATGACGGTGCTCGGCGAGCCGTCGCCGGAGTTGCTGCCCCGGGTGGCCGGTCGCGTCGGCGCGATCGTGGAGAGTCCGCAGTTCTTCGGCAACTTCACCGGGCGTCGCACACTGCGGCTGCTGGCCCGCGCCGGCGGGGTGTCGATCTCCCGGGTGGACGAGGCGCTGGAGCTGGTGGGCCTGCGCGACCGGGGCGACGATCGCGTGAAGGGTTACTCGCTGGGCATGAAGCAGCGCCTCGCGGTGGCGTCCGCGCTGCTGAAGGATCCGCAGCTGCTCATCCTGGACGAGCCGGCGAACGGTCTCGACCCGGCGGGCATCCGCGAGATGCGCGACCTCATGCGGTCGCTCGCGGCGGCAGGGGTGACCGTGCTGGTGTCGAGCCACATCCTCGGCGAGATCCAACTGATCTGCGACCACGTCACGATCATCTCGCGGGGGCGGCGGGTCGCGGCGGGCCGGGTGGACGAGGTGCTGGCGGGCCACGACCGGCACGAGTTCCTGGTCCGGGTGGCCGAGCCGGAACGTGCGGCCGATCTGCTGCTCGACGCGGAGCTGACGGCCGCCGTCGAGGGCACCGCGCTGGTGGTGAGCGGGGTGACCGATCCGACGGTCATCAGCCGGGTGCTGGGTGAGCAGGGACTGTGGGTGGGCGAGCTGACGCCGCTCCGGCCCGATCTGGAGAGCGTCTTCCTGGAGCTGACAGGTGCCGGCGAGCATCCGTCGGTGCCCCGCCAGGTCGACGACTCGGCGCTTCCGGGGGGCGACGGTGCCGCGGTGATCGATCTCGACGTACGGGGAGTGGACGCGTGAACCTGGTCCGGGCCGAGTTGGAGCGGCTGTCCGCGCGCCGCTTCGTGCAGCTCATGGTCGTTCTGCTGGCGCTGGCGTTCGCCGTCACCGCGGCCACCACCCTGGCCGGCTCGCACCGGCCGAGCGCCGCCGAGCTCAGCGGGGCGCGGGCGCAGGCCGCCGAGGCGTTGCTGAACATGGAGGCCATCCACCAGGGGTGCCTGGCCCGGAAGGACGGCACGATCCCGCCCGGCGACCCGGACGAGTACCTCCCGGCCGACTGTTCCGAGTTGGATCCGATCCGGCAGGACCGGTTGCCGATCGCGGCCGACTACCTGTCCGGGGTGTTCAGCTTCGAGCAGCAGGCCCGCCCGCTGCTGTACTTCCTCATCGCGTTCCTGGTGCTGTTCGGTTTCCTGGTGGGCGCCTCGTACATCGGGGCGGATCTTAACTCCGGTGGGGTGGTGAACCTGCTGCTGTGGCGGCCGCGTCGGCTGACGGTGCTCGGCACCAAGCTGGGCACCCTGCTCGGCATGGTGTTGGCCGTGGCCGTGGTGGCCTCCCTGGTCTACCTGGCCACCTTCTGGGTGATCGGGCAGACCGCGGGACTGGGCGGTCGGCTCAGTACCGACTTCTGGCGGTCGCTGGGCGCCGTGCACGGCCGGGGCCTGGTGCTGGTGCTGTTGGCCACCGCGCTGGGCTTCGCCATCGCGACGCTGGGCCGGCACACCTCGGCGGCGCTCGGCGCGGCGGCCGCGTACGCGGTGGTGTGGGAGCTGGGCGCGCGGCTGGTGTTGGAGATCGTCGACGCCCGGCGACCGGACCGGTTGATGCTCTCCAGCCACATCGCGGCATGGCTCGACGGCGAGGTCCGTTTCTGGGACAACCAGCTCTGCGTGAGCAGTCCCGGCGCCGGCCCCTGCTCGGGCTTCTACACCCTGACCTGGGGGCCGTCGCTGGTGGTGCTGCTCGCGATCACCGGCGGGTTGACCGCGGCGGCGTTCGCCGTGTTCCGTCGCCGCGACCTGATCTGAGGGGCCGGACCGGGCCGCCCGCCGAGAGCCGGGCGGCCCGGCCGCTCGTCGCGCGGCGGCCTCGGCGCGTGCCGACCGCTCATCGCGGCGGCCCGGCGAGCACCGGCAAGAGCTTGCAGCCTGCTGGTCTGCGGTGAAATATTCCTTCACATGACCGCCCCAGCGGGCTCAGCCGACGGTGGAGCCGAACACCTCGTCGCGGACGGCGTCCAGCGCGGTGCGCAGCGCGCCGCGCAGGATCGGCTCCTCGGTGAGGCCGGTGGGCACCACCCTCGGTCGGACCAGGGTGATCGCCGCGACCTCCCGCTGCACCCGGTCCGCGAGCGCCGCGCCGCCGGCCTGGCCCACCTCGCCGGCCAGCACTACCAACGGCGGGTCGAGCACCACACAGGTGCTGGCCACGCCGAGCGCGAGTCGACGGGCCAACTCGTCGAGCATCGGGCCGCCGGCGGCGCCACCGGCGACGGCCGCGCGGACGGCCTCGGCGGCGTCGGTGTCCGGGTAGCCGTGCTCGCGGGCGACCGCGCGTACCGAGTCTCCGCCGATCACCTGCTGGAAGGCCGGCTTGGCGCGACGCGAGACGTCGCGCGGGATGGGCGCTCCGGGCACCGGCAGGTAGCCGATCTCGCCTGCCGCGCCGCTGCTGCCGTGGTGCAGTCGACCACCCAGCATGATCGCCAGGCCGACGCCGGCGCCCACCCAGACCAGGACGAAGTCGGCCACTCCCTGCGCGGCGCCGGACTGCGCCTCGGCCACCGCGGCCAGGTTGACGTCGTTCTCGAAGACCACAGGCGTGTGCAGGTCGTCGCGCAGCGCGGCGAGCAGACCGCTGTGCCAGCGCGGCAGGTTGAAGGCGAAGGTGATGTCGCCGGTGTGCGGATCGACCAGGCCCGGCGTGCCGAGCACGATCCGCCGGACGCTGCTGAGCTGCGCCTGGGCGCTGCTGGCGGCCTGGACCACGGCGTTGTGCACCACGCCCACCGGGTCGTCGGTGTCCCGCGTCGACTGCTCCACACGACCGATCACGGCACCGGTGATGTCGGCGCAGGCGGCCACCACCCGATCCGGTCCGACATCGACTCCGACGACGTGGGCGCTGCTCGGACGCACCGCGTAGAGCTGGGCGTTCGGCCCTCGCCCGCCGGCCTGCTCGCCGACCCGGCTGACCAGGCCGCGCTCCTCCAGCCGCTCGACCAGTTGCGAGGCGGTGACCTTGGACAGCCCGGTCAGCTCACCGAGCCGGGCCCGGGTGAGCGGCCCGCGCTCGAGGAGCAGTTCCAGTGCCGCACGGTCGTTGAGCGCCCGCAACAGGCGGGGGGTGCCGGGCAGCCGGGTCGCACTCATGCCACGTCCTCTAGTTTTAGTAAACTTTGCTAACTGTAAACCTACCTGCGAACGGGTAGCCGTAGCGTAACGGCCACCCGGAGGCAGAGTGCTCGGCCGACCCGGCAGGGCGATGACCACCACGGGTACGACGTTCGTGCCCGGGAGGACCGAAGGGGAGATCACGTGGGGCTCGATCCAGGACTGCGCCGGCTCGCGCTGGGCACGTTGCTCGCCGCGTACCCGGGACCGGTCCCACCGGACTGGGCGGTCGACCTGGTGGCCGACGGGCTGGCCGGGCACACCCTGTTCGGCACGAACGTGCACGACCCCGCCCAGGTGGCGGCGAGCACCGCCGCGCTGCGGGCCGGCCGGACGGACGTGTTGATCGCCATCGACGAGGAGGGCGGCGACGTGACCCGGTTGGCACACGCCACCGGCAGCCCGTACCCCGGCAACGCGGCCCTCGGCGCGGTCGACGACGTGGCGCTCACCCGCCGGGTCTACCTGTCGATCGGCGCCGAGCTGGCCGCGCTCGGCATCACCGTCAACCTCGCCCCCACGGTCGACGTGAACACCGCCGACGACAACCCCGTGATCGGCACCCGCTCGTTCGGCGCCGACCCGGTCCGGGTCGCCGCCCACTCGGCCGCCGCCGTGAGCGGCCTCCAGGCCGCCGGCGTCGCGGCCTGCGCCAAGCACTTCCCCGGCCACGGCGCCACCGTCACCGACTCCCACCACGAGCTACCCACTGTGGACGTCCCGCTGGAGCTGCTGCGCCGCCGGGACCTGCCACCGTTCGCCGCGGTCGTCGCCGCCGGGGCGCGGGCCGTGATGACCGCGCACATCCGGGTGCCGGCGCTGACCGGCGCCGATCCGGCCACCTTCAGCCGGGCCGTCCTGGTCGACCTGCTGCGCACCGAGTACGGCTTTGCCGGCACGGTGATCACCGACGCGCTGGAGATGAAGGGTGCCGCGGTGGCCGCCGGAGGTGTCGGGCCGGCCGCGGTCCGGGCCCTCTCGGCCGGCGCGGACCTGCTCTGCATCGGCGCGCAGGTCGACGCGGCGCTTGTCGAGCGGGTGGCCGCCGAGATCGTCGAGGCGATGACCGACGGTCGGCTGCCCATCGCGCGGGTCGAGGAGGCGGCCGGACGCGCCGCCGCGCTCGCCGCCTGGACCGGGGCCGCCGGCGGGCCACCGACCACCGATGACCCCGAGCTGGGGTACGCCGCGGCGCGCCGCGCGGTCCGAGTGGAGGGTTCGCTCACCGGCCTGGACCAGCCGCTCGTGGTGCAGTTGCACACCGAGTCGACAATCGCCGAGGGACGGGTGCCGTGGGGCCTCGGCCCGCACCTCGACGGCGTGCGGGAGATCCGGGTGATCGCCACCGAGGCCGATCCGGCCATGCTGCGTGAGTTGGCCGGCGACCGGCAGATCGTGCTTGTCGGGCGGCATCTGCACCGGCTGCCCGGCGGCCCGGAACTGATCGCCGACCTGGCGGCCCAGCACCCGGTGACAGTGGTGGAGATGGGCTGGCCGGCACAGTGGCGCCCGGCGGGCGTACGTGCCTTCGTCACCACCTACGGCGCGAGCCACGCCAACGGCCGCGCGGCGGCTGAGGCGCTCGGCCTGGCCCACTGAGTCCCGGCGCCGTCCGGCTCGACTCCAGAGTGTCCACAGTCACCTGTCGTTCCTTATTGAACATGTTCAACAGGCGCTCTAGGCTGACGTCGTCGGTAGTTGAACACGTTCAAGAAAGGCGTCCGCATGGACATCAAGGTCTGGATGTACGTGATCTACCTCGCGGTCAGCGTCGGCCTGACCATCTGGGTGGCCCGGGCCCTGTCCCGCAACGGGCAGGTCTTCCTGGAGGAGGTGTTCGCCGACGACCGACTCGCCCGAGCGGTCAACAGTCTCCTGGTGGTCGGCTTCTACCTGCTCAACCTCGGTTACGTCACGGTGGCCATGAAGCATCCCGACCCGGTGCGCTCCACCAGCCAGGCCATGGAGGAGCTCTCCCTGAAGATCGGCCTCGTGCTCCTCGTGCTCGGCGCGCTGCACTTCTTCAACGTCTTCGCACTGGGCCGCTACCGCCGAAACCGACTTCGCCAGCTCGCTCCCCACCCCCCGATCGCTCCGATCGGCCGACTCCCCATGCCAGCCGCACCGCACGGCGGATACCCGAGCGGGCCCTACCCGGTCGGAGCACAGCCGGTCGGAGCACAGCCGGTCGGGCCCTACCCGACCAGGCCCCAGTCGGTGGGCCCACAGCCGGGCACCGCACAGCCCCGCGCGGCACAGCCCGGCGCCGACGGGCCGGGACCCGACCCCGCGACCCGATGACCGGCGCACCGACTGGCGGGCCCACCGAGCCCTCGGATCCCACCGCGTTCGGGGGCGGTGGGGTCCGGGGGTTCACAGTCCTGTTCGACGCGAACTGCCCGCTCTGCCGGGCCGCCCGCCGGTGGCTCTCGTCCCGCGCCCAACTCGTACCCCTGGAGTTCGTGCCGGCGGGTTCGATCGAGGCCCGGCGGCGCTTCCCCGGCCTGGACCACGACGCGACGCTGCGTGACCTGACCGTCGTGGCCGACACCGGCGAGGTGTACGCGGGCGACGGCGCCTGGTTCGCCTGCCTCTGGGCGTTGGCCGACCACCGGTCGGCGGCCGAGCGGTTGTCCCGACCGCATCTGCTGCCGCTGGCCCGGCAGGTGGTGGCGGCCGCCTCGGCGATCCGGGAACGGGTTCGCGATCCGTGGGCCGAGCCGATCGACGAACCGGCGGGATACCGTGACCTCGATGACCGAACAACCTGCGCCGACGACCACTGCGGGTGAGCCCGCGACCGCCCGTGGCGAGCAGACCCGGCAGCTGATCCGGGACACCGCGCTGCGGCTGTTCCGCGAGCGCGGCTACGCCCAGACCACGATGCGGGCGATCGCGCAGGAAGCCGGCGTGGCGGTGGGCAACGCCTACTACTACTTCGGCTCGAAGGACCACCTCATCCAGGAGTTCTACGCCCAGTCCCAGGTCGAGATCCGAGCGGCGGCCCAACCGGTGCTCGACCGGGAGGAGGCGTTCGGCGCGCGGCTGGCCGGGGTGCTGCACGCCGGCATCGACGTGCTGACCCCGTCGCACGACTTCGCGGCGACCTTCTTCAAGACCGCGGCCGAACCGACCTCCCCGCTCAGCCCCTTCTCCGCCGAGTCGTCCGCCCCCCGGCAGGCGGCGATCGACCTGTTCGCCGAGGTGCTGACCGGCTCGACCGCCAAGGTCGACGCGGAGCTGCGACCTCAGCTGCCCGAGCTGCTCTGGCTCGCGTACATGGGCGTCGTCCTCTACTGGGTGCACGACCGGTCGACCGATCAGGTCAAGACCCGACAGTTGATCGACGGCGTGGTGCCGTTGATCGACCGGCTGGTCGCGTTGTCGCGGCTGCGGGTGCTCCGCCCGGTGACCCGGCAGGTGTTCGACCTCATCCGTACGCTGCGTCACTGACCGCAGCAACGTCGCCGCTCCGCTTCGTCGCAGGTCAAGTCCGTTATTCGACACTCCGACCCGACAGCTCGCATCTTGCACCGAGCAGATTCGATACGTAGCGTGATCGCCATCGAAGCGGCCCGTCAGCGACGCGGCCCATCGCCCGAGAACCGGGACCTGGGGGCAGGTTGCGGACCGTGGATCCGGCCCGGGATCCACGGTCCGCGCACTGGACCCGCGCCCGACGGCTGCCCGCCTCACCGCGGATAGACCCCGTACGCCCGCCAACCCCGGTCCGGGAAGCCCGCCGCCTCCGCGACCCGGGCCGAGGCGTCGTTGTCCTTCTCGTGCAGGTACGTCGGCACCGCGCCCTCGTCCAGGACCCGCCGTGCCGCCTGCGCCACCAGCCGACGCGCGAGGCCCCGGCCCCGGGCCGCCGGGGCGGTGCCAACGGCCAGTTCGTGGCCGTACGCGTCGTGGCGTTTGATTCCGGCTCCGGCCAGATAGGTGCCGTCCGCATCCCGGACCACGAGCACCTGTCGGTCGAACAGCCGCAGCCAGGGCGGCAGGCCGGGGGCTGTCGACTCGGTCCACTCCCCCACGTCGGGCAGTGGCGCGGGAGAACTGCTCCAGCGGAACGAGCCGTCGTGCACGGAGAAGGTAGGCAGGCCGACGGCCTGCGGCAGTGCCGCGAGCAGCCGGTCCGGCGCTCGCCCGACCAACGCCCGGATCGCCGCCACCCGGTCCGGCGCGACGGAGAGCACCGCGCTCCGACCGGTGTCGACGGCGAGGGCCGGACGCAGCCGACCGTCCCAGGCTGGCCTGGCCCGGCGCTGCGAGGCGACCACGTGCAGCCCCGGGCCGGCCGGCCACTGGCCGAGCCAGGAGGCCAGGTGCAGCTGCAGCCGCCGATCGAGCATGCGCACCTCCGTCACCCACACGTCGTGGATCACCGTACGCCGGGAGGCCCGCGCGGGCGGGCCTTCCCACCGAGGCCGGGTGGTACGGGATCAGGAACGCCCCGCCGAAGTGCCGGCGTGCTGCCCAAGATCCGGGAACCGGGTAGCGATATCGACCGTCATAGGTATTTCCATATCTGGACACCTTTATCTGGGACGGTATTGGTCATGCCCATTCAGCCGAGCACCCGCTTCCACCAGGACCCCACGCGCCTCTGGCGTGCAGCGGAGGCCGCCGGCCCCCTTCCGGCCCAACCGCGTCACCGGGCGACCCGCGCGACAGGCAGGCTCTCCTGGGCGAAGCTCAACAAGCTGCCGGCTGGAAGCTCCAGCCGGCACGGTCTCAACACCCACTGACGCACCAACCTGCCGTTAAAAGTGGTGCCTTCAATGCACCCAATTTGGTGTATGGTTCACGTCATGACCCGCATCACCGTGGACGTGAACGACGACTGGCTGGATGCCGCGCGGGAGGTGCTCGGCACCGACTCCAAAGTGGCGACCATTAATGCCGCACTGCACGCCTTCGCCGTACGGCGGCAGGCCCGCGAGATCGTTGCCGCATTCGACCAGGTGGAGATGGACTTCACCGGGTCTGCCGATGCTTGGCGCTACGGCGGCGGACGTGATCTGGAACGGCTCACCGAGCAGGCGCGCGACGCCGAGGCCGCGTGATGGCCGGCCAGATCTACCTCGCGGACACGTCGGTCTACGTGCTGCAGGGCCGCCACGCGACGGTCCGGCGGCGCTTCGAGTCGCTGCTGACCGAGGGACGACTGGCTGCCTGCCAGATGACCAGCCTGGAGTTTCTCAACAACGCACCCCACCCCAAGGGGTACGAGATCCTCTGGCAGGCGTTGCGTGGGCATCGATGGCTTGACGTGACGGCAGCAGCGATGGACCGCGCCCTGGCGGTACATCGCATACTGGCCGCCGACAGCCAGCACCGGAACTTCCGGCTGCCCGATCTGATCATCGCCGCGACCGCTGAGGAGCACGGCGCGACCGTGTTGCACTACGACGCCGACTACGACCGGATCAGCGCCGTCACCGGCCAACCCACCGAGTGGGTGGCGCCGAAGGGAAGTCTCTGACGTCGACCCGGGGACGACACACCGCAGGAGGACCAGCGGCGGCATTCGCACACCTGTCGGGTAATTTCTTGTGGTCCGGCATCCCGGCCAACGACAGGAGAAGCTCCGCGCATGGGCAAGAAGACGATCCACGTCTCCGACTTCACCGGCACCGTTCTGCAGCAGGACGACGAGGTGGTTCGTGTCGTCGTCCTGGAGCACCCGGACCTGGTCGCCGGGCCCGTGCAGCTCGACGCCACCCCGGGCGAGGTGGAGAGCATCGACGACGCCGCGCTGGACGTGGCGGTGGTGGAGATCCACGACCGGCACGGCGGCGGTGAGCCCCGTCGGGTGGTCCTCACCGCAAGCGAGTTCGACGCGATGGCCACCGACGTTCCGATGGCGCAACTGCTGAGGACCGCCGAGCGGGTCCGCCCGCCCAAGGCCCGCAAGAGCGCCGAGAAGATCGACTACGGCACGCTCGAGCACGCCGGCAAGCCGCACCGGGGCCGGGTCACCGAGGAGGAGGCCCGACTCGTCCGCGAGCAGCTCGACGAGGTCAACAAGCGCCTCGCCGACGCGGGCGTGCGCCAGATCGACCCGGCCGATCCGGAGCACGCCCTGCGCTACGGCTTCCCCGACGTCTCCTGAGCCACCAGGTCAGCAGACCTTCTTGGCACGCTTGCGGAAGGCGGCCTCGGTGACCGCCTTCCGCTTGCCGGCCGCCTCCCCCACCAGGACCTCGCCCGGCGCGAGCCCGGTCAGCTCGCCCAGCGTGAAGTGAACGGGAACGGCATTGCGCTCCGTACCGTAGGCAGCGGCCGAGTATTCGGTAGCGGAGTCGAAGGCAACGAGCGTCTGCTCGTCAATCGTCCAACCAGACGGCAGCTCGAAGACGGTGACGCCCGCCACTGCGGCGCCGCCGTCACGGTCGACGGTCCAGCTCGCGGCTGGCGTGACGTCGATGGTGTAGACGCTGATCCGGTCCGCCGTGAAGACGGCACACTCGGCCAGGAGCAGCACCGGCTGCCCGTCGACGGCCCGCACCGCCAGCACCGGCTTGTCCGCCGGGCTACAGGCGGACAAGCCCGCCAGGGCGGCAAGCACCACGAGGATGCTCACCGCCCTGGTACGTGGTCGCGTCATCGACTCTCCATCACCAGCAGTACGACAGGAGGCATCTGAGCAACGGATCCACGACCGTGGGCACGGGAACACCGTATCCCCAGTACCTGCCCATGTACGGGTTGGCCCCGATCTCCCAGGGGTTGCCCTTCCCGTCGGTGCCTGTCACAAGGTACGACGCGCCGGTGCCGAGAAAATACAGGGAAAGGAACCCGGCGGGCGGAAGGTACTGCCACTGATCCGAATGCCGGGCCTCATGTTCGAGAAGGTTGGGCCCGTAGGTGCTGGCGTCCACACCCTGTGCCCGCAATTTGGCCCGATCCTCGGCGTCCTTCTCCAGCCGGCGTGTGAGGTCATCGCGGGAACCCGGATAGAGCAGGTAGTCGCCGACCGTCATGGGACGGTCGTTCGGCGTGTCCACACCGGTGCAGATGATCTGCTTGGCACCGGTGAAGCAGTCGCCGCCCCACAGTTTCAGCGCGGCCCCGGCGAGTGCGTTGTTGCCCAACAGATCGTTCGTCAGTCGTATCGGAGACGTGCCGTCGGGCTGGTCCAACGGCGGCCCGTCGGGCGGGCCGGCGGGGGTCTGCGCCGCCTCCTGTCGCTGCAGGGTGACCGCCGCGGCCAACGCCGCCGACGCCTCGGCGGCGGCCTGGTCGGCGCTCTTTCCGGCGGCGAGCGCCGAGGCGCGGGCCCGGTCCGCGGCGTCGTAGGCCGCACTGGCGTAGGAACTGGCCCGTGCTGCCGCGTCCGTGGCGGTGGCCGCCGACGCGGCCGCATTCTCCGCGCTCTGCCTCGCGGAGGCGGCCGCGGCCTTCGCGATCTGGGCGGACTGTGCCGCCTGGATCGCCGATGCCGCCGCCGACTGGGCCGACTGCTGCGCCTGCGTGGCGTAGCCGGCGGCCTGGCTGGCCGCCTGCTGGGCCTCCTGGGCGTAGCGGGCCGCATCCGCGGCCGCCGCACGCGCCACCGCCGCGACCCGCGCGGCCTCGGCGGCGTCCCTGCGCGCATTGGCGGCGTAGCCGGCCGCCTCGGCGACCAACCCCCGCACCCGCGCCACGTGGGTGGCCGCCTCCAGATCACGTCGCTGTGCCCGGAACTGACCGTCGGTCAGGAAATCCTTCAGGTACGCCCGTGACCCTTCCAGGGCCACCCGGGCTGCGGACTTCACCTCGGGGCCACCGGCGGACATGATCTGGCCGACCTTGATCCGGTCGTCGACCTCGGCCGCCGCGTACTGCCCCGTCATCAGGAACGTGTGCCGGTCGGCGTCGGTCCCGTTGAGCGCCGCCTGCGCCGCCGTCTTCATTGTCGGTCCGCCCGCGGTGATCAGCTGACCGATCTGGATGCGGTCGTCCTGCTCCTTGCCCACGTACTCCCGGGTCAGCAGGAACTGCTCGACGTCGTCGTGGTCACCGGCGAGCGCCGCGTTTGCCGCGTCGCGAAGGGCGGGCTTGCCCAGGGCGCCGATGTGCCGCACCCGGGCACGGTCGTCCTGGTCCGCCGCCAGGGCTCGGCCGTTGCCGAGGAAGGACCGCAGGTCTGCCTCGGAACCCGCGAGGGCCTCCGCGGCCGCCTTCTGGGTCCACTCACCGCCGGTGCGGGCGAGTCGCGCGGCCGCGAGTCGGCCGCTGGACAGGACCGTCGCCGAGGGTGCGCCCGGCGCGCTGGCCTCGGCCAACCACTGCCGCGTCTGCGCGTCCAGCCGGGCTTCCTCGGCGGCGTCCTCCGCTGCCTTGGACAGCTCCGCCTGCTCGGCGAGCCGGGCCTCCGTCGCGTCCTGTACGCCGAGCTCGGTCTGGGCCGCCAGCCGCTCCACGTCGGCGACTCGCGCGGCCTCCTCCACCGCTGCGGCCTGGTTCGCCGCTGCCGTGGCGGTGTTGGCGGCGGCCAGGGCTCCCGCCGCGTGCTGGGTCGACTTTGCCGCAGCGGTCGCGGCGTCGCCGGCGTGTGCTGCCGCGTCATCGGCGGCCGCAGCGGCGGCCGTCGCGTGTGCCGCCGCGTCCATCGCCGCCTGATATGCCTGATTGGCTGCCTGCGCCGACTGCCGGGCGAACCGTTCGGCCTCGTTGGCCGCGCGGGTCGCCGCAGCCGCGTTGCGCTGCGCGGCCGCGGCTGCCGCCCGGGCTCGCGCCGCCTCCGCCGCCGCCACGTTGGACTGGCCGCCCGCCTCGGCGGCCGCAGCCGCGGCGGCGGCCGCGTTCGCACCGGCGTTCGCGGCGCTCACGGCTGCCCCGCTGGCCGCGAGCGCGGCGTCACCCGCCGCCTTCGAGGCGTCGGCTGCCTTACGCGCGTCCGTCGCCACCTTCCGTGCCGTTGTGGCGGCCTGACGTGCCGCATCCGCCTTCGTCGCGTCGGTCGCCGCCGAGGCGGCCGCGCCGAACGCCTTGGACGCCGCCTGGCCGGCGAGCGTCGCGGCCGAGGCGGCCCGCGCTGCCGCGTTCGAGGCCAGTCGGGCGGCGTTGTTCGCTGCCCTCGCGGCGCTGACCGCGGTCCGTGCCGCGTCCGCCGCGCGTGCCGCCGCGTCGGCTGCCCGCGCCGCAGCCCGAGAGGCCCGGTCGGCGGAATTCTGCGCGGCCTGGGTCTCGGCCTTCGCGCGCTCGGCCGCCTCCTTGGCGAGCCGGGACGCTTCCACCGCCTGGGCCGAGGCGAGCTTGGCCGCCTCGGTCTCCTCCGCGGCCAGCTCACCCGCCTCCTTGGCCCGGCTCACCAACAGGGACAGCGTGCTGATCTCCTGGTCACGCGCTCGCGCCACGTTCTGCCCGGAGATCAGGAACTCCCGCAGGTCCTGGTCGGTGCCCCCGTCGAGGGCTTGCTGGCCGGCCTCTTTGACCGCCGGGCCGCCGGCGTAGATGATCTGGGCGATCCGAAGCCTGTCGTCGAGCTCCCGGGCCTCGTTGAGCCGGAGGTAGAAGAAATTCAGGACATCCTGCGGACCGCCACCCAACGCGGCCTGCCCGGCGGCCTTGACCTGTGGTCCGCCGACGGAGATGACCTGGCCCAGCTTGATCCGCAGGTCGATGTCCATCGGTTCCTCGTAGCCACCGTCGAGGAAGGCCCGGACATCAGCGGGTGAGCCGGCCAGGGCGGCCTCCGCGGCGCTGCGGAGGGTGCTGCCGCCCGCCGCCTGGTATTCCGCCACCTGGACCCGGTCGTCGTGCTGCTGAGCTGCGGCCAAGCCGGTGTCCAGGAAGGCCCGCAGATCCGCGTCCGAGCCGGTCAACGCCAACTCGGCGGCGCGGGCAACCTCAGGACCGCCGGTCAGCAGAAGGTCGACACACCGCTGTCGGTCCGCGGGGGTCGGTGGGTCGGCGTATGCCGGCGCGGCCAGCATTCCCGATGCCACGATCAGCACCGTGGCGGCCCCGATGGCCCGCCGTATCACCCGTCTGGTGGCACGTCTCATTCCACTCCCCCGTTGCCAAGTATCGATGTGCCGACACGTCACCGTTCGGCTACCCGAGGCTAGGGGAGGAGTCTTCGATATACCGTCCCGCAAGGACATGTAGGACTTGTCTGGACGATGTGACGCGCTACCTGATGGACGGTCGCCTGGCCCGGAGGACGGTCGACACCCTCCGGACCGGCGTCCGCAGTGGAGCTACTGGGTGTCGCCCTCGGGGGCGGGCGCCTTGACGATGGCGGCGAGGGCGACGGCCAGGTCGGCCTCGACGGCCTCCTTGGTCAGGCCGAGGTCGGTGAGCACACCCGCGCCGTCCTCCAACTCCAGCAGGGCGAGCAGGAGGTGCTCGGTGCCGACGTAGTTGTGCCCGAGACGCAGCGCCTCCCGGAAGGTCAGCTCCAACGCCTTCTTGCCACGCGCGTTGTAGGGGATGAGGTCCGGGACCGCGTCGACTGCGGGCGGAAGGACGGCGCCGACGGCCTCGCGGACCGCCTCGGCTGTCGCTCCCCGGCCGGCCATCGCCTTGGCGGCCAACCCGTCGGGCTCGGCGAGCAGACCCAGCACGAGATGCTCCGGGCCGATCTCGGCGTTCCGGGCGGCGCGGGCCTCCTCCTGCGAGGCGATCACCACGTTTCGGGCCCGGGGGGTGAACCGGGCGAAGCCGGCGTTGGGGTCGAGCGCCGCGGCCTCGGTGGAGCTTTTCGCCACGAAGCGCTTCTGCGCGGCCTGCTTGGTGACCCCCATGCTGCGACCGATGTCGGTCCACGAGGCGCCCGAGCGCCGGGCCTGATCGACGAAGTGCCCGATCAGGTGGTCGGCGACCTCACCGAGGTGGTCGGCCGCGATCACCGCGTCGGTCAGCTGGTCGAGCGCGTCCGCGTGCGCCTTCTTGATCGCCTGGATCAGGTCGTCGAGCTTGACGTGGTTCTTCATCTGGAAAGGCTCGGTCATGCGTCAACCATAAGTTGACGATTCTCCCTCGTCAACCCCGAGTTGACGGCTGCTCGAGCTGAAGGATCCCACGGTGCCTTCGACCACGCGTATAGCGTGGGCGCGGTTGTCAGCGGAGGAGGGGCGGTCATGCGGTTGCACGTCGGGTGCGCGATGTGGACCCACCGGTCGTGGCCGCAGCCACGTACGCCGCAGGAACGCCTACGGCACTACGCGAGCTGGTGCGACGCCGTCGAGGGGAACACGACGTTCTACGCGACGCCGGCCCGGGACACCGTCGCGTCCTGGGCGGCGCAGACCGACCCGGGCTTCCGGTTCGTCCTCAAACTTCCCAAGGTCGTCACGCACGAACGCCGGCTCGCCGACGCCGACGACCCGCTGCGCGCCTTCCTCGACGCGATCGAGCCTCTCGGTCCACGCGCCCACGCTCTGTGGATCCAGCTCCCGGGGTCGTTCTCGCCCGCCGACGTGCCCACCCTCGGCCGGTTCCTCGGCCGACTCCCGCGCTCCCACCGGTACGCCGTGGAGGTTCGCCATCCCGCGTTCTTCACCGAGCCCCGCGCGGTGCGGCTGCTCGAGGAGACCCTCACCGCGGCCTCGGCCGAGTGGATTCCCTTCGACACCACGGCGTTCTTCGCCACTCCGCCGACCAGCGACGCGGAGCGCGACGCCTGGACCAAGAAACCACGGGTGCCGCTGCGGTCGGTCGCGCTCACCGACCGTCCGATCGTCCGCTACCTGGGCCGCGACGACAGCGACCGGACGGTAGAGGGCTGGCAGCGCTGGGTGGAGGTCGCCGCCGACTGGTTGCGCGAGGGGCGCTCCCCCACCGTGTTCGTCCACACGCCGGACAACGCCGACGCGCCGAGGCTCGCCCGCCGCTTCCACGACGAGGTACGCGCGCGCGTGCCCGGCCTCGACGCACTGCCCGAACCGATACCTGTCGAACCCCTCACCCTCTTCTGAGCAGGTACGCCCCCGGTCACCGCTCGCGGTCGAGGAGGTCGTTGAGGTGATCGGCCGTGCTGATCAGCGAGAGGTGGCTGAAAGCCTGCGGGAAGTTGCCGATCTGCTCACCGTTGGGAGAGATCTCCTCCGAGTACAGCCCCAGCGGCGTGCTGTACGTGAGCATCTTCTCGAAGGTCAGCCGGGCGTCGTCGAGCCGGCCGGACTGGGCGAGGGCCTGGACGTACCAGAAGGTGCACATGCTGAAGGTGCCCTCGGAGCCGGCGAGCCCGTCCGGCGAGGCCTTCGGGTCGTAGCGGTAGACGAGGCTGTCGGAGACCAGGTCGCCGTCCATCGCGCGCAACGTCGACTGCCACATCGGATCGGTCGGCGAGATGAAGCCGAGCCCAGGCATCGCGAGCAGCGAGGCGTCCAGGATGTCGCTGCCGTAGTGCTGCACGAACGCGCCACGTCCGGGGTGGAATCCACGTGTCATGACCTGCTCGTAGACGGCGTTGCGCTCGATGGTCCAGCGGGCCGTGTCGCCGGGGCGTCCGTGGCGCTTCGCGAGACGGATGGCACGGTCCAACGCCACCCAGGCCATCAACCGCCCGTAGGTGAAGTCCTGCCTGCCGGACCGGGTTTCCCAGATGCCGTCCTCGGGCTGGTCCCAGTGGTCGCAGAGCCAGTCCATCAGCCCCGCCGTCTTCCGCCACGCCTCGTACGAGACGAAGAGCCCGTTTCGGCTGGCGAGATCCAGAGCCAGGAGCGCCTCGCCGTAGATGTCGAGTTGCAGTTGGCCGGCCGCGCCGTTGCCGATTCGCACCGGCGCCGACCTCCGGTACCCCTCCAGGTTGCCCAGCACCTCCTCCGGGAGGTCGGGTGAGCCGTCGATCCGGTACATCACCTGGAGGGGAACGTCGCCGTCGCGGGCGTCCCGGATGCGCGCGTCGAGCCAGAGAAGGTACTTCTCCGCCTCGTCGGTGAAGCCGAGGCGGAGCAGCGCGTGCACCGAGAACGAGGCGTCCCGGATCCAGGTGTAGCGGTAGTCCCAGTTCCGCGGCCCTCCGATCTGCTCCGGCAACCCTGCCGTCGGCGCGGCGACCAGAGCCCCCGTCGGGGCGTACGTCATGAGCTTGAGCGTCATCGCCGACCGTTCGACCATCTCCCGCCAGCGGCCGGTGTAGGTGGAGCGGCCGATCCACCGACGCCAGTGGTCGCGGGTCTCGGCGAGCAGTTCACAGGCCTGCTCGATGCTGAGCGCCCGGGGAGCGTGCGGGCAGGCCGTCTCCAGGACGACCCCGCCGATGTCGCCGGCGTGGAGCTCGTAGCGGACGCAGACGCCCTCGGCGTCCCGGTGGATCGCCCCGGTGTCGACCAACCGTTTCGCGTCCTTGAAGGGGGTCAGGGTGAGGGAGAGGGTCGAGCTGCGGAAGACGTCGCCCTCCGGATGGACCTCGAGCTCGTACGGATCCCGCCCGTAGTTGAACCGTGGCCGGCAGTCGAAGCGGAAACGCATGCTCCCCCGGACCATCCGGACCAGCCGGATCAACCGGTGCTGGTCGGTGGCCCGCTCGCCCGTGACGGGCATGAAGTCCACCAGCTCCCCCACGCCGTCGGCGCTGTGGAAGCGGGTGATCAGGATTGGCGTACCGGGCAGGTAGAGCTGTTTGCTCGTGTAGTCGATGCCGTCGGGCGAGAGCTGGAAGTGGCCGCCCCTGCGGCGGTCGAGCAGGGCGCCGAAAACGCTCGGCGAGTCGAAGCGGGGCGCACAGAACCAGTCGATCGTGCCGTCCTTGCTGATCAGCGCGGCGGTCTGCAGGTCGCCGATCAGGCCGTGCTCCTCCACTGCGGGGTACGTCTCCACCCTGGCTCCCGCCGCTCGTCGGGCTGACGGCGGCGACTACCCGGGAAACAGCGCGCTACACGGGTCGCCGCCGCCGTGTGGGACGAACGTGTCGGTGCCCGCCGATAGCGTGACACCGGACGGCATCGACGAGAGGAGACCTGATGAGCCTGCGCGGATTCGCCACGCTGAACATCTGGGCCGACGACGTGGCGGCGGCCACCGAGTGGTATGCCCAGTTCCTGGGCCAGGACGCGTACTTCTCGCGGCCCGGCCCCGACGGAAGCCCGGCCTACACGGAGTTCCGCCTCGGCGACTACCAGGCGGAGCTGGGCATCATCGACCGCCGATACGCGCCCCCCGGCGCGGCGACCGGGCCGGGTGGCACAGTCATGCACTGGCACGTCGACGACCTCGACGCCACCGTGGCGCGACTCCTGGCCCTGGGTGCCACGGAGTACCAGCCGATCACGCCGCACGGGGACGAGGGGTTCATCACGGCGGCGGTGGTCGACCCCTTCGGCAACGTGCTGGGTGTCATGAACAACCCGCACTACCTCGACGTGCTGTCCGCGCGGACGGCGACCTGACCTGGCCGTGCCGGGTTTTCCCCTCAGTCCTGCCGGTGCCCGTCCACGGCCCTCCGCACCAGCACGGCCGCCCTCTCGGCGTCCAGTCCACCGGCCATGAGCAGGTCGTGGGCGGCCGTGCGAAACTCGCCCACGGCGATCAACCCGGAGTAGCCCAGGCGGTGGGTGCGCGGGCGGGTGGGGTCCGGCACGGCTTCCCCCTGCGCCCGTCCGATCATCTCGACGCCCACCAGGATCTGCTCGCGGGCCTCCCGCGGCTCCGCACCGGCCTGGATCGTCCAGCGCAGGGTCAGCAGGGCGCAGGCCAGCAGGTCGACGGCCGCGGGAAACTCCTCGGGGATGGGTTCCTCGTCCTTGAGTGCCGTCGTGAGCCGTCGGGACAGGGAGCGGCAGCTGTGCAGGCTACGTTCCAGATGCTGAATCGACGCGGTGTGGAAGGCCAGGGAGTCGCGCTCCCGCCAGCGCAGGGGCGCCAGTCGCACCACCTCCTGGGCGGCGCTGAGCCCGTCGTTGAGGGCGGTCAGCCGGGGGCCGAGTTCCCGCAACCGGCGCAGGCTCCGCTCGGCGTCGCTGAGATCGCGGCTCCGCAGCGCCGCGGCCAGTTCGTGGATGGTGGCGGCTGCCGGGCCGACGACGGGCTCGGCCAGCCGCAGCAGCGTCCGCTGCGGGTGGATGGGCACCAGGAGCAGACCGACAGCCAGCCCGACCAGTCCGCCGACCGCCGCGTCGACGAAGCGGGGGACGGACAGCTCGCGTACGGGTGGCTCCAGGGTGGCGATGAGGACCGCGGTGCCACCGGCCTGGGTCAGCAGCGAACCACCGCCCTTGAACAGGATGGCGAGGACGATCGACAGCACGACGACCACGCCGGTCTGCCAGGCCCCGATACCGAAGAACGGCATGAGCGCGTCGCCGACGGCCAGCCCGAGGATCACCCCGACCAGCAGCTCGACGGTGCGCCGCAGGCGTGACCCCATCGAGGCGGCCACGATGCCGACCGCGGTGGTGGGCGCGAGAACCGGGGACGGGTTGTGGAGGAACTGGTACGCCACGAACCAGGCGATCGCGGCCGCGATGCCGGCCTGCACCGCGAGCAGGCCGTACAGGCGTAGCCGCCAGGTGCGGGAGCGCAACCCCTCGCGTGCACGCTCCCGCAGGCCAGCGACCATCCGGCGAACCCCGAGCCATCCGTGCGGTGCCGGGCCGCCTTCGGTCTCCGGCTCCTGGTTGGCGGGCACGCGCGCCGCTTACCCACGACACGCGCGCCTATCCGCCGGGGTCATTGCCGCCGGCGGCTCACCTGTCCGTTGGTGGCGGCAGCAGTTCGGCGTGCCGAACGGTCCAGTCGCCCCTGGTCACCGGGGCGAACGCCGCCGGCGCCATGCACGTGCCGACCGTTCCCTCGCGCCACTGACCGTCCGGCCCCTGGTCGGCGTTGACCACGGACCAGGAGAAACCGACCCGATCGCCGCCCGGCCCGTCGTACACGCTGAATCCCAGGCGCCTACCGACCAGGTCGGCCGCCGGCGTGTCGGCCTCGGTGACCACGGCGGTGAGGCTCGCGGTCCGCTCGGCCGTGACCAGGCAGTCGACGCGGGCCGCGAAGCGGACGGTGAGACCGTTCGCGGCGAGCCGGTGGGCGACGCGGACCGTGCCTGTCGCGTCGGTGGGCAGGCCGTGCGGCGCGCCGGGCAGTGCCCGGGTGTACGGGGTCGCTCGCGCGTCGAAGGTGAAGCTGCGTACGTCGTTGTCCGGCGAATACGTCAACCTGACCTCGCCCGAACCGCCGACGCTGGCGACCCTCGGCCCGTGTGGTGTGGCGTTGGCGCCCGGCACGGCGACAAGTGTCACGCCGACCATGATCGCCGCCGTGCCCAGTGCCCGGAACGTGTTCCTCATCGGTCCTCCCTCGTAGCGACTGTCGTCGCTGTCGGGATCCACGTTGCCGGCTCACGCACCCCACGACCTCCCCCGGCGGCGCGAGCCGGTTCCACCCCCCGAGGGAGCATCGCTGGCAAACGGTGGCCTTTGAGACGGCACATCCCGCACCAGGCGGGCCACCTCCGCGTGGTACTTCAGCCGCGCTTTACGCCGGCGCGCGCTTGCCTCATACCACCGAATCAACAGTTCGTGGGGCAGGGCCACCAGATCCGACCCCCGAGCCAGGCACCATTCCACGGCACGCCGTGCCGCGTATATCAGGGCGATGATCTCTAGATAATCCACGAGGGCTGCCTTCAGAAGTCGGGAGTCCACAGCGAATTCAGAGACACCTCCGGCAGGCTCCCCCGGATAAGTTTCAAGACGCCGCTCGACAGTTTCTGACCGTACGCCGCACACACCTGGTTGTAATCTCCTCCGCAACCCTCGATCTCGGCGTGGGCCAGCTTCGCGTAGAACTGAGCCAGCGCCATGCACTCGCCGGCGAACGCCTCCAGGTCGAAGTTGAACGGTATTCCGAGACCTATAGCCGCACAGAACCTGCCGTACTCGGCTTGATAGTGGGCCACCAACTGCCCAGTACTGCGCCAGCTGACATGGTGCGCGAGGTGGGCGCACAGAAGCGGAGACGAAGCACCTTCCAACACGGCAGCCAACTCCGCAGATCGCACCCGGAGCCGGACGTTCCGCAGCGCGGCCAGGTCAACAACTTCCGCGAGACTGACAATGCCGGCACGCAGGCTCACCACCTGCCGATTCAGTTGGCGCAGCGTCAGCACCACGGCTGACTCGGCCTTGGCGAACCAGCGGGCGTACGCGGCCAGGCGTTCGTGGAAATTGCGTGTGGTGACGAACAGGCTCACGAATCTGCCCTGAGTCAACGGCTTTCGTCCACTCAACACCGCACGATGCTTCTGGGCGCTCAGGACGGCTGCGCGACTGGGCAAGGCACGTCGCTCGATCAGACAGGCGATACCGGAATCGAGCAGTTCGCGATAGTCGGGATGGCCGACACGCTCGGGATTTTCAGGGTCGAGAAAGGACATTGATTCAGAGAATAGATCCACGCCTAATAAGCTAGATGGGCAGAATGCAACCGTCCAGCATCGGATCATGCTCGCCGGTCAATCCCCCAGACAACCGGACGGTAACTTGGGATCAGCCCTTCCATGCCCATCACCGAACCGGCGACGGATCGTTGGGGCCAATCCCTCGCTCACCGGTGCAGGGTGAGGCTGACCCGCCCGGTCGCGGTGCCCGACGGGTTCACCACCACCGTGTACGTGCCGGTGGCCGGCAGCACTGTCACGTCGACAGTGCCGGCGCCGTTGATGACGCAGCCGCTGGCCAGCAGGATGCCGTCGGGGCCGCGCAACTCCAGTACGCCGCACTGGTCGGGCAGGGTGGCAGCGCTCGCCGTCAGGGCCACCGAGGTTCCCGCCGAACCGGTGAACCGGTAACCGAGCAGCGCACCCGGCCGGACCACTTCAGCCACCACCGCCGGCCCGTCCACGGTGATCGTGCCGCTGCCGTCCCGGCCGGCGAAGAGCCGCAGGGCGAACGCACCTGTGGTGCGGTCCACCGGATCGACCACCACCGTGTACGCGCCGTCGGCGGGCAGCAGCGTGCCATCGACCTCGCCGACGCCGTTGACGACACAGCCGTTGTTCACCAGGTGCCCGCCGACATCCTCGATCCGCAGCGGCGAGCACTGGTCGCTCAGGGTGCTCGTCGGCACCTCCACGAAGACCCTTTCGCCGGCCCGGCCGGTGAACCGGTACCGGGCCTGAGCGCCCGGCTGCTCGATCATCGCGGAGACCGCTGGTCCGTTCGGCTCGACAGTGCCCGCCGTGTCCGAGGCGGCGTAGACCCGTACGGTGGCCCGGCCGGTGTCGCCCGTCGCGGCGGTGACCTCCACCGCGTAGCTGCCGGCGGCTGTCAGGTCGACGCGGTCGATGTAGCCGGAGCCGTTGATGTTGCAGCCGCTGCTCACCTCCCGGCCCTCCGGGTCGAGAAGCCGGTACGCGGAGCAGCGATCGGCGATTCCACTGGCGACGACGTCGACGAAGACGGCGTCCCCGGCGCGGGCCGGGAAGGTCAGCCGGTCACCACCCGGGGTGAGGACGGCGGAGGCGACAGGCGTGGCGGCTATCGGCACGGTCGGCGGTGGTGCGATCCGCTCGGTGGCCGCGCCGCCGACGGCGAACTCGGGTCGGCCGCTGACTCCGACGTCGAAGACGCAGTCGGCGAACGCGGCTGGCGCGGTGACGCCGGCCCAGCGGCACAGTTCCTCCGCCGCCGCCCGGCGACCCGGATCGAGGTCGGCAGTCGTCATCGGCCGCTCGGGAAAGGCGCGGTCGGTGAAGGTTCCGGTGTCCTGGCCGTCCTCGTAGGGCAGCAGTGAGCGCTCCTGTGCGACCCGCCAACCGTCCGCGTACGCCGGGTAGAGCTTCTCGAAGGGCACCGGTTGCGCAAGCGCCGGCCCGGAGGCGGCGGCGATGTCGTCGCTCGGGTCGCCGTCGAAGTCGCCGAGCAGGCCGCGCACCTTTCCCGCCCGGCTGCTGTCCAGTTTCACCAGCAGCCGGTAACCGTAGTGGCCGATCTGGTCCACGGCCGCCGCGGAGCCGTCCGGCCAGCGCAGGTCGTAACCGTCCGCCGGACCGGTGTCGGACGGCCGGCGAGCCAGGGTGCCGCCACCGCCGAGGTCGATCCGGTCGGGCGGTACGGCGACCGGCGCGCCGTCGACGTACAGCCGGGTTGCGCCGCCGCTGAGGGTGAGGCTGACCCGCCGCTCACCGACCCGGAAGGCGACCGCGCTGTTGACCGAGGCGGTCCGGGTGCCGGCCATCGGGGTCTGCCGGACCTGCACCTCAAGCGGATCGCCGCCGGTCGCGGCGACGAGCACGAACTCGCCGACCGCCTGGAAGTCGTAGAAGGCCCGGTCGAAGGTGACCAGGTGCGGGTCGCCGTTGGTGCTCGCGCAGGCGGCACCCTCCTCGCAGAGCTTCGTCGGCCCCTTCGCTGGCGGCTTCTTCTTCGCCGGCTTCTTGCACTCGTCGAGGTTCTTCGGCAACGGCTTGCCGTCGTACTCGGTGCGTGGCGGCAGCCCCTTCGCGACGCGGTAACGGTTCTCCGCGAGCGTCGCCTTCACCTCGGCGGTCTTGATCCCGGTGGCGCCGCACTCGCCCGGCGGCACGGCGCTGCGGGAGATGTCGTCGGCGTGGTTCAGCTCGTGGTACAGCCCGGCGCAGGGGTCACGGACCACCCCGTCTCCGTACGGCTCGGTGGAGGTCGGGTTCCAGGTGACAGTGGAGGAACCCTTGCCGTCCGCGCTGTCCGGGGTCTCGAAGGCACCCGAACCACCCCGGGTGGGGATGATCCGCACCTTGGGCGACTTCGAATCCTTGAGTCGCGGCAGGATCCCCGCCGGATCACCACCGGCCGCCGCGAACCCCTGCAGGCAGCCGTCGACCGCCGCCTGGAAGTCGACCCCGGCGACGGGTGCGCCCGAGTTCGGGTCGACCGTGTAATCCGCTCGCGCGGGCTGCGCCGCCGCGACCACGATCCCACCGACGACGACCAGCAGCAGGGCGGCGGCGCCCGCCGGGGACCGGCGGCGGACCCGCAGGACCACTGTCGCGACCACGAGCAGCAGCAGCACGAGCGCGGCACCGCCGAGCAGCCAGACCCATCGGGGTACGCCCGACCCGCCGTCACCCACGACGAAGGTGGCGGTCCGCAGCGCGGTGACCCCCGCGCACGAGTTCGCGGCACCACCAAACGGCAACGTCACGTATCCGGCGGTCACCTCGTACCGGCCGGCCGCCCCGATCGGCCAGAGCGTGTCCAACCCACCGCCGTCGGGCGTCGCGGCCACCGAGCGCAGCACCACGTCACCGGCGTCGTCGCCGTCGTGCACCCGGACAGCTGTCAACGGCACGGTAACGCTCGCGCCGGGCTCGACAGTGGTGAGGCCGGCGGTGGCGACCGCGGCCACCCCGTCGGCGTAGAAGCTGCGACCGAGCACCGCCGCCACGTCCCGCCCGTCCCGGCGTACACCGGTCACCTGGACGGTCCCGGTGGCCTCGGTCGCCAGCGCGCAGGCCGCGCCTGTCGAGTTGGTGACCGTGAGATCCACCCGGACCGGCTCACCGATCCGATAGGACTGTCGGTCCGCGCGCAGCTCAAGCCCCAGGCCATCGTCCGCGGCCGCCGTGCCCCGCCCGACGACCAGCGCGGCAAGTAGTACGGCGGACCCGGCCGCGAGTCGCGCCATCAGCCTCATGGAGGCTGACTGTAGGGCCGGCCCGCCCGTGTTCCCACGCACTGTCGGGCACCGGTCGCAACCGTGGCTCGCCGACCCCGCGGCCCACCCCGCTCGTTGATCCGGTACGCGTCGGCGACCGCCGCCAAGAGCTGACCGGTTGCCGTCAAGGGGTGCGGCGTTCTCCCGTGTCGCGGGGCAGCCACCGCAGCGCGGCGTCGGCAGTGTCCTCCGGGGTGCTGTTGAAGGCGATCGCCGCGTCGGGAGCGTACCGCCGGACGAGGTTGACCATCTTCTCGAAGAGCGGGAGCAGCGGCTCGTGCTTGCGGATGCCGCCGCCGACCACCACGCAGGCGTAGTCCCTGCGGGTCAGCGCCTCGACGACGGCGGCTTCGGCGTCGTCGTCGGGCGCGACCAGGCACAGATCGGCCTCGACGTCGTGCTCGGCGAAACGGGCCTGACCGCGCTCTATCGCCGCCACGACCGGCGCCGGGTCCCAGCCCGGGATCCGCACCGGATCAAGACCGATCACCAGTACGGGCCCCAGCGCCATACGCACTCCTGTAGGACGGTCCAGTCTCGCTCAGCACCGTCGATGCTGTCACAGGCGGTGGCAGCATCGACGGTGGCGTTCGCTCCGGCTGGCCGCGACGGCCTCAGCCACGAGTTGATCGATCACCTGGTGGCACAGGTACGAGAGCGTCGGCTCGCTGTGGTCTGATCGGGCGACCGCCCTCGGTGGCCGTCCCGCAGGGAGGTCAGCCTGCTCCGGTAGCGGCTGCTGTGCAAGATGCCTCCAGCACGACGTGATAGCCGTGGTCCAGCGGCTCCGGTGACAGCAGCACCACCTGTCCATCCCAGGAGACGGACGGGATCGGCTCGTATGGCGCGTGGTCGACGCGTCCGGCGCGGGTGGCGGCGAGATGTCGGCAAGCCGGTCCGGGCCGGTGAAGAGATCGATGATGATCACACAGATCACCGGGTACCTCAGCCCTACATCGGCCAGGGTCTGCATGCCGCGCAGGGTCGGGCATTCGTCCACGTGCCGGCCCGGCCGAGGCGGTTCCGGTACAGCGCGCGGTCCGTCGATGCTGACCCGACCTCGAACCCATAAGCGGTGAACAGCCCCCTGACTCCGAGCCCATTCGGGAGCCGCCCACCGAACCGATCCGGAACCGCCGACAGCCGCAAACCCGGCCGCTCGACCATCTCACGCCGGCAGCCACCGAGCGGCGTCCCGGAGCACCGCGCCGTGTCCACCAACGCCACCCGGTCCACCAGCTCCCGAACACCCACCGAGCGACCGCCCACCACCGCTGCACAAGAAATAGGCCCCGACCTTGGTGGATCATTCCGGGCGGTCCGATACGGGGCGGCCATCTACTCGCTGGCGGTATGCGTGAAGCGGGAACTTCCGGGGCAGTGACGGCGCTCGCTGTCTGGCAGACTGCCCCGTGCTGCCCACCCAGTGGTCTTCATATACCTGGGGCGGCATGCCGATTGCACTGCACGCCATCAATGGCGTCTTCAAACGGGGGTTCAGGTGTTATCTCGCATGCTTGATCCGGCAATACACCGCCCGAGGCGGTGGCACCGCCCTGTGCGGGGCATGGCAACCGTGATCGCTCTCACCATGGTGGGGTCGCTCCTCCATGCGCCATCGTCAGCGTCCGCTGCGGAAGGCGACCTTCGGGCCCTTCGAGAGACAGCGGTCGACTACATGGTCTCCGGCGGGCCCTCGGTACGACGGGCCGCCGAGGCCGCTCTGCTGGGGTCCGATCAGGACCTTCAAGCGTTCTTCGACTCGGGGCGCCAGGTGGCTCAGGACGCTGATACGCGGGCAGCGGCACAGGTGCTCGCCTCGATGGATGGTCCATCGACGCGAGCTGCGGCACTGCAGGCGCTGAACGGCTCGGCAGCTGACGTGCGCGCGTTCGTCGACGGCGGCTGGGAGACATCCTGGACAGCGGACGAGCGGCTACGGGCATACCGGGTGTTGTCCGCAGCCGAAGGACCGTCCACTAAGGCCGCGGCGCAGAAGGCCCTGAACGGCTCGGAGCAGGACATCGAGGACTTCCTGTCCTCGGGCCGCGAGGCAGCGCTCTATGCCGACGATCGGTTGGCCGCGACCCGAATGCTCACCGGTGGACCGAACAACAGCGGCCCGGTACTGAACACCGCCGCGGCGCAGGCGCTGTCGGGATCGCCGGAGGAGCTGGCGGAGTTCCTCTCGAGCGGTCAGTTCGTGGCCCGAGCGCGGGATGCGGAGCTGGCCACGATCCGGGCCTTGACCGAGCAGGCCAGGCAGGCCGGTGAGGCGACCTCACGGGAGTCGCTGGCCGCGGAGGAATTCTCCACTCGGGCGTCGAACGCCGCTGAGGAGGCGAAGAAGGCCGCGCTGGCCGCGCAGGCGGAGGCACAGGCGGCTGGAGGTGCCGCGGCAAAGGCGTCGGCTGCGGCCGGGCGCGCAGCCGATGCCGCGGCCAGCGCGGCGAAGGCCGCACAGGAGGCGGTCGCGGCGTCGAACGCAGCCATGCGGGCAGCGAGGACCGCGGCGGATGCTTCGCGACGGGCGGTGACGGCGGCGTCGTTGACTGCACAGGCGGCGGCGCGGGCGCAGCGCGCTGCGGCGGCGGCGCGGGCGAACGCCGGGGATGCCCGAGCGGCACGGGAGGCGGCGGAGGCCGCACGGGACGCGGCAGCGCGGGCGCGTGAACTGACGCAGGTGAAGGCTGAGCGCGACCGCGCCCTGGCGCAGGCCGATGCGTCATCGAAGGCGGCGAAGGCGGCGGGCGTGAACGCGGACGCCGCTGCGAACGCCGCTGACGCGGCGAGCAGGCAGTCGGGCGTGTCGGCGCAGCAGGCGCAGCGCGCGCGGGACGCGGCAGCGCGGGCCCGGACCGCGGCGGCGACAGCTTCCCGCGCAGCGGGTCGTGCCGAGGCACTGGCGCGATCGGCGGCGCAGGCGTCGGCGGAAGCGTTCAGCTTCGCCGAGCAGGCGGCGACGCACGCGGAGAACGCGGAGAGATCGGCGCTGGCCGCGGCGGTCGCCGCCGAGAACGCCCAGTTTTCGGCGGCAGAGTCGGCCAAGGCCGCGGCTGCGGCCGTGGAGTCGGCGAACCTCGCGGTAGCCGCTGCCACCAAGGCAACGGAGTTGGAGACCCTGGCCCGCCAGGAAGACGAGGTGCGGCTGACGGAGGCCGCCGAGCAGGGCGTGCTGGCGGCGCAGGAGGCTGCGGCCCAGGAACAGCAGATCAGGGCATCGGCCGGGGTGCTGGGAGAGTGGAACCGCAGTCTGCTGTGGGACACAGCTGAGGAGCTTCGGGTCGACCCGGCCACCCGGGCCCTCCTAGACCAGGCGGCAGCACCGGGCGTTACGACCGCGACGATGCTCGACCAGGGCCGCCGCGCAGCCGTAGCGCTGACCAGCACCGGCGGCGAGTGGACCAAGTACGCCGCGATGGACGTCCTGACCGGCGGTGAGGTCGAGATGCGCACCTGGCTGGCCACCGGCCGGAGGGCTGCGAGCGGTCAGGACGACCGGTCCAGGGTGTGGCACCTGATCGACACCCTGCCCGACGGGCCGCAGAAGACGGCTGCGAACACGGCGTTGGCTGGTGACGACGCGGCCGTGGATGCCTTCCTACGGACCCGCAACTACCAGGGGAAGGTCGCCAACGATCGGCGGTCGATCTACGCGATCCTCGATACTGCCCAGGCCGCCGGCCAGCTGACGCTGAAGGCGGCTGCCGAGCGCGCCCTCGCGGGTGACGCCACGGCGGCGCACGACTTCCTCCGCACCGGCCAGTACACCGCACGCACCGCCGACGAGCGGCTAGAGGTGTACCGCGTGATGGACGCCGGAGGTCCGGAGGTCAAGGCCGCCGGGCAGGTCGCGCTCTCCGGCCCGCCGTCGTACATCTCGTATTTCCTCGCCACGTCCCGTTACCAGGCGGCGCAGAGGGACTTGGAGCAGGCCGCCCACGTGGCGACGGTTCGCAAGCTGATCCTCGAGGCGCAGCAGTACGCGCAGAAGGCCCTGGAGGACGCCGCCCGAGCGCAGGAGGCAGCGCTCGACGCGGCGGGCAGCGCCGCCGAGGCGGACAAGGCAGCCGCCAGGGCGACGGCCGCCGCCCAGGCGGCCGAGCAGCACAGGGCGAACGCGCAACTCTCGGCCCAGGCAGCAAAGAAGTCAGCCGACGACGCCGCCGCGTCCGCCCAGACCGCCCGCAACGCGGCGAACTCCGCGCAGGCCAGCGCCAACAGCGCCGCCAAGTCGGCGGCGACCGCGAGCGCCGCGTCCCGTCGTGCGAGCGCGGACGCCGCTGCAGCAGCGGCAGATGCAAGGGATGCACGCGCTTCGGCCACGGCCGCCGGTAAGGATGCTGCGGCCGCCGACTCCGCGGCCAGAGAAGCTTCGGCCATCTACGCCACCAAACTCAAGGAGTGGGAGCAGCTACAGCGCAGCACCGCAGCGGGCACCGGCCCGGGCGGCACCGGAACCGCGGCGGACAGCCACAAGAGCTGGGGCTGTCTGGTACCGGAGTCCGCCATGTCGCCGCAGTGCGTGAACGTATACAAGGACCTGGCCGGGGTTCTGACGAACCCGGCCAAGTGCAGCGTTCCGGCGAACTCGGGCACCCCTGGCTGCTCGATGCTCAACGATCTCAAGGGATTCGTCGACGAGAACCCTGGCCTGATGCTCGACATGCTTCAGTTCGTTCTGGGCATGTGCGGCCTCGTCCCGGGCGCTGGGGAGGTGTGCGACGCCGCCGACGCGGCAATCTCGTTCGGCCGCGGCGACGTGGTCGGAGGCCTGTTGTCCCTGGGCGCCATGGTCCCGGTGGTCGGCTGGCTGGGCTCCGGCGCCAAAGCCCTGAAGAACTCTGACAAGCTGCGCACGATCAAGAACATCGTCGAGCAGCTCATCAAGTGCGGTAGCAGCTTCACCCCCGGTACGGCGGTCCTGCTCGCCGATGGGAGTCGTCGGGCGATCGAACAGATCCGGGTCGGCGACGAGGTCCTGGCCACCGATCCCGTCACCGGCACCACGGCAGCGAAGGCAGTCACCGCCCTCATCGGCAGCGCCGGCGTCAAACAACTGGTCGATGTCACCGTCGACAGCGACGGGGCAAAGGGTGACGCGACCGGAACCGTCACGGCCACGCACAACCATCCGTTCTGGGTGCGTGATCTTGGCGAATGGGTCAGAGCGGAGTCGCTCAAGCCGGGGCAGTCAATCCGTACGGCTGCGGGGACCTGGGTGCAGATCGAGTCCGTGTTGGCGCGGACCGAGGTCTCCCAGGTCCACAACCTGTCCATCGCCGACCTGCAGACCTATTACGTCGTTGCCGGTGATACGCCAGTTCTGGTGCACAACGCGGGCTGCCCGCCCGCGATCGGGTTCAGCGCGGACACCGTCGCCACGGCGTACCAGGGAATGCGGGCCGATGGCGGGCACGCCATGCGGCGGCTCGTCGGCGACATCGTTCCCAACGTGGGGAGCAACGAGGTGAAGAGGCAGGCGTTCGAGAACATCACCTCCTCGATCCTGACCTCGCCACAGAAGACCTTCGACTGGACTCTGGGTGGGACCGGCGGCATCCGGAACAAGGGGTTCATCGGTCAGGTCAACGGCAAGACGGTCGCCCTTTTCGTAGCGAAGGAGGGCGAATATGCAGGTAGGGTTACGTCGTCGAAGATCGTCACCCCGGAGGATCTGAAGTTGTGGGGTATCTGTGGCTGCTGACTTGGCATCCGGGCTGCGGTTTGCCGCACAGCCGGTCGTCAGTGTCTTCGTCCCGGGCACTCCCGCCGTGTCGCCGAACTTCGTGTTCGGCGGCACGGCGCCAGCCGAGGTGCAGAGGTACTCGCTCGAGCGGGAGGAGCCGGACTCCTTTCCGTACGCCTGCGTCACTGAGTACGATCTGATCTTCGACGAACTGCCGACCGACCTCGATGGCTATCTGAGGGCTTGCCTGAGCGCCGCAGCCTTGGCGGGCGGAAGCGTCGTGTGGCTGGGTTTCGAGGGCTCCTTCCACTTCGACAACATCCTGACCGAGACGGTCGCGCCGCAGGTCTATGGTGTCGGCGCTCCAGGGGTGGAGCCGGTCGTGGCGCCTGATCTGGCCACCCTCAAGACGCTGGAATGGCGGTCAGTGGTGACATCGTTCCGGAGCCGACTTTAGCTACGACGAGAGTTCGATCTCGCCGCGAACCGGTCGCGGTGGCCGCACCCGCTGCCGCCGCGACCGGTTCGCACCGCGCCGGCACGAATGCAAAAGGACTCCGCCCGGGTGACGATCCACCAGGACAGAGCCCTAATTGCTGGTGCGCCGCCAGGGACTCGAACCCCGAACCCGCGGATTAAGAGTCCGCTGCTCTGCCAGTTGAGCTAGCGGCGCTCGCCGGCAACGGGAAGAGACGGTAACACGTCCCCGAACCTGCTTTCGGACCCGTCCCGGAGCCCGGTTCAGTGCGCGGGGTTCGGCGTGTGCGGCAGCTTGCCGAGTTGACGCCAGTTCGTCTCGGCGACGTCGACGCCGTAGTGCTTCGCGGCGGCGAGGATGTTCTGAAAGGCCAGGTCGCGGTCCTTGTCGGTGACGCCCTGCACCTGGTCGAAGCGGGCGATGGCGTTACGGACGTGGCTCGCGTCGGTCATCGGCTCCTTGCGCTCGTCGGGGAACGCGAAAACGCTCTCCGGCAACTCGCGCTTGTCCTTCTCCGACAGGCCGCCGTGCTTCTCGTGAGGCTTCCAGGTTGTCTTCATCACCCACCATTACCCACTTGTTGTCCGGTAGCACATGCGGCACCGACGAGGTGTGGACGGCGGCAGCGGGAACGGCCCGGGGCCGGGCCGCGATCGGCCCGGCCCCGGTGTGCTCGGTCGGTCAGCTCCGCAGGCTCCACCGCTGGTTCGCGCCACCGTTGCACGACCAGAGGATGATCTTCGTGCCGTTGGCGCTGGCCGCGCCGTTGGCGTCGAGGCAGAGCCCGGACTGGCCGTTCGTGATGGTGCCGTTGGCGTTGACGTTCCACTGCTGATTGAGGCCGCCGTGGCAGTCCCAGATGATGACCTGGGTGCCGTTGGCCGTACCCGACCCGGAGGCGTCGAGGCACTTGTTGCCGTACACGGTCAGTTGCTTGCTGGCGGTGGAGGTCCACCGCTGGTTCGTGCCGCTGCCGCAGTCCCAGAGCTGCACCTGGGTGCCGTTTGTGGTGGAGGAGTTGGGGACCTCCACGCAGCGGCCGGACTGGCCGCCCACGAGCTGTCCGCCCTGCGGAGTGCCGCCGCCGCTCTGCTGCCGGACGATCGAGGTCGACTCGGCCGACCGGTTGCCCTGTGCGTCGACGACGAACAGGCGGTACTCGCCCTGGGTCGCCGGCACGGCGATTGACGTGGCGGTGCCGGCCGCCCTGGTCATCGTCGCCCCCGCGGTGAAGGTGGTCGTGCCGGACGGCGCCAGCCAGACCGACTTGGTGGCGTCGCCGGTGCTGCGGATCGGGATCGTCGCCGTGGCGCTTGTGACGAACGTGCTTGCCGGCAGCACGTAGTTCGGTGCGGAGAACCTGCTCGCCGGGATGATGTCCCGGTAGGCGTCCTCCAGGCCGGAGTTCGCCGCGATGCTGTAGGCCGCCGCCGGCCAGACGTAGTCGGAGGAGACGAGGATGTCGGCGACAGTGCTGTTCGGCAGGTTCTTGTTCGACACCTTGTTGATCGGGCCGTAGATCTGCGTGATGCTCAGATCGTGCTTCCGGCCGAAGTCGTCCGAGTTGATCATCCAGGTGACGTTCTTGTCGATGTTCAGGACGTTGTCCCGGAAGGTGATGAACGCCGATCCCTCGTCCGGGTGGAGTCCGTACTTGTGGCCCGCGGGCACGCCCTGGAAGTAGTTGTTGGTGATCGTCGTCCCGGGTTGGCTGCCCAGCGTGTAGATGGGTGCCGTGTCACTGAGGCGCTGGACCGTGTCGATGATGTGGTTGTAGCTGATGGTGTTGTTCCGCGCCGTCGTGGTCGGCCGGTTGGGCACGATCGAGCCCGACGATCCGTCGAAGTTCCACCAGCCCCAGCCCATCGTGATGCCGGACCAGGGAGCCTTCTCGATCCGGTTGCGCTGGATCGTCAGGGTGTCGACGAAGTACGCCGAGATGGGGCTGTGTCCGTTGAACAGGACCGCGCTGTCGTACAGGTAGTTGTTCTTGATGTCGATGTTCTTCGGCAGCCCCTCGACCTGCGGGGAGTACTTCTCCCGGTTGGTCGACGTGCCGTCTCCGATGTAGACGTGCTGGGGATGGCCGACGTTGATGGCGGATCCGGCGACGTCGTTCGTGTAGTTCCCGATCAACTGCGTGCTCTGCACGTCGTTGACCATGCTGATCCCGTCGGCGCCGGTGTGCTGGATCCGATTGCGTTGCAGGAGGATCCCGTCGGCGTTCTGCACCTGGAGGATGCCGGGAGTGACGTCCACGTTGCGGTAGTAGTAGACGTGGAAGTTGCCCTTGGCGTACACCTGGGCGCCGAGGTTGCCCTGCTGCGCCTGCTTGAACGACGAGCCGGCGACGTTGAACAGGTTCCAGTCGGAGTGCTGCACGGTCAGGCCGGAGAACGTGATGTTGCGCGCGTGGCTGCTCGTGGAGGTGCCGGCTACCCGCAGCACTGTGGTGACGTTGTTCGGCGCGAAGACCGACGCGGTCGACATGTCCTCGGTGCTGGCCCTGTAGTAGTAGACGGTCCGGGCGCTCTTGTCGAAGTAGAACTCGCCGGGCGCGTCCAGGAACTCGTACGCGTTCATGAGCTTGTGGGTGCCGCCGACCTGGGCGTTGCCGTTGAACGAGCCCTGGGCGATGGCCGCGCCCGGCTGCTGGAACAGGGCGACCCGGTTCGCGCCGTCGGAACTGGTGGTCACCTGGCGGACCCCCACGATGGCCGTGGTCCAGGTCGTACCCGTCTCGATCTCCAGGTCATCCTGGTTGCGGGCGATGGCGGGGAAGTCGTTCAGGCTGTATTTGGCGCCGTCGCACTGCGACCCCGACTCCCACGCCCAGGCGGCCTGGCCGGCCGTGACGGTGTAGGTGCCGTAGCACCCTCCCGAGCTGATCGTCTTCGACGCCATCTGCGCCCGCTTGTCGTTGACGTAGAGCGTCCGCAGCTTGGTGCTGCGGTCCAGCGGGGCCTTCCAGATGTTGCCGCTGTGCTGGGTCCAGCCGGTCACCGGAACACCACCGTCGAGGACCGGGGTCTCGTTGTTGTAGGCGGCGTAGACGACCCGGAAGCCGTTGGTGCCGGAGTCACTCGACCCGAACTCGACGGTGCTGCTCACCGGATAGGTGCCACCGCGCAGATACACGTTGATGTCGCCGGTCATGTTCGTGTTCACCGTACGGACGACGTCCCGCGCGCGCTGCAGACTCTTGAACGGCGCTTCGAGCGTCCCCGGATTGGCGTCGTTTCCGTCCGGGGCGACGTAGTAGGTGGCCTGGGCAGCGGCCATGGCTGGCCGTTGCTGAGCCGTCACGGCCGGCAGCGTGGCGGCGACGAGCATCGCCGCCGCGATCAATGCCGTACGGGTGGTGGATGCGGCTGATCTCACGTGCTGTTCCTTTCCTGGTCGTCGATGTGGTGCCTGATGCGTGTATCGAGCGACGAGCAGGAAACAGCGACGCCACTTAGGACCGGCGGGGGCACCTGCCGCCCGGCCGCACTCTTTTGCCAATCGCTACGAACTGTCTCCGGGAGCGTAAGTCACACGTGTGACGACTGCAATACGAGATCGTAACCTGTCTATGCGTAAATACCTTCAAAATAGGGCAAAACAACCACCCCGACTACAGGCCTCCGCGAGATCATCCGATGAATTTGCCCGTGGTTTCCGACGACGAAGCACGGCCGGGACCGGCTCGGGCCGGGGCCGAACGGCACCCGACCCGAGCCACCTCGTCACCTGAGGGAGAAGTCCGCCAGCCGCAGCGCGGAGTCGAACACCAGGTACACGTCGTGCGTCCCGGCCGCCCGGGCCACCTCGGCGCTGACGCTCACGTACCGGTAGTCGTCGCCGGTGCTGGGCACGGTTGCCGTACCGAGCAGTCGGCCGGTGGGTGAGCCCAGCCGGACCTGGATCGTGCCGGTACCCGCCGTGGCCTTGGCGACCCTGGCCGTGAAGGTGTGCGCACCGGGACGCAGGGCGGAACCGCTGAAGGAGATCCACTGGCCGGCGGCGGTGGCGCCGACGGCCGTACCCCTCGCCTTCGACTCGTCGACGAGCCGGACCCCCGCGTACCGATCGAAGTTCTCGGCCCGGGTGGTCCGGGAGAGGTCCCGGGCCGGGATCGTCTCGCCGCGCACCGCGACCGCCGTCCGACCCCGGATGTCCTCGGCGTTCGCGCCGACAAGCAGGTCGTACGTGGACGACTCGACAGCCCACCGGCTGCGGGTGACGTCCCAGTTCGCCAGGTCGGCGACTGGCAGCCGGAGCGTCACGGCCCGGGTCTGCCCGGGTGCGAGCTCCACCCGCTGGAACGCCTTCAACGCCCGGATGGGGGTCTTCACCCGCGAGGTGCGCTGGTGGGCGTAGAGCTGGACGACCTCGGACCCGGCCCGGTTGCCGGTGTTCGTCACGTCGACAGTGACAGTGACGGTGCCGTCGGCCGCGACCGACCGGGCGTCGGCGCGGGGCTGGCCGTACCGGAACCGGGTGTACGACAGTCCGTGGCCGAACGGGTAGAGCGGCTTCGCGGTGCTGTAGAGGTAGGTCTGCCCGGACGAGATGATGTCGTACTCCAGCAGGTCCGGCGGTAGTTGCCGGTCGGAGCGGTACCAGGTCTGGGTGAGCTTGCCCGACGGGTTGCGGTCGCCGAACAGGACGTCTGCGACGGCGTGCCCGGTCTCGGCGCCCGCGTGGGTGGTCCAGACGATCGCCGGGACGTGCTCCTGCTCCCATCCGATGGTGACCGGGTAGCTGGTCTGCAGCACCAGCACGGTGTGCGGGTTGGCCTTGGTCACGGCCTTGACCAGCGCCTCCTGGCCGGCGCTCAACGCCGTCGAGGTCCGGTCGTGCGCCTCGCGCCCGTTGATGAACGGGTTGCTGCCGACGACCAGGACGGCGGTGTCGGCAGCCTTGGCCGCCGCGACGGCCCGGTCGACCCCGCTGCTGATCACCTCGCGAGCGAAGTGGGTCGCGTCCGCCGCGGTGGACGCGCCGAGCGTGAGGGCGCCGTCGTCGCCGACCGTGACATAGGTGTTGACGCCGAACCAGCTCTCCTTCGTCTCGTAGCCGGTGTAGCGCAGCGCGACAGTACCGTCGGCCTGCGGCTCCAGCGTGAACTGCTGTTGGACGTACCACCCGTTCGGCTGCTGGTCGCGGGTGATGAAGGGCCCCCAGTTGTAGCCGAGGTAACGGCCGTTTGCTGCGTTGCGCAGCGTCACCACACCCTGGCCCCAGTCCACCGCGTCGAACTGGGCGGCGAGCGAGGCGGTGGCACCGGTCGCCGCGACCGGGTCGGCGTCGGTGGTGCCGGTGGCCGTGACGTACCGGCCGGTCGCCGGGTCCTTCAGGGCGATCCGGTCCGCCCCGTCGAGCCCGCTGACGCTTGCGGCGCCGCCCAGCCGCTCGCGGATGCCGTCGAGGGCGGTCACCTCGTACGGCAGGTCAGCGCCGTACCAGTCGGAGTAGAGGGTGTCGGCCAGCGGGCCGAGCACGGCCACCTTGCGGGTCCGGGTCGGGTTGAGCGGAAGCGCCTGTCGGGAGTTCTTCAGCAGCACCATCGCCTCGCCTGCGGCCTGACGCGCCAGCCGCTGGTGCTCCGCGCTGTTGATGACCTCCGGGGTGATGCCGCCGTAGCGACCGCCGCCCGGGTCGAACTCACCCAGGCGGAACCGGACGTTCAGGGTCTCGGAGATCCGGGCGTCGATGTCGCTCTCGGTGAGCAGGCCGGAGGACAGCGCCTGCTTGATGGCGGCGACGGTCGGCTGCGCGTTTGTGTCGTCGGTGATGAAGCTGTTGATGCCGGCCTTGACGATCGCGGCGTTCGCCTCGGGCTGGGTGGCGTAGTAGCCCTGCGAGGCGACGAGGTTGTTCGGCGCCCAGGCGTCCGTGACGTTCATCAGCGGCTGGTCGGTCCAGCCGCGCACGACAGTGGCCAGGTCCGGATCCACAGTGGCGGGACGACCGTTCACCAGGTTGTACGACGCCATCACCCCGGTGGCCGCGTCGGCGGCGATGGCCGGCTTGAAGGCGGCGCGGTCGTACTCGTTCAAGACCCTCGGCGGTACGTTCGACGAGGTCACGTCACGCCGCACCTCGTTGTTGTAGGCCAGGTAGTGCTTGAGGGTCGGTGCGCTCTTCAGGTGGTCCGGGTCTCCACCCGTCATACCCGTGCCGTACGCGGTGGAGATCTTCGCGGTGAGCAGCGAGTCCTCGGAGTAGCCCTCCTCGTTGCGACCCCAGCGCGGATCGCGGAGCAGATTGACCACAGGCGCCCAGAGGTTGAGACCCCAGACCCGGGGGTTCTGCGCGTGGTAGCCCCGCGCCTCGTCGCCCACGGCGGAGCCGACCCGCTTGATCAGGTCGGTGTCCCAGGTGCTCGCCATGCCCACCGGCTGCGGGAAGGACGTGCCGCGAGCTTTCACGACCGCACCGTTGTTGTCGATGTCGGTGGACCAGGCGACCCCGTGCAGCGCCTCGGTGCCGGTCTTGAACAGGCCGATGCCCAGCCGGGGAACGGCCGGCTGGTACTGGTGCAGCCACGAGATCTTCTCGTCCAGGGTGAGCCGGCCGAGCAGGTCGTCGACCCTTGCCTGCACGGGCAGGTGTGGATCTCGGAACGGGTAGGTGGGTTCGGCGTGCGCCGTGCCGGGGACGACTGGCAGGGCGAGCAGTGCGAGCGCGAGCGCGGTGATTCCGCGCCGGAGGCGCCTGTTCCGCATGCGGTTCTCCTCATGTCGTACGACAGACACCCGGCGGGCGTCGAGACCGGCGTGGCCAGGCTCGACACCCGGCTGACGGGCCTGAACGACGAATCGTCGAAGCGCTTCGACGACCCGGCCGCGTTGACCACGGCCATGAATGTGGTGATCCGCGCAACTATAGATGCACGCCAATGGGCTGGCAATACCGGCGCGCCCCACCGCGCACCGACCCTCCGTCCCACCGACGGTCGCGGCATCCGCGTGGCGCGTGCCCTTCTGCTACAACAACAAGGGTCGGAGATCGCCATGCGGCCGACGGCCGCACGCTGGAGGACCAATGATGCGGGGCATGGTGCGTCAATGCTGGCGATAGCCGCCTCGCAATGGCGAGTACGACTGCGTCGGTCGGTGGCCCTGCTGTCGATGATCGCCATAGCCGTAGCGGGGTTCACCCTGCTCACAGGTGCTGCGGTGACCTCGCGTCTGGACGCCGTCGGCACGGTGAGCGCCAATTACCGCCCCGTCTACGACCTTCTGGTACGGCCGAAGGATGCGGTGCTGCCGTTGGAGCAGGAGCGCAACCTCGTCCAGTCGGGTCAGTTGGCGGGCATGCGTGGCGGAATCACACCTGCCCAGTGGCGCGAGATCCAGGCGGTGCAGGGGGTGTCGGTGGCGGCGCCGGTCGCGATGATCGGGTACGTGATGCGTACCGTGCCCGTGACGGTCGACCTGTCCGAACACCTCGATCCCAACGCCGAGCGCCAGGTGTTGCGGGTTCAGCCGACGTGGCTGACCGACGGGGGGCTGAGTCACATCCCGGACGGACCGGCGTTTCTCTACGTGACGCGGAACCGACTGGAGGTCTTGCCCAACAGCGAGTTGAGGAGCGGCGGAGGGCTACCGCCGCCCGAGGAGATCGACGCAGACGGCCGGCGGGTCAAGATCTGCCCCGCGGCGGTGGCCGTCGGCGAGCAGGACTGGCTGTCACCGACGGACCCACGAGCCCGGTCCTCACTGACGTGCGTCGGCGGTCCCGGATCGACGGATCGCGAGGGCAAGGCGATGCGGCCGGTCGTCACGCTGGTGTGGACGGTGCCGTTCCTGATGGCAGCGGTGGATCCCGACTCGGAGGCGGCGCTGGCAGGGCTGGATGACGCCGTGACCTCGGGCCGCTACTTCACGCCGGCGGAGGCGCCGACGGCACGGCGACTGGACGGAATGCCGTATCCGTACTCGGTGCTTCCGGTACTGGTAGCCGACCAGCCCCAGGTCGACTCGACACTCGACGTGGCCGTGCAGCGCCTGAACCCGGACGCGGCCGAACTGGTCCGGACAACCCCCGACGATCAGCGGCTACGCGCAGCCCTGGGCACCCAGTCCGGCACCCCTGTCGCACAGAGGTCGACGCCGCTGCGGAACCCCTACCAGGACATGGTCAACCGGATGCTCCGGCCCGACGATCTGGGCGTCGAGTACGACCTGGCGACGGCGAACACCATGTGGCTCGACCAGTTCTGGACCGTCGGACCGCCGAAGAGGGTGCGGTCCGGGGACGGCCTGCGCGCCCAGCCGGACCCGTACGACCTGAAGATCTGGGGTCAGGGGGCCGACGACGGCGGGTCGTCACGGTGGGTGCCGATGGAGTTCGCCGACACCAGCGTGCGCAGCGGCGTGGCGGTCCATCAGAACCTGTCGCACGGTTACGAGGCGCAACCCGGTGACGTGCAGATGCCGGACGCCGCGTTGGGCGCGGTGGGCACGTTCGACCCCGCCAGGGTCTCGCTGGGCAGTGCGTTGTCGGCGGTGCCCATGGACACGTACTTCAACCCGGGGGCCGACGGCGCCGACGACGCGTCACGGCAGGCGTTGGGCGGCCGCCGCCTGGCCCCCAACTCGAACGTCACGGGCCTGCTCAGCCAACCGCCGTTGATGCTCACCACGATGGCGGCCCTGCCGGCCGTCTTCGACCCCGGCGCCTACAGCACCGAACCCAGCTATCCGGAGTACCAGCTCAACACGGCCGCGCCCATCAGCGTGGTACGGGTGCGGCTGGCCGGGGATGTGGGCATCGACCCGCTCTCCCGGGAGCGGGTCCGCGTGATCGCCGAGGAGATCGCGCAACGCACCGGCCTCCAGGTCGACATCACGCTGGGATCGTCACCCACCGCGATGACTGTGCACTACCCGGCGGGAAACTACGGTCGGCCCGACCTCGCCGTCGCCGAGCCGTGGGTGCAGAAGGGCGTCGCGTCGGTGCTCGTCCGCGCCGCCGACCGCAAGAGCGTGCTGTTGTCCGTTCTGGTGCTCACCGTGTGCGCGCTGGCGGTGCTCAACGCCAACACCGCGGCCATCCGCGCCAGACGCACCGAGTTCGGCATCCTCACCTGCCTCGGCTGGGGCCGGCGACATCTGCTCCAGCTGATGTTCATCGAGATCGCCGGTATCGGTCTCGCCGCGGGTGTCGCGGGCACCGGGCTCGCACTCGGGATCGCACTAGGCCTCGGGCTGAACATCGCCTGGAGTCACACCCTGCTCGCCGTACCCGCAGCGGTGGTCCTCGCCCTGCTCGCCGGTGGCTGGCCCGCCTGGCGAGCCGCCCGACCCGATCCCGGCGAGATCATCCGCCCGGCGGTCCTGGGCCTCGCCGTACGCCGGCAGGCCCCGCGCCGACTGACGACCCTCGCCCTGGCGAACCTTGCCCGCACACCCGGTCGGACCGCGCTCGGCGCGATGAGTCTGATGATCGGGGTGGCGGCGCTGACCATGTTGCTGGCGATCACGTTCGCGTTCCGCGGGGCGCTCACCGGCACCCTGCTCGGTGCTGCCGTCACCCTCCAGGCCCGCGCGGTCGATCACATCGCCGTGGCGGTCACCATCGTGCTGGGCATCGTTTCCGTCGCCGACGTGCTCTATCTCAACATCTCGGAGCGCGCCGCCGAGTTCGCGCTGTTCGGCGCGGTCGGCTGGAGCGACGCCATGCTGAACCGGCTGGTCGTCGTCGAGGCCCTCGGCATGGGTGTCCTCGGCGGTACGCTCGGCGCCGCCGCCGGCCTTGGCGCCGCGACGGCCTTCGCAGGGGGTGTCACCGCCCCGCTCATCTGGTGCTCCGTGGTCGCGCTGGCGTTCGGCGTCGTCGTCTCCGCCGTCTCGGTCGTGGTGCCGATCGCCATGCTTCGCCGACTACCCACGGCCCAACTGCTCGCCGACGGGTGAGCGGCAAAGGAGTAGGTCCGATGGAACGGACGTCAGTCGACGCCCTGGCCACCACGTCGCTGGTTCGTCTCACCGATGTGCGGAAGTCCTTCCGGCTGCCCGACGGCCCACCGCTTGTCGCGGTCAACGACGTCAGCCTCTCGATCGAGGCCGGCACCGCGATCGCGTTGACCGGGCCGAGCGGCTCCGGCAAGTCGACGCTGCTGCACCTGATCGGCGCCATCGAACGGAGTGACGGTGGCAGCATCGACGTCGGCGGCCAGGAGGTGACCGGCCTGTCCGGCCGGGCGTTGGCGGCGTACCGACGACGGGTGGGATTCGTGTTCCAACGGTTTCACCTGCTGCCCACGCTCACCGCCCTGGACAACGTGATGGCGCCGCTGATTCCGTTCCGTACCGACTTCGACAAGGCCGCGCGGGCACGCGAACTGCTGGCGATGGTCGGGCTCGCCGACCGGACCGCCGCCCTGCCGTCGCGGCTCTCCGGCGGACAGCAGCAACGGGTCGCCATCGCCCGCGCGTTGATCAACCAACCCGCCCTGCTCCTTGCCGACGAGCCCACCGGCAACCTGGACAGTCAGACCGGCACCGCGATCGTCGACCTGTTGCTGAGACTGCGCGACGAGCAGGGTACGACAGTCGTGATGGCCACCCATGACAACGGCATCGCCGCGCGCTGCGACCGAGCGGTCCAGATGCGCGACGGACGCCTCACCAGCCTGGACAGCTGAAACCGGCGCAGTCCTGGTCGTGGGGGGCGCGGCAGTCAAGATCGAGAATCTTAGATCAATACCGTGAGAAATCCCGGTAATTTCACTGCCAGTGGGAGGTGGCGCAGTGGACGGTGCGACCTGGCTCCTTGTCGGCATGAGCTTCGCGCTGCTGCTTGCAGTAGTTGCGCTGGTTCTGGTCCGTATGACGGCCAAGCGACGACTTGATGCCGCGGCCGAGGGCCGGCTTGCCATCAAGCAACTGGGCGGCGCGGCGAACAAGCGCGGCCGGGGGACGATTCGTGGCACGGGCAGCGAGGGCAGCAGCAAGTTGTCCTCCGACGCCGCTTACGGATCGGACACCAGTAGTGGCGCCTGAGAGACGGCGATCCACGAAAAAGGCCCCGGACTGGTGTTGATCACCAGATCGGGGCCTTGCTCGTTGGTGCGCCGCCAGGGACTCGAACCCCGAACCCGCGGATTAAGAGTCCGCTGCTCTGCCAGTTGAGCTAGCGGCGCTCGTCGGCAACGGAGAGAACATTAGCACCCCGCCAACCGGGCCTCCAATCCGGTTACCCGGCTCCCCCCTTCGGTCGAGCTTAACGGGCATACAGCCACAATCCGGCCGCCGACGCCGGCACGGGGGCATGGGTCTCGGCGTTGATGCGGCACGATGTCCGCCAGGTACGCGAGAACAGAGGTGGGGATGGCACGGTTCACGCGAGCCGGGGCGGTGGTGGGCGCTCTGACCCTGGCGGCGTCGCTGGCACTGACCGGGTGCGGCGACGAGCAGAAGAAGCCGGAATTCGTCGGCGGGACGTCGGCAGATGCGAGTGCCGGACCCGACTCGGCTGCGCCGTCGGCGCCGGGCGCGTCGAGCGCGCCCAGCGGGCCGGCACTGACGCTGAGCCCGGCGAACGACACGAAGAACAAGCCCGTGAGTACGGAGATCAGCGCCAAGCTCCCGGAGGGTGGGAAGGTGTCCGCGGTCACCCTGGCCGCGGCGGGCGGGGGTGCGGTGGAGGGCAAGCTCCGCACCGACGGCTCCGCCTGGGTGCCGTCAGCCCCCCTGAAGTACGGCACCAAATACACGGCCACGGTGACCGCTACCGGGTCCGACGGCACGACCAGCCAGGGCACCAGCACCTTCACCACGATGGCCAAGCCGAAGTCGACAATCGGATCCGGCCTGTACCTCTTCGACGACAAGAGCTACGGGGTCGCGATGCCGGTGGTCACCGAGTTCCACCCGGGCATTCCGAAGAAGGACCGGGCCGCGGTGCAGAAGCGGATGTTCGTCAAGACCGACCCGCCGCAGCCGGGCGCCTGGCACTGGGTCGACAACGGCACCCAGGCCTACTACCGCGCTCCGGAGTACTGGCAGCCCGGCACCACCATCACGGTGCGAATCGCGTTGGCCGGCGTGCCGCTGAGCAACGGCAGGTACGGCGACATCGACCGCAAGGCCACCGCCAAGATCGGCCGGTCGTTCGTGATGAAGGTCGACAACGCCACGAAGAAGATGTCGGTGTACGAGAACGGCGCGCTCTCGCGCACCATCCCGGTGAGCCTGGGCAAGAAGAGCACCCCGTCGTCGAGCGGGACGATGGTCGTGATGGAGAAGAAGGAGTCCACGGTCTTCGACACCCGCGACGACCCGGACCCGGCCAACCGCTACGTCACCGAGATCGACTTTGCCCAGCGGCTCACCTGGGGTGGCGAGTACATCCACGCCGCGCCCTGGTCGGAGCACGTACAGGGGCGGTCGAACGTGTCGCACGGCTGCGTGAACGTGTCGACGGCGAACGCCAGGTGGCTGTTCGAGAAGACGCGGATCGGCGATCCGATCACGATCAAGGGCACCGAGCGCAAGATCGCCGCCGGTAACGGCTGGACGGCATGGAGCGTGAGCTGGTCGGAGTTCGTGAAGGGCAGCGCGCTGCCGGTGCCCAAGGGTGGGTCCGGCCCGGCGCTCTGAGGGCTCGATTCCTTCGCGCCGGCCCCTGCCGACGGCAGGGGCCGGCGCGTACCCTTGCACTGCCCGCGCCGCGACGACGGCGGCGGCGACCCCTCAGTCCCGACACAAAGACGAGTCGGAATCACGAAACGCCGGATAGTACCAAAATTCCGACAACCTGATCGGCGTGTTCCGGTTCACCCTCGGCAACCGAGACCGGTTCTGACGCGTCATTAGGAGACGATGGGTCAGGGACCACGACTGTGAGGACATCATGCGAGCTAGCCAGGACCAGCTGATCCGGCCCCGTGGGCGACGCCGCGTGCTCGCGGCGGGGCTTCTCGCCGTGGCGCTGGCCTTCACCTCCGCCTGCACCGCCGACGAGGGCGGCAAACCGTCCTCGTGGCAGGGCGGCAGCGAGAGCCCGGCGGCCAAGGCGACGGCGACCATCAGCGAGCCGGCGGCGGACGCCAAGGACGTGCCGGCGTCCACAGGCATCACCTTCACCACGAAGGACGCCGAGGAGACCACCGTCGACCTCAAGGACGCGGCCGGCAAGGCCGTCGAGGGCACCCTCGCCAAGGACGGCAAGACGTGGCTGCCGAAGGAGGCGTTGGCGTACGGCACCAGCTACACCGCCACGGTCACCGCCACCGGCGACGACGGCCGGCCGGCGACGGCGACGAGCACCTTCACCACGATGGCCAAGCCGGCCAAGCAGATCCGGGTGAGCAGCTTCCTCGGCGACAACCAGGTCGTCGGTGTCGGGATGCCGCTGATCGTGAAGTTCGACCGGGCCGTTCCGGAGGACTACCGCGACGACGTGCAGCGTCGGATGACTGTGACCTCGACGCCGGCCCAGGAGGGCATCTGGCACTGGGTCAGCCCCACCGAGATCCGGTACCGGCCGAAGGTGTTCTGGAAGGCGAACAGCAAGGTCTCCTACCGGGTGCAGGCCGGCGGCCTGCCGATGGGTGACGGTTACTACGGCCGCTCGGACCTCTCCGTGGACATCAAGATCGGCTCGTCGCTGATCATGACCGTGGACAACAAGACCAAGCGGATGACTGTGACCCGTAACGGCTCGGTGATCAAGACCATCCCGGTGAGCCTGGGCAAGAAGAGCACCCCCTCGTCCAGCGGCACGATGGTCGTGATCGAGAAGCTGCGCAAGACCGTCTTCGACACGATGGAGGAGCTGGGCCCCGAGGAGGGCTACCGCACCAAGATTGACTTTGCGCAGCGGCTCACCTGGGGTGGCGAGTTCATCCACGCGGCCCCCTGGTCCGAAGGACAGCAGGGCAGCGTCAACGTCTCGCACGGCTGCGTGAACGTGTCGATGGCCAACGGTGACTGGCTGTTCAGGAACACCCAGGTCGGTGACCCGATCACGGTCAAGGGCACCGAGCGCAAGCTCCAGAACGGCAACGGCTGGACCGACTGGAACATGAGCTGGGACGAGTACGTCAAGGGCAGCGCCCTGCCGTACGCCCCGGCGAGCCCCGACGACGCCGCCACGCCGACGCCCACCCCGACCGCCTGATCCACGCGCCACGATCGACTCGGGTTCGCGGAATCCGGGGTGTCCGACCGACCTGGACACCGCGGATTCCGTGAAACGGGGGTGGATCAGCGGTCGCGCCCGGACCGCGAGGTGCCCCCGCAACGACTCAGGCCCCCTCCGAGGAGGGGGCCTGAGCTGTGGGGTGACTGATGGGAATTGAACCCACGACAACCGGGACCACAACCCGGTGCTCTGCCAACTGAGCTACAGCCACCATGCCGCCGTCGCCCGGTCGATCGCCCCGGGCGGGGTGCGGACCAATGATAGCCACACGACCGCTCACGGCGTCCAGCGGGTTCCCCGCCCGCAGGCAGCCGGCGCCGTCAGAGGTCGGCGGCGATGCCCTTGGCGGTCTCGACGTCCGGGCCGGGCAGCGGGACGAAGATGGTGCGCCGGTAGTACTCCAGCTCGCGGATGCTCTCCCGGATGTCGGCGAGCGCCCGGTGCGCCAGGCCCTTCTGCGGCTGACCGAAGTACACGCGGGGGTACCAGCGGCGGCAGAGTTCCTTGATCGACGAGACGTCGATCATGCGGTAGTGCAGGTGCGCGTCGAGGCGGGGCATGTCCCGGGCGATGAAGCCACGGTCGGTGGCGATCGAGTTGCCGCACAGCGGCGCGGTACGCGGGTCCTTGACGAAGGTGCTGACGTACTCCAGCACCCGGTCCTCCGCCTCGGCCAGGGTCACCACCGAGCGGCGAACCTCCTCGGTGAGGCCGGACTTGGCGTGCATCGTCTGGACGATCTCCGGCATCGCCTCCAACGCGGCCTCGTCAGCGTGGATCACCACGTCGACACCATCACCGAGCACGTTGAGGTCGGGGTCGGTGACCAGTGCCGCGACCTCGATCAGCTTGTCGCTGCCAAGGTCCAACCCGGTCATCTCACAATCGATCCAGACGAGGAGATCAGCCACCGGGACAGACTACGCGCAGCCCACGCCCCACGGCTGCGCGCTCTCGGCCCGCCCGCCCGCTAGGGTTTCGGGGTGCCAGCAGAACCCGTCGCACCGCCCGCCGTCAGCGACGACGATCCCGGCGGCCGTACGGTCCGTCGCCTGGTCGCGGTCGTGGCCCTCCTCGCCGTCCTGCCAGCCCTCTACCTGCCGGGCCTTAACCACAAGTTCCTCGACCTCAAGATCTATATGTCGGCGGTCGACTGGTGGCGCGTCGGGCACCCGCTCTACGACTACGCGCAACCCGATCGGGTGCAGGGCGAGCTGTACTTCACCTACCCGCCGTTCAGCGCGCTGCTGCTCTGGCCGTTCGGGCTGTTGAAGCTCAGCGCCACCGTGACGATCTTCACGGTGCTCACCGTCCTCGCCGTGGTGGTGACCACCCGCTGGCTGGTGACGCCGGTCATCGCCCGGCACAACCTGCCACGCACGTTCACCCTGATCGTCGCCGTGCTGCTGGTGCTGGCGGTGGAGAGCACCCGCGAGACGATCACGTTCGGGCAGATCAACATGCTGCTGGTCGTGCTGATCCTGGCCGACCTGTTGTTCGCCGTACCGCAGGCGCGGCGGTGGGCCGGGGTCGGCGTGGGGCTGGCGACGGCGCTCAAGCTCTTCCCGGGCATCTTCATCGTGTACCTGCTGGCCACCCGGCGGTGGCGGGCCGCCGCGGTGGCGAGCGCGACCGCGGCGGCGGCGACCCTGCTCGCGGCGGCGATCGCACCCGAGGACTCGTGGCGGTTCTGGACCCGGGAACTGTGGGACAACGACCGGGTGGGTCGCACCGACTACGTCGGCAACCAGTCGCTGTTCGGCCTGCTCAGCCGGTTCACCGCACCGGAGAAGCCGGACCACCTGCTCTGGCTGCTCTGGCTGCTGATGATCGCCGTGGTCGCCGTCTACGGGATACGGCGGGCCGTCCGCGCCGCGCGCGCCGGTGACCTGTTGGCGGGCCTGACGCTGACCGGGCTGGTCGGCGCGCTGGTCAGCCCGATCACCTGGACCCACCACATCTACTGGTTCGTGCCGGCGGTGGTGCTGCTCGCCGACGCGGCGTTGAGTGCCAATCGTCCGGACGAGCTACGCCGTCGTCGGTGGTTGGCCGGGCTCGCGCTGGGCACCGTCGCCCTGATCATCTACGGAGTGGTGACGTTCCAGGACTGGGGCACGGCGCCGGTCCGCACCCACGACCCGGTGGACTTCGTCCTGCAGAACACCTACGTGCTGCTCAGCCTGCTCCTGCTGGTGGCCCTGCCGATCCGCGTGGCCCGCCCGATCCGGACTGTGGAAAAGTCGCGCCAAATGGACACAACTCCCCAGTAGCGACGATCGGCGCTAATCTGGACTCACCTACCTCAAGCGTCGCTCGGGTAGCACCGATCCCCCGGTGAGAGTGGCCCTCCGCGTCGGCAGCGCGGAGGGCCACTCGCCGCTGTCAGGGCGCGTGTCGAAGCCCCTGACCGGCCTGCGGCGGGCCGAGGATCGACCGAGGCACCGGCACACGCTCTAGTCGGTCGGCACCGGCCGTGCCGTGGGTTCGGCGCCGGTGGGCGGCCACGCCAGGCTCAACGCCACCTCCGGCGGTCGGGGCAGTCGCGACGGCGCGTCCAGGTCGGCGAGGGTGACCGGCCGGGTCGGTTCGGCGCCGGTCGCCGACCGGGGCGACTCGGCCGCGCCGACGCCTACCGAAGCGAGTTGCCGCACCGCCGGCGGTGGTGCGGCCGCCTGGGAAGCCCGGGCGCTCAGGCCGGTGAGCGACGTGACCCCGAGCCGGCCGGCGAGCACGGGCACCTGATCCGGTTCGACCACGAAGACCACCTCGCGCGCACGCGGCGGGCGCAGCAGGAGCAGCACCGCGCACGCCACCAACAGCACCCCCGCCGCCAGCAGACCCCAGGTGACCGGCGCGACCCAACCCGCGCGCAGTTCGGCGCGCAGATCCAGGCTCAGGTCAGCGCGGCCGTCCGGGCGCATCACCACCAGGCTCATCGACTCGCCGTCCAACTCGTCGGCACTCCACTCCAGGGTGCCGACCCCCTCGCGTACCCAGAGGGGAAGCCCGAGCGGGGGGAGCGCCGCACCGGCGGTGGGAGCCGCGGCCGGGACCGCCGGGTCCATGCGGACCGGCAGCGGACCTCGGGCCAGGGCCACCCGGCGGACCGCGGCGTACGGCACGGACTCCAGCCACCTGCGCACCTCGGCGGTGGGCGCCAACCCCACGAAGGCCGGTCCATCGGGCGTACGGGCGTCGAGCCGGAGGCGGGTCTGCGCGCCTCGCGCGAAGGGCGCCTCCCGCCGCAGCAGACGGTCGAGGTCGGTGACCACGACCGCGTGCCCGGGCGTGCGAACCGTCTCGAACCGGGCGGCGAAGGCCCCACCGGGGTCGGCGTGCCGGGTGACGAGCCACAGCCCGCCGCCGACGGACAGCGCCAGAATCCCGATGACCAACAGCAGCATTCCGCTGATCGCCCGCACGAACCGCATTCGCAGCGTCCCCCTCCGTAGCCAGATACCCGGCCGACCTTACCGACGTACACCGGCTGATCAGGGGATATCGACGGCACGGCCAGCTTTGGTCCCGGGAAGCACGCTGGCCCGCCGGAAACTCCGGCGGGCCAGCGGGTGAGCGAGGCGGTCAGGACTTGACGACCGGCTCCCGGCGGGTGCGGGCGAACGCCAACCCGCCGAACACCAGGCCGGCCAGGCCGGTGACGAGGCCGGCGATGCCGAGGCCGATCGCGGCGCCGTCGCTCTCGTCGTCGTCGTCATCGTCGGCCGCGGCGACGGCCGAGGCGGCCGGGGCGCCCGACGCCGACGGCGCCGCGGCGGCGGCAAGGGTGAGCACCGGGGCGGGCTTCTCCGGCTCCTCGCCGCCCGGCTGCGGCTCGTCGATCCAGCGCACCACGTTGCCGTCCGAGTACGTCTGCAGGGTCTTGAAGACCATGGTCTCGACCTTCGGCAGCGGCCCCATCGAGACGCCGAACTCCTGGAACTGGCCCGGCTTGACCGCCGCGTCACCGGTGGCCGTCCAGGTGATCTTGGAGACCGCCTCGGTGAGCTGGCTGCCGTGCACCTCGATCGGCGGGTTCACCTTGCGCTTCTCCGTCGCCACGGTCCAGCCGGGCACCGGGATGGTCGACACCGAGCCGACCGGAGCGTTCTCCGGCAGCACGACCTCCAGCTTGGTGGTCGACGCGGAGTCGCTCTCGTTGGGCACCCGGAATGCCACCCGGGCGTAGCCACCCTGGGTCGCCTCCTTCGGGTTCACCGTGACGTGGGCGGACGCCGGCCCGGCGAAGCCGAGCACGGCGGTGGCGACGGCGGTGAACGCCAGGGCGGCAGCGGCGGATGCGGTACGCCGGAGTCGGGTCATGAGCGCGGGGAACCTCTCTAACGGATGGGCACGGTGGCGGTCACCGTGGCCTGGTCGATGTCGGACGTGCGAACGGTGATCTTGAGCTGCCAGTCGCCGGCGGCCGGCAGGCTGACGTCGCCGTAGGAGTGGCTGTCGGTCAACGGCAGCAGCGGCAGCTCGATCGGCTCGATCCCGGCCGAGGGCAGCGCGGCGGTCGCCCGCCACTCGGCCACCGGCAGCGGCTGGTTGTCCTTGCCGTACGCGTACAGGTGCACCGAGTTGTTGCCCCGCCGCGCCGGATCCAGCTCGACCTGGAGGGTGAAGAGCGAGCTGGTCAGGGTGGTGGAGAAGAGCCCCGCCTCGGTGCCGGACGGCCCGGCCACGGCGGTGCGGGCGGGCGTGGTCTGCACAAGCGTCGCCGACAACCCCAGCACCACCACGGTGACGGCCAACTCCACCAGGACCGCCCGGCGCACCGGCGCCGGTCGCTGCGCCGCCGTGCGCCGACGGACCAACTGCCGGGAGTACGCGGCCACGGCGATCACGATCGCGAACAGCGCGATCTTGGCGAGCAGCAGTTGCCCGTACGTGGTGGTGAACAGGGCGTCCGGGGTGGCCACCTCGATAAGCGCCTGGACGGTGCCGGCAAGCAGCAGTGCCGAGACGGCCAGCGCAGCCCAGCGCGACCAGATCGGCAGGATCGCGCCCAACTCCCGCTCGTCGGCCTGACGCAGCAGGAAGACGGCGAGCATCAGCAGGCCGCCCAGCCAGACCGCCATGCTGCCCAGGTGCACCGCGTCGACCACCACGGAGACCGCCGGCGCCGGGGAGGCAGCCGGGTGCCCGGCCAGCGGCCAGGTCAGCAGCGCTGCCACGCCGAGCACGGCCAGGATGATCGCGTCGGTGCGACCGGCCGGCCGGCTCAGCAGCGGCCGCAGCAGGAACGCCGAGGCCGCGAGCAGGCCGAGCCGGACCAGGTGGGCGGCGCCGAAGGCACTGCCGAACACGCTGCCGAACCCCTCGCCGGTCACCTCGAAGAGGCCGCCACCGGCGGTGTAGGGCACCTGCAACCACAGGTCGGCGAGGGTGGCGAAGGCCACCAGGCCAAGGCCGGTCCAGGCCAGCCGGGCCGGACCCCGCCGGGGAAGCCGACGCGGCCACAGCGCGGCGAGCACCAGCGCCGGCCCGACCAGCAGCACCAGACCGGCGTAGCCGAGGAAGCGGGCCACCTTCACGGCGTTCTCCACCACCGGGTCGGCGCGGCTGTCGTTGCCGGAATCGACGGGCGGCGTCGAGGGCGCCCCCACCGAGTAGGTGAACGCGCCGGAGACCGGGTGGCTGTCGGCGGAGATCACCCGGAAGGTCACCAGGTACGTGCCGCGCTGACCCGCCGGATCCACCGGAATGGTGACCACGGCGCCGTCGAAGGACGGCTCACCCCGGTCGGCCCGGGAGCCGTCCGGCCCGATGACCCGGACCTTGTCGGGGACCTTGCGGACCGACTCGCTGAACGTGAGCACCACCTCGCCCGGCCCGCTCGGCACCACCGACGAGGCGGCCGGGCTGGTGCTCGACAGCACCGCGTGGGCGCTGGCCGGGGTGGCGGGCGCGATCAACAGGGCGACGACGGTGACCAGGAGGCCGGCGGCGGCAGCCAGCCTGGCGATCCAGCGGCGGGGTGCGACAGTCATGCCGGCCATGGTCGCCGACGGACCTGTCAGTCGGCGACCCGAGGCGGGGGAACGGCTCACCTCTGGCCAGCCGCCAGCGCCGCGCACGAGGGGTCGCGTGTCATGAGCAGGTAGTCGAACGGCGGCGGGAAAAAGTTCCCGACGTGGTGCAGACCATCCAGGCGTCGAAGAATCCTGACGCCACCCCCGGCGGCGCGTAACCTGGTCTGTCGTGATCCCCGTCCCGCGTGACTCCGCAGCCGCCGGTGCGACAGATGACGTCGCACGGGACCCGGCGACCGAGTCGGCCCTGACCGCGCGCGACGGCGACCCCGCAGCCCAGGCCGTGTTCGTCCGCCTGACGCAGGCCGAGGTGTGGCGCTTCGTCGCCGCCCTGGTGGGCCCGGACAGCGCCGACGACCTCACCCAGGAGACGTACCTGCGGGCGTTTCGGGCCCTGCCGGCGTTCGAGGGCCGATCCAGCGTCCGTACGTGGCTGCTCGGCATCGCCCGACGGGCCTGCGCCGACCACCTGCGGACGGTGATCAGGCGTCGTCGTCTCGACGAGCGGCTGGCCGCGAACGCGTACACCGACCGTCCGCACCCCGACCCGGCCGGGCAACTCGGGGCCACCGACCTCGTGCGCCGGCTGAGCCCCGAGCGCCGCGCGGCGTTCGTGCTCACCCAACTGCTCGGTCTGTCGTACGCCGAGGCCGCCGCCGTCGAGGGGGTGCCGGTGGGCACCATCCGCTCCCGGGTCGCCCGGGCCCGCGACGAGCTGGTCGAGGCCGTCGGCGACGCCCAGACCGGTTGAGCCGGAACTTCCGGCACGGACGGGACGACAAATGAACGTGACAGCACCCCCCACCCGGGCCGGCCGTTGGGCGGCCGTCCGGCCCTGGCTCAGCACGGCGGCCCGCCTCGGCCTCGCCGCCGTCTGGTTGGTCGCCGGGGCGTCGAAGGTCGGCGACCTGGCCGCCTCCGGGCGGGCCGTGAACGCCTACCAGGTGCTGCCCTACGACGTGGCGACAGTGGTAGGCGCCGCGCTGCCCTTCGTCGAGCTGGCCCTGGGCGTGCTGCTGCTGCTCGGGCTGGCCACCCGGCTCAGCGCGGCCGTCTCCGTCGCGCTGCTGCTGGTCTTCGTCGCGGGGATCTCCTCGGCCTGGGCGCGTGGCCTGGCCATCGACTGCGGCTGTTTCGGCAGCGGTGGGCAGCTCGCCGAGGGACAGGCCCCGAGTTACCTCCCGGAGATCCTGCGGGACCTGGGATTCTTGGTGCTGGCCGGATTTCTGGTGATCTGGCCGCGTACGCCCGTCTCGGTGGACGGGTGGCTGTCCGCCGAACCCGCCGTGGAGGACGAGGATGAGTAGTCGCAAGGGGCAGCGGGACGCGGCCCGGGTGGTCCGCGAGCAACTGGCCCGCGAACGGCGCCGCCGCCGCACGCTCTGGGTCTCCGCCGCCGCCGTCGCCGTGCTTGTCATCGCCGGCCTGATCGGCTGGAGCGTCTGGTCCAGCCAACGCTCGGACAGCTTCACCACCCCGCCCGGCGCGAACGGGCCCGGCACCGGCATCGTCACCGGCGGCGGGCCGGTCACCGTCGACGTCTACGAGGACTTCCTCTGCCCGGTCTGCAAGCAGTTCGAGCAGAGCACCGGTGCGACGCTGGAGCAGCTGGTGTCCGACAACAAGGCGAAGGTCGTCTACCACCCCGTCGCGTTCCTCAACCGCTTCTCCACCACCGAGTACTCGACGCGCTCCTCCGCCGCCTCCGGCTGCGCGGCGGCCGGCGGCAAGTTCCGCGAGTACGCCAAGGCCCTCTTCGCCAAGCAGCCACCCGAGGGCAGCGCCGGGCTCGGCAACGACGAGCTGATCGACATCGGCGTCGGTGTGGGATTGGACCGGGGCTCGTTCGGAGGCTGCGTCTCCGACGGCACGTACAAGACGTGGACCGAGCACGTCACCGACGAGGCCGGCCGCAGCGAGGTCACCGGCACGCCCACAGTCCTGGTCAACGGCCAGCCCCTCGCCGACCGCAGCCCGCAGGGCCTCACCGCAGCCGTGGCGGCGGCCGGCAGGTGATCCGTACGCTGCTGGCGCGCGCCACCCTGATCGCCGCCACCGCCTGCGCGGCGACGCTGCTCACCGCGGCGCCCGCCGCCGCGCACGGCGCGGACGCGCCGGACGGCACCGACTACCGCACACGTGTCACAGGCGTCACGCCGGCCCGGCCCGGCCTGACGGTACGGGTGATCGAGGCGGGCGCCCGACTGGAACTGACCAACCGCACCGGCCGGGCGATCGAGGTGATCGGCTACTCCGGCGAGCCGTACCTGCGCGTCGGCCCGGACGGCGTGTACGAGAACAGCCGGTCCCCCGCCACCTACCTCAACCGCACGCTCGCCGGGGACACCGCGCTGCCGGCCGACGCGGACCCGGCCGCCCCGCCGTCCTGGCGGCGCGTCGACGACGGGGCCACCGTGCGCTGGCACGACCAGCGGGCCCTGTGGCAGGAGTCGGCGCCACCCGACGCGGCACGCCTCGCGCCGGAGAGTGCGCACCGGGTACGGGACTGGACGATCCCGCTGCGCGACGGCGCAGACCCCGCGCAGATAGCCGGCACGCTGGACTGGGTACCGCCGCCGGACGCGTACACCTGGTGGACCGTGACAATCGTCGGCCTGCTCGCGGTGGGCGCGCTCGGGCTGCTCGCCGCCGCCTCCACGGCCGGCGCCCGGGCGCTGTCCGCGGTGGGCGTGCTGCTGCTCGTCGGCGGCGCGGTCGCCGTGCTCTACCCGGTGGGGCGGGAACTGGACGCCGGCGCCGAGGGCGTCGGCGGGGTGCTCGCCGGCCTGCTCGGCGGTCAGGTCTGGGCGCTGCTCACCGGCCTGGGCGCGCTCGCCGCCGGTGGTTACGCGCTGGCCCGCCGCCCGGCCGCCGACTTCGCGGTGGCGCTTGCCGGCGCCTGCCTGGCCCTCTTCGCAGGCGTGGCGAACGCGTCGGTGTTCACCCGGTCGGTAGCCCCGGTGCCGTGGTCAGCCGAGGTCGCCCGCGTCATGGTGGCCGCGGTCCTGATCACCGGCGTCGGCGCGACAGCGGCAGGCGTCCTCCGCCTGCACGCCGCCTCCCGCGCCGCCACAGCACCATCGGGGCGTTACGGCCGGGGGGTGAAGCCATAGGGCAGTTCGAGGCGGTGGCGCGCCAGCAGGGGTTCGTCGCCCAGCAGATCGAGGGTGGGGGCGTCGGCGACGATCCGGCCGCCGTCCAGGATCACCGAACGTTCGCACAGCTCCGCCGCGTACGGCAGGTCGTGGGTGACCATCAGCAGGGTCACCGGCAGGCCGCGCAGGATCTCGGCCAGCTCGCGCCGGGCCGCCGGGTCCAGGTTCGACGACGGCTCGTCCAGCACCAGGATCTCCGGATGCATGGCGAGCACCGTCGCCACCGCCACCCGCCGGCGCTGCCCGAACGAGAGGTGCTGCGGCGCCCGGGACCGATGCTCGCTCATCCCGACGGCGGCCAGCGCCTCGTCCACCCGGGCGGCCAGCTCCGCGCCGCGCAGGCCCAGGTTGGCCGGCCCGAACGCGACGTCCTCCGCCACGGTGGGCAGGAAGAGCTGGTCGTCCGGATCCTGGAAGACGATGCCCACCCGGCGGCGCACCTCGGCCAGGGTGGCCCGGTCCGGCGTGACGGTCAGCCCGCCGACGTGCACGCTGCCCTCGGTCGGGGTGAGGATGCCGTTGAGGTGCAGCACAAGCGTCGTCTTACCGGCGCCGTTGGGCCCGAGCAGCGCCACCCGGTCACCGCGCGGCACCGTCAGGTCCACCCCGTGCAGGGCCACGTGCCCGTCCGGGTACGCGTACCGGACACCACGAACGTCCAGCGAGAGGGCTGTCTGCACGACACCGATCATGTCAGCACGACGGCGGTCGCGGCGATGGAGGCCGCCACCACCGGCACGGTCGCCGCGACCAGCCACTGACCGGCGGTCGCCGCGCCGTCGCCCTGCCACACGGCGGGCATCCGCCCCGTGTAGCCCCGCGACAGCATTGCCAGGTAGACCCGCTCGCCGCGCTCGAACGCGCGCAGGAACAGCGCCCCGATGCCGGCGGCGAAGCCGCGCAGCTGCCACAGGAAGCGTGGGTCGTCGCCCCGGGAGATCCGCGCCACCCGCATGCGTCGCGCCTCGCCGACCAGCACGTCGAGGTAGCGCAGCATGAACGTGGCGATCTGGGTGAGCACCTGCGGGCAGTGCAGCCGGTCCAACCCGACGATCAGGTCCCGGGTGGTGGTGGTCGCCGCGAGCAGCAGCGAGGCGAGCACACCGAGGGTGCCCTTGGCCAGGATGTTCCACGCGCCGTGCAGGCCGTCCTCGGACAGCCGCAGCCCCAGCACCTCGACCCGCTCGCCGGTGCCCAGGAACGGCAGCGCCACCGCGAACAGCACGAACGGCAACTCGATCAACGCCCGGCTGAGCAGCCAGCGCGGCCCCACCCGGGCCAGCGCCGCCACCGCCGCCACCAGCAGGGCGTACGCGCCGAAGGCCCAGAACGCCTCGCGCGGGGTGGCCACCACGGCGATCGTGAAGACCACCATCGCCACGATCTTGACCTCGGGCGGAAGCCGGTGCACAGGCGAGGTCGACTCGCGGTACAGCACGTGCCCGTGACCGGCACCCATCGACGTACCCCCTGCTCAGCTGGTGCGGCGCGCGGCGGTGACCACGTCGCCCGTCGCGCCCTCGGCGGCCGTCGCGTCGCCGGTGGTCGGCGTGCCGTCGGCCGTGTCGTCGCCAGTGGTCGACGCGTCGCCCCGGCGGCGCAGCAGCCAGAACCCGCCGGCGCCGATCGCGAACGTCACCAGCACTCCGAGCACCCCGGAGAGGCCTGTCGAGACGAAGCTGTTCCGGATGCCCCGCACGCCGTAGTCGGCGAGCGGACTGTCCCCCAGCTCGTGCTCGCGGGCCTGCTGCGCCGGGCAACTGCCACCGACGATGTTGTCGTCGGCGTCGACGGTGCAGCCCTTGAGCAGGGACGAGTCCAGCCCGTCCGGGTGCGACGAGGCGTAGTTGCTCACGACTCCGGCGAGCAGCAGGGCGACCAGCAGACCGCCGGCCAGGAACGCCCAGGTTCGGTTCTTCATCGGACACCTCCGGAGACCTCGACGGCAGGGGTGGCGGAAGTGGGCAGCGCGCGCAGCGCGTACACCAGGTCGGGGCGCACCTTCGCGACGGTGAGCACCGTGGTCGCGGTGATGAGGCCCTCGCCGATGCCGATCAGCAGGTGCACGCCGGCCATCGTGCCGGCCAGGCCGGCGAGGTTGCCGCCCAGGTCGGTGGTGCCGCCCAGCCAGTACTCGACGACGAACCCCTGGGACGCGACCACCACGCTGAGAAGCGCCGCGACGAACGCCGTGACGGCCAGGCCGGCGCGCGTGCGCGGCAGCACCCGCAACAGCACGGCGATCAGCAGGTACGCGGCGGCGGTGCCGATCAGCGCCATGTTGGTGATGTTCAGGCCGAGCATCGCCACACCACCGTCACCGAAGATCAGCGCCTGCACGACGAGCACCACGGCCACGCAGAGCGCGCCGACCCACGGCCCGACAAGCATCGCGGCGAGCGCGCCACCGAGCAGGTGACCGCTCACACCGGCCGTGAAGATCGGAAAGTTGAGCATCTGGACGGCGAAGATGAACGCCGCGACCAGGCCGGCCATCGGGGCGAGCCGGTCGTCCAGGTCCCGCCGGCCGCGCAGCACGCAAGCGGTGAGCGCGGCGAGCGCCAGGGCCGCGAAGACCGCCGCGACGGGACCGTCGATGATCCCGTTCGAGATGTGCATCGCCAGTGTCTCCACGCGACCTCCCACGCGTCAGCGGACCCGTTCCGGGACCGGCGGGGTCAGCCTATTTCCTAGGACTTGTTGTTGCCAGAGTCTGGCAACAAGGCATGGCCTTGATCACCTTCGCCGCGCCGCTCCTGTTGGTGATCGACTCGCTTTTCTGGAAACCGGGGTGTCCGCGGCTCGGGGACACCCCGGTTTCGCCGAAGGCGAGTTGATCGACGCGCTGGAGCGCCGCCGACGCCGACACCGGCGCACCCGGCGGTAGGGTCGGGCCATGACCGCGCCCGACCGCCTCTCCCCCGGTGACCCCGCACCCGAGTTCACCCTCCCCACCGACACCGGCGAGCAGCTCTCCCTGGCCGACCTGCGCGGCCGCAAGGTGGTCCTGTACGCCTACCCGGCGGCGATGACCCCTGGCTGCACCAAGCAGGCTTGCGACTTCCGCGACTCGCTCGCCTCGCTCCAGGCCGCCGGCTACGAGGTGGTCGGCATCTCACCCGACAAGCCGGAGAAGCTGGCGAAGTTCCGTGACCGCGACGCCATCACCTTCCCGCTCGTGTCGGACACGGACAGGGCGGTGCTCACCGCGTACGGCGCGTACGGCGAAAAGCAGCTGTACGGCAAGACCGTCACCGGCGTGATCCGCTCGACCTTCGTCATCGACGCCGACGGCAAGATCGAACGCGCGCTCTACAACGTCAAGGCCACCGGGCACGTCGCCAAACTCCGCCGCGACCTCGGCCTGGACTGACCCTGTCGTACGGTCTCGTTACCGTGCGTCAATGGTTCGGTACAAGTACACGCCCGAGACGCTGGCGCAGGCGGCCGCCGCTGCACGCAACATCACCGAGGTGATGCGGCTGCTCGGCGTCCGGGTCAGTGGCGGCTCCCACGCGCACATCAGCCGGCAGCTCAAGAGGTTCGGCGTCGACACGTCGCACTTCACCGGGCAGGCACACAACCGAGGCGTACGGCGGACGACATCAGCACAGCTCCTGGTCCAAATGCCCGAGGGGTCCCGACGGACGCCAGGTGTGCGATTGAAACGGGCCCTCGCCACACTCGGCGTGCCGGAGGAGTGCGAGGCATTCGGGACAGGGCCGGTCTGGCGCCGGACCGTAGCTGGCGTTCCCGGGCTCATCGCGACGTGGTGATCGAACAGGCGCTGGCCAACCCGGATGTCGGGCCGAAGCGGCTGTCGGGGATCCTGCGCAGCCTGCCCGACGGGCAGTGCACGGTGGGCCACGGCACGATCTCCACCATCCTCAAGGAGGCGGGGCTCAACACCGTCGAAGCCCGACGCTCTAGACTCAGCGAGTTGGCGGGAGTGGCGTAACGGCAGCCGCGATAGGTTTAGGTCCTATTGTCCGAAAGGGCGTAGGGGTTCGAATCCCCTCTCCCGCACAAGCCAACGCAGATCTCGTGCGCGGGGCCCGCTGTCGAACGCGTCACGGTCGCGGGCCACGAGCCTGGTCGAGCAGCCAGGATGGGCGCCGTGACTCTGCGCTTCGTCCTCGATCCCGAGCTGACCCCACGGCTGCGCGCCGAGATCGTCGCCCTCTGGGTGGACGTCAGCAACGCCGGTGGCGCTGTCGGCTTCGTACCCCCGGTCACCGCCGCCGACGTCCGTACGATCGCCGACCCGACGTTCGCGGGTATCGCCGACGGGCTCGACCGGCTGCTGGTCGGGTACGACGGCGACCGGCCCGTGGCGGTGCTGGTCTTCTGCGACAACCGGTTCGGCCTCAAGGCGCACTGGTGTGTGCTGAAGCGGGTGATGGTCCACCCGGACACCCAGGGTGCGGGCCACGGGTCGGCGCTGATGCGCGAGGCAACCCGGCTGGGCCGGGAGCTGGGTCACGAGGCGCTGCACGTGACGGTGCGCGACGGGTTGGGGCTGGACGGGTTCTACCGCCGTCTCGGGTACCGGGAGATCGGCCGGCTGCCGGGCGCGCTGCGGGTGGCACCGGGCGACGACCGCGACGAGATCCTCATGTGGCTCGACCTGACGCCAACCGACTGACAGATCAAACACGCCAGGCCGGCGGCCACACCGCGCCGACAAGCCAGGTCAGCCGCACCAGCGGGCGGTTGCCCCGGCCGGTCGGGTGGAGGGCCCGTCGGCGACCGGGGTGGCCGGGGTGTTCGCCTTCGCCACCTCGGCCGGGCGGCGCGCCGGTGTCGGCGTACCGCCGGGTCGGGCCTTCGGCGGGCGGGCCGTCGCGGACGGGCGCGGGGTCTTCGTCACGACGCCACGCTCGTACATCCGCACCACACTTGTCTGGACCTGGCCGGGCGCCATCCGGATGCCGGAGACGGTGACCCGGTGTCCGTACACGTCGGTGACCCGAACGCTGTACGGGCCGGGACCCGCGCCGGAGGCCAGCAGCCAGTAGTTGTAGTCCTGTCGGGCGGTGGCGTGCCACGGGCCGTCGCCGCCCTTGCGCACCTCGACGGCGCGCAGTGGGTTGCCGTGGTTGCCTACCCGCACGGCGAACCAGAACTGCGACGCGCCCTCCTTGATCCGGAAGGTCAGCGGACCGGGCAGCGGAGGGTTGACCACCGCGCGGTAGGTGACCTGGACGAGGCCCTGGACCGGGTCGGCGATCCGCGCGAACGCCTCCCGGGACAGGTCGAGGTGCCCCGGCTCGCACTCCGGGCACTGATCCATGATCAGCACCCGGACGGTGCCCTTCGGGCCGGTGACGTCGAGGAAACCGCCGCAGGCGGCGCCGGCGGCGTACTCGGTGGGGCCGAGCGCGACGTAGAGTCGGTTGGCCGGCGCCGCGGGGTTCGAGCAGTTACCGCCGGCGCCCTTCGAGTCGTAGAAGGTCGCCTTGCCGCTGTGGGTGGCGGTGCCGGTGGGTGGCGCGGCGGCGAGCGTCCGCCCGGCCGCGCAGGCCGGAGCGGAGCCGGACCGCAGGGCCAGGGTCAGCCCGAGCGCCGCCGCGAGCACTGTGACGCCGGCAGCGACCAGCCAGGGCATCGGGCCCGACGGGGACGCGGGCCGGTCGTCCGGAGCACGGTCCAGGTCCAGGTCGATGTCGACGCCTCTGACGTCGACGCCTCTGACGTCGCTGCTGCTGTCGACGCCGCCGGGAGCGCTTCCGTCCGTCACGTCGGCGATGCTGCCGGACCCGAGTGTGACCGGACAAGCCGACTAAGCCAAAGCTAAGACAGCATCGACGGACGGTGACGGTCTCTCACCTGACCGCTGAGCCGGCTGGTCAGGGTTCGATGACGACCCGGTCGCCGACAGCCAACGGGCCACTGTCGACGGGCACCACGTTCAGTCCGAAGAGGAGCTTCCGGCCGATGTTGCGGTGGCGGCCGAGAGTGCGCAGCGGTTCCTTCCCGCGTACCCCGGTCTCCTGGTCAGTCGTGGTCACCACGCAGCGGTCGCACGGCCCGGCGGCGCGCAGCCGCAGGTCGCCGACGCGCAGCGACCGGCCGGCCCAGCCGTCCTCGGCCCAGGCCGGTGCGCCGTCGACGACCAGGTTGGGTCGGAAGCGGGTCATCGGCACCGGCTCCTCCCCCGCCTCGGCGAGCCAGCCGTTGAGCGCGTCGAGAGAGGCGGCGTTCGTCAGCAGCAGCGGGTAGGCGTCGGCGAAGCTGACCCGGTCGCCGGTGTCGTGTTCGCGCGCGTCCGCGGCCAGGTGCCGGGCCGGGCTGGCCAGCCAGACCAGTCGGACCGGCCGGCCGAGGAGCGCACCGAGCCAGGCGTCGGCCGGCGGGCCGGCGGGCAGCGCGGGCACCCGGATCGTCCGGCTGCGGAAGGTCCGCACCGGCACCGGGTCGCCGCCGGCCGGCTCCGGCACGTCGAGGTCGGGCTGCCCGTCGGCGCGCAGCACCAGGCCGCCCGGGCGCACCGTGGCGCGCAGGCCGACCAGCCGTGTGGTCTCCCGCTGGGTGACGCCGACGCCGTCGGCGTCGACCACCATCCAGCGTCGGTCGCCGGCCAGGCCCCACGGCTGCACGAACGCGTCGTCGTGGTCGAGCCGGTGACAGCCCTTGACGGGGTACGTGTGGATCGAGGTCAACCGCACCCGTTCACCATGCCACGCCGACGCCGTCGCCGGGATACCAGTGGTTGGCGGGCTTTCCCGGTAGGCGAGGAACGGCGACCGGTGCGCTCGGCGTGCTCCGTGAGCACGTTGGTGGTGGTGACATTGTCGGGAAGCAGAACCGCGCCAGGCGCGATTCGGTCACACGGCGTCGGAGCTTCGTTGCGTCCACGGGCCGGTTCTCACCAGGTCCAGCCGCACGATGGCTGGAAATGTCACCGATCGCCGGCCGACGATCCTCCACCATCGGCGGGCGTTCCTGGCCGGACGAGGGTACGCGGGCCGGAACGTGAATCAGTAGCATCGCCGCTATGGCGCGTGCAGACCAGACCGCAGAACTGAACCTCCCGGCGAACACGGGGCCGGTCGACCCTGGGCAGCCAGATGATGGCGAGCAGATCGCCTCCCCGTCGCCACGGCCCCGGCGGCGGTGGAAACGGATCGTCCTGATCACCCTCGCGGTCGTGGCGTTGCTCGCCGGCGGTGGCGTGGTCGCGAGCGGGCTCTACTTCCGTTCCATCAACTCCGACATCGAGCGGGTCGACGCGTTCGGCGACGTTCCCGAAGAGTCGCGTCCCCAGCCCGTGGCGACCGGCGCCATGAACATCATGATCCTCGGCAGCGACTCCCGCGACACGGAGAACAGCTCGGGCTCCCGTTCGGACACCATCATCCTGGCCCACCTTCCCAAGGACCGGTCCAGCGCTCAGCTGATCTCCATTCCCCGCGACACCTGGGTGCACGTGCCCAAGTCGAAGGAGGGTCGCGGCGGCACCGACGCCAAGATCAACGCGGCGTACGCCTGGGGCGGTGTCCCGTTGATGGTCCAGACGGTGGAGGAGTTCACGAACGTCCGCATCGACCACGTGGCGATGGTCGACTTCTCCGGCTTCAAGGAGATCGTGGACGCGCTGGGTGGTGTGGAGATCGACGTGGAGCAGAACTTCACCTCGACCCACTCGCTCAACCCCGATGGCCGGCGCGAGTTCACCAAGGGCCGGCAGACGATGGACGGGGCCGCGGCCCTCGACTACGCCCGTGAGCGTTACGCCTTCGCCAACGGCGACTTCGCCCGGATCAAACATCAGCAGCAGGTCATCAAGGCCATTCTGGACAAGGCGGCCTCCGGCGGCGTGCTCGCCAATCCCGCCAAGCTGAACTCGTTCGTGAAGGCCACGGCCAACTCGGTGGCCGTCGACCGTTCCCTGTCGCTGGTCGATCTGTCAATGGAACTTCGTCATCTCCGGGGCGGCAACCTCGCGTTCTTCACCTGCCCCACCAAGGGGACGGGCCAAATCGGCAGCGAAAGCGTCGTGATCGCGGACAAGGGCAAGGCGCAACGCGTCTTCGACGCGGTTCGCCGCGATTCGGTGACCGACATCGCGTCCGCCGCAAAGTAGGAGACAGGATTACCGTGCCGGCTCTGGTGGTGCAACTGACGCGGTCGTAACCTTCGATCGCCCCCTGGCTATGAATTTGCGCCTGAGGGCTCACGGGGGAGGATCACCATGTCGAGCCAACCGGTCATGAGTTACCCGGGTACGAGACGGACGGAGTTCGGCGGCGCGCCGCCGCAGGCGGAGGCGCAACACGACGCGAGCAACAGCCCTGTCGCCGACCCACCGAAGATGTCGGCGACAGCGTCCGTCCGTCCCGGTCTGGACACGACAGCGGTTCTGCCGTACGCGGGATCCCGCGCGTCGAAGCGCACGCGCTGGCTACGAGCGTGGATGTTGACGGCGCCCATCGACGTCGTCGCGCTGCTCGTTCCCTTGCTGCTGACCCAGGACTACTGGCGGGGGACGCTGGCCAACGCGGCGCTCACCGTGGCAATCTTCGCGTCCGGCGGGCTCTACCGGGCCCGGCGGCACGTCGGCATTCTGGACGAACTGCCGAGCATCTGCGGACGGTTGCTGGCCTCCGCCGCCGTGGTCGCCATCATCGCGGCTGAGCGTCACGACTCGGTGCACTACGTGGGCGGGTTCATGCGCGGCGTCGCGCTCTCCGCCGGCCTGGTGATCGTCGGCCGGGCCTTCAGCAGGGCGCTCACCATCGTCGCCCGCAAGCGCCGGTGGGTGGAGCACAACACGATCATCATCGGTAGCGGCCCGGTCGGTCTGGAGCTCGCCCGGCTGCTGCGGCGCTACCCGCAGTACGGCCTGCGGTTCGTCGGTTGCGTCGACGTCGCACTAGGCGAGGGCGTCGGGTCGGTTCCCTTGATCGGCACTCTGGACGATCTCGAAAAGCTCACCGACATGCTCGAATGCGACGTCCTGGTCATCGCCGATCCGGATTGTTCCGAGTCGGTGTTGATGGACATCCTGCTGCGGGCGGTCAATTCGCGCTCCGACCTCTGGGTGGTGCCGCGTCTCTGGGGATCCCGGTCCCTGGGCGGATATCCCGACCACATCGGCGCGATACCGATCGTCAAGATCGGTGATACCAGGCTCTCCGGCCCTCGATGGATCGTCAAACGGGCATCCGATGTGGTCTTCGCCGCGGTGGCGTTGCTCGTCCTCAGCCCGGTGCTGCTGCTGTGCGCGGTTGCGACGTTTCTCGACGGTGGGCGGGGGATTTTCTTCTATCAGGAGCGGATCGGTCGATACGGCAGGCCATTCAAGGTCATCAAGTTCCGTTCGATGCAGCCCACCGACGAGAGCGAGTCGCAGACGAACTGGTCCATCGCGCACGACCAGCGGGTCGGGTTGGTCGGCCGGTTCATGCGGCGGACGTCGCTCGACGAACTGCCCCAGCTCTGGAACATCCTGCGCGGCGAGATGAGCGTGGTCGGCCCCCGGCCGGAACGGCCGCACTTCGTGGAGAAGTTCTCGGTCGAGTACCCCACCTACGCGATGCGCCACCGGGTCCCCGTTGGGCTCACGGGACTCGCCCAGGTCAGCGGCCTGCGTGGCGACACACCGATCTCGGACCGGGCAAGGTTCGACAACTACTACATCGAGAACTGGTCGCTCTGGCTGGACTTCAAGGTCGTGCTCCGCACCGTCGCCGAGGTGTTCCGCGCTGGTGGCCGCTGACGGTCGGCATCAGCGCATGAGCAGCGGCAGCAACTGGGCCCGGTAGCCACCGAGGTAACGGTCCGGATCGCTGGCCAACACGCTGGCCAGCACGGTACCGAAGACGTCCCGGAAGTCCGTCGTCGCCTTGAGATCGCCGTCATCCAGGTCGGTCAGGCTCGGTTGCTCACCGTAGAAACCGCCGGCCACCGCGTGGCCGAGGACGAACACCGGCCCGGCCGTGCCGTGGTCGGTTCCGTCGGAGGCGTTCGCCCGGACCCGCCGGCCGAACTCGCTGTAGACCACCACGGTGACTCGTCGGCCGGCCTCGGTGCGGCCCATCCGGTCCACGAAGCCGCTCAGCGCCTCGTCGAGGTCCTTGAGCAGCGTCTCCTGCCACACGCGCTCGCCCGCGTGCGTGTCGAACCCGCCAAGACTCACCGAGTAGACCCGGGTGGGCACCTGGAACTCCACGCACCGGGCGACGAGCGCCAACTGGGCGACGAGTGCGTTGTCGCCGCCCGTGCCGGTCGCCTGGACGACGCTCCCGCCGGTATGGCCCTGCTCGTCGGTTCCGCTCGCGGCTTCCTGCACCACACGGTTCATCGTGATGAGGTCCGCGTAGCTAGCCGCTGCCCGCGCCTGCATCTCCGACTCGCCGGGCTCAGCCCGGCCGAGTGCCGAGACGGCGGCGGGCGAGACGCCCGGCGGCAGGGTGAGCCCTCGGTAGCTCACGCAGGCGCCGATGCGGGACTTACCCACCAGCATCGGCGGTAGGGCCGGCTCGAAGCTGACGGCCGTCTCGGTGGCGGCTTTCGTCGCGTCGAGCCAGCGCCCCACCCAACCGGTTGGAGCGGGAGTGCCGGGCGACGCGGTCTGCCAGATGTCCATCGACTTGAAGTGGCTCCGATCCGGCTTCGGGTAGCCGACGCCACGCACGATTGCCATCTTCCGGTCGTCCCAGAGCCGTTTCATTCCGCGCAGCACCGGGTTGAGGCCCAACGCGTCGTCGAGGCGCAGCACCTGCCCCGGCGCGTAGGCCAACTCCGGCCGGGCGCTGTGGTAGGCCGGGTCCGCGTACGGGATGACCGTGTTGAGCCCGTCGTTGCCGCCGTAGAGGGTGACCAGAACGAGCGTTGGCAGGCCCTCCTGGGCATCACCGGCCCTGGTCTTCTCACCACTCTTGAGCAGTTCGTGGAAGCCCAGCACTCCCGCGCCGGCCGCCAGCGCGCCACCGCCGACAACCCCGGACGAGATGAGGAACCGCCGTCGGGTCAACGCATTCATGTCCACACATCCACTTAGGTCACCAGGTACTCGGGACTGACCAGCCCGAGTGTCAGCTTCATTCGGTCATCTCGGGCGTCGCGCAGCACGGCGTACGTCCGGTTGGTCCATCGTTCGACGCAGAGCAGTTGCGCCACGGCTTCCGGTGTCAGGGAGCCGGGCTGCACCAGACCAACAAGCATGCTGGCGATTCTCAACCGGACCTGGGCGGCGGCCGAGGTCAGCCAGGCAGCACCTGCCGGCCACCCGCCGACGCTCGGCGGCGCGAACGGACGCTGACCCAGCGCTTCCATCGCCCAGTAGATCTGCGTGAACACCTGCTCGGGCATCGCGGCCGGCCGGACCCCCAGGTGACGCATCGCGCCGACCAGCCACTCGACGGGTTGCAGGACCATCGTCCCGCGAGTCGCCTGGAACGCCTCGTCAGCGAAGAGCACTCGCAGCATCGCCATCGGCGCCGGGAAGGCCTCCGCCATCGCGTCACGGGTGTGCTCCGGGATGGGCTGGGTGGCCGAGGCGTACCGGAACCACAGCCGGGACGCGATGAACCGCCGGCAAGTCGGTTGTTCCAGCAGGAGGTCGACGAGACTGGGCGCGTCGAAGTTCGCGGTGACGCCGAGGACCTTCTTGCGACCGGTGTCGCGGTGCTGAGGATCGGAGACCAACGACTCACGGTCGAGGATGACCCGCCAGCCAGTCAGTGCGCGGCCAGCCTCCTTGACGTCCTGCTCGGTGTACCGGCCGACACCGAGCATGAACAGCTCGAACAGTTCCCGGGCGAGGTTCTCGTTCGGTGCCGCCTTCTTGTTGTGCTGCCCGTCCAGCCAGTACACCAACGCCCGGTCGAGCACCATGTGGTGAGCCAGCTCGGCGAAGTCGCGGGCCTCCCGGAACGCGTGCAGTTGCCCGAGCATGAGCTGCGGGCTGCGGACCTTCGCCACCGAGGTCGCCCAGTGCCCGTGCCAGAAGAACACCAACTTTTCGACCGCCTGGTGATCTGCCACGGTCATCCGATCGAGCCACCAGCGCGCGAGGGACACCGTCTGCTCCGTACGCCGGCGGTTTCCCTCGGCCCGCTGTGCGTCCGTCGGCCGGGGCATGCGGGTGAACGGATCGGGACCCAGGTCGGGAACCGGTGCGCTGGTCGCGCCGACATCCGGCCCGGCAGGGGCGACCAACCCCGTCAGCGTCGCCGCGTAGCCGAGTTGCCGCGCGGCGCCCACCTCCGCCGCGGTGGGGCCGAACCCGGCCCGCCGAAGCAGAAGGACGATGTCGTCGGTCATCCGTCCACACTAAGGAGTGTCACCGTTGTCCGGCGACAGGCCTGAGCCCTTCCCACGTCGAAAGGATCTGACCAAAGAGTCATTTCCTCAGTGTTCCCGAGTAGCCCATCTGATCCCAAATGCCTACAGAAGGATTGAGTAGCGTTCTGACTTAGCTTGTCGGCGTCGTCACCGGACGCTCCAGCAGTCCGGTCCATCATTGACAGAAGGGCCGGCGCTGAGGTCTATTAACCCGGGCTTGACGGGGGCGGCCCTCGCTGCCGTCGTCTGCGGGTGCGCCCGGCCACCTGTCGAGGCTGGCGAAACGCACCCAACCGAACGGGGATCGGGTTGTAGCGGAGTGCTTCCTGTCGTGCACGCACCACCGCTGCCGCGCGGTCTGCACACCTGCGGCCGCAGCGCGAACATGTGGCCGGACGAATCCGGAAGAGACACGTGACGACACCACCTTCGCCGCCGGACCCCCTCTCCGGAGCCGGGTCGGCAGCACCGACGATCCTCGTCCTGGGCACCGCCGAGTGGAATGCTCAGATCGCCACGAACCAGCACTACGTCGTACGGGAACTGGCCCGTGACTCTGACACCTACTTCGTGGAATCTCTGGGTCTACGGCGAGTGAGACTCGACTCGAAGGACGTCACCCGCATCGCCAAGCGGCTGCGACACGCTGTCGTCGGCCATCAGAAGACGGCGGCCTACCGTCCCGTCCCCGAGCGGGCCACGGTCATCTCGCCGCTCATCGTGCCGATCCACCAGGGGCCGACCCGCTTGCCGAACCGACTTCTCCTGGAACGTGCCGTGGCCGAATGGCGGCGAAGCCCGAGCCCTCGGATCCTTTGGACGTTCACCCCCGTCACGTACAGCTTGGAGCAGTACGCGGACTTCACCCTCTACCACTGCGTCGACATCCTTCAGGCCTTCCCCGGCATCGACGCCTCGGCCGTGTCCGTCGGCGAGCGGAACCTGGCCGAGCGGGCCGACCTGACCATCGGCACCAGCCGGGCCGTCACCGCCCACCTGGCCGCCGTCGGGTTCTCCGAGGTCCTCACGCTGCCGAACGTTGCCGAGATCGATGTCTTCTCCGCCGCGAGCCAGCCGGCGGCGCAGCGGCTTCCCGCAGCACTGTTCGCGGGTAACCTCTCGCCACACAAGCTGGACTTCGAACTGCTCCGCACGTTGACAACCGCACTTCAGGGGCACGGCGAGCTTCTCCTCGCCGGCCCGATCGCGGCGGGCGGCGGCGGGTTCGACCGCGAACTGGCCGAACTCGAACGCCTCGGCGCCAGGTACCTGGGAGTACTGACCCTCGACCAACTCGCCGCCGCCGCGGGCACGTGCAGCGTCGGGCTGATCCCGTACGCGCTGAACGACTACACCGCCGGCGTCAGCCCGCTCAAGTGCTATGAGTACCTCTCGTCCGGCTTGAACGTGGTCAGCACCCCCATCCCCGACGTCGTAGAGACGGCGGGGGCCACCAAGCACATCACTGCCGCGAGCTCCACCGGTGACTTCGTCGACCGGGTGCTGGCCACGATCCGCCCTGACACGGACGACGTAATCAAGGCTCGTGTCCGATATGCCGGCGACTTCGGCTGGCGCTCTCGGGGCGGCCTCCTGCGCGACATCGCACATCGCATGCCACGACGCGCCGCCGAGGTCGTGGCGCAGCCCGCGGGCGAGACTGGAGGCATCCGTGGCTAGGGCACGCTCAGCCGCAGCCTGGGCGATCGCGACCGGATCGACGCCGGCGGCGGCAGCCTGCCTGGTGCTCTTCCTCGCCCTGCCGCAGTTCTACCTTCTACCCAAGGGCAGCACCGACATCGCCGCGTCGACGGTGGTCACCGTCCTGCTGGTCCCGGGAGTCCTCCTTGCGGCCCGTCGCGGCTCGGGCATCGACCTGCTCCGCCTCGGCTTCTTCCGCGTCCTCGTGGCGCTGCTAGTGGTACGGATGCTCGCGCTGGCCTGGTCGCCGGATCCACGGGCCGGTCTGCCGCTTATCGCGCTGCTCGGCCAGTTCATCGTCACGCTGACGCTGATGCTCCAGGCTGTCCGTCAGGACCCCGATCTGCCGCGCCGATTGGCGCGCTGGTACTGGCCCTGGGTCATGGCGGAGGCGGCGATGGTGCTCACCTTCCGGGTCCTGCCTGACGTGGAGGACGCGTTCCTGCGTTCCGTCGGTGGGATCGTCGCCGGGCAGAACACCGTCGCCGCCCTGTTTGGGGACAGTCCCAACAACGTCTTCGACGAGGCGAAGTCCGGCGGGGTGTTCGTGAACGCGAACGTCGCCGGACTGTTCCTCGGTGTGAACGCGATTGCCGCGTTCGCCTTCGCGGCTGCCACCCGGGATCGGTGGACGCGGGTGGTGGGCTTCGTCGCGCTGGCGGCAGTGCCGATCACCGGCTCGAAATCGGCGACGATCCTCGCGGTCGTCCTACCCGCGATCGTGCTCGCCGTCCAAAGGGTCGCCCGTAAGCGCGGGTCGGGGTCGGCCCGACAGAACGTCCGCCACTGGCCGACCGGCCGCAGAGGCCGTCAGCTGTTGCTCGGGCTGGGCGGCGCCGGTCTGCTCGGTGCGGTCGCGGCCGTGCTGCTCGCCGCCAACCTCGGCTTCACCGATGCGCTGGCCAAGTCCCTCGGCGACCGGGCGGCCATCTGGGGCTTCGGCGCGGAGGCGTTCCTGCGTGACCCGCTGCTCGGCCTCGGCTACGGCGGCTGGGATGCCGGCTTCGGGACATACGCGCGAGAGCACGGCATCTACCGCAGCTTCCCGCCGCACAACGTCCTCCTCGCGGCCTGGGCCGCGACAGGTCTGGTCGGCCTGGTGTTGACCGCCGTGTTCTTCACGCTCGCGTTGCGGCTCGCCGTCCGCGTCGTCACCAACGGCGAGCCCCGACACCGGGCGATCGCGCTCTGGACCACCGCGGCCATCGCCTGGACGCTCATTCATGGGCTGGGTGACAACACCGAGATTTTCGGTGACATCCACCTCATACCTATCCTTTCGCTGCTGGTCGCCTTCCTTGTCGGGGGCGGCCGCGAGGAGGCGAACGACCATGCGACTGCCCGCCGTTGGAATCCTGCGACATCAACAGTTCCTGCCCTCGGAGACGTTCATCCCGAGCCAGGCGCTGGCGATGCGCCGCTTCCGACCGCTGTTCGTGGGCCGGGATCTGGTCCCGAAGCGGCCTGGGACCGAATCGATTAGCATCGCGGAGTTCGGCAAGCCGGCCGTCCTGTCGTACACGCTGACGCGCCGCTCCGAGGCGCTGGTCGGCGCCCTCGCGGAGCGCGGCACCGCCTTGCTGCACGCCCACTTCGGCGTCGAGGGGGTGTACGCGGTCCCCACCGCGAAGGCGCTTGGAGTGCCACTGGTCACGACCCTGCATGGCTTCGACGTCACGGTCACCCGGGCGAAGATGCTCGCCTCGAAGAAGCCTTCGTGGTTGAACTACGTCACCTGGCGCAACTCTCTCTTCACCGAGGGCGCGGTGTTCCTCTGCGTGTCCGAGCACATCCGCCGCCGCGCGGTGGAGTGGGGATACCCCGCGGATCGGTGCCGCGTACTGCCCATCGGCGTGGACGTCGACGCCATCCAGCCCACCGGTCCTGTCGAGGTGCCCCGCATCCTGCACGTCGCGCGGCTGGTGGAAAAGAAGGGAACGCAGTACCTGCTGCGGGCGTTCGCTGACGTGCGGAAGGCGATTCCCGGCGCGGAGCTGACGCTCATCGGTGAGGGTCCGCTTCGCGACCCGCTCGGCGCGCTCGCCCGGGAACTCGGCATCGAGGCATCGGTGCGCTTCCTGGGCGCCCAGAAGCACAGCGACACCCTCCAGTGGCTGAGCCAGTCGACGTTGCTCTGCCTGCCGAGCGTGACCGCCCAGGACGGTGACCAGGAGGGACTGGGCATGGTCCTCCTGGAGGCAGCCGCCTCCGGCAAGCCGGTGATCGGCACTCTCCACGGCGGGATACCGGAGGCGGTGACCGACGGGGCGAACGGCTTCCTGGTGCCCGAGCGGGATGTCGCGGCCCTCGCGGACCGGCTGATCGAACTGCTGCGGGACAAGCACCTCTGCGACCAACTCGGCAAGGTCGGGCGGCAGACTGTCGAGGACCGGTTCAACCTGCGCCGGCAGACCGCGAAACTCGAGTCGTTGTATAGCGATCTGCTGTGATCGGGTCAATTCTCATCCATTCCCGGTCGACGCCGCACCATCACACCGGCGGGATGGAAACCCTCGCTTGGCGACTGGCCGCCGAGTGGGCCAGGAACGTGCCGCGGGTGCACATGGTCACCACGGCGATTCCGGGCCGGACCGGCGCGTTCACCGAGGACGGCGTCCAGGTGACGCCGTTGGCCCGCACCCGACCGGGCCGCTACTCCCGCGCCTGGTGGGAGGAGTCCCGGGCCCACTGGGCAGCGATCGGCACCCCACCGGGGGTGGTCTTCTCGGTCAGCGCCGGCTCCTACTCGGTGGTCCGGGAGCGGGCCCTGCACCCGCACACTCCGTTCGTGCTCCAGGCCCACGGCACGTCCGCCATGGAACTCGGGTCGAAGCTGCGGGCACCCACCGCGCGTTCCCTGGCCGGTACGCCCAAGAACGCCCTCTCGCTGGTCCGCGACCTGGCCCGGTATCGCGACTTCGACCGCCTGATCGCGGTCGGCGAGAACGTGGTCGAGTCGCTGACAGCGGCGCCGCAGAACTGGTCGGCGACGCCGGGCAAGATCCGCCTGATTCCGAACGGTGTCCGGGCCGAGGACCACGCCTTTGACGGCGCGGCCCGGGACCGGATCCGGCGCGCTCTGGGAATCGACGAGGCGACGGTGCTGGTCAGCTGCGTCGGCCGGCTGCACGTGCAGAAGCGGGTCGACCGGGCCCTGCATGCGGCAGCGGCTCTCCGCGACCGTGGCCTCGGCGACCGGTTCCGGTTCCTCATGGTGGGCGATGGCCCGGACGACGGGCGGCTGCGCGGCCTGGTCCGCAAGCTCCACCTGGAGAAGATGGTCGTTTTCACCGGACGGGTGGACGCGGACGCGGTGCCCGACTACTACTCGGCCGCGGACGTGTCACTGCTCACCACCGCTCGACTGGAAGGGCTTCCGATGGCGGTGTTGGAGGCGTTGGCCAGCGGCCTGCCCTGCGTCGTCACGTCCGGGTCGATCCGATCCGAGGCGCTGAGCCGGGTCATGCACGAGGTCGACACGTCGAACTCCGACGCTCTTGCCGACGTGGTGCTGAAGGTGACCGCGGACCGAGCGCCGCGGAAGAATCTGCTGCCCCCGGCCTTCCTGCTCGACCAGTGTGCCCGGGAGTACCTGGCGGACTTCGCGCACCTGATCACACAGCGCCGAGCCTGACCATGGGCAAGATCTTCTTCCGTCTGGTCCTCGGCGGCATCGCCGGCAAGATCCTCGGCCTGCTCCGCGAGGTGCTGCTGGCCGCGCTCTTCGGGGCGGGGCGGGTGGTGGCAGCCAACCGGATCGCGCTGACTGCGACGTTGATTCCGATCAACTTCTTCACCGCCGACGCGCTGACTGCGGGCTTCCTGCCCCTGTACGTGCAGTACCGCCAGGAGCGGCCGGCGATGGCGCGGACGCTCTACCGTGCGGTGCACCTGCTGTTGGCCGTCTTCTCGCTGCTCTTGACCGTGGCGCTGATCTTCGGGCGGGACCTGTGGGTTGGGCTCCTGGGGCCGGGGCTGGATTCGCACACGGCGGACATCGCCGCGGCCATGCTCGGCATCGCCGCGCTAGGCGTGCCGTTCTACGTTCTGTACAACCTCAATACCCTGGTCGGCCTGGCCAACGACGACGTCCGCCTGATCAACCTGCGGCCCTCGTGCCAGAGCGTCGGGCTGATCGTCGCCACCGTGATCGCCTGGAGGACCGGGCACGTTTCCGTGCTCGCGTGGGGCTTCACGGTGCCGTACATCGTGCTGTGGGGTTGGGGCGCCTACTGGATCCGCCGTCAGGGCTACCTGCACGGAGGCAACGACACTGGTTCGCACCGCCTGGATCGGGCGGCCACCAAGGTGGCCCTCGGGATGTTCTGGCGACGCCTGCGGCCACTGCTGCTGATTCCCGTGATCCTGCAGGGCTCGATCGCGGCCGAGCGGGCCGTCGGCTCGCTGCTCGGCGTCGAGGTGGTGGCTGCCACCGAGTACGCACGCTTCGTGGTCGACTCGTGCATGGCCCTGCTCGCCGCCCCGCTGGGTCTGGCCGGCCTGGCGTCCTTCGCCCGCATGAAGGCCGATGAGGTGGGTGCCGGGCTCCGCCGACTGATCCCGCCGGTGATCCTGGTGGCCGTCCCCCTCGCCCTGATCCTGTCGCTGAACAGCCGGGGGATCGTCACCCTCCTGTATGCCCGAGGCCAGTTCGACGAGCGGGCGGTGGACGTCTCATCGGTGCTGCTGTTGGGCTTCGCGCTCGGGATCTGGGCACACGTCCTCGGCTACACCTTCGTAAAGGTGCTGAACGCCCGAGGGGCCAACTTCCAGGTCGCGATCGTGATGGCGCTGTCGTTCGGCATTCCGATCGCCGTGAACCTCCTGCTGTACAAGCAGTGGGGGGCCTTCACGATCGGCGCGGCCTCCTCGATCGGCGGCGTCCTGATGTTCCTCATCTCGGCGAGGTGGCTGTCGGTGCTGGGCTACAGCACACGCCTGCTCGCCATCGCGCTGCCCGGCGCGGCCGTCGCCGCAGTAGCCGGATATCTGCTGGCCGGCGCCGGGCTGCTACGCCTCGTCGCATCGTGCGTGGCCATCCTGCTGATCTGGACCGGCTACGTAACGGCCGTGCCCTCGCTTCGGCGTACGTTCCTGTCGTTCGTCCTGAAGAAGCCCGGCCGCAGCACGGACGAGCCTCAGCCTGACGGCCTGGTGGCAACCAAGAGCGCAACAGGCGAGCAGTGACCATCTCGGCGGCCCGGTACGGCCGGACGCCGGCGGCCCGTGGGATGAGGAGCAACCAGTGGTAGACCATCCTGACGCCGACGGGACGCGCCCGCTCGACCACCTGAGGAGCGGGCGGGTGGCGCTCGTGCACGAGTGGTTCGGGGCGACCGGCGGCTCGGAGAACGTCTTCCGGCAAATCAGCAACCTGCTGCCGGACGCCGAGCGCTTCGTGTTGTGGAAGGACCACGACGCCGACGAGCCCAACCTGCGGGAATCCTGGTTGGCGAAGACACCGTTGCGCCATACGAAGGCAGGGGCGCTGCCGTTGATGCCGCTGGTCTGGCGGACCCTCAGCCGGGAGCGGTTCGACCTCGTCATCTCGTCCAGCCACGCGTTCGCCCACACCGTACGGCTCGGCTCGGCGGAACACGTCCGGTACCTGAGCTACGTGCACTCCCCCGCCCGATACATCTGGAGCCCGAACTTCGACGGTCGAGGCTCCAACCCGCTGCTGACCCTGCCGCGGCGTGTGCTGCAGACCGCCGATGTGCGGCTCAGCCGCCACGTGCACGGGTACGCCGCGAACTCCGAGGAGGTACGTGCCCGGATCGCCCGGTACTGGCGGCGCGACGCGGTCGTCATCAACCCTCCGGTGGACGTCGAGTACTTCGCTGCCGCGCCTGCTGCGGACCAGAGCCAGTCCCGCGACTACCTGCTCGGGGTCGGACGGTGGATCCCGTACAAGAACTTCGACCTGATCATTCAGATCGCCGAGGCGGCCGGTCTGCCGGTGGTCATCGCCGGCTCGGGTCCCGAGGAGACCGCGCTGCGGCGCGCCGCGGAGCGAGCCCGGGTGGCGGTGACGTTCGAGGTGCGCCCCTCGAAGGAGCGGCTGCGCCAGCTCTACTGGGGTGCGCGGGCACTGCTGTTCCCGGTCCACGAGGACTTCGGCATCATCCCGGTCGAGGCACAGGCCTGCGGCACCCCGGTGGTCGGTCTGCGCCGCGGCGGTCTATTGGAGACCGTCCACGACGGTGAGACCGGCCTCCTCGTCGACTCCGTCGACCCACACAGCTTCGTTCCGCTGGTCCACCGCCTGCCGGAACTGTCGCCGGAGCGCATCCGGGCACATGCCGCGGGGTTCTCCGAGCAGCAGTTCGCCGCGCGTATGACGGACTGGATCGCCGAAGCCCGGCGCTGAGTGCGATCTGCGTGGATCCGCGTGCCGACCGGCACGCGTATCCACGGCCCGTTCAGAAGATCACGACGTCTCGCAGGTAGGTGGCGACCCGGCGCAGTTGCTGGGCCTCCGGCACCGGGCCGGTCATCCGGAGCACAAGCTGCCGGTCGACGACACCATCCCCGCTGCGGAAGTAGGCGACGACGACCAGGCCGTGCCGCTGCTCGCCGTCGGCGTTGATGAGCGCCTCGGCGTAGGTGGCGTACTGCCCGCTGCGGATCCACCGCACGCCCCACGCCTCCTCGCTCATCCGCATGGTGGTCTGGCGTTGCTCGTCACACGGCTGGGGGCAGTTGCGAACGATCAGCTCACCACCGATTTGCGACCCCCCGGTGGCTGTCATGCCGCAGTTGTACTTGATGAACCCCTCGGCCTGACCGGCAAGTGTGCAGGACCAGTCCATCGGAACCTTCACCGGGAACCCGAGCCCTTCGAGGCCGGTCAGCGTACGCACGTTGTCGCGTTCGGTGAACCCCGGCCACTGGGGCGGCCACTTGCCTCCGTGCGGCGGCTCGATTCCCGGCGACTGTGGCGGTGCGGTAGGCATCGGTGGCGGTGCGGCGGTGGCGGTCGCGGTGGCGTCGGCCGGTTTGTCGTCGTCGGCTAGGCCAGCCCAGGCGACGAGGCCGCCCCCGCCTGCCAGCACCACCAGTACCAGCGCTGCGGCTCCGAGCCAGAGGCCGGTCCGCCGCTTGGGCGGTGCGGAGGGGGTGATGCGACGGACCGGCGAGGCGAACAGTTCGGCGCTCGTCGGTCCGTTGCTGTAGGCGTCGGGCGCCGAGGTCACCGGCGCGGGGGGTGCCGACGTCACTGGGGCGGGAGGTGCCGACGCCACCGCGGCGGGAGTTGCCGACGTCACTGGGGCGGGAGGTGCCGACGTCACCGGGGCGGGTGGCGCCGACGTCACCTCGGCCGGGGAAATGGGTAGGCCGGAGATCGGGTGCGGGATCGCGGACACCAACTTGCCGGGGACGGGACCCGTCTGCACTGCCCACGGGGCCTGCGGTGCACCGGAGACCGGCGGCGGGCTCGACACGGGCGGGGCGGACACCGACGGCGGGGCAGACACCGACGGCGGGGCAGACGTGGGCGGCGCGACCGCCGGAGCGGGGGTGTATTCGACGCCGAGGGCCCGGAACAGCGTTTCGGCCCCGGGACCCGCCTCGGCCGGGTACGCCACCCAGGGGGCGTCGGCCGAGAAGTCGGCGTACGTGTAGGCCGGCCCGCCCGGAGCCTGCGCCAGCGAATCGGCGACTCCGGCGAAGGACTCACGCCAGCCTGGTGCGGCGGCCACAGTGGCGTCGAGCACCGCCACGGTGACGAACCGGCCCTGCTCGTCGATCGCGGCCCACGCCTTCCCCACCGGAGACCCGCCGAGCGCGTGGGTGAGCCTGTAGGGGCCTTCCGGCTGCATGCGCACTCCTCCGTTGTACCGCCGTGCGGATAGTACCGGCCATTCGCCAACCCGACCCGCCCCGGCCGGCACCCGCCGGTGACCGAGCCACCGCTTGCTTGGTGAAAGTTTTCATGCATAGAGTCGCGGAGTGAATGACGGAGCGGTCCAGGCGTCGGCCGAGCAGGTGTTCCACCTGTTCGACGGCGTACGGCTCACCCCGACCCAGCGTCGGATCGCGCACTGTCTCGTGCAACACGCCCCGGCCGTGGCGTACCTCTCCGCGGCGGAGGTCGCCGAGCTGGCCGGGGTCAGCCAGCCCTCGGTCACCCGGTTCGCCGTCGCGCTCGGCCACGACGGCTACCCGGCGCTGCGCCGCCGGTTGCGCGACCTCACCACCACGACACCCGGTGGGTCCACCGACGCCGCCAACGAGCTCCAGCAGGCGGTACGCGCCGAGATGGGCAACCTGGACCGGCTGGCCGGTCAGCTCGCCGACACCGACCGGATCGCCGAGACCGGGCAACTGCTCGCCGCCAGCCGCCCGCTGCCGGTGCTCGGGCTGCGCGCCGCCGCGCCGCTGGCCGCGTACTTCGCCTACTTCGCCGCCAAGGTGCACCCGGACGTGCGAGTGCTCGACGACGGCGGCAGCCTGCTCACCGACCGCCTGGAGCAGGCCGCCGAGGCCGGGGCGTCCGCCGTGCTGGCCTTCGTGCTGCCCCGCTATCCCCGGGAGACCCTGGACGCGTTGCGCGACGCGCGTGCCGCCGGGCTCACCGTCGTGGCGATCACCGACTCGCCGGTCAGCCCGGCCGTCGAACACGCCGACGTGGTGCTGCCGGCCGCCGTCGGCGCGCAGCTCGTCTTCGACCTGCACACCGCCCCGATGACCCTGGCCATGGTGCTGTTGCAGGCAATCTGCGACGCCGCGCCGGCCGACACCCAACGCCGTCTGGAGGCGTTCGAAGCCTCCGCGGCCCGCCGACAGTTGTTCCTCGGTTGACCGGAGGAGACCGCAGATGACCCAGCCCATCCGTGCCGCACGGGGCAGCCAGCTCACCACCCGCGGGTGGCAGCAGGAGGCCGCCCTGCGGATGCTGATGAACAACCTCGACCCGGAGGTGGCCGAACGCCCCGACGACCTGGTCGTCTACGGCGGCACCGGGAAGGCTGCGCGGGACTGGCCGTCGTACCACGCGTTGGTCCGTACGCTCACCGACCTGCGCGAGGACGAGACGATGCTCGTGCAGTCGGGCCGCCCGGTGGGGGTCATGCGCACCCACGAGTGGGCACCCCGGGTGCTGCTCGCCAACTCGAACCTGGTCGGTGACTGGGCGACCTGGCCGGAGTTCCGCCGCCTCGAACAGCTCGGCCTGACGATGTACGGGCAGATGACCGCCGGTTCGTGGATCTACATCGGCACCCAGGGCATCCTCCAGGGCACCTACGAGACGTTCGCCGCGGTGGCCGCGAAGAGGTTCGACGGCAGTCTCGCCGGCACGTTGACACTGACCGCAGGCTGCGGCGGGATGGGCGGCGCGCAGCCCCTCGCGGTCACCATGAACGACGGCGTCTGCCTGATCGTGGACGTGGACCGCACCCGGCTGGACCGTCGCGTGCACGACCGCTACCTCGACGAGGTCGCCGATTCCCTGGACGACGCCGTCGAGCGGGTCCTCGCCGCGAAGCGGGACCGGCGGGCGCTGAGCGTCGGCGTGGTCGGCAACGCCGCCGAGGTCTTCCCCGAGCTGCTCCGCCGGGGCGTCGAGATCGACATCGTGACCGACCAGACCAGCGCCCACGACCCGCTGGCGTACCTGCCGGTGGGGGTCGAGCTGGCCGACGCCCGCGACTACGCCACGGCCAAGCCGGCCGAGTTCACCGACCGGGCCCGCGCGTCGATGGCGCAGCACGTCGAAGCCATGGTGGGCTTCCTCGACGCCGGCGCCGAGGTGTTCGACTACGGCAACTCGATCCGGGGCGAGGCGCAGCTCGGCGGCTACCAGCGCGCCTTCGACTTCCCGGGCTTCGTGCCGGCGTACATCCGGCCGTTGTTCTGCGAGGGCAGGGGTCCGTTCCGGTGGGCCGCGCTCTCCGGGGATCCGGCCGACATCGCGGCCACCGACCGGGCCATCCTGGACCTGTTCCCGGAGAACGAGTCGCTGGCCCGGTGGATCAAGCTGGCCGGTGAGCGGGTCGCGTTCCAGGGTCTGCCGGCCCGGATCTGCTGGCTCGGTCAGGGTGAGCGGGACCGGGCGGGTGTGCGGTTCAACGACATGGTCGCCTCCGGTGAACTCTCCGCCCCGGTGGTGATCGGTCGGGACCACCTGGACACCGGCAGCGTCGCGAGCCCGTACCGGGAGACCGAGGGGATGGCCGACGGCTCCGACGCCATCGCCGACTGGCCGCTGCTCAACGCCCTGGTCAACACCGCCAGCGGCGCGTCCTGGGTGTCGATCCACCACGGCGGTGGCGTCGGCATCGGGCGGTCGATCCACGCCGGGCAGGTCTGCGTGGCCGACGGCACCGCCCTCGCGGGGCAGAAGATCGAGCGGGTGCTCACCAACGACCCGGCGATGGGTGTCATCAGGCACGTCGACGCCGGCTACGACAGCGCCCGCGAGGTCGCCGAGCGCACCGGCGTCCGGGTGCCCATGACCGAGGCACCCGCATGAGCGACGACCTCTCCTCCCGTTTCCGAGCCATGTGGGACGAGATCGCCCCGGTCGGGCGGGACGCCAGCAGCGGCGGCTATCTGCGGTATGCGTTGACCGAGCCGGAGACGGAGTTGCGGGCCTGGTTCCGTGCGCAGGCGCGACGGCGGGGCCTGCCGGTCACCGAGGACGGCAACGGCAACCTGTTCGCCCACTGGGGTGACCCCGAGGGCGCCGACGCGGTGCTGACCGGCAGCCACTTCGACTCGGTGCCGCACGGCGGGGCGTACGACGGGCCGCTCGGCATCGTCAGCGCGTTCCTGGCCGTGGACGAGCTGCGCGCCGCCGGGGTCACACCCGTCCGGCCGCTGGTGCTGGGCGCGTTCGTCGAGGAGGAGGGCGCCCGTTTCGGCGTACCCTGTCTGGGCTCGCGGCTGCTCACCGGCGCGCTGGCGGCCGACCGCGCGGCCGGCCTGCGCGACGCGGCCGGGGTGAGCTTCGCCGAGGCGCTCGGCGACCGACCGGCGGGCGCCCGACCGGAGCTGCTGGGCCGGTTCGGTGTCTTCGTGGAGCTGCACGTCGAGCAGGGCCGCGCGCTTGTCGACGTGGACGCGCCGGTCGGCGTGGCGAGCGCGATCTGGCCGCACGGCCGCTGGCGCTTCGACGTGGTCGGCGAGGGCAACCACGCGGGTACGACCCGGATGGCCGACCGCCGCGACCCGATGCTCACCTACGCGTTCACGGTGCTGGCGGCCAACAAGGAGGCCCGGCTGCGCGGGGCGCACGCCACAGTGGGCCGGGTGTCCGTCGAGCCCAACGCCACGAACGCCATCCCGTCGCGGGTGACCGGCTGGCTGGACGCCCGCGCCGCCGACCCGGAGACCCTGACCGGGCTCGTCGACGCGGTCCGGGGCAAGCTCGCCGAGCGGGCCCGCCGCGACGGTACGGAGGTGACAGTCACCGAGGAGTCGGTGACGCCGCTCGTCGCCTTCGACGGTGGGCTGGCCAAGCGCCTGGCGACGCTGCTCGACGCGCCGGTGCTGCCGACCGGTGCGGGGCACGACGCGGGGGTGCTCGCCGCGCACCTGCCCACGGCGATGCTCTTCGTGCGCAACCCGACAGGGGTGTCGCACTCCCCCGCCGAGGCCGCGACCGACGACGACTGCGCCGCCGGGGTGCGTGCGCTGGCGCGCGTGTTGGAGGAGCTGACATGCCTGTGACACCGACCCGCTGGCTGGCCGAGTACGCCTGGCTGCCCGATCTCGCCCAGCCCACGCCCGACGTGCTCATCGAGACCGACGGTGGGGTGATCACCGCTGTGACCGCGTTGGCCGCTCCGGGCCGGCCGAGCGCCGGTGTGGACGTGTACGCCGATGCGGTGCCGCTGCCCGGCCTGACAGTGCCCGGCCTCGCGAACGTGCACTCGCACGCCTTCCACCGGGCTCTGCGCGGGCGTACCCACGGCGGCCGGGGCGACTTCTTCAGCTGGCGGGACCGGATGTACGCGGTGGCGGACCGGCTGGACCCGGACACCTACCTGGCGCTGGCCCGCGCCGTCTACGCCGAGATGGCCCTCGCGGGGATCACGTGCGTCGGCGAGTTCCACTACCTGCACCACCGGCCCGACGGCGGCGCGTACGACGACCCGAACGCGATGGGGGCGGCGCTTGTCGAGGCCGCCGCGCACGCAGGCATCCGGCTCACCCTGCTGGACACCTGTTACCTGAGCGCCGGGGTCGACGGCCGGCCGCTCGCCGGGCCGCAGCGGCGCTTCGGCGACGGCGACGCGGCCCGCTGGGCGCAGCGGGTGTCGGCGTTCGCGCCGGCGGACTCGCACGTCCGGGTGGGCGCTGCCGTGCACTCGGTGCGGGCGGTCCCGGCCGACCAGCTCGGCACGGTCGCCGCCTGGGCCCGGGAGCGGCGGGCGCCGCTGCACGTGCACCTCTCCGAGCAGCCCGCCGAGAACGACGAGTGCCGGGCCGTGCACGGGCGTACGCCCAGCGCGTTGCTCGCCGAGCACGGCGTGCTCGGGTCGGACACCACGGCCGTGCACGCCACCCACCCGACAAGCGGCGACCTGACGCTGCTCGGCGACAGCCGGACCGGTGTGTGTCTCTGCCCCACCACCGAACGCGACCTCGCCGACGGCATCGGCCCGGCCCGGCGGATGGCTGACGCGGGGATCCGGCTGAGCCTGGGCAGCGACAGCCACGCCGTCGTCGACCTGTTCGAGGAGACCCGGGCGGTGGAGCTGGACGAACGGCTGCGCACCCGCCGCCGCGGCCACTTCACCCCAGCCGGTCTGCTGACCATGGCGACCGCCGCCGGGCACGCCGCGCTCGGCTGGGCCGACGGCGGGCGGATCGCCGTCGGCGCCCGCGCCGACCTGGTCACGGTACGACTCGACAGCGCCCGCACCGCCGGAGTGCCGCCGGTGGGGGCCTTCTTCGCGGCCGGGGCGGCCGACGTCGAGCAGGTGGTGGTGGACGGCCGCGTGGTGGTGGCCGAGGGCCGGCACCTGAGCGTGGACGTGCCTGCCGAACTGTCGGCGTCCATCGAGGCGGTGATCCCCTCATGAGCGCCCTGCTTGTCGACAACATCGGCGAGTTGGTCACCAACGGCGTCGGCGAGGGCCCGCTGGGCATCCGCCGCGGGGCGGCAGTGCTGATCGAGGAGGGCCGCGTGGCCTGGGTCGGGCCGGCCGCGTACGCGCCGGCCGCCGACCGGCGGGTCGACGCCGGTGGGGCCGCCGTACTGCCCGGGTTCGTGGACAGCCACGCGCATCTGGTCTTCGCCGGGGACCGGGCCGCCGAGTTCGCCGCCCGGATGGCCGGCGAGCCCTACACCGGCGGGGGCATCCGCACCACCGTCGGCGCGACCCGGGCCGCCACCGACGACGAGCTGCGGGCCACCGTGCGCAGGCTGCGCGGGGAGGCGCTGCGCCAGGGCACCACGACCATCGAGATCAAGAGTGGGTACGGGCTGAGCGTCGCCGACGAGGCCCGCTCGCTGCGGATCGCCGCCGAGTTCACCGAGGACACCACCTTCCTCGGCGCGCACGTGGTCCCCGCCGAGTACGCCGACCGTCCGGACGACTACGTCGGACTGGTCTGCGGGCCGATGCTTGCCGCCGCCGCGCCGCATGCCAGGTGGATCGACGTGTTCTGCGAACGGGGCGCCTTCGACGTCGACCACGCCCGAGCCATCCTCGCCTGCGGGCAGGCCGTGGGGCTCGGTGTGCGGCTGCACGCCAACCAACTCGGCCCCGGGCCGGGTGTGCGGCTCGGAGTGGAACTGGGCGCGGCAAGCGTGGACCACTGCACCCACCTGTCCGACGCCGACGTGGACGCGCTGGCGTCGACCCGGATCGACTGCATGTGCCACGAGGGCCGGCACACCTCCACGGTCGCCACCCTGCTGCCCGGCGCCGAGTTCTCCACCCGCTCGCCGTACCCGGACGCCCGCCGGCTGCTCGACGCCGGAGTCACAGTGGCGCTGGCGACGGACTGCAACCCCGGCTCGTCGTACACCTCGTCGATGCCGTTCTGCATCGCCCTCGCCGTCCGGGAGATGCGGATGACCCCGGCGGAGGCGCTGTGGGCGGCGACCGCCGGTGGCGCGCGGGCGCTGCGCCGCGACGACGTCGGCGTGCTCACCCCCGGCGCACGGGCCGACCTGGTCGTCCTGGACGCCCCCTCGTACCTGCACCTGGCCTACCGGCCCGGTGTCCCCCTGATCCGCCAGGTAATACGCAACGGAGTTCCACAGTGACGACCGTGATCATCCAGCCCACCGGTATCACCGCAGACGACGTCCTCGCGGTGGCGCGCGGCACCGCCACGGTGACCCTCGCCCCGGCCACCCGCGACGCGATGGCGACCAGCCGCGCGATCGTGGACGGCATCGAGGCCGCCGGACGGCCCGTGTACGGCGTGTCGACCGGGTTCGGCGCGCTCGCCAACACCTTCGTCGCGCCCGAGCGGCGGGCGGAGCTGCAACACGCGCTGATCCGCTCGCACGCCGCCGGGGTGGGCGCCCCGATGCCGCGCGAGGTGGTGCGGGCCATGATGCTGCTGCGGGTACGCTCGCTCGCCCTGGGCCGCTCCGGGGTCCGCCCGCTGGTCGCCGAGGCGCTCGTCGACCTGCTCAACCACGACATCACCCCGTGGGTGCCGGAGCACGGTTCGCTGGGCGCCTCCGGCGACCTCGCGCCGCTGGCGCACTGCGCGCTCGTGCTGCTCGGTGAGGGCTGGGTGCTCGGCCCGGCCGGCGAGCGGCGCGACGCGGCCGAGGTGCTGCACGCCGCCGGGCTCACGCCTGTCGAGCTGGCCGCCAAGGAGGGGCTGGCGCTGATCAACGGCACCGACGGCATGCTCGGCATGCTGCTGCTGGCCATCCACGACGCCGCGCACCTGTTCGCCATGGCCGACGTGACAGCCGCGCTGGCCATCGAGGCGATGCTCGGCTCGGAACGGCCGTTCCTGCCCGAGCTGCACGCCATCCGACCCCACCCCGGCCAGGCGACGTCGGCGGCGAACATCCACCGGCTGTTGCAGGACTCCCGCGTCATGGACTCACACCGCGACGACCTGGCGCACGCCGTGCAGGACGCCTACTCGATGCGCTGCGCGCCGCAGGTCGCCGGTGCGGCCCGGGACACCCTGGACTTCGTCCGCACCGTCGCGGCCCGCGAACTGGTGTCGGTCGTGGACAACCCGGTCGTGCTGCCCGACGGCCGGGTCGAGTCCACCGGGAACTTCCACGGTGCGCCACTGGGCTTCGCCGCCGACTTCCTCGCCATCGCCGCCGCCGAGGTGGGCGCGATCGCCGAGCGGCGGGTGGACCGGCTGCTGGACGTCACCCGCTCCCGGGAACTGCCCGCGTTCCTCTCCCCCGACGCCGGGGTCAACTCCGGCCTGATGATCGCCCAGTACACGGCGGCCGGGATCGTCGCGGAGAACCGGCGGCTGGCCGCCCCCGCCTCGGTGGACTCGCTGCCCACAAGCGGCATGCAGGAGGACCACGTCTCGATGGGCTGGGCGGCCGCCAAGAAGCTGCGCACCGTGCTGGACAACCTGACCAGCCTGCTCGCCGTCGAGTTGCTGGCAGGCGTACGCGGCCTGCAACTGCGCGCGCCGCTGGTGCCGTCGCCGGCCGGCCGGGCCGCCGTCGCCGCGCTCGGTCCGGCGGCCGGTGAGCCCGGCCCGGACGTGTTCCTCGCACCCGTGATGGAGGCGGCCCGCGCCGTCGTCGCCGGGCCGGAGCTGCGCGCCGCCATCGAACGGGAGGTCGGCCCGCTGGGCTGACCTCCACGGGTGGCTGTCGCCCGCCGCGGGTCAGGCGGCGGGCGGCAGCACCTTCGCGACCGTCAGGCCGCGCGACAGCACCTTCGCGACCGTCAGGCCGCGGGCGGCAGTACCTTCGCGACCGTCAGGCCGCGGGCGGCAGTACCTTCGCGACCAGCTTCGCCAGCTCGCGCAGTGCCTTGCCGCGGTGGCTGACCGCGTCCTTCTCCTGCGGGGTCAGCTCGGCGTTGGTGCGGTCCTGCCCGTCACCCAGGAAGATCGGGTCGTAGCCGAACCCGCCGTCGCCGCGCGGCGCGCGCAACACCCGGCCGGACTGCCGACCGTCGACCAGGTGCTCCTTGCCGCCGGGCAGCACCAGCGCCACCGTGCAGACGAAGGACGCGGCCCGGTGCTCGTCCGGCACGTCACCGATCTGGTCCAGCACCAGCTGGAGGTTGGCCCCGTCGTCGCCGTGCTTGCCGGACCAGCGGGCGCTGAACACCCCCGGCATCCCGTTGAGCGCGTCCACGGCGAGCCCGGAGTCGTCGGCGATCGTCGGCAACCCGGTACGCCGGCAGCCCTCCCGCGCCTTGATCAGCGCGTTCTCGCCGAAGGTGAGGCCGGTCTCCGGCAGCTCCGGGTACTCCGGCACGTCGTCCAGCCCGAGCAGGGCGATCCGGTGCGCGCCGAGCGCGCCGTCCAGGATCCGCTGCAGCTCGACAAGCTTCTTACGGTTACGCGTAGCCAGCAGGACCTTGTTCACGCGAGTGCCTTTCGCTGGGCTTCGGCCAGCTCGGCGCAACCGGCAACGGCCAGGTCGAGCAGGCTGTCGAGCTGGTCACGGGCGAACACGCCCGCCTCGCCGGTGCCCTGCACCTCGACGAAGTCTCCCGCGCCGGTGCACACCACGTTCATGTCCACCTCGGCGGCCACGTCCTCCTCGTAGCAGAGGTCCAGTCGCGCCTCGCCGGCGATGATTCCGACGCTGACGGCGGCGACGGAGCGGTGCATGACCTTCTCCGGCTTGCCGGCGAGGGCCTTGCGGGAGGCCAGCCAGCCCACCGCGTCGTGCAACGCCACGTACGCGCCGGTGATCGCGGCCGTACGCGTGCCGCCGTCGGCCTGCAGCACGTCGCAGTCGAGCACGATCGAGTTCTCGCCGAGCGCCTTGAGGTCGATGCTGGCGCGCAGGCTGCGCCCGATCAGGCGAGAGATCTCGTGCGTACGGCCACCGACGCGGCCCTTCACGCTCTCCCGGTCCGAGCGGGTGTTGGTGGCGCGGGGCAGCATCGCGTACTCGGCGGTCACCCAGCCGAGCCCGGAGCCCTTGCGCCAGCGGGGCACGCCCTCGGTGACGCTCGCCGTGCACAGCACCCGGGTGCCGCCGAACTCGACGAGCACCGAGCCCTCCGGATGGGTGCTCCAGCCCCGGGTCAGGGTCACCGGTCGAAGTTGAGAGGGCCCTCGCCCGTCAGGTCGCGCCATGCCCTGCACCCTATGCGGTGCGGCGATCTCCGTCGCTCGGGGTGCCCCGAGCAGCGTCCGCGTCGTTCACCCGGAGGAACCCCTCGACCGGCGCACTCACGACGCGCACCGCAGGTCGACGGTGGCGGACTGGGCGCGTACCGCCGAATAGTGCCCGACCAGCTCGTCGCCGACGGCCGCCCAACTGCGCCGGCGAACCGCGGCCCGGGCGGCCACCCCGTACGCCCGCCGCCGGTCGGCGTCCCCGGCCAGCGCGGCCACCGCGGCGGCCAGGGCGTCCCCGTCGTCCGGCGCGACCAGCAGCCCTGTCGTTCCCGAGTCGACCAGGTCGACAGGCCCACCACTGGACGGTGCGACCACCGGCACCCCCGAAGCCAACGCCTCCTGCAGAGTCTGGCCGAACGTCCCGTGCGACCCGGTGTGCACGAACACGTCCAGGCTGGCGTAGAGCCGGGCCAGGTCCTCGCCGTGCTGCACGCCCAGGAAGTCCACAGCCGGCAGCGCCTGGGTCAGTTGGCGGCGGGCGGGACCGTCACCGGCCACCACTACCCGCACACCAGGCAGCCGGGACGTCGCCGCCAGCAGCTCCACCCGCTTCTCCGGGGTGAGCCGGCCGACGTAGCCGACCAGCAGCTCACCGTCGGGGGCCAGCCGGCGCCGCAGCTCCGGGCACCGCTTGGCCGGATCGAACCGGACCGCGTCCACCCCCCGGCCCCACAACCAGATCCGCCGCACCCCGTTGGCGATCAGGTCGCCAGCCGCCCGCGTCGACGGCGCGAGAGTCCGCTGGGCCAGATTGTGGGTCTCCCGAAGCCGCCGCCACGCGGCCGCCTCACCCCAACTCACCCGGTACGCCCTGGCGTAGGCCGCCACGTCGGTCTGGTAGACCGCCACCATGGGCAACCCGTACCGGCTGGCGAGCGTGGCCGCGCGGGCACCGAGGACGAACGGACTGGCCAGGTGCACCACGTCGGGCGCTGCCGACAGCAACGCCCCCGCCAGCCGGGTGGTCGTCGGCACACCCAGCCGGAAGCCCTGGTAACGGGGCAGCGGCACGCTCGGGATACGCACCACCGGGTAGGGCAGCCCCTCGATGTCCCGCCGTGCCGCCCCGGTCGGGGCGGGCGCGATGACGACCGGCTCGTGGCCCCGGGCCAGCAGATGCTCCGCCGTACGCGCCACGGAGTGCGTGACGCCGTTCACGTCCGGCGGGAACGACTCGGTCACGATGGCGATCCGCATGCCCACACCGTGCGGGCGCCACGGGTGCGGCAGGCGACAGGCCGCTGACCGGCCGGCGAACAGCAGGGCACAACACCGCCGCGACGGGCGTCAGATGTCGTAGCTGGCGCCGGCCCGGACCACCTCGAGCGGCCCGGTGTACGCGGCCGCGGCCGACTCCAACGTGTGCGCCTCGCTGCCCCAGGCCGCGACCAGGTGGGTGAGCAGCAGCTTGCCCACCACCGCCTTGGTCGCCGTCTCGCCGGCCTCCCGACCGGTCAGGTGCAGGTCCGGAGGATTGTCCACACCATCGAGGTAGCTGGCCTCGCACAGGAACACGTCGACGTTCTGCGCCAGGCGCAGCAACGCGTCGCAGGGAGCGGTGTCCGACGAGTAGCACAGCGACCGACCACCGTGCTCCAACCGCACGCCGTACGTCTCGACGGGGTGGTTGACCCGGTCGACGGTGACCGCGAACGGCCCGATCGGAAAGGTGCCCGGCTGCAAGGCGTAGAACTGGTAGACGTCCTCCACGGTGCCGTTGTCGCCGTAGGCGGCGCTGAGCCGGTCCGGTGCGCCGGAGGGCGCGTACACGGGCAAGGGCGGGTAGGGGCCGTCCGGGGCGTACCGGCGGACAACCACGTACGACGCGGCGTCGAGGATGTGGTCACAATGCAGGTGGGTCAGCAGGATCGCGTCGGGGGCGTGCAGCCCGACGTAGCGCTGGAGGCTGGACAGCGACCCCGGGCCGAAGTCGACCAGGAGGCGGAAGCCGTCCGCCTCGACGAGATAGGCGGAGCACGGTGACTCCGGGCCGGGGAAGCTACCGGCACACCCGAGGACGGTCAGTCGCATCGAGTTGTCTCACTGCTACTGTCAGTAGCATCCATGCCGGCGGTGGTCCCGGCCATGATCTCTACCGACGCGTACGCCACGCTGCGCAGCCTACGCTGGGGTGCCCGGCGACAAGAATCATCCGTTGGAAGTTGTCACGAACGTGACACCTGCTCACAGCGAGCCGGCGACGAGACGGGCCGCCGACGCGCACGCCGACGGCCCGTTCGCGAAGACCCCTGCGGTCAGGCCCAGAGCTGGCCCTCCAGCGCTTCCTCGGCATCTGCGAGAGTGCCGCCGTACGCGCCGGTGGACAGGTATTTCCAGCCGCCGTCGCAGACCACGAACGCCACGTCCGCACGCCGGCCGTCGCGGACCGCCTCGTGCGCCACGGCGAGCGCGGCGTGCAGGATCGCACCTGTGGAGAACCCGGCGAAGATGCCCTCCACCTCGACGAGCTGACGGGTACGCAGCACCGCGTCCCGGGTGCCGACCGAGAAGCGCCGGGACAGCACCGACGCGTCGTACAGCTCCGGCACGTACCCCTCGTCGATGTTGCGCAGCCCGTAGACCAGCTCGCCGTAGCGCGGCTCCGCCGCCACGACCTGGATGCCCTCGACCTTCTCGCGCAGGTAGCGCCCGGTGCCCATCAGGGTGCCGGTGGTGCCCAGCCCGGCCACGAAGTGCGTGATGGTGGGCAGGTCGTGCAGCAGCTCCGGGCCGGTCGTCTCGTAGTGCGCCCGCGCGTTCGCCTCGTTGCCGTACTGGTAGAGCATCACCCAGTCCGGGTGCTCCGCGGCGATCTGCTTGGCCGTCGCGACGGCCTGGTTGGAGCCGCCCGCCGCCTCCGAGAAGATGATCTCCGCACCGTACATGCGGAGCAGCTGCACCCGCTCGGTGGAGACGTTCTCGGGCATCACGCAGACCAGCCGGTAGCCGCGCAGCTTGGCCACCATGGCCAACGAGATGCCGGTGTTGCCGCTGGTCGGCTCCAGGATGGTGTCACCCGCCCGGAGCCGGCCGGCCTCCTCCGCCGCGCGGACCATGAACATCGCCGCGCGGTCCTTGATGCTGCCCGTGGGGTTCCGGTCCTCCAGCTTCGCCCAGAGCCGCACCGGCGGGGCACCCTCGGGCACCGTCGGAGAGAGCCGGGGCAGACCGACGAGCGGCGTGCCCCCACAGGCATCGAGCAGGCTGTCGTACCGCGCCATGGCGGCCGTCCTCAGCGAGCCGCGACGGCGGCGCTGCGGGAGCCGGCCACGGCTGCCGCGGCGCTGTGCGAGCTGATCGCGGCTGCCGCGGCGCTGTGCGAGCTGATCGCGGCTGCCGCCGCGAAGCCGAACGCGCCGCCGGCCACCGCCGGCAGGATGGTGACGCTGTCACCGTCGGACAGCTTCGCGTCGAGCGCGCCGAGGAAGCGGACGTCCTCGTCGTTGACGTAGACGTTCACGAAACGGTGCAGCGCGCCGGCCTCGGTGACCAGACGGCCACGCAGCCCGGCGTGCCGCGAGTCCAGGTCGGTGAGCAGGTCGCCAAGCGTGTCGCCGGAGCCCTCGACGACCTTGGCGCCGCCGGTGTAGCTGCGCAGGATGGTGGGGATGCGAATCTCGATGGCCATGATGTCGTGCTCCTCAAACGGGTGTGCCAACGGTGACGGGAAGAACGGGTGCGAACGCTGACGGGTCAGCGGCCGGAACACTCGTAGTCGACCGTCGCCGGGCTCTGCCCGAACATGTAGGACTGCACGGCGTGCGGGTCGACACCGGCCTCCACGATCTGGACCGGCTCCTCGGTGACCACGCCGTCGACGATCCGGAACGACCGGATCTCCTCCGAGTCGGGCTCGCGGGTCGAGACGAGCAGGTAGTGCGCGCCCGGCTCGCCGGCGAAGGAGACATCCGTCCGGGACGGGTACGCCTCGGTGGCCGTGTGCGAGTGGTAGATGACGACGGGCTCCTCGTCCCGGTCGTCCATCTCGCGCCACACCCGCAGATGCTCCATCGAGTCGAACTCGTAGAAGGTCATCGACCGCGCGACGTTGTCCATCGGGATGTGCCGGGTCGGGGTGTCGCTGCCGACGGCGCCGGCGACGACGCCGCACGCCTCGTCGGGGTGATCCCGGCGCGCGTGGGCGACGATCGCGTCGATGATCGACCGGTCGATGCTCAGCACGTGCACCAGCCTAACGCCTACCGGGCGGGCCCTGAAGTGGTGCCGGTCACGCCTAGTCGATCAAGGCGTTGAGCAGCGACTCCTGCAGATATCCGAGATACGCGTAGACCGACAGCTGGAACACCCGGCTCGAGCCCGGATCCTCGGTCACCGCGTCGTCCAACTCCTCACCCAGATCCGTGCCGTCCTTGATCTCCAGCCGGACACCCATCGCCAGCCGCGCGTCGTTGAGCGCCCGCAGCCACGCCTCGGCCGCCTCGGCGTCCAACCGCACCTCGCCGCCGGCCTCGTCGGGCAGCGCGGCCAGGATGGCCCCCGCCTGGTCGATCTTGGCGGTCTTCAGATCACCCTCGGTATAGCGGCGGAACTCCGCCGTGCCGCTCGCGTCCTCCGGGTAGACCGCCGGGAACAGCCGACCCACCACCGGGTCCGTGTGGTCGAAACCGTCGGTGAGCAGACCGACCACCTCGGAGGCGACCTTCCGCAGCACCCGCACCTCGTCCACCGCGAAGGTGGCGACATAGCGGCCGGCCTGCCGCCGGAACATGCTCACGATGCCTTTCCTGTTCGCGACTGCGGGGCTCGCAAACCCGGCTCACTCCTCGCGCTCACGAGCGATCCACCGTCGCCCACAGGCCGTACGCGTGCAGCTGCGACGCGTCGTGCTCCATCCGCTCCCGGGCCCCCGTGGAGACCACGGCGCGGCCCTTGTGGTGCACGTCCAGCATGAGCTGCTCCGCCCTCTCCCGGCTGTAGCCGAACAGCTTCTGGAAGACCCAGGTCACGTACGTCATCAGGTTGACCGGGTCGTCCCACACGATCGTCACCCATTGCCGGTCGGGCGCCGGCACGTCGTCAGTGGCCGGCGTCTCGACCGGTGCAACCTGTGGAGCCGCCATGCCCCCCATCGTGCCACCGGTTTCCCGGAACCGAGGAACCGGAACGCCGGGGGAACCAGGATCACCCGTCATGAGCACCCCGCCACCACCCCGCGCCTCGTCGAACGCGAGGTGCGGGGCGGACCCGAGCCGGTAGGTGACCACACCGTCAGGCGAGCAGGATGCCGTGGTCGACAGCGTCGGAGAGCACCACGTTCAGCGAGAGGCGGATCACCTCGAACCGCCGGGAGATCTCCCGGGAAAGCTCCAACTCGACCTCCCGCAACGCCCGCTGGGACCAGGCCCGCGCGGCGTTGTGGTCGTCGTTGCCCGGCGTACGCCACTGCTGCCAGCACCCGCCGGAGAGCGCCACCGCGACCGGAGGAAGCACCTCGTCACGGGTCACCGCCGGATAGCCGGCGAGCGCGTCGATCGCCTCCGCGCCGGTCAGCCCGGCCACACCCGCCGTACTCGTGATCAGCAGGACCCGGTCCAGGTCGCGCCCCGGGCGGTGATCGGCCAGGCCGTACTGGACGGCGGTGGCGATCCGGCGGCGGACGCCCTCCGCCGGTGTCGCGCCGAGCACCTGGGCGGCGGCGTCGGCCACGACGCCCCGCACCGCGTGGTCGCACTGCGCCGTGGCCAGCAGTGACAACGCCGCCATCTCCCGGTCGAGCAGGTCCGGCAGGCCGGCACAGCCGACCCCGAAGACGATCTCCTGGACGGCCCGTAGATGGACGTTCGCCAGTTCCAGGGCCAGGTGCTGGCGGATCCGCTGGGCGCAGGAGCGGGTCTGCCGGTCGAGCCGCTCGGACCAGTCCCCCGGGTCGGCGGACACCGCCACCCGGTCGTGCTGCCCCGGCAGCACCGGCGGATCGGTGCTGGCCCGCTGCAACCCCTCGCTCGCCGACCAGCCCACCAACGCCCGGCGCAGGTCGTCGGCGGAATCGGCGCCGTCGACCGGGAACCACCGCGCGCCGGCCAGGGAGGGGACCGCGGCCAGCAGCGCCGCCCGGTGCGCCTCGACGGTCACCGCCACCGGATCCACCTCCCCGGACCGGCGGCCGGATGGCGAGACGGACGCCCCCGCGTCCTCCGTCATCGCCACCCCGTCGGCCAGCTGCGCCCAACCGGCCGCACCCGGGGTCACCGCGAACACGACCTCGACCGGGGCCGCGGCCACCTCGGCGAGCAGGTTCAACTCCTGGGCGGTGAACGCCTGATCCGCCGCGATCACGAAGAGCAGCGCTCCGGCCCGGCCGACGGCGTCGCGTAGCACCCGGACGCCGGCCACGCCGAGCGCGCCCGTGTCGGGGGTGTCGATCAGTGTGAAGTGGCGCAGCAGCGGCTCGGGCACGCTCAGCTCGACCCGCCGCGGTGGACGGGCCAGCGCCGGGCCGGCGGCGTCCCGATCCGCGCCGTACGAGTGCGGCTGGCGGTAGCCGGGGACGAACGCCGCCCGGGTGGGCACCTGGGCGTGCCGGACCAGCAGCCAACTGCCCGCCGGCACGGTGAGCATCACCGGGTCGAGCCCGACGAGGGTGGCGAGGACCGCACGCCTGTCGGCACCGGCCGGGCCGACGGCGACCACGCCGAGCGGCTCGTCCGACCGGGGAACGGGCACACCGAGCTCGGTGGGCAGCGGGCCACAACTCGGCAGGTCGGCTGAGCTGGCCATGTCGCCGGACGAGTCGAGCGAGGGGAGAGGGCCCTGCTGCATCGGGTGGCCTCCCAGGGCAGGCGACCGGCGCGCCGGTCGTGTGGAAATCCGGTGACACCACCCGGATGTCGGAAGAGTACGTTCGGCCGGCCGACCAGGCGGAACACTTCGGATACTCACCGGTAATTGTGTGGCTACTCAACTTCGATGCGTGACGGTGCGGGCGCGGACGGGATTCGATGGATATGCTGCGCGGATGAGTCGATGGAAGTTCGTCGGCCGAACCGATGAGCTCAACCGCCTGCTGGCGGCGGTGACCGGCGAGGCCGGTCGAGGGCTCTTCTTCAGCGGCAGCGCGGGCATCGGCAAGAGCCGGCTGCTGCGCGAGGGTGTCAGCACCCTGCCCACCGACCGGTACGCGATCTGGTCCATCGCGGCCAGCGCCACCACCGCGGCGCTGCCGTTCGGCGGGCTGGTGCAGGTCCTCCCGGCGGAGCAGCCCCAGGGCCTCTCCCCCGCCGGCATCCTCCGCTGGGCATTGGATGTCCTGCAACAGCAGGCCGCCGGCCGCCGGATCGTGCTCGCCATCGACGACGCGCACCTGCTCGACCCGCCCTCCGCGGCGCTGGTCCACCTGGTCGCCCGCGCCGACAACGCCACAGTCGTGGGCACCCTGCGCGACGGCGAACAGATCCCGCTGCCGATCCGCGCACTCTGGACCGACGACCTGGTCGAGCACGTCGAGCTGACCCCCATGCCACCGTCGGAGACCGCCGGCCTGCTGGCGGCGATCCTGGGTGGCCCGGTCGACGCCGGCTCGGCCGACCGGCTCGGCCGACTGTCGGCCGGCAACCCGCTGCTGCTGCGCGAGCTGGTGCACGCCGCGAACGGCAGCGAGGAGTTGAAGCGCACCTACGGGATCTGGAAGTGGACCGGGCGACTGGAGCTGGCCCCCAGCCTCACCGAGCTGATCGACACCCGTGTCGGGCAGCTCACCGACGGCGTTCGCACGGTCGTCGAGCTGGTCGCCTTCGGCGAGCCGCTCGGCCTGCACCTGCTCAACCAGGCCGCCGAGCAGTCCGATGTGGAGTGCGCCGAGGAGCGCGGGCTGATCACCGTCGTCCAGCACGACCGGCGGACAAACGTACGCCTGGCCCACCCGCTCTACGGCGAGGTGATGCGTCGCCGGTGCCCCGTCAGCCGCACCCGGCGCCTCCAGGCGCACCTCGCTGAGCTGCTGGAGCAGGTTGGCAAGCGCCGCCGCGACGACCTGCTGCGGGTGGCGGTCTGGCGGCTCGACTCGGGCACCGCACAGGACGCGGCCCTGCTCGTGGACGCCGCGATGCAGGCGTTCACCCGCTACGACGTACCGCTGGCGACCCGGCTGGCCCGGGCCGCGCTGCACGCGGACGGCGGCTCGGACGCGGCGGAGCTGCTGGCCACGATCCTGATGTTCGCCGACCGACCCGACGAGGCGATCACCGTCCTCGACGCGGTGACCCTGGAGGCCGGAGACGAGCGTCGGCTCTGCCGGTGGCTGACCGTCCGCGGCATGGTCAGCTACTGGGGCCTCAGTCGAGAGTCGACAGTCGAGGAGATCGCGAGTCGGGTCGAGCAGCTCGGCGACTCGGCCGACCGCGCCCGGGTACACGCCTTCGAGGCGATCATGCGGCTGCACCGGCTCGACACGACCACCGCCGTACGGCTCAGTCAAACCGTGCTCGATCGGCCCGCGGCCAGCATCGCCGCCCGCGAACTTGCCCGCAGCACCATCGCGTACGTCCAGGCCGTCCAGGGTCAACTGACACGCAGCGGCGCGGCGATCGCGCAGGTGCACTCCGCGGCGGCCAGTTGGCGCACCGACATGCCGTACCTGCAACTGGCCCTGGAGTTGGCCCGCGGCACCCGGCTCATGCTCACCGGCGACCTCGTCGGGATCGACGCGATCGTGGCCGACGAGTTCGCCGACCTGGCCGGCGCCGGCGACTTCCGGCTCGGCACCGGATACCTGGCCATCCTCCAGGCGTACGCCGCGCGACTGCGCGGGCAGAGCGACTCGGCGATGCGGACGTCGTTGGGCGCCTGCGCGGTGCTGGCGACCAGCCGGGTCTACGCCGGTCTGGCCCAGGCCGAGCGGGCCCAGGCAGCGGCACTGCGCGGCGACGCGGCGCAGGCCAACGAGGCGATGGCCGAGGCCGACCGCACCCACGCGCCGGGCATGGCGGTGCTCTACCCGTGGCTGGAGCAGGCCCGGGGTGCGGTGCTCGCCGCGTCGGGTGACCTGCCGGGCGCGGTGAAGCAGCTCAACGACCTGACCGACCGGCTCCGCGCGGACGGTTTCGCCGGGCACGAGGTGCACGTTCTTCACGATCTGGTCCGGTTGGACCAGGCCGGCGCGCCGGTCGGGCCCACCTGTTCCGACGGCGGGCGGCGCACCGTTGCGCAGCGCCTCGCCGAGCTGTCCGAGCAGGTGGACGGCGTACTCCCGCCGCTGCTGGCCCGGCACGCCCGAGCCGCGGTGACCGACTCCGCCACCGATCTGCTCGCGGTCGCCGACGACTACGCCGCCCTGGAGCTGACCGTGTACGCCGCCGAGGCGACCGCCCAGGCCCTGCAGCGGCTGCGGCAGCAACACTCGGCGGCGGCCGGCGACGCGCGGGAGCGCCTGGCGGGGCTGCTCGGCCGTTGCGATCTGATCCGCACGCCGGCGCTGCGGGCCGGGGCGCCCGTGCTGACCGAACGCGAGTGGCAGGTGGCCCGCCTCGCCGCGCACGGTGCGACGAGCAAGGCCATCGCCGAGCGGCTCTACCTCTCCGCCCGCACGGTGGAGAACCACCTGCAGCGGATCTACACCAAGCTCGGCGTGACCGGCCGGTCCGAGCTGTGGGCCGCGCTGCGCTCGATCCCGGGCCACGACGGCGGCGGCGCGGGCTGAACCTTAGGCTGGGGCGGTGAGCACCCTCCGCCCCGCGCTGCTGACCGACCACTACGAGCTGACCATGGTCAGCGCCGCACTCAAGGACGGCACCGCCGACCGTCGCTGTGTCTTCGAGGTGTTCAGCCGTCGGCTGCCCAGCGGCCGGCGCTACGGCGTCGTCGCCGGCACCGCGCGGCTCATCGAGCTGATCCGTGACTTCCGGTTCGACCCGGCGGAGGTCGACTTCCTGCGCCGCACCGGGGTGGTCGACGAAGCCGCCGCGGCCTGGCTCACCGACTACCGCTTCACGGGCGACATCGACGGGTACGCCGAGGGCGAGCTGTTCTTCCCCGGCTCGCCGATCCTGACCGTCTCCGGCGGCTTCGCCGAGTGCGTGGTGCTGGAGACGGTGGCGTTGTCCGTGCTCAACCACGACTGCGCGGTGGCGGCGGCCGCGGCGCGGATGGTCACCGCCGCCCGGGGCCGGGCACTTATCGAGATGGGATCGCGCCGGGCACACGAGGAGGCGGCGGTGGCGGCGGCGCGGGCCGCGTACCTGGCCGGATTCCGGTTCACCTCCAACCTGGCCGCCGGGGAGCGCTACGGCATCCCCACGGCGGGCACGGCGGCACACGCGTTCACCCTGCTGCACGACGACGAGCGGACGGCGTTCGCCTCGCAGGTGGCCACGCTGGGCAAGGACACCACGCTGCTTGTCGACACGTACGACATCAGCCAGGGCATCCGCAACGCCATCGCGGTGGCCGGGCCGGAGCTGCGGGCGATCCGGATCGACTCGGGTGACCTGGCGGTGATCGCGCAGCAGTCCCGGGAACTGCTGGACTCGCTGGGCGCCACCGAGACGAAGATCATCGTTTCGGGTGACCTGGACGAGTACTCCATCGCCTCGCTGGCCGCCGAGCCGGTGGACATATACGGCGCGGGGACGGCCGTCGTGACCGGCTCCGGGGCACCCACGGCGGGGCTGGTCTACAAGCTCGTCGAGGTCGAGGGCCGGCCGGTGGTGAAGCGGTCCGAGCACAAGGCCACCATCGGTGGGCGGAAGGTGGCGGTCCGCCGGCACAAGCCGACAGGCACCGCGACGGACGAGATCATCGTCCCGCAGGGTGTGCCCGACCGGCAGGCAAACGACCGGCTGCTCCAGCGCTCGTACGTGATCGACGGTGAACCCGTCGCCCTGCCCAGCCTCGACGAGTCCCGGGAACACCTGCGCGAGTGCCTCATCTCCATCCCGTGGGAGGGGCTGAAGCTCTCCGCAGGCGACCCGGCCGTGCCGGTGACAGTCGTACCCGCCGCCTGAGCCCTCCCGCCAACCCGACACGAGAGGCAGATCCCGATGGCCGACGCGCTGATCATCGTGGACGTGCAGAACGACTTCTGCGAGGGCGGCCCACTCGCCGTCCCGGGCGGCGCCGGAGTGGCCGCCGGGATCTCCCGGCTGCTCGCCGCCGAGCCGGACCGGTGGCGGCACGTGGTCGCCACGAAGGATTACCACGTCGACCCGGGCGCGCACTTCGGTGATCCGCCGGACTTCGTCGAGTCGTGGCCCCGGCACTGTGTGGTCGGCACCAGCGGCTCGGAGTTCCACCCGGAGCTGGAGACCGGACGGGTCGAGGCGATCTTCCACAAGGGTGAGCACGCGGCCGCGTACTCCGGGTTCGAGGGCCACGCCGACGACGGCGAGTGCCTGGCCGACTGGCTGCGCCGGCACGACGTGGACCGGGTCGACGTGGTCGGTATCGCCACCGACCACTGCGTCCGCGCCACCGCGCTCGACGCCGCCCGGGAGGGCTTCGCCACCACCGTCCTGCTGGAGCTGACCGCCGCGGTGGCGCCGGAGACCACCGACGTGGCGCTGCGGGCGATGGACGGCGCCGGGGTGATCCTGCACGGCGAGCCTGTGATCAGGGCCGCATGAGGCGGTAATTGGTTGGCCAACGGTCCGCCGCCCGTCGAGGATGGCGCCGGAGGTACGGACCAACGTGAACATCAAGCCTTACCGGACAGCCCTCGCCCTGCCCGGCCTGCGGTCGCTGCTGCTGGTCGCCGTCCTCGCCCGCATCCCGCTCACGGCGACCGGGGTCACGCTGACCTTCCACGTGGTGCTCGACCTGGACCGGGGCTACGGCGCGGCCGGTCTGGTGGGCGCCGCCATCACGGTGGGCGCGGCGATCGGTGGGCCGCTGCTCGGCCGTCTGGTCGACAGGCGTGGTCTGCGTCCGGTGCTGGCGCTCACCGGTATCGCCGAGGCGCTGTTCTGGGCCACCGCGCCGTCGTTGCCGTACCCACTGCTGCTGCCGACCGCCTTCGTGGCCGGTTCGCTGGCCCTGCCCATCTTCTCGGTGGTCCGCCAGTCGATCGCAGCGCTGGTTCCGGAAGATCAACGACGGCCGGCGTACGCGTTGGACTCGATGTCCGTCGAACTGTCCTTCATGATCGGCCCGGCGCTGGCGGTGGCCCTCGTCACCGCGATCTCGGCGCAGACCACCATGTACCTCGTCGGCGGCGGCATCGTCGCTGCCGGCATCGCCCTGTGGCTGGTGAACCCGCCGATCCGCAGTGCCGCCGAACCGTCCGGCCCGCGGCGCCACGTGCCTCGCCGGGAGTGGCTGACGCCCCGGCTGTTCGCCGTTCTGGCGCTCAGCGCCGCCGCCACCCTGGTGCTCGGCGGCACCGACGTCGCCGTGGTGGCCGTCCTGCGGGCCAGCGGCGAGGTCAGCTGGACCGGCGCCGTGCTGGCCGGCTGGGCGATCGCCTCCCTGGCCGGCGGCTTCGCCTACGGGGCGGTGCGCCGCTCGCTCTCTCCGCTGGTCCTCACCGCCGCGCTCGCGCTCTGCACCATCCCGGTCGGGCTGGGCGGCGCCCACTGGTGGCTGCTCTGCCTCGCGTTGATCCCGGCCGGCGCGCTCTGCGCGCCGACCATCGCGGCCTCCTCCGACGCGATCAGCCGCCTGGCCCCCGCCGAGGTACGCGGCGAAGCGATGGGCCTGCACGGCTCGGCGGTCACCGTCGGCATCGCGGTCGGCGCACCGCTCGCCGGCGCGGTGATCGACGCGAGCGCACCGCTCTGGGGCTTCGCGGTGACCGGAGCGCTCGGCGCACTGGTCACCCTGGCCGTGCTCCCCGGCGAACTGCGCCGCCGTCGCCACGCCGACGCCCTCGCGGCGGTGCCGCCCGCCGAGGCCGAGTTCGCCGCCGCCACTCGCTGAGGACAACGCAACCGCCGGCCGGGCCGATGCCTCATCGCGCCGCACCGGGCCAGGCCGGGCCGCGCCGGGCCGGGCCAGGCCGGGCCGCGCCGCACCGCACCGGGCCGCGCCGCACCGCACCGGGCCGCGCCGCACCGCACCGGGCCGGGCCGCACCGGGCCGGCCACGCTTCGCTTGCAGCGCCCTCGCGACCGCAATCAGTGGAGCCGCCACAGCGGCTTCGTCGGCGGCACACTTGCCGAGAACACGTATGACTGTGAGTCATAAATATGACTCACAGTCATACGGCTCAACAGCCCAACACGGTCCGGAGCCCCATTGACCCGCCGGGGTGCCCGGACCGCGTCGGCGCGGGCGCGATCCAGCCCGAGCGACGGAACCGGGTCGAACGACCGGACCGGCCAAGCCACCCCACCGGCCGAAGCGCCCGACCTACGATGCGGCCCCACCACGTGATGCGGCCCCACCACGTGATGCGGCCCCACCACGTGAAGCGGCCTGACCGCGTGAAGCGGCCTGACCGCGTGAACCGATTGGGCAGGCGACGGCGTTTGGCCGAGCCGCCTGAGACGAGGGTGGGCGTGGGCTGGACATGGCGACGGGCGCCGCTCCCGGGTGTCCCGGGGGCGGCGCCCGTCGTACTGCTGAGCGGGTCGAGCGTCAGTGCCTGTCGATGTCGCTGGCGGTGTCCTCGCTGTAGCGAGCGCCACCGTCCGACTCACTGGTGAGCGGCTTGGAGCCACCCTCCGGCGGGCCGGCCAGGGTCTGACCGGCGGCCAGCTCCGGGAACTTCATGTCGAACGCCGGCCGCTCCGAACGGATGCGGGGCATCCGGTCGAAGTTGCGCAGCGGCGGCGGGCTGCTGGTCGCCCACTCCAGCGAGTTGCCGTGACCCCAGGGGTCGTTCACCTCGACCACGGGGCCGGTCTTGTACGACTTCCAGCAGTTGTAGATGAACGGCAGCGTGGAGATACCGGTGATGAACGCGCCGATCGTGGAGATCGTGTTCAGCGTGGTGAAGCCGTCGCCGGGCAGGTAGTCGGCGTACCGACGGGGCATGCCCTCGGCGCCGAGCCAGTGCTGCACCAGGAAGGTGGTGTGGAAACCGATCATGGTGAGCCAGAAGTGCACCTTGCCCAGGCGCTCGTCGAGCATCCGGCCGAACATCTTCGGGAACCAGAAGTAGATGCCCGCGAAGACCGCGAACACGATGGTGCCGAAGAGCACGTAGTGGAAGTGCGCCACCACGAAGTACGAGTCCGACACGTGGAAGTCGAGCGGCGGGCTGGCCAGCAGCACACCGGTGAGACCGCCGAAGAGGAAGGTGACCAGGAAGCCGACCGCCCACAGCATGGGCGTCTCGAAGCTGATCTGGCCCCGCCACATGGTGCCGATCCAGTTGAAGAACTTCATGCCGGTCGGCACGGCGATCAGGTAGCTCAGGAAGCTGAAGAACGGCAGCAGGACCTGGCCGGTGGCGAACATGTGGTGCGCCCAGACGCTCATGGAGAGCGCGGCGATCGCGACGGTCGCGGCGACCAGACCCTTGTAGCCGAAGATCGGCTTGCGGGAGAAGACCGGGATGATCTCGCTGATGATGCCGAAGAACGGCAGCGCCACGATGTAGACCTCGGGGTGCCCGAAGAACCAGAACAGGTGCTGCCAGAGCATCGGTCCACCGGTCGCCGCGTCGTACACGTGGGCGCCGAGGATGCGGTCCGCAGCGAGCGCGAACAGCGCGGCGGCCAGCAGGGGGAAGACCAGGATCACCAGCAGGCTGGTGACCAGGATGTTCCACGTGAAGATCGGCATCCGGAACATGGTCATGCCGGGCGCACGCAGGGTGAGCACCGTGGTGATCATGTTCACCGCACCGAGGATGGTGCCCAGGCCGGAGATGGCCAGACCCATGATCCACATGTTGGCGCCGACGCCGGGCGAGTGCTCGACGCTGCTCAGCGGCGCGTACGCGAACCAGCCGAAGTCGGCGGCGCCGCCCGGGGTGAGGAAGCCTGCCGTCGCAATCGTGCCGCCGAACAGGTACAGCCAGTAGGCGAAGCTGTTCAGGCGGGGGAAGGAAACGTCGGGCGCGCCGATCTGGATCGGCACGATGTAGTTCGCGAAGGCGAACACGATCGGCGTCGCGAAGAACAGCAGCATGATCGTGCCGTGCATCGTGAAGAGCTGGTTGTACTGCTCGGGCGACAGGAACTGCAGCCCGGGTCGGGCCAGCTCAGCCCGCATGACCAGGGCCATCAGGCCGCCGATCAAGAAGAACGCGAACGCGGTGACCATGTACATGATCCCGATCTGCTTCGCGTCCGTGGTACGCAGCAGCCGCGCGATGGCCGACCCCTTGACCGGCTCCCGGACCGGCCAGGGCCGGGTCACGACCGGCTTGGGTGCGACGGTGGTCACGAGTGGCCTCCGGTTCTCGGTTGTCCCGCTCGGCACACGCTGTTATCTGCGGGCCGTCATCCGCAAGGAGGATAGTCCTCGGCAGGTCGCAGCGCCGCGTGGGGTGGCGTGACACGATCTACTACGGGCCTACAGCGGGCCGACCAGCAACCGGTAGTGCTCCCCGAAGATGCGTCCGCCGCGTCCGCGCAGCAGCGGGTCGCGCAGCGCCGGCGGCACGTCCCTGGTGCGGTTGCGGTCGCGGGTCCGGTCGGCCACCCAGCGGGTACGCGGGCGACGACGACTCTCGTACGCCACGAGGGCCGCCTCCACGCTCCCGGCGGCGCGCAGCGACTCGGCCAGCACCACGGCGTCCTCCAGGGCCATCGCGGCACCCTGGGACAGGGTCGGCGCGGTGGCGTGCGCGGCATCGCCGACCAGCAGCACCCGCCCCCGGTACCAGCGACCCAACTCGACCTCGTCGGTGATCCCGGCGTGCACCCGGTCCAGCATCTCCAGCACCTCGGGCACCGGGCCCCGGTAGTCGGCGAAGAGTTCGCGCAGCCGGGCCAGCGGATCGGCGGGCGGCTCGGTGCCTGCTTCGTCGGCGTAGCAGTGCAGCCGCCCCTCCCCTATCGGCACCAGCAGCAGGCCGGAGCGCTGCCCGAGCAGGGCGGTCCAGTCGGTGACGGGCGGGCCGTCGCGCAGGACGGCGCGGTAGACGACGTGCCCGGCCGGGCGGGGCGGCCCGCCGAGCGCGGCCAGGGCCCGGACCGACGAACGTGGCCCGTCGGCGCCGATGACCAGGTCGTACTCGGTGCTGGTGCCGTCGGTGAAGGTGACCCCTACCGCGCGCGACAGCAGGTCGAGGGTGCGGACCTCGGCGCCGTGTCGGACGGCGCCGCCGGCGCCGCTGAGCAGCACCCGGTGCAGGTCTGCCCGGGGCAGCGCCCGGCACTCGCCGACGCCGGACCAGAGGGCGTCGAGGTCCACCTCGCAGAGGGGCAGCCCGGCGGCGTCGAAGAAGCGCTGCCGGCGGATCACCTGCCCGAGAGGCCGGACCGGGTCGTGCAGGTCCAGCCGGTGCAGCGCGCGGGCGGCGTTGCCCGGCAGGTAGAGGCCGGTCTCGGTCGACTCCCCCGGGGGCAGCTTGTCGGTGACGTCCGGCCGGAAGCCCGCCAGGCGCAGGGCCCGGGCCACGGCCAGGCCGGCGATGCCCGCGCCGACGATGAGAATGCGCAGGGGGGAGCCTGCCATGGTGGTGTACGCCTCCGGAGGGGGAGCGGCACGCGTCGGAGGCAACACGCTACTCGGAGCGATCGGCGCACACCAGAGCCCGTTCGGCCCGCCGGAGGCGCTCGTCGGCGGTTCGCGCCGCTTAGCTGGCCGCCGTTCGACGCCCGTTCGGCGGCAGGATGGCAATCCTCACAATTCACCAGTTTGACGCGGGCGGTTGCGCACCAGTTTCAGGCATGTAAATGTGTCGTTGAGCGTGGGAGCGCTCCCGCACCACCCCACCACATCCGGCGCCCGGCACGCGCCGAGTCAAGGAGCGTCATGAAACGTCAAATTCGGGCCCTGGCCGCCGCCGGGCTGCTGGTCGCCAGCTCACTCGTCGCCGTGGCCCTCGGCGGCAACGCCTCCGCCGACACCCAGATCTGCGAACAGTACGGCTCGACGGTCGTCGGGGGCCGCTACGTCGTGCAGAACAACCGCTGGGGCACCACCGCCCAGCAGTGCATCAACGCCACAAGCAACGGCTTCGAGATCACCACCCTGAACGGCAGCAGCCCCACCAACGGCGCGCCCACGGCGTACCCCTCGATTTTCTTCGGTTGTCACTACACCAACTGCTCCCCCGGCACGAACCTGCCGATTCAGGTGAGCCAGATCAGCAGCGCCACCAGCAGCATCTCCTACCGGTACGTCAGCGGCGCCACCTACAACGCGTCGTACGATATCTGGCTGGACCCGTCGCCCAAGCGGGACGGTGTCAACCAGATGGAGATCATGATCTGGCTCAACCGCCAGGGTTCGATCCAGCCCATCGGCTCGGTGGTCGGCACGACCAACCTGGCCGGCCGCACCTGGGAGGTCTGGCGGGGCAGCAACGGCTCCAACAACGTCATCTCGTACGTCGCGCAGTCGGCGACCTCCAGCCTGAACTTCAGCGTGCTGGACTTCATCAACGACACCCGCAACCGGGGCGCGATCAGCAACTCCTGGTACCTGACCAGCATTCAGGCTGGCTTCGAGCCGTGGCAGGGCGGCGTGGGTCTCGCGGTGACCTCGTTCTCGGCAAACGTCAACGGTGGCGGCACCCCGCCGACCAACCCGACCACCCCGCCGCCGAGCGGTGGCGCCCGGTGCGCGGTGAAGTACACGGCGAACGCGTGGAACAACGGCTTCACCGCGGACGTGCAGATCACCAACACCGGGTCCAGCACGCTCAACGGCTGGACGCTCACCTACAGCCTGCCCGGCGGGCAGCAGGTCACCAACGCCTGGAACGCCACGGTGAGCCAGAGCGGGTCGGCGGTGACCGCCCGCAACGTCAGCCACAACGGCTCGGTCGCACCCGGCGGCACGGCCAGCTTCGGCTACCAGGGGACGCTGAGCGGGTCGTACTCGTCCCCGAGCAGCTTTGCGCTCAACGGGACGACCTGCTCCCGCTCCTGAGCACGCGGTGGGGGCGCGACCGTCCGGTCGCGCCCCCACAACTTGGGCTTGATCCACTCGGGTTCCTTGAAGTCGGGGCATCCTCGCACGTGGGACACCCCGACTTCCAGGGATTCGAGTCGATCAAGCCGAGGCTGGCGCGTCAGGGTGGATCAGGGCGCGTCAGAGCCGGGTGAGGCGTACGGCGTCGGCGATGACCAGGCCCGTCGCGTTGCTCCAGCGGCTCACCGCGACCCGGTTGGCGTCCCCCGCCGGCAGCGCGAACGTGCCCAGGACCCGCCACTGTCCGCCGGTCACCCGCTGGTCCACGTACACCGTCTTGTTGCCGGTGGTGGTGGCGACGATGTACGGGGTGGCGCTGTTGTAGCCGCTGTTCGTCGGCCACCAGGCCTCGACCCGGTAGTTGCCGGTTGCCGGCACGTTGAACCGGTACCAGGCGGGGTCGCTGGCGGCGAGCGGGTCGGCGTACCGGTAGTCGGCGCCGTACCGCTGGCTGGAGAACGTCGAGACGCCCCAGTTCGCGCTGGCGGTGAACCGGCCGGAGGTCGTGTTGTCCACGGTGGACGACCATGCCGTACCACCGCCGGCCATCTTCGCCGCCACGTCGGCGCGCATCACGTTCAGGTCGATGAAGGACGGGTCGATCTTGCCGGTGGTGCTGGTTTCCCGGTGCCCCCGGGCGTAGCTGCTGTCCCGGCCGAGCCGGGTGAGTACGGCGGCGGTGGCGGCGATCGACGCGGTGTACTGCGCGGTGGTCATCTGCTGGTCGACACCGTTGTAGTCGATCTCCCACCCGATCATGAGGGTGTTGCCGTCGCCGGCGGGGATGGGGCCGCTACCGCCGCTGACCCCGGCGTGGTTGCAGCGGCCCGCGGAGATGACGTGGAAGACGCCGTTGTAGTCGACGAGCGCCTGACAGAGCGGGCCGGCCAGGTCGGAGCGGCCGTTGATGCAGATGCCGAGCGCCGGGTGCGGGTTGCTGGCGCTGGAGGTCGAGGCGGTGTGGTGCCAGAGCACCCCGATCGGGTCGAAGGAGCCGGGCCGCATCCGGTTGAGCCAGTCGCCCTCGACGACGACCTGGACCCCGGCGCCGCGCAGCACGTCCACGAGCCACGGAACAGTCGCCATCAGGCGTCCCGCAGCAGGTCGGCCAGGCACTCGGCCTTCGGGGCGGCGTTCGCCGGGGCCGGTCGGACGGCGAGAGTGGTAAGCGCGGCGGCCACCAGGGCGGGGATGCCGAGCACCCCACGGCGACGCAGACGGACGGACGGGGATCGGGCCATGGCGGTCCTCCAGCGGCGAGGGGTTCACACGCATCGACGCACGTGATGACGGCACGCTATACCGTCATGAGCGTCGATGTCGATAGCCTTCACTTTCGAGTCACGCCGTGAAGGATTCCGCCGGTTCAGACGTCGCCGAGCGCGTCGATGTCGCGCATCTCCTCCGCCGTCAACGAGAAGTGGAAGACGTCGAAGTTTGCGCTGATCCGCTCCGGGGTCACCGACTTCGGAATCACCACGATCTCGTGGTCGATGTGCCACCGCAGCACCACCTGCGCCGGCGAGACCCCGTGCGCCGCCGCGATCCTGGTCAGCACCGGATCGCTGAGGTCGCTGGTCTTGAACGGGCTGTACCCCTCCAGCACCACTCCCCGGTCCCGGTGCTCGGCGTGCCGCTGCCTGTCGTACAGCGCGGGGCTCCACCGGATCTGGTTGACCGCCGGGTTCTCCTCCGTCGACTGGATCAACTCGTCGATCTCGCCCGTGCTGTAGTTGCTGACCCCGACGGCCCGGGTCAGGTTCTCGTCCCGGGCGGCAAGCAACTCACGCCACAGCGGGATGCTGTCCGCCGGCGACGAGGGCGGCCAGTGGATCAACCAGAGGTCCACCTGGTCGACGCCGAGCGCCTCCAGGCTGGCCTGCAACGTCTCGCGCTCCCGGCCCAACCGGTCCGGCGGGAGCTTGGTGGTGATGAAGACGTCCTCGCGACGCAGCCCGCTCTCCTGGACCGCCCGGCCGACCTCCCGCTCGTTGCCGTACATGGTGGCGGTGTCGAGGTGCCGGTAGCCGGTGTCGAGCGCGGCCAGCACCGCGTCGTAACCCGCCTGGCCGGTGGCCTGCCAGGTGCCGAAGCCGAGCAGAGGCATCCGCACGTCACCCGGGAGCAGGGCGGTGGGCTGGTCGCTGAGGTCCATGAGGTCCGTTCTACCCCGCCGCGCCCCCGGACGCCGAGCGAACCGGACACTCCGGTGGTCAGCGCAATGGGCCGGTTTGCCGGAGAATGCCGGTGTGACGGATCGGCTGGAGGAGTACCGGCGTCGGCGCGACGCGGCCCGTACGCCCGAGCCCGTGCCGGAACGCGGGCCCACGGCGACGGGGCCCGACGAGGGCGCCGGGCGCTTCGTCATCCAGCAGCACCACGCCCGCAGCCTGCACTGGGACCTGCGGCTGGAGCACGAGGGCGTGCTCGCGTCCTGGGCGGTACCCCGGGGTCTGCCCCGCGACCCGGGCCGCAACCATCTCGCCGTGCACACCGAGGATCACCCGATGGAGTACCTGGACTTCTCCGGTGAGATCCCCGCCGGCGAGTACGGGGGCGGTCGGATGGTCATCCACGACCGGGGCACGTACCGCTGCGAGAAGTGGCGCGACGACGAGGTCATCGTGACGCTCTCCGGCGACCGCACCGCCGGCCGCTACGCGCTGTTCGCCACCGGTGGTCGGGACTGGATGATCCGCCGCACCGATCCCCCGCCGCCGGGTTGGACGCCGATGCCCGAGCTGGTCCGCCCGATGCACACCACGCCCGCCGCCGGGCTGCCCGGCGACCACGACGCGTGGGGGTACGAGCTGCGCTGGGACGGGGTCCGGGCGATGGCGTACGCCGCCGGCGGGCGGTTGCGGCTGCTCTCCGAGACCGACGAGGAGATCACCGACGGCTACCCGTGGCTGCGCGCGCTGGCCGAGGCGCTGGCGCCCACCGAGGCGGTGCTCGACGGCGTGCTCGTCCGCGTCGACGGCTCCGGCCGGGTGCGCCCCGCGCGTCCCGCCAGCGGTGGCCGGGTTCCGGCCGGGGCGGCGTACCTGGTCGTCGACCTGCTGTGGTTGGAGGGCGTGAGCAGCGTCGACGTCCCGTACGCGCAACGCCGGGAACTGCTCGATGGACTGGCGTTGGCCGGTACGCACTGGCAGACTCCGCCGTGGTTTCCCGGTGCCGGCAACGAGGCCCTGAGCACCGGACGGGAGCAGGGGCTGCCCGGGGTGGTCGCCAAGCGGCTGGACTCGGTCTACGAGCCGGGCCGGCGCAGCCGACGGTGGCTGAGCATCGACGCGGCCTGACGGCGAGGAGCGACGTGTACCTGACCCACCTGGACTGCCCACGCTGCGGCCTGGAGTACGCCGCCGACAAGCTACAGAACCTCTGCGAGTGCGGCTCACCACTGCTGGCCCGCTACGACCTGCCGGCGGTGGCGAAGGCGGTCACCCCGGAGCGTTTCGGCCTGCGCCCGGCCGACCTGTGGCGGTACCGGGAGCTGCTGCCCGTCGCCGATCCCCGGCACGTCACCACGCTCGGTGAGGGCTGGACGCCGCTGCTGCGCACCCCGTCGTACGGCGCGGAGATCGGCATCGCGGACCTGATGGTCAAGGACGAGGGGTTGATCCCGACCGGCTCGTTCAAGGCGCGCGGCGCGGCGGTCGGCGTGAGTCGGGCTCGCGAGTTGGGCGTCGAGCGGATCGCGATGCCCACCAACGGCAACGCCGGTTCGGCGTGGGCGACGTACGCGGCACGCGCCGGGATGGGCGCCACAATCGTGATGCCGCTGGCGGCACCGACGATCTGCCGCCGCGAGTGCGTGGCCGCCGGAGCCGACCTGCGCCTGGTGGATGGACTGATCAGCGACGCGGGCCGCCGGGTGGCCGAGCTGATCGCCGAGTCCGATGGGGCGATCTTCGACGCCGGCACGCTGCGCGAGCCCTACCGGCTGGAGGGCAAGAAGACGATGGGGTACGAGATCGTCGAGCAGCTCGGCTGGCAGGTGCCCGACGTGATCATCTATCCGACGGGTGGCGGGGTCGGTCTGATCGGCATCCACAAGGCGCTGCACGAGATGCGCGAGTTGGGCTGGGTCGGCGACAAGCTGCCCCGGCTGGTGGCGGTGCAGTCGACCGGGTGCGCGCCGATCGTGCGGGCCTTCGCCGCCGGCGAGTCCCGGGCCCGGCCGTGGGAGGACGCGCACACGGTGGCGTTCGGTATCACCGTGCCGTCCCCGTTGGGCGACGAGCTGATCCTCGCCGCGCTGCGGGCGTCCGCCGGCACCGCGGTCGCCGTCGACGACGCCGAGATCCTGGCCGACCTGCGCGACTTCGCGGCCCGCGAGGGTCTGCTGCTCTGCCCGGAGGGCGCGGCCTGCCTGACCGCGGCGCGGCAGCTGCGCGCCGGTGGCTGGATCCGCGCCGGGGAACGGGTGGTGGTGCTCAACACCGGCGCGGGGCTGAAGTATCCGGAGACGGTCGACGTCTCCGGCGTACCCGTGCTGGCCTGAGCGGTAGTCGCCGGCTTCCGGCGGGCCGGTCAGAAACTCTCCGGTTCGGTCAGCCGCCAGGCCGCGTTGATCAGCCCGATGTGCGACAGCGCCTGGGGCGTGTTGCCGAGCTGCGCGCCGGTGGTCAGGTCGATCTGCTCGCTGAACAGCCCCACGTCGTTGGCGTTGCCCACCACCCGTTCGAACAGCTCCTCGGCCCGGCGCTGCTCACCCGCCATCACCAGGCACTCCACCAGCCAGAACGAGCACAGCAGGAACCCGGCCGGGTCGGTCGTCCACCGCCGGACCAGCCCGTCGTCCGTGCCCAGCTCCCGCTCCACCACGGCGATCGTCGACCGCATACGCGGATCGGTGGCCGGCAGGAAGTGCGCCACCGGCAGCGCCAGCACCGAGGCGTCCAGCTCCGGCGAGCCGAACGCGCCTGTGAACGCGCCGATCCGGTCGTTCCACCCCTCGCGCAGCACCGCCGCGCGGATCTCGTCGCGTACGCCGGCCCAGCGACGCGGGTCGGCCCGATCACCGAGCCGGTCGGCGAGCCCCACCGCGCGGTCCATTGCCAGCCAGCAGGAGACCTTCGAGGAGAGGTAGTGCCGCTCCTCGTCCCGGGTCTCCCACATGCCCCGGTCGGGCAGATGCCAGGTCGAGGCGACCTGCTCGGTCAGTCCGAGCACCATCTCCCGCAGCTCCTCCTCGAACGGGGCGCCGAGGTAGTCGCGCAGCCTCCACACCGCCGACATCACCTCACCCGGCACGTCGAGCTGCCGCTGCCGCCAGGCGTCGTTGCCGATCCGTACCGGGCGACTGTCGAGGTATCCGCGTATGTGATGACAGTGGTGCTCGGAGACGTCACGTTCACCCTCCACGCCGAAGACCACAGGCACCGGCTCGTCGCCGACCCGGCCGATCGACCGGGCCACCCAGGCGAACAGCCGCGACGTCTCGTCCGGGCAGGCAGCCACCCAGAGCGCGCGCATGGTCAGCGAGAAGTCCCGCAGCCAGGAGTAGCGGTAGTCGTAGTTGCGATCGCCGCCGATCCGCTCCGGCAACGAGGTGGTCAGGGCCGCGATCACCGCCCCGCTGCGGGCGTACGTGAGGCCGCCCAGCACCGTCGCGCTGTGCCGGACCAGCTCGGGGTAGCGGCCGGAGTACCCGTGCGTCTCGCGGAACGCCTCCCACGCCCGCGTCGTCTCGGCGAGGGCGGCGAGCGGGTCCAGCCGGACGGGCGGCGTCCCGTATGTCTGCCCGAACGCCACGTCCATCCCGACGACCTGGCCGGTGGAGATCTCGAACTCGTGGGTCACCCGGTCCCGACCGGCCCGCAGCGGCAGGTCTCCGGCGCGCAGCACCAGCACCACCGGGCCGGCGCCGGCCAGCACCCCGCCGCCGGGCTGCTCGTGCAGGTACGGCGTGAGCAGCCCGTCCTCCGGGCGGGGGGCGAAGTCCAGCGCCATCCGGACCCGCCCGGACAGGCCCTCGACCACCCGGATGAGCACGGCGGGCGAGTTCTTGCCAAGGTCGTGGGCGCGGGCGCCGATCTCGGCTGCGAGCGCGTCCGTCACCGCCACGCTGCCGTGCGGGGTGTGATGCACTGTGCGCAGCACAAGCGTGTCAGGCCGGTACGCACGCTCAACCCGGTAGCCGGGGCCGCCGGCGCCGACAGGTGCCAACCGGAAGTGCCCCCCGTTCGGGTCGAGCAGCCGCCCGAACACCGAGGCGCTGTCGAACCGCTGCGGGCACCACCAGTCGATCGACCCGTCCCTGCTGACAAGCGCGCCGGAGCGGGAGTCCGACAGGAATGCGTAGTCGGAGATCGGCGGCTGCTGCACCCGCGGGGCGTACCCGCTTCGGCCCGGATCAGGCCGCCGCCGTCAGGCGGTCGGCGGCTCGTCCTCGCCGGCCTCCTCGGCCCTGTCGGCCTCCTCCTTCGTGTGGTGCACGGCCTGGTCGGCGTGCTCGGGAGGCCCGTAGACGGTGTAGAGCACCAGCGGGTTCGGGCCGGTGTTGACGAAGTTGTGCTTCGTTCCGGACGGCACGACGACCAGGTCGCCCGCGACGACCTCCTTCGTGGCCCCGGCGACCCGGGCCTCGCCCGTCCCGCTGACGAAGGTCAGGATCTGGTCGATCCCCTCGTGCACCTCCTCGCCGATCTCCCCGCCCGGCGGAATGGTCATGATCACCAGCTGGGTGTGCTCGCCGGTCCACAGCACCCGCCGGAAGTCCGGGCTCTTCTCGGCGACTGTCGCGATAGTGAAATGCTCCATGGCCTGCTCATACCCCGTTCGGTCGCGCGTCACGCCGGGACTGGCAGATGGTGGAATTCAACACGGTCGGCAGGTTTGGATCCGCGCCGAGCGGGGATCGACAAACCCAGACCGGCGCGAGTGGCCGGTCGAGCCAGGTCCCCGCCGGCGTACCGCCGAACGGCTGCGGTGGTGGGAGACGGCCAGAGCGCGGCGACGTTCCGACCACTGTCGAAGCGGCGCCGTGCGCTCTTTTCGGTCGCCGAACCGACAGCCGGGCAGCGGATTGTCGACCCGAAACCTGTGGACGTATGCGAATGCCTGACTACATTGAGGTATGGTGCCCGCCTCCGGGGGCCGGGCGGCGGAACCTGTCTACCGCCCCATCCTCGCCAGCCGCCGACGCGGCGAGCTGGAAGCGTTGAACCACCTCGACCCCGCGGTCGCCCCGCTGCTCGCCCCGATCCTGGAAATCAGCGCCGTCGATCGCTCCACCACTGACGCTCTGCGCCGGCTGCCGGTCGGCCTGTTACCGGCCGTCGACGTCACCGCCCTGCCTGACTCGACCGACACGGAGCTGGCCGGGTGGGGCGTACCGCTGATGCCCGTCATCGGACTCGCGGAGGGTGACCGGCGGCTGGTCGCGCACGGAACGGCGGCCCGGGCGTATGCGCGGGGGGCAATGGTCCGGCTGCGCGCCGCGCACGACCGGGCGGGGCCGGACGCGGACACGACAGCCGTCGAGCGGATCTGGCGACTCACCGGCCTCGCGCCGGAGGAGTGCGACCTGCTGGTGGACGCCGGCGACGTGTGCTGCCCGGCGGACGTGCGGGTGGCCGAGCCGCGGGTACGCCGGCTGCTGGACTGGGCCCGTCGCCACGCCTGGCGCTCGGCGACAGTGGCGGCCGGAGGTATGCCGCCGACGCTGTCCCGGCTGCCCGTGGACGAGCCGGTCCGGCTGGAGCGCTGGGACTGGCAACTCTGGCGGCGGCTGGCCGACATCGGGGTGGACTACGGCGACTACGGTGTCGGGCCGGCGCTGTCGGACTCCGGCGATCCCGGCGACCGGATGCCCACCGTGCGGTACACCGCCGACGACTGTTGGTGGGTCTACCGCTGGTCACGGCGGGGCGGCCGGGGGGACGACCGCTTCGCCGACCTGTGCCGCACGCTGGTGGGGGCGCCGCACTGGTCGAGCGCCGGGGCGGCCTTCTCCTGGGGCGACCACGAGTTGCAGCGCCGCGCCCGCCGGGGCGCCGGCGCTGGGTCGATCCTCAGCTGGACGGCGTGGAGCACGTCGCACCACCTGGCACACGTGCTCGCCGCGCTGTCCCGACCGGACGACGCCACCGGGCCCGGGTGGAACCCCCGGTCGGGCCCGCCGCAGCGAGGGCGATCGCTGCGGTGAGAACCGCCCAGAAAGCGCTGCTCGGCGGCTACTGCTGCTCGGTGAACCCGAACTGGATGATTCCCTCGTCGTCGACTGTGGCGTCCACCGAGGCGTCGCCCAGCAGTTCGGCGGCGTCCGGGTCGAGGAAGATCCGGGCGCCCTGGTTGTCGACGACGTGATCGCCCTGCGCCGGCTCGGGCACCAGTTCCACGGTGAGCGATCCGGCGTCGGCGTCGGCGGCGATCCGCACACCACCGTCCTCGGCCACGTCCTGCTGGTTGGCGAGGTCACGGATGACGAGCACGGCGTTGTCGGTCATGGTGAGCATTTGCGGAACTCCTCGTGGATTCTCGGCTCGCGGTCGGTTGCCGCGCAGACCGGACAGTCGGCCCGCGTACGAGCGCGCGTGGGAGGCGACGGGAGGGATGGACGGTCATCGCCGTCGCATCGAATCGGGGCAACTGACGGGCCCCGTCCCTTCCCACGGTGCCCGCTACCAGGCGATCCGTCAAATAGAGCCGGATCAGTCGGGCGCGGGGGCAGGGCCCGCCCGGCCCCCGGATTCCCCCACCGTTTTGCCCGAATTATCCTTACGCTGAGTGCATGGATGACGCTCGTCGTGCTGGCGCCGAGTTCCTCGGCACCCTGCTGCTGGTGTTCTTCGGCGTGGGCGCGGCCGTCGCCGCGCGGATCCAGGGTGGCGTGGTGGTCGTCGCGCTGGCCTTCGGGTTCGTCATGCTGGCCCTCGTCTACACGATCGGCCCCCTCTCGGGCAGTCACGTCAACCCGGCGGTGACGCTCGGCGTGCTGCTGTCCGGCAAGATCACGCTGATCGGCGCGGTGGCCTACTGGATCGCCCAGTTCGTCGGCGCGACAGTGGCCGGCTTCCTGCTCTGGGCGCTGACCCGCTGGGGTGACGTGGCGGACCAGACCGGGGCGCTGGGCTCGAACGGGTACGGCGCGCACATCAACCGGGGCGGCGCCGCCGTGCTGGAAATCGTGCTGACCTTCCTCTTCGTCCTGGTCGTCCTGGTCGTGACGAGCCGCAGCGAGAATCCGGGCGTCGCGGGGGTCGCCATCGGGCTGGCCCTGGCCGCCACCCAACTGGTCGGCGTGACGCTTACCGGCGCGGCGGTCAACCCGGCTCGCGCCTTCGGGCCGGCTGTCTTCCAGGGTGGCACCGCTCTTCGCCAACTCTGGGTGTTCATCGTCTTCCCGCTGCTCGGCGGAGCTCTCGCCGCGTTGGTGGCACCACTGGTAATGGGCGCGCAACGGCACTACTGGGGTGGGCACGACAGGTCGGTCGGCAGACCGAAGTAGACGCCGGCGGCAATAACCTTCGACCGAGGCTCTTTTCTGGCGATTACCTCCGTGACAGCATCGGCGCATGCATCGTCGTCTCTTTCCGCGCGCTGCCGCGCTGCTCGCGCTGGCCGTCACCGCGGCCGCCGTCGGCGCGTCCGGCGCCACCGCCGAGTCGCCCACCCCCGCGACGACCCAACTGCGCGCCACCATCGACACGATCCTCGCCGACAGCCGGCTGGCCGGCGCGCAGACATCGGTGGTCGTCGTCGACACCGACACCGGGCAGACCCTCTACGACCGCAACGGCGACCGGCGGCTGGTCCCGGCGTCCAACACCAAGCTGCTGACCTCGACCGCGGCCCTGGAGTTGCTCGGCCCCGGGCACCATTTCAGCACCGACGTCCACACCACAGGCAAGCGCCGCGCCGGGCTGCTCTCCGGCAACCTCTACCTGCGCGGCGGCGGTGACCCGACCATGCTCGCGGCCGACTACGACGCCCTGGCCGCGCAGGTCGCCGCCGACGGCGTCCGGGTCGTCACCGGCAACCTGGTCGCCGACGACACCCGCTACGACCACACCCGGCTGGGCCCCGACTGGACCTGGGACGACGAGCCCTACTACTACGCCGCGCAGGTCTCCGCGCTCACCGTCGCGCCGGACACCGACTACGACGCGGGCACCGTGATCGTGCACGCCGCGCCGGCCGACCGGGCCGGCGCCAAGCCGGTGGTCAGCACCACGCCGTCGACCGGGTATGTCCACATCGACAATCGTGCCGAGACGGTGAGCGAGGGCGACACCTCGATCTCCATCGAGCGCGAGCACGGCGGCAACACGATAGTGGTGACCGGCCAGATCGCCGTCGGCGACGAGCCCGCCAGCGACTGGGTGACCGTCTGGGAGCCCACCGGCTACGCGGCCGAGGTCTTCCGGGCGGCGCTACGCCGGCACGGCGTACGGGTGCTCGGCCGGACAGTGCTCGGCGAACCCACCCCGGAGGCCGCCCAGCAGGTGGCGCGACACGACTCGATGAGCCTCGGCGAGCTGATGACGCCGTTTCTCAAGCTCTCGAACAACGGGCACGCCGAGGTCCTGACCAAGGAGATCGGTCGGGTGCTGTCCGGCGCGGGCACCTGGTCCGCCGGCCTCACGGCGATAAGCGAGTACGTCGCCGACACCGGGATGGACACCGAGACGCTGCGCCAGCGCGACGGTTCGGGATTGTCCCGCCGCAATCTGGTGCCGGCGACGGAGTTCGTCGACCTCCTGGCCGCCGTGCGGGCCGAGCCCTGGTTCGCCACCTGGTACGCGGCGCTGCCCATCGCCGGGCAGCCGGAACGGTTCGTCGGTGGCACGCTGCGCAGCCGCATGGCCGGCACCCCGGCGGCGGGAAACGTGCACGCGAAGACCGGCAGCCTCACCGGCGTCTCCGCACTGTCCGGCTACGTCACCAGCGCGGACGGCCACCTGCTGGCGTTCTCCATCCTGCTGAACAACTACCTGACGGCGTCGGTCAAGCCGCTGGAGGACCAGATCGCCGTGGCGCTGGCCGGCCATCGGGAGGACGCCGCGAGCGCGGCACGGGTCGCACAGGTCGCGCCACCCGCGGTGCCGGAGACGCCGCGTACGCCGGAGGGCGTCGAGTGCTCCTGGGTCAAGCCGATCACCTGCTGAACGGGGGGCGTCAGGCCGGACGGTCAGGTGTGCGGATCACCGCCGTGGGATCGCCGCGCTCGATGAGCGCGGCGATCTCGGCGGCCCGCAGTCCGCGCAGCGCCAGCACTCGGGTGCCCCATCGGTGCAGCCGGCACGGGTGTGGGCTGGCGTCGTTGCGGCAGACCACCCCGCCGGACCAGCGCCGTGGTGCGTGCACCACCACCGCACGCACCGCGAACTGGGCGTCCTCGCCCGTCACGTACGGCGGCAGAGGAATGTCGCGGAGCGCCTCGCCGGGCAGGTCGTCGGCGCCGGAGGAGACGACGGGACGGACGCGGTGGGCGGTACTGCTGCTCATCTGCGTTTCCTCCACAGTGGAAGGTGAGACGGGGACAGCAGAAAGTTACGTTGCTGTCGACCGAGTGCGACGGACAAACTGTCCCGCACCCCGCCCGGCTCAGCGCAGCGCGACGGCCTGGAGCCCGACGTTGCCGCAGTGCTCGGTGAAGACCTTCTCGACGGTCCAGGTCAGCACCAGCCGGGCGTCCTTCGGCAGCTCGAACCGGATGGTGAACACCGCGCTCTGGCTGGTGTACGGGTCCTCCAGGCGTACGGTGCTGACCGGCCCGCCGGTGGACAGCCGCGCGTCCAGCCGACCCCGGGCCATCCAGATCCCGGCATAGAGCTGGACGGTACGCGGCGCCCCGCTGCCGACGACCGCCAGCGTGAAACCGTTGCCCGCACCACAGGTGTAGACACCGTTGGAACTGCCACTGTCGAACCGCTCGGGCGCGCCGTCGGACCAGCGGACGACCTCCTGGTTGCCGTCCCAGCCGATCCGGTTGCCCCTCCCACCCGCGTCGACGATCTCGCCGGAGCCGGAGCGCTTGCGGACGGTCGAGGTGCCGCCGCGCAGGCCCCAGTGCATCCAGTCGCGGGCGCCCACGGTGGTGAGGTCGACCTCGGCGGGCACCTCGGCGCGGCTCACCGACAGGAGCGACGCCCCCGGCTTCCTCGGCGGCGGGGCGGGCGTGCTCGTCGACGGAGTCGGTTCGGGCGAGGGCGGCCGTTCCCGGGGGCGCAGGCCGGGCAGCGCCGGGCCGGTGTCGGTGGCGTGCCCGTCGGCAGCCGGGAAGGCCGTCGGTCGAGTGGCCCCGGCGGGTACGCCACCCGCGCCACCGACCGGGCCATCCGATTCCGGGCCGGACCGCGTGCCGAGGTACGCGACGAGCAGCCCGAGGCAGACGAGCGCGCCGAGCCCTTCCAACGCCCAGCGCCGCCGCTGTCGGGTGCGGGCGAGCCGGCGCAGCGTGCGGCCGTTCAGCCCGGTGGCGACTGTGCGCGGCCGGTGCGACGCCGGTCGCCCGGTCGGCTCGTCGCCGGCCCGCGCACCATCCCGCGTACGGTCCTCGTCCGCCACCGACCCCTCCACTCCGCCGCCACGGCACGCGACGGATCGACCGTCCACTGTGGGCCGCTCAGGTTCGCACCGGCGTGGTCGACACGCTAAATCGGGACAGGCTGGCCTGTCCAGTCCGGATCGGGACGGTATGGGACGTCCGACGGTCCCGTGGCAGATCGACGGACGGCGAGCCCGTGTCAGCCGATCCGGAAGCCGAGCGCCTGCGCGATGACGAGAGCCTGCTCGGCGTCGACAATGGCGCCGGCCCGTTCGACAGACGTCGGGTCCAGCGCCGTGAGATCGCTGCGCCGTAGGTCAGCACCGCCCAGACGGCAGTTGTGCAGTTGCGCGCCGGAGAGGTCGACGCCGGTCACCGTGGCGCCGGTGAGGTTGGCGCCGGTCAGGTCGGCCTCGCGCATCCGCACGCCGCTCAGCCAGACGGCGCGCAGGTCCGCGCCGGGCAGCGCGACGAACGACCAGTCGCCGCCGTCGACCCGCAGCGGGCGGAGCTCGCACTGGACGAAGGTGCTCCCGACCAGCTTGCAGCCTGTGAACTCGGCCTCGAAGAAGTTGCACCGCCGGAAGACACAGCGGGTGAACGCCGAGTCGAGGTGCCGGGACGCGTTGAACTGCACGTTACCGAACGTGCAGCCGGTGAAGACCGCGCCACGGGTCACCGCCTCGGTCAGGTCCACGTCGAAGAACTCGCACGCCACGAACTGGCGGTCGGTCAGCTCCTCGGCGTACCAGTCCTCGTGGCGGAAGGTCACATCCTCGGTCAACTCCGGCATCCGGCCAGGCTAGTGCCGCCCACCGACGCCCTCGGGGCGGCCCGCGGGTGGCGGCCCCCTTCCGGTGGTGGCGTACCGGCGAGTAGGTTCGGCGACGTGAGTGTGGCTCGGAGCAGGGACCCGGATCAGATCGGCTTCGACCCGGCGCGGCTGGCGCGGATCGACGACCACTTCGGCAGGTACGTCGACGACGGCCGGTTGGCGGGCTGGCAGGTGGTGGTCACCCGGGGCGGCGAGGTGGCGCACTCCTCGACGTACGGCCTGGCCGACCGCGAGTCGGGCACCCCTGTCGAGGCCGACACGCTCTGGCGGATCTACTCGATGACCAAGCCGGTCACCTCGGTCGCCGCCATGATGCTGTGGGAGGAGGGCCGCTTCGAGCTGACCGACGAGATCAGCCGCTGGCTGCCCGAGTTCGCCGACCTGCGGGTCTACTCGAAGGGCTCGGCGCTCAAGCCGTACACAGTGCCGGCGACCGAACCGATCCGGGTCTGGCACCTGCTCACCCACACTGCCGGCCTGACGTACGGCTTCATTCAGACCTCGGTGGTCGACGGGCTGTACCGGGCGGCCGGCTACGACCTGTACCCGCCGGCGGACGTCGACCTGGCGGGCGCCTGCGCGGCCTTCGGCGAGCTGCCCCTGCTCTTCCAGCCCGGCACGGCGTGGGGCTACTCGGTCGCCACGGACGTGCTCGGCCGGCTGGTCGAGGTGGTCTCCGGGCAGAGCCTGGACGCCTTCTTCGCCGAGAAGATCTTCGGCCCGCTGGGCATGACTGACACCCGCTGGTGGGTCGAGGGGGACGAGGCCGAGCGGCTGGCCGCGCTCTACGCACCGGATCCCCGCAGCGGCCGGGCGGTCCGCTACGACCGGCTCGGCGCGCTCGCGCACCAGAAGCCCGGCCTGCTCTCCGGCGGCGGTGGCCTGATCTCCAGCGCCGCCGACTACCACCGGTTCACCCAGATGCTGCTGGGCGGCGGCGAGCTGGACGGCGTACGCCTGCTCGGGCCGCGCACGGTGCGTTTCATGACCCGCAACCACCTGCCCGGCGGGCAGGATCTGGGCACCCTGTCCACAGGCGGCTTCGCCGAGACCACCTTCGACGGGATCGGCTTCGGTCTCGGCTTCGCGGTGGTCGAGGACCCGATCCCGAGCCGGATGCCGAGCAGCGTCGGCGAGTACTACTGGGGTGGGGTCGCCAGCACGGCCTTCTGGGTGGACCCGGCGGAGGAGATCACCGCGCTGCTGTTCACCCAGCTCATGCCGTCGAGCACGTACCCGCTGCGCTCCCAGCTGCGCCAGCTCGTCTACGCCGCCCTCGTCGAGTGACCGGGATCGCCGTTCCGCCGACGGGTGGGCGGGCCGGTCCCTAGCCTGAGCTGGTGAGCAGCATCGTCGTGTTTGGCGCGGGCGGCACCGCCGGGTCGCGGGTCACCGCCGAGGCGGTCGACCGTGGGCACCTGGTGATCGCCGCGGTCCGTCGCCCGGAGGCCACCTCGTACCTGCCGGCCGGGGTAACGACCGTCACCGGCGACGCCACAAGCGAGCGCAGCGTCCGGGAGTTGGCGCCGGACGCGGACGCGCTGGTGGTGGCGATCGGCGGCGGCGAGCGCGGGCTGTGGCGCGACGCCGCGGAGAACCTGGTCACCACGCTGCGGTCGATGCCGTCCGCGCCGCGGATCATTCACCTGGGCGGCGGGTCGACCCTGCTCACCCCGCGTGGCACCCGCATCCTGGACGAGCCGGACTTCCCGGAGCGGTACCGGGAAGCGGCGCTGGGCCAGGCCGACGCCCTGGACTACTACCGCAGCGCCGCAGACGGGGTGAGCTGGACGTACGTGTCGCCGCCGCCGCTGGAGTTCCACCCCGGCGACCGCACCGGGCACTACCGCACCGGCACCGACGAGCCGGTCACCGACGACCAGGGCCGGTCGGTGCTCACCTACGAGGACCTGGCGGTCGCGATCGTCGACGAGATCGAGCAGCCCCGGTACGTCAACACCCGCTTCACCGCCGCGTACTGAGAAGGGCGTCAGTCGGCGAGACGGGCCGGGAAGCCGCCGGTGGCGATGGGACCCCAGGCGTCGATGGTGACCCGGATCAGCGACTTGCCCTGGCGCACCATTGCCGCCCGGTAGTCGTCCCAGTCCGGGTGCTCGCCGGAGATGCTGCGGAAGTACTCGACCAACGGCTCCAGCGCCTCGGGCAGGTCCAGCACCTCGGCGGTGCCGTCGAGCTGCACCCACGGACCGTTCCAGTCGTCCGAGAGCACGCAGGCCGAGACCCGGGGGTCACGACGGATGTTCGTCACCTTCGCCCGCTCGGGATAGGTGGACACGACGAGCCGGCCCTGGCCGTCGATGCCGGCGGAGACCGGCGAGGACTGCGGGCGGCCGTCGGCCCGGGTGGTCATCAGCACGACACGGTGCCGGGGCCGGAGGAAGTCGAGCAGGGCGTCCCGGTCGACCCGGGTGTTCTTCGCGATGCTGGGTGCCATTCCCCGTTCCTACCAGGGGTCGAGGGCCGCGGAACACCGGGGCACTACCGCCAGCTGTACCTCTTTTTCGGTGGCGTGCCGTATCGGCCAGGGCCGCCACCGTTCCTAGCATCGGACGGCATGAGACCACACAGGGAGCCGTCGGAACGGCCTGTCCCACCCGCGGAGACCGCCGCGGCCGGCTCCCTACAGACCCGTGCGGCGCCGGCAGCGGTGTGCCTGGAGTCGGTGTCGAAGGAGTACGGGTCGGGAAGGAACGCGGTACGGGCCCTCGATGCGGTGACAGCCGCGTTCCCGCGCGGCACCTTCACCGCCGTCATGGGCCCGTCCGGGTCGGGCAAGAGCACATTTCTGAACTGTGCGGCCGGCCTGGACCGGCCGACGTCGGGCCGGGTCATGCTGGGTGACACGGAGCTGTCCAGCCGGTCGGAGCGCGAGTTGACCGAGCTGCGACGCGACCGGATCGGGTTCGTCTTCCAGGCGTACAACCTGCTGGGGGCGCTTACCGTCGAGGAGAACGTCACGCTGCCGCTGCGGCTGGCGGAGCGGAGGACCGATCGGGCGTTCCTGCGGGAAGTGCTGACCGCGGTCGGTCTCGGCGAGCAGGTCAAGCGGCGGCCGAACGAGCTTTCCGGCGGTCAGCAGCAGCGGGTCGCGGTCGCCCGCGCGCTGATCACCCACCCGGATGTGGTCGTCGCCGACGAGCCGACAGGTGCGCTGGACACCCGGTCCAGCAGGCAGGTTCTGGAGCTGCTGCGACACATCGTCGACGACATGGGGCAGACGGTGCTCATGGTCACCCACGACCCGGTTGCCGCCTCCTTCGCCGACTCGGTCGTGTTCCTGGCCGACGGCAGGATCGCGGGCCGGCTGACCCGACCCACCACGGAGCAGATCGCGTCGCGTATGACGCACCTGGGCGAGTGGTGATCCGCCGCATCCGGCGGCTGATCCGCCTCGTGGTGCCGTACCCCAGAGATCTGTCACTGGCGTGGAGCACGATCAAGGGGCGCAAGGGCGGTTTCGTCGGCTCCTTCGTCGCGATCGCCGCGGGCTCGGCGGTCATCACCGCCTGCGGGACCCTGCTGATGTCCGGACTCGGCACCGGCGTGGCCCCCGAGCGCTACTCGGGGACGGCTGTGGTTCTCGGCGGTCAGCAGTCGTTCCGGCTGGACGAGACCTCCGAGGTCCGCTACAGCGAGCGCGTCACGTTGCCCGCCGACAAGGTGGCCGCCGTCGCCGCGGTGCCAGGTGTCCGGTCGGCGATCGGAGACGTCAACGTCGAGGTCAGCGTGCTGACCCGGAACGGCGACACGGTGCCCGGCCCGGACGGCTTCCCGGTGTTCGGGCACGGCTGGTCCGCCGCGGCGCTCGCGCCGTTCCGGGTCCGCGAGGGCCGGGCGCCCGCCGCGCCCGACGAAGTCGTGCTCGACGCCGGCCTCGCCGCGCGCGGCGGCGTGTCGCTCGACGAGACCGTGCGCCTCGTGGTCGGCTCGATCCCGTCGTCCTATCGCGTGGTGGGCATCGCCACCGTTCAGGGGGGCGGGTTGGATCGGCAGTCCGCCGTGTTCGTCACCGACGATCAGGCGACCAAGCTGTCCGGCCGTCCGGACCGGGTGGACGCCGTCGGCGTGCTCGCGGCGCCCGGAGCCACCCCGGAGCAGTTGGCCGAGCGCATCACGGCGGCCGTACCGGGCGTGCTGGCGCACACCGGCACGGGACGCGGCGACGTGGAGTTCCTGGACGTCGGCGCCGCCCGCAGTCTGGTGGTCGAGACGGCGGCGTCGTTCGGCGGCACCATGGTGCTGATCGTGGTGTTCGTGGTGGCGAGCACCCTCGCCCTGTCGGTGCGGCAGCGCAGACGAGAACTGGCCCTGCTACGTGCCATCGGCGCGACACCTCAGCAGATCCACTGGATGATCGGCGCCGAGATGACAATCGTGTCGTCGGTGGGCGCCGTGGTCGGCGCAGTGCCCGGCGTGGCGCTCGCATTCGTCATGCGCGGCGTGTTCGTCCTCGCGGACGCGATGCCCCCGGACTTCCGGATGCGGGTGGGGTTTCTGCCGGTCCTGGCCTCGCTGGTGTTGTGCGTGACAAGCGCCCGGCTTGCCGGCTGGCTGGTCGCGCGGCGGGTGGCCAAGGTCAGCCCGGTCGAGGCTCTCGGCGACGCCACGGTCGAGCCCAGGAGGATCGGCCGGGTCCGGTTGATCATCGGCGTTCTCCTCATCCCGCTCGGGCTGCTGCTGACCTTCGGCAATGTCGCGTCACCTGGCGACTCGGTCGCCGACACGGCCGGGAGCGCGGTCCTGTTGTTCGTCGTGGCGCTCGGATGTCTTGGACCCCAACTGCTTCGGGGCGTCATCGTGCTGTTCGGCTCGCGCCTCAACCGGCAGTCCACGGCCAGCGGGTTCCTCGCCCAGGCCAACGCACGGACCAACTCGCAGCGGCTCAGTTCGGCGACCGTACCGCTGGCCATGGGCGTGACCCTGGCCGCCGTGCAGGTGTTCGGCGCCTCCACGGCGATCGCGGGGGCGCAGCACCAACTTGAGGACGGCCTGCGGGCCGACCACGTGCTGACCGCGTCGTCCGGTGCCGGGGTGTCCCCGGGAGTCGTGGACGCCGTGCGCAGCGTGCCCGGCGTCGCCGTGGCGACGCCGGTGGCCCGGATGCAGGTGCTGTTGACCTTCCCGTCCGAGGACAGCACCGCGACCAGGGTCTTCGCCGCCCAGGGCGTAGAGCCCGAACGGCTGTCCGAAACCATGGATCTCGCGGTGGACCAGGGCGACATCGCGGAACTGCGTGGCGAGGCGGTGGCGCTGAGCCGAGTCGTCGCGCAGACCGTCCGAGCGAGAGTCGGCGAAACTGTCGACCTCCGGCTCGGCGACGGCACGCTTGTCGAGCCACGGGTGGTGGCGATCTACGAGAACGGCCTGGGTTTCGGGGATGTCGCCCTGCCCAACGACCTCGTCGTGGCCCACACCACCGCGCGGGTGGACGCCGCGGTGCTGATCCGATCGGTGGACGGGACCGACCCGGAGGCGCTCGCCGGCGCGCTGCGTGGCGTCGTCGCACGCTACCCGACGGTCCAGGTCGGGGACCGGCAGACGTTCCTGGCCGCCCCGGGGCCCGGCGGCTCCGGTGACTGGGCGTTGAACCTGCTGTTCCAGACGGTACTGCTGGGCTACATCGCCATCGCCGTGGTGAACACCCTCGTGATGGCCACGACGGCGCGGGTTCGCGAGTTCGCGATGCTGCAACTCATCGGTGCCAGCCGGGACCAGCTCCGCGCGATGATGAACGGCGAGGCCAGAATCGTGGTCTTCGCGGCGCTGCTGCTCGGTTTGTTGGCAACGATTCCACCGCTGATCGGCATCAGCCGCGGACTGACGCGGTCGCCCGTTCCGAGCATCTCTTTCACCGGGCTCATCGCGATCGTGACGCTCACCATCGCGCTCTCCTGGGGTGCGATCAGAGTGGCCACCCGGTACGCGTTGCGACAGGCGCCCGTCGACGCGACAGGCGGTCGTGAGTGATCAACGACCGCTCACCTGGCCCGCGGCGTTGAGGTAGGCGAGGACGGCGAGGACGCGGCGATGGCCGCTGTCGGTCACGGCGAGGCCGAGCTTGGCGAAGATGTTGCCGATGTGCTTGTGGACAGCGTTGTCGGTGATGACCAACCGCGTACCGATGGCGTTGTTGTCGTGGCCCTGTGCCATCAGTGCGAGTACCTCGCGTTCCCGGGGAGTGAGGGCGGCGATCGGGTCGCCTGCGCGTTGCACGAGCTGCGCGATGACCTCGGGATCCATCGCGGTGCCACCGGCGGCGACGCGGCGCAGCGCGTCGACGAACGCGTCCACCCGGCTGACCCGGTCCTTGAGGAGATAGCCGACGCCGCCGCCGCTGCTGGAGAGCAGTTCGGCGGCGTACTGCTGTTCGACGTACTGCGACAGCACCAGAACCGGCAGGCCGGGGCGCTCCCGCCGGGCCTGCAGGGCAGCGCGGATTCCTTCGTCGCGAAACGACGGCGGCAGCCGGACATCGACGATTGTCACGTCGGGTCGGTGCTCCCGCACGGCCGCTAGGAAACCCGCCGCGTCGTCGGCGATGGCGACGATCTGGAAGCCCGCGCGCCCCAGCAGCAGTTCCAGTCCGGAGGACAGCAGTACGTTGTCTTCGGCGATCACGACCCGCACGGCAGCTCCACGGTGAGGGTCGTCGGCCCGCCGGCCGGGCTGTCAACGTGGACGGTGCCGTCGAGCGCCAGCACCCGGCGGCGGATGCCCGCTACGCCGGTGCCCCGTCGATCGTCGATGCCGCCGGTACCGTTGTCGGTGACCAGCACCGACAACCGGTCCCCCGTGCGGCTGACCCGTACGCCGGCCGCGGTGGCTCGGCTGTGTCTGGTGACGTTTGTGAGCGCCTCGGCGACGGCGAAGTAGACGACGGCCTCCACGGCCGGCGTCACCCGTTCGAGGTCGCCGATGTCCAACCGGGTCGGCACCCCGCAGCCGGTGGTCACGGCCGTCAGGGCGCCGTGCAGGCCCCGGTCGGCGAGGATCGGCGGATAGACGGACCGGATCACCTCGCGCAGTTCGGTCATCGCCTCCTCGGTTCCTTCGTGTGCGTCCCGAAGAAGTCCTTCCACGAACTGCTCGTCCCGCGGATTGTCGGAGAACGCCTGCCGGGCCACGGCCAGCCGCATCGCGATGGCCACCAGCCGAGCCTGGGTGCCGTCGTGCAGATCGCGCTCGATCCGGCGCAGCTCCGCGCCGTGCGCGTCGAGCACGTCGGCACGGGTGCGGGTCAGCACGGCAACCCTTTCGGCGAGCTGTTCGTCGGTCGAGCCAGACAGCACCACCAGGCAGATGCGTGCGTGCGCGCGGGCGATCGGCGGGAAGCCCACGTACGCGAGTGTGGCGAGCAGGAGGATCTGCAGCGGACCGAGGGTGAGAGCTGTCGCCCAGCCCGTAACCGGTACGTCGACGAACAGCCGTGGCCGACCCTCCAGCGTGAAGGCCCACCACAGCGGTGTGGCGATCACCGCGACTGCGATGTTACCCACGCACAGCAGCGCGGGTAGGCCGAACACCACCCCGGTCAGCGCGTTCACCGGTAGCCAGAGCAGCGCGCGAGAGGTGGGGCCCGTGACGGGATCGGCCCGTGCCCGGCGGCCCTCCGCAGGCCCAACGGAGAGCGACGCCAACGGCGCACCCAGCAGCCTGCCGGCACGCCCACGGTGCCAGTTCGCCCAGAGCCTGGCGAGCCGGGGGACGCACAGCAGCGGCAGCACGAGCACTGTGGTGACCCCGGAGAACAGTGAGCCCAGCAGGTAGACCCCGCTGCGCCGCACCTGCACCCACCGCCGCCCCGACGTCACAGGGTCCCGTTCCCTCCGCTGTTCTTCGCGATGCTGCCCGTCATCACCCGTCCTGCCATCCACCGGCGGCCGCGGGTCAGCGGGGGCCGGCGGCGGCGCGGTGCACCGCCTGGGTGGGCACGCGGGGCCGACCGACCGGGCGCCAGGCCCGGCCGTTGGCATAGATCACCCGAAAGCCGAGGTACGAGGCCAGCGGCGCCCAGTGCGCGGAACCCATCCGCAGTTCGGCGGCATTGTGCCGCTGCCCGTTCGCCAGCACGTCGAGCAGGACGGTTTCGAAGGCGGCCGACTCGACCCAGTCGACGTCCCGGGTGAAACCGCAGATCAGGGCGGCCCCGGTGACCTCCAGGAACTCGCGCAGCACCGCGTCCGACGCGCGTAGGACGGAACAGCTGCCGAAATAGAGCCGGCGCCCCTCGCAGCGGCCGGCCATCAGCTCGGCCACCTCGTTCAGCTCCACCGACTGCCAGTCGGTGAGGCAGAGCCGACTCGGCTCGCCGTGCATGGCGAAGAAGCCGACGCGGTGGTCGGCGTACTGCTTGAGCAGCCAGCGGTCCAGGAAGTAGAACAGCTCGTCGCGGGTGGCCGCGTCCTTGTGAATGAAGCGGATCTTGCCCAGCCGCTCCAGCAACTCCAGGGTGGGCAGCACGGAGCCGCGTTCGTTGAGGTCACGGTGCCACTGACCCTCGACACAGAAGACGCCACCGCGTGCCACGTGCACCTCCGCCAGTCCGCCGCCCGGGGCTGACGTTACCGGCCCCCGACGGGCGAGGAACATCACCCTGGGTGTGACCGATTGCGACGTTCGGTGCAGTTCTCCCGTCACCGGGCTGATCGGGGGGAAATGGCTGTTTCGCAAATCAGTCGAATTCCCAGCCGATGCCCAGGAACAACGAATCGTGAGGACAATTCTCGTTAATTGCCGCCTAGGGCACCGATCAGTGCGAGGGTGGAAATCACGGGACGTCCCGGTCGATGTCCCGAAGCAACCCCATTCGCTCTCCTATCGGGAGGACTTCTGTGCGCGTAAACACCTTGAAGCGAGTTGCTGTCGCTTTCGCCCTGGCGCTGCCCGGGGCAGCGATCGCCTCGGTGGTCGCCGCGCCGGCAGCGTACGCGGACGGCTGCTACACCTGGAACCGCAACCTGTACCAGGGGCGCTCCGGCGACGACGTCCGCCAGCTGCAGATCCGGGTCGCCGGCTGGGCCGGCTACCGGGACATCGTGGAGAACGACGGTCGCTACGGACCGAAGACCGCCGCCGCGGTCAAGCGGTTCCAGCAGGCGTACGGGCTGCGCGCCGACGGCGTCGCGGGCCCGCAGACCTACGCCAAGCTGTACCAGCTCCAGGACAACGACTGCACGCCCGCGCACTTCACCTACAGCGAGCTGGACAACGGCTGCGGCGGCAGCGGGTGGAGCGGCGGCCCGGTGTCGGCGAGCCAGACGAAGCAGAACGCGCTGCGCACCATGTGGAAGTTGGAGGCGCTGCGCAAGAGCCTCGGCGACAAGCCGCTGAACGTGTCGAGCGGCTTCCGCAGCCGCGCCTGCAACAACCAGGTGGGCGGCGCGTCGGACAGCCAGCACCTGTACGGCAACGCCGCCGACGTCACCTCGCGGACGTCCTCGCTGTGCACGGTGGCCAAGACCGCCCGCAACAAGGGCTTCAGCGGGATCTACGGGCCGGGCTACCCGGACCACGACGACCACGTGCACGTCGACTCGCGTCGCGAGAACAACAGCGACAACAGCTCGAACACGACGAGCTGGTCCGCGCCGGACTGCGGCATCGGCGCCGGCAACGACTGAACGAGCCGGCAGTGTGACGTCGGCCCGGCGCGGGTGGGTGGGGAACCTCCGCGTCGGGCCGACGTCGTGTCGACCCCGGACAGGGCGTGGGGTGGCGCCGCTCAGCTCGCCCGGGGCCAGCGCGGCGCGGTGACGGGGGGAGTCACCGGCCGGCCGGCAGAGCCCTGCCGTACCCCCGCAGGGGTGACCCGCGCGGCCTGGTGTCGCGCCGGCAGCCCGCCGCGGCCGGGGGCCGGCGCCGGATAGCCGGCGGTCGTCGCCGGCCGGACGCCTGTGGGGCGGGCCGACGACGGACCGGTCGCGGTGAACGGGAAGGGCACGTGCACGAAGGGGTTGCCGTGCTGGATCAACGCTTCGATCTGCCGCTCGTTGAGCCCGTGTGTCTCCAGGACCCGACGCCCCCACCTGTGCAGTCGGCACGGGTAGGAGGCGCCGTCGTTGCGGCACAGCGGCCCGGTCGGCCATTCCTCGGCGGTGTGCACGACCACCGCCCGGACCGCGAGCCGGACATCCTCGGGGGTCAGTGGTGCCGGCACCGGCACCTCACCCAGCACCAGGTCGATGGGATCCGTCGACTGCTCACCAACACGCACGGCAGGCCTCCCGCAGTTCAGCAGCGGTACGGCGGACTCACCGCACCGACATCCTCGGGCAGTGGTACGGCCGGCATCGGACGAAGGTTCAATTCCGGTACGCGCTGAGCAGATCGTCCGGCGACAGCACATGGATCCCTTCGACAGCGCTGCCGCTGCGCGAGACGGCGAGGGTCGGCACCGATTCGTCGGCACCGGGCAACCGGGATCGGTGCAGGAGCAGTCGGCCCAGGTCATGCGCGTCGAAGGGTCCGCTCTCCTGCCACTTGATCGATCCGACGAAGCAGATGCGCGCCGCCACGGGCGCACGATCGGCGCCGACGATGTCGATCTCCGGATCATTGGTCCGCGTCCAGTAGCCGCCGATCACCGGCGCTTCCGCTGGCAGGTGATCCACAGGCAGCCGACGCAGCGCCTCTCGGACGACGGGCTCGATGACTCTCCCGCGCCAGGACGTCCACGACCCGGTGATCCGATCCAGGGTGAGATCACCTCGACCTCGTTCGATCTCCGCGAGGTGTGGGCCCAGGAAGGAGAGCCAGAATCGCAGGTACGGATCGGCCACGACGTACCGAGTTTCCCGGGACGGCTTCGTCGACAGTGGGAGTGCGTCGTCCACCACCCGCTTCTGGGCCAGAAGTCGCAGAGCTCGGCTCAGTGACGCCTGCGGGAGATCCCCTGCGGCACGCGCAATCAGTGAGAAGGTCCGCTCACCCGAGCCGATCGCCCGCAGCACCAGGCCGGCCTGGGACTGCGCCGGGAACTCGGCCGCCAGTGCCCGCTCGCCGCTGACCAGCAGGGCCGAGGTCGGATCCGGTACCGCGGCGCTCAGATACTCGCGCACTGATGCGCCGGTCGGCCACTCGTCGAGAATCAGTGGCAGACCACCGGACACGAGGTAGGCGTCGAACGCGTCGGCGGCCGACAGGTCGAGCATGTCGCGGACGTCGGCCGGGCTCAACGGCGGTATGACCATCTCGGTGGCACGCTGGTGAAACGGTCGGCCGTAGTCGTTGAGCGCCTCCATCATCGCCAGGTCGGACCCGACACAGATCAGCAGGACCGGAAGCCGGGAGAGCTCACGGTCGAAGATCTTCTGCAGGGTGCCCTCGAATCCCGGGTCGGTCTCGATGAGGTACGGCATCTCATCGAGGACGACGACGCTCGGCCGATCGGTCGGCAGCGCGGCGGCGAGCAGACTGAGTGCGGCGTCCCACGTCCGTGGTTGCTGTCCCCGGAGCAGTTGCGCGCCCGGCAGCGTCGATGCGGCCGCCGCTTCCACGAAGAGCGCGAGATCGGCCGTGACGATCGGCTGCGCCGAGGCGGTAAAGAAGAGGTGTGGCACCTCCGCTCGCTCGACGAACTCCTCCACGAGGCGCGACTTGCCGACCCGGCGGCGACCGCGCATCAGCAGGGCCCGGCCGGGTCGACCGGCACGGCCCCCGCGTTCGACCCGCGCGAGTGCCCCCTTCAGCACGGCCAGCTCCCGCTCTCGTCCCACGAAGCCGTCCACGACACCATCCTTGAGGCTCTCATTTTTGGAACACTCATGGCTGAGTGTATCAACGACGGTGGCACCAGATGGCTTGGTGATGCGGTTCGACGTGCCCTCAGACGAGGTCGGCGTCGTGCACCAGCAGGGCCACCTGGACCCGGTTGTTGAGATCGAGTCGGGTCAGCAGCCGGGAGACGTACGCCTTCACCGTCGCGACGCTCATGAACAACTCCCCCGCGATCTCCGCGTTGGTGCGGCCCCGCCCCAGCGCGACCGCCACCTGACGCTCCCGCTCGCTGAGCCCACCGAGCAGCCGCAGCGCCCGCTCGCGACGCGGATCAGGGCCGGCCAGACCCGGGGTGGCGGCGGTCACGTGGTCGATGAGCGTGCGGGTCACCGTCGGGGAGAGCGTCGCCTCACCCGCGGCGACCCGGCGTACCGCGTGCACGATGTCCGCCGGAGGGGTGTCCTTGAGCAGGAAACCGGCCGCCCCGGCGCGCAGCGCCCGCAGCACCTGCTCGTCGGCGTCGAAGGTGGTCAACACCAGCACCTCCGGCGGGTGCGGCTGGGCACGCAGCGCCTCGGTGGCGGTGAGCCCGTCCACCCGGGGCATCCGGATGTCCATCAGGACCACGTCCGGGGCGTACGCGACGATCGCCGCCGGGACCTCGCCGCCGTCGGCCGCCTCGCCCACCACCAGCAGATCCGGCAGGCCGCCGAGGATCATCGAGAGGCCGGCCCGGACCAGCGCGTCGTCGTCCACGATCAGCACCCGCACCGGCGGCGTGCCGGTCCCGGCCCCACCGGGCGCGCCGGTCACGCCGGCCACGGCAGCCAGGCGGCCAGGCGGAAGTCGCCAGCGTCGTCCCGACCGTAGGCCAGCCGACCGCCGGCAAGCGTGACGCGCTCGCTGATACCCACCAGGCCGGTGCCGGCGCCCGGCAGACCGTCGCCGGCCGGGGTGCCGACGGGCCAGCGGTTGCCGATCGTCACGGTCAGCCCGGCGCCCGGCCCGCCGGCGACGTCAACGGTGACCGCCGCGCCGGCCGCGTGCTTGCGGGCGTTGGTCAGCCCCTCCTGCACGATCCGGTACGCGGCCCGGCCCAGCGCCGCCGGCACCTCCCCCGACCGGTCCACGGTGTCGCTGACGTTTACCCGTACCCCTGCCGACCGCGATTCGGCGATCAGGGCCGGCAGGTCGGCGAGGGTGGGCTGCGGCGGCTCGGGGGCATCGCCGACGCTGTCGTCCTCGGCCCGGAGCACGCCGATGACCTCCCGCAGGTCCTGCAGGGCGGCGTGGGCGCTGCCCCGGATCACCCCGGCGGCCCTTGCCACCTCGTCGGCGGGAGCGTCGGGGCGGAACTCCAGCGCGCCTGCGTGCAGGCTGAGCAGCGAGATCCGGTGGGCCAGCACGTCGTGCATCTCCCGCGCGATCCGGGTGCGTTCGAGGTGGCGGGCCTGGGCCACCCGCAACTGCTGCTCGGACTCGGCGCGCTCGGCCCGGTCGCGCAGCGACACGATCAACTGCCGCCGGGCCCGGACGAACATCCCCCAGGCCAGCACGACGAGGCTGAACACCACACCCCACGCGGCGGTTTCCCAGTACGTCAGATTCGGGTCCGGACGCAGCCAACTGAAGCCCAGGTTGGTGATCAGGCCAGCGCCCGTGACCCCGATCGCGATGGCGGTGCGGCGGTGCACCACCACGGTGAAGTAGAAGATCAACAGCGGGACGCCGGCGGCCAACGAGAACAGGGTCAGCGGTATCGTCGCCACCACCAGGCCCAGCGGCCACCGGCGGCGCACCCAGAGCAGCCCGCAGCAGACCAGCCCGATCAGCGCGTCGACGCCGACCATCCAGTCGTGCGGGAGCGCGGTGGCGATAGTCGGGTCGGGCGCCAGGGCGTCGGCCGTGGCGAACAACACCCAGACCAGAGAGACCAGGAACGCCAGGCCGTCCACCACCCAGTCCCGGGTGGTGCGGCGCGGGTGTGCCCGGTCACGTTCGCCCGGCACGACCAGCTCCCCCGGCAGCAGCCAGGGGTGTTCCGGGACGGCGAGGCTGGTCACGGCCCCATGCTAGGCAGCCGACGGGCACCACGACCAGCTACCAAAGTCGAGACCCGAACGTCGACCAAGGTCGCTACGGCACCTACCGGCGGCCGCAGCGGATGGCCGGGCGATACGGGCACGCTGATCGGCATGATCACGGTAGAGAACCTCACCAAGCGGTACGGGCCACACCCGGCCGTCGACGACGTGTCGTTCCAGTGCGAGCCGGGCACCGTCACCGGCTTCCTCGGACCCAACGGCGCCGGCAAGTCCACCACGATGCGGATGATCTGTGGACTCACCGCACCGACCGCCGGCCGCGCCACCGTCTCCGGGCAGCCGTACCGCCAGCTGCCCAACCCGGGGCGGGAGGTCGGGGTGCTGCTGGACGCCTCCGCCCAGCACGCCGGGCGCACCGGCCGCGAGGCGTTGACGCTGTCCGCGTACACCATGGGGTTGGACCGGCGCGAGGTCGCCGCGAAGCTCGACCTGGTGGGGTTGAACGCGGTGGCGGCGAAGCGTCGGGTACGGGCGTACTCGTTGGGCATGCGCCAGCGGCTCGGGCTGGCGCACGCGCTGCTCGGCGACCCCCGGGTGTTGATCCTCGACGAGCCGGCCAACGGCCTGGATCCGGAGGGGATCTTCTGGATGCGCGGCCTGCTGCGCGACTTCGCCGACCGGGGCGGCACGGTGCTGCTCTCCTCCCACCTGCTGCGCGAGGTGGAGGCTGTCGCGGACCGGCTGGTGGTGATCGGGGGCGGCCGGATCGTGGCCCAGGGCGACAAGAACGAGCTGCTGGCGGGCGGCGGGACTGTGGTCCGGGCCCGCGACGGCGCGGCGCTGCGTCGCGCACTGGAACTGGCCGGGCTGAGCGCGGCCGACAGCTCGGAGGGGCTGCTCGTGCAGGCCGACGCCGAGGCGGTCGGCCAGGCCGCCGCCGATGCCGGCGTCGCGCTGGCCGAGCTGCGCCCCGCCGGCGGCGGTGGCCTCGAACAGCTCTTCCTCACCCTGACCGCCGGCGAATCCACCAAGGAGGCCGTCCGATGACCACCACCACCGCGCCCGCCGCCGACGCCGTCGTGCCCCGGCAGCACACTGCGGTACGCCGCCCGTCGCTGCTCCGGCTCACCGTCGTGGAGCTGCGCAAGCTCGTCGACACCCGGGCCGGTCGCTGGCTGCTGATCACCATCGGCCTGCTCACCGCCGCGATCGTCACCCTGCAACTGATCTACGCGGAGGAGGCCGACCAGACCTTCCTCAACTTCTTCGTCCCCTCGCTGCTGCCGGTGTCGGTGCTGCTGCCGGTGCTCGGCATCCTGTCGATCACCAGCGAGTGGTCGCAGCGGACGGCCCTCACCACGTACGCGCTGGTGCCCCGCCGGGAGCGGGTGGTGGCCGCGAAGCTTGTCGCCGTGGCGCTCACCGCGCTCGCCTCGGTGCTGACCAGCCTCGCCGTCGCCGCCGTCGGGACGCTCGTGGCGTCCGCCATCGGCGGCGCGGGCACCTGGCAGTTCGACTGGTCGCTGGTGCTGAACGCGGCGATCCTCCAGGTGACCAGCGTGTTGATGGGCGCGGCCTTCGGTCTGCTGCTGCTCAACCCGCCGCTGGCCATCGTCGGCTACCTGCTGCTGCCCACCCTGTGGGGGGTGCTCGGCGAGATGGTCAAGCCCCTGCGTGGCCCGTCCGAGTGGCTGGACACCAGCAAGACCATGGAACCGTTGTTCAGCAGCGACGCCGTCACCAGCGGGCAGTGGGGGCGGATAGCGGTGTCCCTGCTGGTCTGGATGGTCCTGCCGCTGGCCGCCGGCCTGTTCCGGACGCTGCGCCGCGAGGTGTCCTGACCATGGACCTGGCCGGATACCGACCCCGCACCGTGGTCAGCGGCGGCGTGGTCGAACTGGTCGTCATGTGGGGTGGCTTCCCGCTGGCCGGCGCGGGCGTCGGATGGCTCCTCGCGGCGACGACCGGCTGGCTCGCCCGGCTGCCCTGGGTGCCGTTCAGCGACCTGATCGAGTGGCTGGACCGGTTGCCCGAGCCGCAGGCCACCGCCGGCACGATCGGCGCGGGTGTCCTGGCCGGCCTGGTCGTCGCCGGGATGGGCACCGCCGAACGGCTGATCGTCACCGTCGACGCGGCGCAGGCCCGGCTGCGCCGCGCCGCGGAGAACCGGACAGTCGCGCGGGCCGACACCCGGGTGGCCTTCCTCGCCGACAAGCACCTGGTGCTGCTCGACGCCGACGGGGCGGAACTGGTCCGGGAGTCGACGGACCTGCCGGCCGCACGGCTCGCCGCCGCCTTCCAGGAGCACGGCTGGGTCTGGGCCGACGGCGACCCGCACCGGTCGGCGTACCGGCTGTGGGTGCCCGACCTGCCCGGCCTGCCCACCGGCGCGGAGGCGCTGCTGCGCGCCCGCGAGCGGGCGATCAAGCGGGACCGTCGCGACGACGCCCGCGAGCTGCGGCGCGAGCTGGGCCGGATCGGGGTGGTGCTGCGCGACGAGGGCAAGCGCCAGTACTGGCGGGCCGTCGTCCCCGGTGCGGGACGACCGACTTCGGCAGAGCGGGAGCCGGAGGGGCGGTAGCGTCTGTCCCAGAGAGATCCTGGGAGCGCGCGATGACCGAGCAGCAGCCGTACCGGGTGGTGTCCCGACACCCCGGCTTCGAGCTGCGCCGCTACCCGGCCCACCTGGTGGCCGAGATGCGGATCCAGGCATCCTTCACCCGGGCGCCGATCGAGGCGTTCCGGCCGCTGGCCGCCTACATCGGGGGCGCCAACCGGGCCCGGCACCCGATCGGGTCGGCCGCGCCGGCGCTGTCGGCGGCCAGCGACTCGGAGAAGATCGCCATGACCGTGCCGGTGGTCCAGATCGAGGGCGAGTGGCCCGGCGCGTACCTGATCCAGTTCGTCATGCCGGCCACCTTCACGACTGCCACCCTGCCCGAGCCGGTGGACGCCCGGGTGTGCATCCACGAGGTCCCGGCACGCCTGGCGGCGGCGATCCGCTTCTCCGGCCGGTGGACTGAGCGGGCGTTCAGCCAGCGGGCCACCATGCTCGGTCGGTCGGTCACCGCCGCCGGGCTGCAACCCACGGGCGCGATCAGGTACGCGCGCTTCGACCCGCCGTGGAAGCCGTGGTTCCTGCGCCGCAACGAGGTCGTGCTGCCGGTCGTGGAGTAGCTAGCGCGCGGGGCGGTGCCGCAGTGACCGCCACGTCGGCACTGCGCTCGCCAGCGCCGCGAGCAGCAGGCACAGCCCCACCACCCCGGCCACCACCGACCACGGCACCACCAGGTCGACGGGGGCGCCGACCTGCTCGGCGAGGCCGGCGCGAATGCTGAGCAGACCGACGAACGCGACAGCCCCACCGAGCAGCGCACCGATCATCACCACCAGGGCGGACTCGGCCGTGACCAGCCAGATGACCTGCCGCCGGGTCGCCCCGGCCAACCGGATCAGCCGAAGGTCGGCGGCTCGGCCGGCGGCGGCCAGCAGCAACGTGTTGGCCACGGCGATGGCGCCGTAGCCGGCCGACACACCGATCAGCAGCAGCGTGAAGAGCCAGACGAGACGGTCCTCGGCGGCGTCGGCCTCGGCCGCCCAGGTGGCGACGTCGACGACCCGTGCGCCGAGCGGAGGCTCGATCCGGTCCCGGACGTACACCGTGGACGTGAGCGCCGACGGGTCGTGCGCCCGCACCACGGCCCGGGGCAGGAGCAGATCGCCGGGGAGCGAGTCGTCGGTGACCACGGCGACGACGCGCAGCGACACCGGCGTCCCGTCCGCGAAGACCACCACGTACGGCTCGGTCGGCCGCAGGTTCGCCGCGGCGGTCACCACCACCGTGTCGTCGCCGCGCAGGTCGTCGAGCGTGCCGGCGACGACTGTGAGCGCTCGGTTCGCGGCGGCGAAGCCGGCCGGGTCCACACCGAGCGCGGTAAGTGGCCGGTCCGCAGGCCCGGTTCCGGGGTCGGTGCGGAAGACGGTGGTCGGCAGGAGAGCGGTGCCACCGGTCGCGGCGACGGCCCGGTCCGACAGTCCCGGCGCCCGGTCGGGCACGACGATCCAGCCGGCGTTCACGTTGTCCGCCCGTCCTGCCGCGTACGCGGCGGTGGTGGTTCGCACCATTCCGGACACCAGCACCGCGAAGGCGACCGTGAGCAGCACCGGGGCGGCCGTCGACGCCGTCCGACGGGTCGCGGTGAGCGCAGCGCCCCGGACCAGCATCCCGATCGCGCCGCCGGAGCGCCGCACCGGAGACCGCAGCAGTCGCACCACCGGCCCGACCACCGCCGGGGAGAGCACTGTGGCGCCGGCCACCAGCGCCATCACCGCGTAGAGGGCGTACTGCGCCGCGACGCGGGCCTCGCCGGCGGTCGCCGTCCCGACGCTGAGCGCGACCCCCGCCGCGACGAGCAACGCCCCGGTGACGACGCGGGGCCGTCCCATCGGCCGTTGTTCCACAGCGGCCTCGCGCAACGCCTCCAGGGGGCGGACCCGCGCTGCCCGGCGCGACGCCGACCAGACGGCCAGCAGCGCGATCACCGGCCCGGCGGCGAGCGAGACCGCGACCGGCCAGGGGGCGTACCGGACCCGGAAGGTCGTCGGCTCGAACCCGACGTCGACCAGGAGTCGACCCAGCAGCGGGGCGAGCGCCGCGCCGACCAGCAGGCCGACGAGCCCTGCCGAAGCGCCGACGACGAGCGCCTCGACGTGGACCATGCGGCGAACCTGACGTCCGGTGGCGCCGACGGCACGCAGCAGGCCCAGCTCACGGCGACGTTGGGCGACGGTGAACGCGAAGGTGGAGGCGACGACGAACACCGTGACGAAGCCGGCGAGAACAGCCGTACCGGTGAGCACCTGCATGCCGATCCAGCGGATGCGGGCGTCGTCGCGCGGCTCCAGCGCGCTCCGCGCGTCGCCGGTAAGCACCCTCCCGTCCGCGCCGACGACGCCACGGGCCGCCGCGGCGACCCGCTCGGGGTCCGCGTCCGCCGTGAGCACCAGCCCGATGGCCCGGACGCCGGGCGCGAGCGCGGCGGCGACCTCGTCCGCGACATGGACGCCGGGCCCGTCGACCAGACCACTGACTGTGTACGCCTCCGGACCCGCCGCCGTCAGCAGGGTGACAGGCGCGCCCGTCCGCAACCCGAGCGCACTGTCGACGACCACCTCACCGGGCCGGCGGGGCGGCTCGCCCGCCGTGCGGCGCAGCCCACCGAGCTGGGCGCTGGACCAGCCGTGCCCCTGGTGGGCGTCCTTCCGCCCGGCGTCGGCGGCCGAAGGCCGTCCGTCGACGAGCGGCTGGGCGTAGAAGGTCCGGTCCGGCACCGCCGCCGCGACACCGGGCAGGGCGGCCAGCCGGCCGACGAGTTCCGCCGCGGCCGTTGCGGACCAGGGCCGGGTCGGCACGAACGAGTCGGCCGGCGCACCGGCCTCGGGGCTCTGCACCACTACCGCCGCCCGCGCCAACCGGTCCGGCACCTGCGGACGTCCGGAGGCGAGCAGCAGGGTGGCCGCCGACACCAACGCGACTCCGACGGCGACGGCCACGAACGCGCTGGCCGACCGCCGGACGCTCACCACGACGGCTCCGCGGTCGCCCGCGTCGGGACCGTCTCCCGTTCGGCGATCCGTGCGGCGACGGCGGCGGCGGTGATCCCGCCGGTCAACTCGTCGACGACACGACCGTCGGCGAGCAGGAGGACCCGGTCGGCGTACGCGGCGGCGGCGGGATCGTGGGTCACCATCACGACTGTCTGCCCGTGGTCGTCGACGAGCCCGCGCAGCAGCCGGAGCACCTGCCGGGACGCGGCACTGTCCAGTGCCCCGGTCGGCTCGTCGGCGAACACCACCACCGGACGGGTGATCAACGCACGGGCCACGGCGACGCGCTGCTGCTCGCCGCCGGACAGCTCACTCGGCCGATGCCCGGCCCGATCGGCGAGGCCCACCGCGTCGAGCGCGGCGGCGACGTCCCGAGCCGGTGGGCGGCGGCCGGCCAGACGCATCGGCAACTCGACGTTCTGCGCGGCGGTCAACGTGGACACCAGGTTGAACGCCTGGAACACGAAGCCCACGCGGTCGCGCCGCAGCCGGGTCAGCTCGTCCTCGCCGAGGTCGTCGAGGCGGGTTCCGTCAATCGTGACGGTCCCCTCGGTCGGGCTGTCCAGCCCCGCCGCACAGTGCAGCAGGGTGGACTTTCCCGAGCCCGAGGGGCCCATCACCGCCGTGAACGTGCCGCTCGCGAAGCTCGTGGTCACGCCGTCGAGCGCCGTCACCTGCCGGGTTCCGGTGCCGTACACCGCGCGCAGCCCCGTCAGGGTCACCGTGGATGTGGTCATGACCGTTACGGTGCCGGTTGGGGCGGGTGCGGCGCGTCGTGCCGGCGCGGACACTTTCCGGCCCGCCCTCGGTAGGAGGCGGAGGCCCGCAGGCACGGGCGGATCGTCCTCGGGGATGACCCCCCACGGGTGGACGCGGTTCGGCCCGCCGGCCGATACGGTCGGACAGGTGACCGCTCTCCTGTTGACCCGGCGGCTGCGGCCGGTGGACCTGTACGTCGTGGACGCCGTACTCGCCGTGGCGGTCGGTGGGCTGCTCTGCCCGTACGCGGCACTGGAGTCACCGTTGCGCGGCGGCGTGCACGAGCCGCTCTGGGTGTCGGTGCTCGTCGGGATGGCCCTCGGCCTGCCGCTGGCCGCCCGCCGACGCTGGCCGATCCCCGTCGCCGTCGTGATCAGCGCCGTCACCACCGTCGCCCTGATCACCGGTGTGATCCCCAATTTCGCCGCAGCCGCGCCGGCCCTCGCCATCGGTCTGTCCTTCTACACGGTGGCCGTGTCGACCACCACGCGCCGCTCGCTGCTCAGTGCCGCCGGTTGTCTCGCTCTGGTGAGCGTCGCCCTGGTGCTGACCGCGGGCGACCTCTGGTCGCGGACCGGCGCGGTCGTCTACGCCGCCGTCATGATCGCGCCGGCCTGGGTGATCGGCTGGCTGCTCCGGGAGCGACGTGCCCTCGCCGCCCGGCAGGGCGAGCACCTGGTCCGGCAGGCCGCCGCCGAGGAGCGGTTACGGGTGGCACGGGAGCTGCACGACGTGGTCGCGCACACGCTGAGCCTCATCGTGGTGAAGGCGGCCGTCGCCAACCATGTCGCCGAGGCCGATCCCCGTGAGGCGGGGGCCGCGCTGCGGGTGATCGAGGAGACCGGCCGCACCGCGCTCACCGACGTCCGTCGCGTGCTGGGCGTCCTGCGCGAGGGCACCCCGTACGCCCCGACGCCGGGCCTGGACGAGTTGCAGGTGCTCGCCCGGCAGGCGGCGATCGGCGGTGTCGACGTCCGACTCGACGTCCGTCGGGAGGAGTCGATCGGTGCGGTGCCGGAGTCGGTGGGCCTCGCGGTGTACCGGATCGTGCAGGAGGCGGTGACAAACGTGGTGAAGCACGCGGCACCGGCCGCCTGCCGGGCCACGGTGACCGTCACGCCCGACGAGGTACGGGTGGAGGTGACCGACGACGGCCGACGGCCGGTCCTGACCGGCGGCGAGGGGCACGGGCTGATCGGCATGCGGGAACGGGTGGCGTTGCACGGGGGCGAATTCCGGGCCGGGCCGCGCTCCGACGGCGGCTTCGCGGTGACGGCCAGCCTGCCCTACCGGGTGGCCGCGTGATCCGGGTGCTGATCGCCGACGACCAGGCCTTGCTGCGCGGCAGTTTCCGGCTGCTCGTCGATCTCGCCGGGGACTGCACGACTGTCGGCGAGGCGGGCACCGGCGTCGAGGCCGTCGCGTTGGCCGGTCAGCACCGACCGGACGTGGTGTTGATGGACGTCCGGATGCCGGAGATGGACGGCATCGAGGCGACCCGGCGGATCTGCGCCGACCCGGCGACGGCGGGCACCCGGGTCGTCATCCTGACCACGTTCGACCTGGACGAGTACGTCTACGGGGCGCTGCGCGCGGGCGCCAGCGGGTTCCTGCTCAAGGACACCCCACCAGCCGACCTGCTGGCGGGGATCCGGGTGGTCGCCGCCGGTGAGGGCCTGCTCGCGCCGACGGTGACCCGCCGCCTGATCGACGAGTTCGCGCGTCGGCCGGAGCCGGCCCGGCCGCTGCCCCGGCAGCTCGGCGGGGTGACCGACCGGGAACGGGAGGTGCTGGCGCTGATCGCCCGGGGCCTGTCCAACGCGGAACTGGCCACGCACCTCAGTCTCAGCCCGGCCACAGTGAAGACGCACGTCGGACGGTTGCTGACCAAGCTCGCGGTCCGCGATCGGGCGCAACTGGTCATCGTGGCGTACGAAACGGGCCTGGTGGGTCCCGGCGGACCACGGTCGGTCGACCTACGCTGAGCGGATCACCCGCGCCCTCAGGAGGAGCCCATGACCCGTTACGTCGCCCTGCTGCGCGGGGTCAACGTCGGCACCACCCGGCTCGCGATGGCCGACCTGCGCCGGATCGTCACCGACCTGGGCCACGACGACGCGAAGACGTACCTGCAGAGCGGCAACGTGGCGTTCGGCAGCACCGTGCGCGATGCGGAGAAGCTGGCCGCCGGGATCGAGCGGGCGCTCGCCGACGAGCTGGGGCTGACCGTGCCGGTGCTGGTGCGCAGCGGCAGGGAGTTGGCGGCGGTGGTGGGCGGCAACCCGTACGCCGAGGTCGAGGACGATCCGACGCGCCTGCTGGTGGCGTTCCTGGCGACCCCTCCGAAGAAGACCGTGGTGGACGCGCTCGCCGTGCCGGGCGGCGAGAACGTGTCGTTCACGGTGACCGGCCGGGAGGTGTTCCTGCACTTCCCCGACGGCGGCTACGGCCGGTCGAAGTTCACAAACGCGTACCTGGAGAAGAAGCTCGGCGTGGTGGCCACCACCCGCAACTGGAAGTCGGTGCGTGCCCTGGCGGAGCTGGCCGCCGGCTGACCGGGCGGGCGCGGGCGCCCGCCCGGATCCGGTCAGAAGTGGTACGCGGTCTCGTACTCGGGCACCAGCACCCGGCTGCGTGGCGAGATCCGACGCACCGCCGCGATCATGTCGTCGAGCCGGGCGCGATCGGCAGGTGCCACGACCGGCGGGTTCTGCAACGGCGTCTCGAAGTTGTCCCAATGCACCGGCACGACGACCTTCGGGTAGTCCAGACCGGCCAGCAGCCGGGGCAGGTAGTCGCCGGTGGTGGTGGCGCTCTGCATCGCCACCATCGCCACGTCCGGCGCCAGGCCGCTGAGGTTGCGCTCGGCCACGTCGCTGGCCCCGGTGAAGTAGACCGACGGGCCGCGCTCGACCCGCAGCAGGTATCCCAGCGTGTCGCCCTCCGGGAGGTCCGCGATGGTCGCGGGCCGCGCAGGCTGGCTCACCCGCACCCCGGGGAAGGCCACGGAGTACGACGCGTTGCGGCTGTGCAGCGAGCCGACCACCTCGATGCTGTGGTCGCCGAAGTCGAGCACCTCGCCGCCCTTCACGGCGCTGAGCTGCGTCGCCGGCACCCCGTAGGCCAACCCCAGGTGATACGCGGTGAGCGTGCCGAACACCCGCGCGCCGGTGCGCCCGGCGATGTACGGGACGTCCATGAAGTGGTCCCAGTGGGTGTGCGTGACCAGGACTGTCGTGGCCCGGTCGACGCGCGGATCGATCACGTCGGTGCGCACCGTCAACGGGGCGTCGGTCTTGAACGCGCCGGTGAACAGTCCGGTGTCGATGCGGCTGAGGAACGGGTCGACCAGGACGGTCCGGTCGGCGATGTCGACGCGCCACCCGGCCGTACCCCACCAGCGGAAGCTGACCGCGCCGGTGCGGCGGCCGGCGGGTGCCGGCGCGGCGGTAGGCGGCGCGGCCTGGGCCGGGGTGGTGGAGGTGGCGGCGAGGCCACCGGCCGAGACCAGGGCGGTGGTGGCTGCGGCGTCGCGCAGGAAGCGACGGCGGTCGAGGTTGGACATGCGGATCTACTCCCCGTGTTCGGGTGATCGGTCGACACGAGCCAACCAGCGCCACCGCGTCCCGGTCCAAGATCGAACGCTGCCACCTCCGATACGTGCCGGCATATCGTGCCTGTTCAACGACTGCCTGTCGGCGCTCGGGCGCGCGGAAAACTCAGCCGCCGCGCAGCGCCTCTACGGCCGTGTGGGCGGCCTTACCCATCGCCAGGTCCACGTCGATCCGGCGCGGGGTCAGCTCGTCGGCGCGGGCAAAGACGGCGATCGCGTACCGGCCGCCGTCGGGGTATTCGGCGACGCCGGCCTCCAGGTGCAGGCCAGGCAGGGTGCCCGTCTTGCCGGACACGCGGACGCCTGGCGGGAAGCCGGCCGCGAGCCGGGTCCAGAAGATCTGCCGGGCCATCCAGGCGCGGACCATCGCGCAGGCCGCCGCGGACCCGGCCTCGTCCCGCCAGATCAGGGTGAGCAGTCGGGTGATCTCCCGGGCGGTGCTGCTTGTGGTGTGCGCGGGGTCGAAGACCCGCATCGCGCGGACCCGTTCCGGCGGCAGCGTCGGGAAGATCCGCGCGAACTCCGCCTCGGTCCGTGCGCCCACGTCGGCGAGCATCAACTCGACCAGCTCCCGAGGACCGCCGAGGACACGGGTGCGGGTCAACCCCAGCTCGGCGGCGAGCATCGGCAGCAGGTCCGGGCCGACCCGACGCAGCAGCAGGTCGGCGGCCGTGTTGTCGGTGACCGACATGGCGAAGTACGCCAGGTCGCGCAGCGACACCTCGGCGTCGTCGGCGCAGCCGGCCAGCCCCCACCCGCCGAGCCGGTCGGCGGCGGTGACCACCACCCGTTCGGTGGGGTCGAGTTGGCCGGCGTCGACCTGCCGGGCGAACTCCAGCACCAGCAGGATCTTGAAGATCGACGCGATCACCACCTGCTCGTCGGCACGCACCCCGACCTGCCGGTCCACGGCGCCCACGTCCACCGCGTCCGCGTCCACCGCGTCCAGGTCGACGACGTGCAGGCTGGCCGTCACCCCGACGCCCGCGAAGATCGCCTCGATCCGCTCCCCCACATCCACCCGGGCACGGTATCCAGTGGCGGTGTTCCGCCGCTGGCGTAGGGTCCGGCCGTGGACCTGCTCCGGCACCTGCGGCACTTCGTGGTCGTCGCCCACGAGCTGCACTTCGGGCGGGCGGCCGAACTGCTGGGGATGGCCCAGCCGCCGTTGAGTCAGTCGATCCAGCGGCTGGAACGGGAGCTCGCGGTCGAGCTGTTCGACAGGTCCCGCCGCCAGGTGCGGCTCACCACCGCCGGCGGCCTGCTGCTCGCCGAGGCGGAGGAGTTGCTCGCCGGCGAGGGCCGGCTGCGCAACCTCATGGGCCAGGTCCGCGCGGGCGAGCTGGGCGTCCTGCGTGCAGGTGTGCCGCCGGAGACCCCGGCGGTGACGCTGCGCGCCCTGCTGGACCAGCTCACCGGCCGAGCGCCGGGCCTGGACGTGGAGCTGCACGAGCTGACCACCGCCGAGCAGGTACGGATGCTCACCGAGCGGACCCTGGATGTCGGCCTCGTGCACCATCCGGTCGAGGCGGACGGGCTGCGCTTCGGCGCCCCGGTGGACGTACCCCTCGGGGTGTTGCTGCCGCGGACCTCGCCGCTGGCCCGTGGCCGGGAGGTGCCGCTCGCGGCGCTCGCCGGCCTGGACCTGGTGGCCGCGCCCCGGGCCACCGCCCCGGGCTGGCACGACCACCTGCTCGCGGTGTGCCGGCGGCACGGGTGGCGCCCGGCGCGGGTGCGGCCGGCACGCAACCCGGAGTTCCTGTTCGGGCTGGTGCTGGCCGGTGGCGGCGTGGCCGTGGAGCCGGCGACGCTGGCACGCCGGGAACCCCGAATCGCGTGGCGGCCGATCGCCGACACCTCGCTCGCGAAGCGCACCTCGGCGGTCTGGCCGGAACGGGCCGCGCACCCGGCGGCGCCGATGGTCGGGCAGCTGGCCGCCGAGGTGCTGGCCGTCGCCGAGCCGGCACCGACCACGCCGCCCTCGGTGCCGGCGGAACGGCCCTGGCCGGTGTTGTTCGACACGACCGGGTGAACCGGGCCGACGTTGCGCTCGTCACCACGTGTTGGGCGGTGGATCCTTCGCCCGCCGGGTATGGATGACGGATACCGAAGACGCGAAGGAGCCGCAATGGCGAACACGATTCCTGACATCAGCCTGAACGACGGCACGACCATCCCGCAGCTCGGCTTCGGGGTGTTCCAGATCGAGCCGAAGGACACCGTCGCGGCGGTGACCACGGCGCTGGAGACGGGCTACCGGCACATCGACACCGCCGAGATGTACGGCAACGAGGCCGAGGTCGGCGAGGCGGTCCGCGTCTCCGGCCTCGACCGTGGCGACGTCTACGTGACGAGCAAGCTGAACAACGGCTTCCACCGCCCGGACGACGCCCGCAAGGCGTTCGACTCGACGCTGTCGGCGTTGAAGATGGACTACATCGACCTGTTCCTGATCCACTGGCCGTTGCCAACGCTCTACGACGGCGACTACGTCTCGACCTGGAAGGTGCTGGAGGAGTTCCAGCGCGACGGTCGGGCCCGCTCGATCGGCGTGTCGAACTTCCAGGTGGCGCACCTGCGGCGGCTGGCCGACGAGGCGAGCGTGGTGCCGGCGGTCAACCAGATCGAGGTGCACCCGTACTTCTGCAACGACGAGGTCCGCGCCTACGGCCTCGAGCACAACATCCTCACCGAGGCGTGGTCGCCGATCGCCCAGGGCAAGGTGCTGACCGACCCGACGATCGTCGACATCGCCGAGCAGCTCGGCCGCACCCCGGCGCAGGTGGTGCTGCGGTGGCACGTGCAGCGCGGCGACATCATCTTCCCGAAGTCGACCACGCCGAAGCGGATCGAGGAGAACACCCGGATCTTCGACTTCGGGCTGGACGACGCGGCGATGGAGCGGATCACCGGGCTGGACAAGGGTGAGGCCGGGCGGACCGGCCCGAACCCGGACACCTTCGCCTACGTCCCCCGCTGACGCTCGATGGGTGGTGCTGCCGCTCGGTCCGCGCGCTGACCGAGCGGCAGCACGCTCGCCCTCGGGGTCAGGAGCCGACGCGCTCGGCCAACCGGCGGAACACCGCCTGGGTCGGCGAGGCCGGCTCGGCGACGTAGACGATCAGCCGCTGCTCGGTCTCCGGCACCAGCAGCACACGGCACTCGAACTCCAGAGGCCCCAGCTCGGGATGCGCCACCCGCTTCACGATGGGACGGCGCTCCTCGACGTCGTGCTCGGCCCACAGCCGGGCGAACCGGGGCGAGGTGCCGAGCAGTTCGGTGACCAGCTCGCGGATCGCCGGATCCGCCGGGTAGCGGCCGTAGGCGGCCCGCAGGTCCGCCACCGTGCTCTGCACGAACCGGCGTGCGTCGGCGTCGGTCCAGTGGGCGTCGGTCATCGGCTGCCGGAACGTCCAGCGGATCATGTTGCGCTCCGCGTCCGGCACGGCCGCGAGATCCCCCACGAAATACGTGGCCAGACGGTTCCAGGCCAGCACGTGGTACGCGGCGTCGACGAGGTACGCCGGCGACGCCGCCATGGCGTCGAGCAGGTGCCGCAGTCCGGAGGTCACCTCCCGGCTCGGGCCGACGGTCGAGGGCGCGTTCTCCCCGGCGATCCGGAACAGGTACTCCCGCTCGTCGCGGCTCAGCAGCAGCGCCCGGGCCATCGCGGCGAGCACCTGCCGGGACGGGTGCGGGCCACGGCCCTGCTCCAACCGGATGTAGTAGTCGATCGACATCCCGGCGAGCTGGGCGACCTCCTGCCGACGCAGCCCCGGGGTGCGCCGACGGATCCCGTCGGGGAGGCCGACCTCGGCGGGGCTCAGGCGGGCGCGGCGGGTGCGCAGGAACGCCGCCAGTTCGTCACGTCGCAGGCCGCTGCTCGTCATCCCACCAGCATGCCCCGGGCGGGGCCGGCCAGGGTGGTACCGCCGGTCCCAGCCTCGGCCCGCCCCTGTCCACGGGCCGCCGCCGGGGTGAGGCTCGACGGCATGACGAACATGGTCGCCCTGATCACCGGGGCCAACAAGGGAATCGGCTTCGCCACCGCACGACAGCTCGGTGGCCTCGGGATGACAGTCCTGGTGGGCGCACGCGACGCCGAGCGCGGCCGGGCCGCGCAGCAGGAGCTGCGCGACGGCGGCGTGGACGCGGTGTTCGTGCCGCTTGACGTCACCGACGCCGGGTCGGTGGCCGCCGCCGCGAAGTTTGTGGAGGCGGAGTACGGCCGGCTGGACGTGCTTGTCAACAACGCCGGCATCATCCTCGCCGACGGTGCGCGAGGGCTGCCCAGCGAGACGACAGTGGCCACGCTGCGCCGACTGTACGAGACGAACGTCTTCGGGGTGGTGACGGTGACCAACGCGCTGCTGCCGCTGCTGCGCCAGGCGCCGGCCGCCCGGATCGTCAACGTCTCCAGCGAGGTCGGCTCGATCGCGGCGATGACCGACCCGGACAGCGCGCTGAACGAGTTGACCTCCGTGCCGTACCCGTCGTCGAAGGCGGCGCTGAACATGCTCACCGCCATGTACGCCAAGGAGCTGCGCGACACTCCGATCAAGGTGAACGCGGCGAACCCCGGCTACTGCGCCACCGACCTGAACGGCAACAGCGGCTTCCGCACCGCCGAGCAGGGCGCCGAGGTGAGCGTGCGCCTGGCGACGCTGCCGGCCGACGGGCCGAGCGGGCTGCTGTGGGGCTTCCAGATGGACGCCGGCGGCGGGTACGGCGTACTCCCCTGGTGAGAGACGTGCGCTTGACCTGGAGCGCACTCCAGCCACCAGTGTGGTCCTCGGGCGCCCACCGGCAGGGCGCACGGAAGGAGATCCCATGCGGTACCGCACGATCGGCACCGACCCGGCGACCCGGCGCGAGGTAAGCGTGCTCAGCCTCGGGGCCATGCTGTTCGGCAGCGCCACCGACGAGGCCACCTCGTACGCGATCCTCGACCGGTACGTCGAGGCGGGCGGCACGTTCATCGACACCTCGGACAACTACGCGTTCTGGGTGGACGGCTCGCAGGGCGGGCAGAGTGAGGAGCTGCTCGGGCGATGGCGGCGCAGCCGGGGCATCGGCGCCGAGATCGTCATCGCCACCAAGCTGGGTGCCCGCCCGCTGGCCCCCGGCACCAGCTACCTGGACAACGCCGAGGGCCTGTCGGCGAAGGTGATCCGCGAGTCGGCGCAACGCAGCCGCGACCGGCTCGGCGTGGAACGGCTGGACCTGCTCTACGCGCACATCGAGGACCGGACGGTGCCGCTCGCCGAGACGGTGGAGGGCTTCGCCGAGTTGGTCGCCGATCAGACGGTGGGCCTGCTGGGCGCGAGCAACCACCGGGCGTGGCGGGTGGAGCGTGCCCGGGCGCTCGCCGCAGCCGCCGGCCTCCCGGGGTACGAGGTGCTCCAGTACCACCGCAGCTACCTGCCCAACCGCACCGACCTGGCCAGCGAGCTGGACCCGGACGGCGAGCCGGGCGGCGTCGGCGGCGACCTGCTCAGCTACCTGCGCGCCGAGCCGGAGCTGACCCTGGTGGCGTACTCGCCGCTGCTCAAGGGGGCGTTCACCCGGTCCGACAAGCCGCTCGGCCCGGCGTACGACCTGCCGAGCGCACCCCGGCGGCTGGCCGCCCTGCGGGAGGTGGCGGGGCAGACCGGCGCGACCGTGAACCAGGTGGTGCTCGCCTGGTTGCTGGGCGGTGACCTGCCGTCGATTCCGCTTGTGGGAGCGTCCTCGGTGGCCCAGTTGGAGGAGAGTCTGGCCGCCGTGGAGCTGGAGTTGACCGCCGAGCAGCGGCACCGCCTCGACACCACCTGGTGACCGGCGACGGCCGCCCCGCCCGGCTCAGTCGTCGGTCGGCGGGGCGGTCAGGTCGAGCTGCCAGTCGTTGGCACGCATCAGGTGCCCGGGCGGGTACTCGAAATTCGTCTCTCCGAGCAGGGTGAAGCCCGCCTTGCGGCAGACCGCGTTCGAGGCGGGGTTGTCGACCGACGGGTACGCGTGCGCGTGGCGACGGTCCCGTCGGGCGCGCGCCACGTCGAGAGCCGCGCGCACCGCGGCGGTGGCCAGCCCCTGCCCCCGGTACGCGGGCAGCACCGCCCAGCCCAGCTCGTACACCTGCTGGTCGCGCCACTCGCGGGCCCAGTAGCCGACGCTGCCCGCCCGCACGCCGTCCGACAGCACCACGGTGAACATGCACCCCTGCCCGCCCTCGGCGAAGTGCACGTACCTGTCATGCCGGGCGAGCACCTGCTCGTCGGTCTCCGGGCCGCCGGTGTGTCGGCGCGTGTCAGGCGAGTTGAGCTGCCGCAGCAGATCGAGATCATCCTCGTGCCACGGCTCGATGCGTACCTGCGCCATTGCGTCCCCTTCGTCGACCCCAGTCAAGCCGATCCCACCGACATTTCGGTCCGAAACAGCACCCGCTAGATCCGATCTAGCGGGCGTCGGCCGTCACCTCGCGCCCTTGCGGTGGGCGGCGTCGTTGATCTCACCAACCACGGCGCTGCGCGTCTGTGCACACGTCGGACGAGAGGTACGAGTCATGAATAGACGCTCCACCGGCCTGGCCATCGAGGCCGAGGGACTCACCCGATCGTTCGGGGAGACCCGGGCGCTGGCCGGCATGGACCTGCGGGTGCCCGCCGGGACCGTCTACGGCCTGCTCGGCCCGAACGGGGCGGGCAAGACCACGGCGGTCCGGGTGCTGGCGACGCTGCTGCGCCCCGACGGCGGCACCGCGCGGGTGTTCGGGCACGACGTGGTCACCGAGGCCGACAAGGTCCGCAGCCGGGTCAGCCTCACCGGCCAGTACGCCTCCGTCGACGAGGACCTGACCGGTACGGAGAACCTGGTGCTCCTCGCCCGCCTGCTCGGCCTGCGCAAGCCGGCCGCCCGCGAGCGCGCGGCGGCGTTGCTCGCCGCGTTCGGTCTGACCGAGGCGAGCGACCGCCAGGTGAAGAAGTACTCGGGTGGGATGCGGCGGCGCATCGACATCGCCGCGAGCATCCTCAACACCCCCGACCTGCTCTTTCTCGACGAGCCGACGACGGGTCTCGACCCGCGCAGCCGCAACCAGGTGTGGGAGATCGTCCGGGCCGTGGTGTCGCACGGGACGACAGTGCTGCTGACCACCCAGTACCTCGACGAGGCCGACCAGCTCGCCGGCCGGATCGCTGTGGTCGACCACGGCCGGGTGATCGCGGAGGGCACCCCGGGCGAGCTGAAGTCGTCGGTCGGCTCCGGCACCGTCCACCTGCGACTGCGGGACCCCGGTCAGCGTCCGCAGGCCGAGCTGGTGCTCCGCGAGGCGCTCAACGTGCCGGTGCAGCTCGCCGCGGATCCGGTCGCGTTGACCGCCCGGGTCGGCGAGGCCGGCACCGACCTCGATGCCAGCGCGCAGGCCGCCCGCGCGCTCGGTGACCTGGCCCGCGCCGGCATCGTCGTCGACGACTTCTCCCTCGGCCAGCCGAGCCTGGACGAGGTCTTCCTGGCCCTGACCGATCATCCGGCCGTGTCGGCCGACGAGCGCGACGACGAGCTGGAGGCAGCCCGATGAGCGACACCACCACCACCACTACCGAACGGGCGCCGTCGGTCTACGTACCGTCCGCCGAGGCGCTGGCGACGGTCCTCGCGCCCGGCGCGCGACCGCCCCGACCCAGCGCGCTGGGCGCGTCGCTCACCTTCGGTTGGCGGGCCCTGCTGAAGATCAAGCACGTGCCGGAGCAGCTCTTCGACGTGACCGCGTTCCCGATCATCATGGTGCTGATGTTCACGTACCTGTTCGGTGGCGCCCTCGCCGACAGCCCGCGCGACTACCTGCAGTTCTTCCTGCCCGGCATCATGGTGACAAGCGTCGTGATGATCACCATGTACACCGGCATCGGCCTCAACACCGACATCGAGAAGGGCATCTTCGACCGCTTCCGGACGCTTCCCGTCTGGCGGCCGGCCGCCCTGGTCGGCATGATCTTCGGCGACGTGCTGCGCTACATCCTCGCCGCCCTGGTCATCCTCGGCGTCGGATTGGCGCTCGGTTTCCGACCCGACGGCGGCGTCGCCGGGGTGGCTGCCGGGATCGGGCTGCTGGTGGTCTTCTCGTTCGCGTTCTCGTGGGTGTGGACGTTCTTCGGGCTGATCCTGCGCAGCGAGAAGTCGGTGATGGGGGTCAGCATGATGGTGCTGTTCCCGCTGACGTTCCTCAGCAACGTCTTCGTCGAGCCGAGCACCATGCCCGGCTGGCTCCAGGCGTTCGTGAAGGTCAACCCGGTGACGCAGCTGGTGGCGTCGGTGCGCGCGGTGATGGCCGGCGACTCGGACCCGTCCGCCACGATGTGGCTGCTGGCGTGGAGCGTCGGCTTCGTGCTCGTCTTCGGCACGTTGACCATGTACAGGTACAACCGCCGCTGACCGTGCACCTCGAAGCACCGGATCAGAGCCGCCAACGCAACGGCTCGGGAGGCAGGTAGCGGCAGGTGCTGCCGGTGGAGACGGATTCGCGCAGGTGACCGCCGAGCGCCGGATGACGTTCGTCGACCTTGCGCAGCGTGTCCCGGATCCGCGCGGTGACCGTCTTGCGGGCCCGCTCGGCCTCGTCGCCCAGCCGCCGGCTCCGGCCGGCCAGCCCCGCCGCGGCGCGCAGCTCGCCGAGCAGCGCGCCGCGTTCGGCGTCCAACGCGGCCGCCCTGCGCTCGTCGCCGCGTGCGGCGGCCCGGTCGATCTCGTCGTCGAGGCGGGTCAGGTGCCGCCGGTAGCGGGCCTTCGCCTCGTCGTCGAGGACCGGATCGCCGCCCATCCGGCGGGCGGCCACCAGCTCCGGTCCGGCGGCCGGGTCGAGCAGCTCCACCGCCGGCACGTCACTGCCCGGGCGGCTCAGCAGCAGGTGCAGGTCGTGCAGACCCTTGGCGTCGGGCAGGTGCGCCACGACTCCGGCGTACGCGAGCTGCCAGACCGGCCCGTCGCGCCGGAACGCGTACCCCTCGACCGGCGGGTCGGGCGGCGTCACCCGACGCCGCCCGACGGCCTGGCCCGCCTCGGCGGCCTCGCGCGGGAGGGCGACCCGGTCGGGCCCGGCGGCCCCGCCCGGGAGCGCGACTCGGCCTGGCTCGACGGTCCGACCCGGGAGGACGGCTCGGCCCGGCCCGGCGTCCTGGGCACGGCCGGTGAGCTGTCCCGGCTCGGGGCGGGCCGGTTCCGGGGCGGCGAGCCGGAGGAGCACCTGTCGCATGCCGAGGGCGGTGGCGTCCCGTGCGGTCGTGGCGCGCAGCTCGGCAAGCGTCGCGGCGTCACCCGGGCGGTCGCGGCCGGCCAGGGCGTTCACCAGCCCGGCGCGGGCGATGAGCGACCAGGGTCGGGAGCCCATCCGGTCGGCGGCCTCGCGGGCCGCCGTGAATCCGGCGATCGCGTCGTCCCAGCGCTCCTCGGCGGCGTCGACCACGGCGAGCCAGTGGTCGACGGGCCCGCTGATGTCGCAGCCGAAGAGCGCCACCGCCCACCGCCCCCGGTGCGGGGTCAGCGCGGCCCGCGCGTCACGACAGCGCTGCGGGTCGCGGGACGCGGCGGCGGCCTGCGCGCGCAGGCGCAGCCACAGCGGTGACACCGGACGCGGGTAGCGAATGTCGGCGGCCTCGATGACGGCGGTCAGCCGCACCGCCGTCTCGTCGTCACCGCGCTCGGCCGCCGTGATCGCCGACAGCAGCTCCCGGTACGGGTAGTCGGTCGGTGCCCACTCGCGCAGCAGCGCGTCGATCTCGTCGAACCGGCCCTGCAACAGCAGCCGGGCCCAGCGCAGGTGATGGCCCATGAAGGCGAACTCGGCATGCCCCGGGTCGGACAGGTCGGCGATGACCGTGAACCGCTCGTCAGCCTCGGCGAAGTCACCCCGGAACGCGGCGATGATCCCGCCGTCGACGGCCGCCGCCATCCGGGGGCGGGCCAGGTCATCCTGCTGGCCGGCGGTGACGAAAGCGGTGAACTCCTCGACGAAGCGCGGGTCGCCCAGTTCCAGCAGCGCCACCCAGCGCAGCGAGGTGGCCCACAGCTCGGTCTCCCGGTCACCCGAGCGGCGGGCCACGTCCCGGATCTCGGAGGTGAGCGCGGCTCGTGCCGCTGCGGTGCCCAGACCCCAGGTGGTGTCGTGGCGGGCCCACAGACTGAACGTGAGCGCCTCGTCGTCGCGGCCGGAACGGGCGATGGTCTCCGTCGCGGTGATCAGATCCGCCACCAGTGTGCCTACCGACGCGGTGGCGGCCGGCTCGCCGATCAACCGCTGGTACGCATCGCGTACCAGGTCCGCGGTGTCGACCGAGTGGATGGTGTCCACCTGACGGGAGCGGTGCACGGTGAGCGCGACGCGGGCCAGCAGCACCGGGTCGTCGAGCGTGCGGGCCAGCGTCGCGGCCTCGGCGAGCAGGCGTACGGCCTCGTCCCGACCGGCGTGGTGATATTGCACCTCACCGAAGTCGACGAGCAGCCGCACGCGCTGCGCCCGATCCTCGACGACCTCCAGCGCCCGGCGGAAGTGCACACCCGCCTCGTCGGCGGCGAGCCGGGCGAACGCGTCCCGCCCGGCGGCGACCAGCAAATCGACGACCCGGGCCCGGTCGAGCGCGGGGCCGGCCAGGTAGGCGTGGCGGGCCAGGTCGGCCGGGATCAGCCGGTCGGTCAGCGCCGTCGGCGGGTCCACCGCTCGGACCACCGCGGCGTGCCGGGACTGCCTGTCGTCGGCGGTGAGCCCGTCGTAGAGGGTCTCCCGGACGAGGTCGTGGGCGAAGGCGAACCGGCCGCCGCCCCGGGAGACCACCAGCCGGGCGGTCACCGCCTGGTCGAGCAGGCGGTCGAGCTGCGCCGCCGGGGCCGCCGCGCTGGCCGCCAGGACCTCCCGGTGGAACTCGCGGCCCAGCACGGCGGCGACGGTAAGCGCCTCGACCACCGTCGCGGGCAACTGGTCGAGCCGCCGGCGCACCGCCTCCCGTACGCCGGGCGGGATGGTGCCTGTCGTGCCGTCGGCGTGCCACAGCCGGGCGGTCTGTTCGACGAAGAAGGGGTTGCCGCCGGTACGCCTGTGCACCTCGTCGGCCAGGTCGGCGTCGGGCTCCCGTCCGGCGGTGCGCGCCATCAACGCGGCCACCTCGTCGCGGGTGAGGCCGGTGAGGGTGATCGTGGTGGCCTTGGCGACCAGCGGCATCAGCAGCGGGCGCAACGGGTGCTCGCCCGCCTCGACCTCCGCGTCGCGGTACGTGCCGATCAGCAACAGCCGCTCGAACCAGGTGTGCTGGGCGGCGAACGCCAGCAGCCGCAGGGAGGCCGGGTCGGCCCAGTGCAGGTCGTCGAGGACGACCACCACCGGCCGGTGCTGGGAGACCGCGACAAGCGCGGCGGTCACCGCGTCGTACAGGGCGAACGCCTCCTGGTCGGCGACGTCCCGGCTGTCGTTTGGGGCGGGCCATGCAGCGGCGTCCGGACCGTCGTCCCGGCCGTCGTTCGGGGCGGGCCAGGCGGCGGCGAGGTTGGGCACGTCGCCGGTGCTGGTCTCGCCGAGCAGGGCGGCGAGGGCGGGCTCGGCGTCCGGCCGGGCGAGCGCCCAGTCGTCGGCGGAGCGCCGCAGGACGCGCAGCACCTGCACCCACGGCCAGTAGCCGGGGGCGCTGTCGGAATCCCAGCAGGCCGCGCCGAGCACGAGCGCCCCGCGCCGGCGGGCCTCCCGGGCCACAGTCGTGACGAGGGTGGTCTTGCCGATGCCCGGCTCACCGGTGACCAGGACGAGACCGCCGTGGCTGGTGGCGGCCCGATCCAGCTCGGCGCGCAGCAGACCCGCGGGATGATCCCGCCCGATGATGGCGTCGCCGCCCCGCGCGTCCATGGTCCCCAGACGGTACTGGACCCCACCGACGCGGAGCGTCGAGATTTGACAGCGCTATAGCTAGCGGTTATCTATTAGCGATCTAGTCGAGGGGCGTGCCGGATGCAGGACGTGGTGCTGGCCATGCTGGCCAAGGAGCCGGCGCACGGCTACGAACTGCGCAGCCGGATGCGCGGCGCGCTCGGTCCCCTCGGCGAGGCGATGAACGCGGGGCAGATCTACGTGACCCTGGCCCGGTTGGCGAAGGCCGGCCTGGTGACCTCCGAGCGGGCCGACGGTCTGCCGGACCGCCCGGACCGCCGCGTCTACGCGTTGACCCCCGCCGGGCAGCAGCGGGTGGCCGGCTGGCTGACCGAGGTGAGCTGGCCGAAGCCGGACCTCGCGGAATTCCACCTGAAGCTGGTGGCCGCGGCAGCTGCCCGGCTGGCCGATCCGGTCGCCCTGGTGGACGCCCAGCGGCGCGAGGTGCTGCGCAGGCTGCGCGACGCCCAGCGGGCGGCTTTGGAGCGGTCGGTGGATCCGGTCGCCGGATTGCTTGTGGAGGGCGTCGTGTTGCGGCTGCGGGCCGACCTGGAGTGGCTGGAGGCGTGCGAACGCATGTGGACCGAGCGCGGTCGAGCGGGACGGAGGGCGGGGGCGTGAACGGGTCGATGGCGTTGCGGGCGCGCGGACTCAGCAGGTTCTACGGCTGGGACAGCGCGCTGGTCCGCGCGGTCGACGACGTGGACCTGGACGTGCCCACCGGGCAGGCGGTGGCGATCATGGGTCCCAGTGGGTGCGGCAAATCCACACTGCTGCACCTGCTCGGCGGGCTGCAGCGCCCCACCGACGGCGAGGTGTGGCTTGGCGACCGTCGGATCGACACGATGAGCGAGCGGGCCCTGGCCCGGTTGCGACGCGACACCATCGGCCTCGTGTTCCAGTCCTTCCACCTCATGGACGAACTCACCGCCGTGGAGAACGTCGAGGTGGCCGCGCTGCTGGCCGGTCGGTCACCCGGTCAGGCCCGTCGACGCGCCCTGCACCTGCTCGACCAGGTCGGGCTGGCCGATCGTGCCTCGCACCTCCCCTCGGCGCTGTCCGGCGGCCAGCGTCAACGCGTCGCCATCGCCCGCGCGCTGAGCAACGAACCGCAGATCGTGTTGGCCGACGAACCCACCGGCAACCTCGACAGCGCCGCCACCCTTGAAGTGCTGCGGCTCTTCGAGGACCTGCGCGGCGCGGGGCAGACAGTCGTGGTGGTCACGCACGACGCCCGCATCGCGGCGGTCGCCGACCGGGTGATCTCCATGCGGGACGGGGCGTTCGCCGACGACAGCATGCTCGCCGGCGCAATCGGTCACGACGGGACGCACTGACGTGGCGGGTCGTCTGCTGCTCGTGTGTCGGCTGCTGATGCGGGACCTGCGTCGGCACCGGACCGAGACCGTGCTGCTGCTGGTCGCCATCACCGCGGCGACCGCGACGTTGACCCTCGGCCTCACCCTCAACGAGCTCGTCACCCGCCCGTACGAGCGGACCCGGGCCGCCACCGCCGGCCCCGACCTGGTCGTCGAGACGGGTTTCACAGGTCCGCGTGCCCTGGACGCGCTCGCACCACTGACCACCCTGCCCGGCGTCAGCGAGCACAGCGGACCGTATCCCCTTGCCTTCCTGGCTCTGACCGTCCGCGACACGACCGTCCGGGTCATCGTCGAGGGCCGCGACGGTACGCCGGCCGCCGTCAACCGCCCGGCCGTCACCGACGGCACCTGGGTACGCCCCGACGGCGTGGTCGTCGAGCGCACCTTCGCCGACGCCCTCGGCATGCGCCTCGGCGACACGGTCCGGGTCGGCGGTCACCCGCTGCACGTGACAGGCTTCGCGGTGACCGCCGCCAGGCCGGTGTACCCGCAGGTCCACTGGCACCTGCCGGGCTCGAACCTGGTGGAGAAGGGCGGCCTGGTCTGGGTCGACGGTCGTGACATCGCCGCCCTCGCCGGGGATCAGCCGCGGTCGTACACGCTGAACCTCAGACTGACCGACCCGGCGGCCGGCGCCGACATCGTGGACCCCTCGGGCGGCAATCCCCGCTTCCGCGGTTGGAGCTTCCGCTCGGCGCAGGACATCGCCAACAGCAGTGGTCGGCAGAACGGGCAGGCCGAGACCGCCCTGGTGGTCGGCAGTTGGCTGCTGACCGGCCTCGCGGTGGTCGGCGTCGCGGGTATCGTCGCGGGCCGTGTCATCGCCCGGCGCCGCCGGGTGGGACTGCTCAAGGCCGTCGGCGCCGGGCCCGCCGTGATCGCCGCCGTCCACCTCGTCGAGTACCTCGTGATCGCGCTCGCCGCCGCCGGAGCCGGCCTGGCAACCGGCTGGCTGGCGGCACCCCTGCTGTTCCGTCCGAGCGCCGGATTCGTCGGCTCGGCCGGTCTGGATCCGCCGTTGCGGGTGGTGGTCACCGCCACCGCGTTCGCCCTCGCGATCGCCGTCGCGGCGACCCTGGGGCCTGTGGTCCGCGCCGCCGCCACCAGCACCACCCACGCGCTGGCCGACGCCCCCACCCCACCACGCCGTCGGCGGTGGGCCATCCGGCTGTCGCGCCGGCTGCCCACCGCTCTCCTGATCGGAGTACGCGTCAACGCGCGCCGGCCACACCGTGCCCGGCTCGTCACCGTGAACACCCTGATCACCACGGCCGCGCTGGCCGCCGTCCTGACGATCCTGGCGCAGGACGACGATCCGCTGAACCTGGGCTATTCAGAGCTTCCCGACCCCCGCAACGAGCGAACCCTCCAGGCCATGGTCATCGTCGCCGGAGTGGCGTGCTTCCTCGCACTGCTCAACACCATCGTGAGCACCTGGACCGCGGTCCTCGACACCCGGCATCCGCTGGCGGTCGCCCGTGCGCTCGGCGCGACTCCCGTCCAGGCCGGTGTGGGCCTGGCCGTGGCGCAACTCCTCCCCGCCGTACCCGGCGTGGCCGCCGGGATCCCCTTGGGCATCGGGTTGTACCTGTTCTTCGATGGCGAGCGGTACCCACCCGCTGCCTGGACGCTCTCCACGGCGTTCGGAGTCCTGCTCGCGGTCGCCCTGGTCACCGCGATACCCGCTGTCGCCGCGGCACGCCGCCCAGTCGCGGACACCCTGCGGTCCGCGGTGACCTGACCACGGCTGACCGCCCGGTCACCACTGTCGCTGACCCTTTAGAGCTGATGCCGCCAACGAATCGACCCCATCGTTCCCCAACCTTCCCTACGCGGATAGGATAGGGAACGATGACGGAAGAAATGTACTCGGTCGAACAGGTTGCCGACCGCCTCGGCCTGCACGTGCGGACGGTGCGCGGCTACATCCGCTCCGGCCGGCTGCGCGCCGTGCGGATCGGCAAGCAGTACCGGATCGCCGCAAGTGATCTCGACGCGCTCACCGGGCGGCCGCCCGTCGCCACCGTGGCCGGGCAGGCCGAGGTGTCGAGCATCGTGCAGATCGACGGTGTCGACCGGGCTGCCGCCGACCGACTCGGCACGCTCGTGCTGGCCGGCGTCAACAGCGGGCACGACCCGGCCCGGCCGATCCGCGTGCAGACCGTGCACGACGACGATCGCCGCCGCCTGAAGATCATCATCCTCGGTGATCCCGGCGGCACCGCCGAGGTGCTGCACCTGCTCGACGCCGTCCTCAACGCCGACAACGGCCTGTTCGACCGGGAGGTCCACGATGCCTGACGAGATGCAGCAGCGCGCCGGAGTGCAGGTGCTGGTCTGCGATCCGGCCGGCCCGCCGGTCGCCACCGAGCAGGACGCGCTGGACCTGATCGGCGCGGCCTTCCTCGGCGCCCAGGTGGTGGCCGTGCCGGCCAACCGGTTCGACGAGAGCTTCTTCTCGCTGGGTACCCGCTTCGCCGGCGACGTGATGCAGAAGTTCGTCAACTACCGGCTGCGGTTGGCCATCGTCGGCGACATCTCGGCGCAGCTCGCCCAGAGCTCGGCGCTGCGCGCCCTGGTGCACGAGTCGAACCGGGGCGGGCACGTGTGGTTCGTGGCCGACCTCGACGCCCTCGACGAGCGACTGCGCGCCACGGCCTGAGGCCGTCACCGGCCATGGTGCGGCTGCGCGCCACGCCCTGACGCCGTCACCGGCCCTGGAAGACCGCCAACTCCACCTCGTCGGGCTCGACGCCCCTGCTCCGGGCCTGCTCGGCGGCCCAGCGCAGGTAGGCCAGCCACTCCTCCGACGACCAACCGTTGCGGCGGGTGACGCCGGCCTCGGCGGGGAGACGACCGGCCACGACACGATCGAGGATCAGGGGCTGCACGTCGCCCGCCCCGGGGCGGTAGCCGACGAAGTAGAGAACCTTCGTGAAGAAGGCCGGCCCCAGCCAGGGCAGGCGCGCCTGGTCCGGGTCGCGGAACCGGCGGTACGCGGTGCGCAGCACCGCCTCGTCCAACGCCGACGCCGACACCTCGTCGAGGGCCGCCGCCAGGCGCTGGCCCGTCGGGTCGCCGCCGAGCGACTTGGCGGCCCGCCATGGCCCGTACCCGATGGGCCCGTGACCCCACATCAGCACGGCCGCCAGGAGTTGCCGAGCGCTCGCCGACCCGGCCCGGTACGCCTCGGCGACCGCGAAAACGTCCCGCCGCCACACGTCGCCGCTTGTCGGGAAGCCGTCGGGCCAGGCATCGGCCGGCAGCCCTGCCCGCCACCGGTCCACCTGGACGGGGATCGGGCACTCCCCCGGTAGTGCTTGCCGCATGACCGCCTCCCTCAGGTCGCGAAGCAGCCCGCCGCGCTCGGGCGCCTCCGTCGCCTGCACGCTATGGCCGCGCCCACCAGCCTGACCGTCCGAGAACGCCATATCGGGGTATCGAGCCCGACGGACGTGGCCGCCCCGAAACGCACGGGGCGGCCACGCCGGACAGCGAGCGGTCAGGCGGTGGCGCAGATGGCGTACGCCGTGTTGGACCAGTTGCCGGCGAACGCGTCCTCCTCGTACGCGCCCGAGTCGACAGTCGTCGGCGCGGTCGTCGTGTTGCCGTTGGGGCGGAAGTCGTCGACGACCCCCTCACCGGTGACCCCGTTCAGCTCGTAGCCGGCGCCGGTCAGCACCTTCCCGACCGGGCAACCCGCCAGGACGCTGCGGAAGTCGAGCGAGTTGTTGGCGCCCGCGGTGGACGTCCGGACCAGGCCCGCCAGCGGGTTGGCGCAGATGGCGTACGCGGTCGCCGACCAGGTCAACGCGGTGGCATCCGACTCGTAGGCGCCGACCGTGACGGCGGTGGGCGCGGTGGCGACGCCGCCGTTAGGGCGGAAGTCGTCGACGACCCCCTCACCGGTGACCCCGTTGAGTTCGTAGCCCGTGCCGGTGAGGACCTTGCCGACGGGACAGGTGGCGGTGGTCGAGTGGAAGTCGGCCGAGTCGTTGACGCTCACCGCCGACACCCGCACGAGCCCCGGCACCGGGTTGGCGCAGATCGCGTACGCGGTCACCGACCAGAGGCCTGCGTACGCCTCGGCCTCGTAGGCGCCCACCGTGACGGCCGTAGGCGCGGTTGCCGGGCCGCCGTTGGGGCGCAGGTCGTCGAGGATGGCCTCGCCTGTCGCGCCGTTGAGTTCGTAGCCCGTGCCGGTGAGGACCTTGCCGACCGGGCAGGTGGCGGTGGTCGAGTGGAAGTCGGCCGAGTCGGTGACGCTGGTCGCGGAGATCCGCACCAGGCCGGGAACCGCGGCGGAAGCCGGGCTCGCCGGGGCGAGCACGGTCGCGGCAACGGCGAGACCGAGCACGAGTACGGATGCTCGGGCTCCGAGCCGCCGAGTCTGGTGGTGAGCGCGCATGGAGTTTCTCCCGTCTGAGACCTCGACTGCCCTGTGACAAAGCGGCATCGAGGCCAGTGGTGATGACGGAGTTGACGCTAAGTAGTGGCATGACCAGGTGTTATCTCCAAGCCGACTACGTCGTGTAACGGACGGTCGGCCTCCGGGTTCAGGACTAGCCGCCCGGCGACCGGGTACGCGTGCTGCATGGGTAGCCACAAGGAGAACAAACACGACAGTGGTGGCGAGTCCGCGCGAGGTCGGCGGCATCCGGGCAGCGGCGCTCGAGGCCGCCAGGGTTCGACCGTGGAACACTCGCCCGACCAGCGGCACCGCCGTACCGCGACCGGCGCAGCCGGCACTGAACGTGACCTGGGTCGAGCCAAGGTCTCCGGCGATGGACGGATCCAACGCCAGGGCGGCTCCTGAACCAACGTCGCGTAACGGACCACGAGGTCCACAGTGGTGATGTCAGTCGGTGCGGGCGGCCGGCGGGCGGGCGCCCAGCAGCTCGGCGAGGGTCGCCATCGCGGCCTGGAAGTCGACCCGGTCGGCGGCATGGAACCGTCGGAAGAACCAGCCGGGCACGCGGGCCTGCCCCTGCCGACTGTGGAAGATCAGATCCTGGATCTGTCGGGCGAGGGTGAGCAGGGCGGGATCGGTGGCGCGGTCATCCCCGCGGACGGCGACGGCGATCTGCCGCTGCAGGATCGTGAGGGCCCGGTCCCGTTCGGCGGCGACGTCGCGCTGACCCCGGTAGATCTCGACACCCAGCAGGAGTGCGCCGAGGGACGGGACGAACCACTGGGTCAGCAGGTCGGCCACGGTCAGGTCGGCGGTCACCGCGAAGACGACGCCGACAGCCGTCCAGAGCGCCACTCCGGCGAGCACGGTGTACGCGTAGCGCCGCCGGACCCGCGCGCCCCACCCCAGGTTCTGGTGCTGACAGGCGAGCACGTCGTACGGGTGGGGCAGGTGCGGCACCTCGTAGTAGTCGCGGAGGTACCGCTCGTCGCCCCGGTAGGCGCGGTCGAGTCGGCTCACCTCCTCCGGGCCGACGGGCTCGCCCGCCGCGACCGTGTTCCAGGGCAGCTCGAAGAGCCGTACGTCGAACATCTCCTGGAGGGTGGCCGCGCGGCGGATCTGGCCGGCGGACCAGGAGCCGAGCCCGATCGCGTTGACGACGGCCCAGAGCGCGCCAACAGCGGTGACGCCGAGGGCTGACACGCCGGTGAAGGCGACTACCGCCCCGGCCACACCGATGGCGACGGAGAGCGCCATGCGGAGGGCGTCGAGCCGTTGTGCCCGACCGTGGCAGACCGACATGGCGTGCAGCAGCGCCATCATCTCGGGTCGGCGCTGCCGCTGGAGCAGGGATTGCGTGCGTTCCGTCATCGGCACCTCCCTTCTCCGTGACGATCCTATATCCACCGTTCTAGATGTCACGGATTGCGCTCTCCCGAAAGCGGAAGGTAAGCATTTATTACTTTTAGGTAGATGCGGGGGCGGCTGCGAATTACTGACGCGTTCGCCCGAAAGTTTGCGGTACCTTGAGCCTCGCGCCCACCCGCGCATCCCTCACTCGGACGTGCCACCCCCGCCGTCCGCGTCCACTTTCACCACTTCGTGGAAGGTCCAACGGCGGACATGGGCGACGGCCTCGTTGACGAGTTCGAACGGTACATACAGGATGCGACGGTTTCGGCCGCGCTGCGAGACTGGGCGGCCGGGCGTGACGCCACCGTCCGCCCGCCGTGCCACGGCACCCGACTGCGGGGGCGCAGCGGCGCGCAGCTGATCCCGGTGATCGTCCAGCAGAGCGACGGCCAGGATCCCGAACAGCTCTACGTCAAGCTGCTGTCGGCCAGGCAGGCGCGCGAGGAGGCCGCCCGGCACGCTCGGGCGGTCCGGCTCGACGCGGGCTTCGCCGAACGCCACCTGGTCCCCCAGCCGTACCCGCCATATCCGGTCGGCGACGGCCGGTACCTGATGTTCCAGGACATCGCGCACGGGGCCGAGCAGGTCGTTCCGCTCGCCGAGGTGGCTGACGACCAGCTCAGGGACGCCTATCGCACGCTGCTCGACGGGGTGTGGGGGTGGGACCCGAAGGGGCGGCGAATCATCCGGACCAGCGTCGGCCGGTTCGTCCGACGCGAGCTGACCGACGCCGACGCCGAGACCGAGGTGTACGCGGCAGTCACGGCGCTCGGCCTCGGCGACCTCGACGCGGACTGGCTGTACGACCCGGCGAGCGGCGTGGTGCTGCCGAACCCGCTGCGGTTCGCCGCGGCCGGGTCGCTGTTTCACGACGACCAGCTCGACCAGCTCTGCGGGGCGTCGCACGGCGACCTGCACGGGCGCAACGCCCTCTTCCCCTGCTCCCGGGCGGGCCACGTACAGGTCAGGAAGTTCTGCCTGGTGGACCTGGACCGGTTCGCCGTCGACGCGCCGCTCACCCGCGACCTGGGCACCCTGCTCCTGGACTTCGTCCTTCCCGAGGTGGCCGAGGGCCCGCGCACCGTGCAGGCCGACGCCCTGCGCGCCCTGCTGATCGACCCGACCGGCACTGCCTCCGGCCGGCTGCCGGGACTGACGGTCAAGGTGATCAAAGCGAGCTACACGGTCGGGCAGGCTCTCGTCGAGAAGGGCAACTGGGCGAGGATCTGGCGGGCGCAGTACCTCCTCTCCCTGCTGAGCCAGGCGTTGATCTGCTGCACCTACGACGATGCCGGGCCTGCGGGGAGGGCCTGGTACCTCCGACTGGCCGCCCACGCGGGGCTCGCCTACCAGCGAGAGTTCCGTCCCGAGGTCGTCCCGCCTGCGGCGGCGGGCCTGCCCACCCTGCCGGGCACCGCCCCACAGCTCGCGTTCCCGCCCAACGACCGGTCGGCCCGGTTCGACGCGGTGGGGCCGCTGCCGAGCCAGCAGAACCGCAGCGCGCCACTGGACCGGACGCCCACGGACCAGGTTCGACCTTCCGCCGACCCGGAGGCGCCCCCGTGGCCCTGGGGGATGATCCCGATTCAGCAGCGACCGACGCCGGGCGGCTGGCACGGGATGTCCCGGCACCCGGCGGCGCTCCCGACGGCCCGCTCCGGCGACGAGAACAGGCCACCACACCACCAGGCCACCCCGACCCCCGTCGGCAACACACCAGCGGGGAAGGCAGCGGCCGGCAATGCGCCGGCCGGCAACCTGTCGGGGGCGACGCCGACGGGGAACGCTGCCAGCGTCATCCGTGCCGGCGTGCCGGGCCGGCCGACCCTCCGCGACGGCGAACGGCGCGTCAACCGGCCGGCTCCTCGGCATGCCGTCTCCGCCCGGACGAACGCGATCCCGCGTCCCCGCAAACCCATGGGCGAGGACTCCAGGGTCGCGCCGACAGGCACGAGCCGGATCGGCCGGCTGCCCCCGAAGCTGCGGGCAGTCCTGGCGATCCTGCTCGGCGGGGTGTCGTTGACCTCGCTGGTGGCGGTCGGCACCGCAGCGAACCGGGGGCGCGGGGAGACCCGGGTCGCCCCGACCGAGGCCCTGCCGGGGGCATTGTCGTCGTCGGGCAGCGCCACCCAGGCGTACACCGGGAATGGCCGCCGTCTCGCGGACCTCGCGCTGGCCGTAGCCGGCATGACGGCGACGATCCACGACGGGTCGTACACAGTTGTCTGTCGGCGGATCTGGGCACCGGCGGACCTCGCGCCGGGAGTCGATCGGCGGAACTACCGGGACGAGCAACTGTGGTGGACGCCTGCCCTGTCCGGCCGCCGGACCGTCACCGTGGTCGCGGACGGCAGGCCGTCAGGCGAGCCCACGTCAGCGCCGTACGCCCCGGGTGACCTGTCCGAGATCCCACCCGTGCCCTCGGCGGATCCGGCGGAGCTGCGCCGGCAACTCGACGCCCAGTTGGGTGAGCTGCCCGCGGAGCTGCGCACCGCCGCCGGGATGATCACCGTGGTCAGCCGCATCTTCCGCTACCACCTGCTGAGCCCGGGGCAGATCTCGGCGCTGTTGTTCGAGTTGGCGGCGATGCCGGGCATGCAGGATCGGGGCGCATACCCGGACTGGAACGATCGGGCCGGGCTCGCCTTCAGCGCCGACGACACCCAGGGTCGCCGGGAGACGGTGCAGTTCGACCCGCACACGGGCGAGCTGCTCAGCCACGAGACGACAACGGTGCGCGACAACCAGATCCTCGACTACGTGCTCAACCTGAGCAAGGCGCGGACCGACCGGACCACCGGCCCCGGCTGCGCCTGAGTGATGGGCGCGGGTCAGCAGCGACGCTGCACGTAGTTCGGCCAGTTCCGGAAGGGCGACGCGTCGCTGCGGACCCGGCTGGACGCGCCGATGTCGAAGAGCCGGGTGTCGTAGTAGTAGAACGACACAGTCCCGCTGCCGAGGTTGTAGTGCGCCGACTCGACCCGGAACTGCCAGTTCCAGGTGGCGAGACTCTGCCGACCACAGTCGGAGAGCCGGCCCCGGGGGTAGCCGTAGTTTGGCCACTCGTAGAAGCAGTACCAGCCCGAGGGGCAGTCGGCGGCGACGAGCGTGCCGATCGGCCGCCGCAGGGTCACGACGAAAGCCCCACCGTCGTAGCTGATCTCGTTGTCGCTTATCGCTTTCCCGCCCGGGTGGGCGGCCAGATAGGCAGCTATTTCCGGACCGTCGGTCGCCGCCGCGCCTGCGCGGCCGGGCGCCGGGACGACGATCAGAAGACAACTGAGTACGGCGGCGAGCATCGTACGTAAAGGACGGGGAGTGGCCATTCGACACCTCGCGATGTGGGCGCGCAGGGACGGACAGACGACAGCACCGGCCAGGTGTGACGGCCGGTGCCAGCGCGGCAGATTTCTGCGGTACGCCGCCACGCCAGCGTATGGACGAGCCGCGATTGATCGCCAGATCGAGGCGGTGCGGCATTTTGACAATGCACTATTGGGGCAAGATTGCGGGCTTCCCATTTGGCCGCAATGCACGTTGGTGGAAGTTGCGAGCAGGGATCCGCCAGCCAGTGGGAAACAACATTGATATTTGTCCATGGTGGATACGATTCGGGACATGCGTGCCCGCCGCGTCACCACCGCCGTCGTCCTCGCCGCGCTGGCGAGCCTGCCCGTCGCCGCCCCCGCCCGAGCCGACGACACCCCGGCGCTTACCACCCCCGGCAGCCCGATCGTGCTGGCCAACGAACCACACCAGCTCACCCTGAGCTGGGCGCCCGCCACCTGGGCCGGCGAGCCGACCGGCGACGGCCCGATCAGCTACGAGGTGCAGATGCCGCTGAGCCCGTACACGTACCGCCTTCTGGGCACCACCACCGCCACCACCCTCACGCTTACCGACCTGGCGCCCGGCACGACGTACCGGATCGCGGTAGCCGCCCGCGCGCCCGGCGGGTACTCCGACAGCTCGACCGCGACGGCCGTCCGCACCGCCGCCGGCCGCGCCACCGTCGGCTACCGCAACCTGGACTGGTCGCCCACGAACAACCAGATCCAGTACGTCCTCCAGGTCACCAACACCGGCGACGCGCCGCTCGACCTGGCGACGGTGCGGGTGCGCTACCACCTGCGCTTCGAGGGCGGAAACACCTCGCTGGTGACCAATTGCGACTGGGCCGCGCTGGGCTGCGACCGGGTCCGGCAGACCGTGGGCTTCTACGTGGTGCCGGGCACGCCGCCCGGCTATCCGATCCCGGGCACCACGGTCCCCGGTTGGGTCGAGCTGACCTTCACCGACGGGACGCTCGCCCCGGGGGCGTCGACCGGGCCGATCCAGCTACGCCACCACCGGCACAGTTGGAGCGACATCGACGAGCGCGACGACCCGAGCTGGCTCGCCGCCGCGGGCCAGTGGGCCGAGAACGACGGGATCACGCTTGACGTCGACGGGGTACGCGAGTTCGGCGACACGTTCTGACGCGCCGACGGCCGTCAGCGGGTGAAGGTCGCGGGCGTGTGGATGCGGGTGGCGGGGATGCCGAGGGCCAGCAGCCGTGACCGGGCACCGGCCAGCATTCCGGGCGGGCCGCACAGGTAGATGTCCTGGTCGGGGCGGTGGTGGTCGAGGGCGATGGTGAGGGCTTCGCCCTGCTCGGCTGGCTCCGCGCAGGGGTCGTCGGAGAACGCCGGCACGAGCGTCAGCCAGTCGTGGGCGCACTGCAGCTTGTCGAGTGCTATCGCGTCGTACAGGTCGACGAAGGCGCGCACACCGACGATCAGGGTCACCCGCCTGCCGGCCGGTGCGGCGGCGATCTGTTCGACCAGGGCGCGCAGCGGCGCGAGGCCGGTGCCACCGGCGACGAGCAGCAGATCGTTCGTGCTGTGCGGGTCGAGGCGCAGACCAGTGTCGCCGGGTGGGCCGAGCCAGAGCTGTTCGCCGGGGCGTACCTGCTGGACCAGGCGGTGGGAGACGGCGCCGGCGGCTACCGCGCGGACGTGCAGCTCGACGGTGCCGTCGGCGCGTGGGGCGTTGGCTGGGGAGAGCCAGCGCCAGCGGCCCGGCAGGCGCGGCGAGCAGACGGGGACGGCCTGGCCAGGGTGGTGGGGCAGGCGCCGCCAGGGACGTACCGTCAGGATGGCGATGCCCGGCGACGGCCGTTCGTGGTGGATCACCTGGGCGGGCCACCAGGCCGGGCCGTCGCCGATGCGGGCGGCCGCGCGGCGGACAGCGTGCGCGGCGCGGTCGGCGGCGGCCTTCCACAGTGGATGCGGTCCGTGACGGGCAACGGTGGCGAGCAGCGCGTCACCGACGGTGGTGGCGTGTGGGAGCAGGTCGTAGCGACGGTATGCGCGGCCGAGCACCAGGAGCAGCGCCGCCCGACCCGCCCGGTCGTCGCCGCCGGCCGCGAGACTGCCCAGCGTGGCGAAGAACAGCGACGCCTCGCTGTTGGGCAGCAGGCCGGGACGGCGATCTTCCAGGGTGCCCCAGAAGTCGGCGGCTGCCCGCTCGTCGATCGCCGCCCAGGCGGCGGCGAGGCTCACGCGCCCACCTCGGCGGCCTGATCGTCCGGCAGGTAGTCGACGATCCGCCGGTGCTGCGCCTCCGACAAGCCCAGGCCGCGCCATTGGGTCGCCTCGCCGTCGAGCCCGTGCGCCAGGCTCGCGGTGAGGTGCGCGGCGAGCCGATCAAGGTCAACCCCGATGAGGTACGGCGACAGCTCCGCGTCCGCCGCGACCAGCCGCAGCCAACGGGCGACGATGTCAGCCGTGGTTATGGCACCTTCCGGGTTTTGCGGGGTGGTCATGGCGGCTCCGAGACGTCGACGGATCGGGGGGCGCCGGGGCGGGCGGGTGCGGAGCTGCGCCGATGGGGGCCGGCACAACTCCGGAGCCAGCACCCGCCCCGGGCCATGCATCCACGCTCGCGGCTGACCAGGCACAACGGCATATCATCGTGATCATCGAGGGCATGCGCGGCAGGTATGCGGCCGACTACGCGCCGGCCGAGTCGGGCAGACTGCGGGCATGACGGAACGTCCGGTGCTGTATCTGGTCGTCTGCGCCGCTGGTCCGGCGGAACACATCGACGACCTAGTCGACCTGCTGATCGCCGATGACTGGCGGGTGTGCATGATCGTCAGCCCGACGGCCGCGACGTGGCTCGATCGGGCGGCGCTCCAGGACAGGACCGGCTACCTCGTACGGGTGGAGTGGCGGATGCCCGGCGACCCTGAGCCGCACCCGCCGGCCGACGTGGTGGTGGCCGTGCCTGTCACGTTCAACACGGTGACGAAGTGGGCGCTGGGCATCAATGACACGCTGGCGCTCGGCGTCCTCAACGAGTCACTGGGCGCGGGCTTGCCGATCCTCGCGTTTCCGCACGTCAAGACGGAGCTGGCCGCCCATCCGGCGTACGCGGGGCACGTGGCGGTACTGCGCGGCGCTGGTGTCGTCGTCGCCGACGGCAGGGCGTTGAACCCGGCGGCCGAGCGGGAGCGCTGGGACGTAGTCATCGAGGCGGTGAAAGCGGTTCGCCCGTCCTGAGGTTCCCATGATCGGCGGCCGTTGAAGATATGCGTCGTGCGTATACCAGTCCTATACGTAGCGTGTTCAATGGATAGGCTCGCTGACGCGAAACGGACGGAGCCTCCGGTGACACACGCGAACTGCCCTCGGTGCGGCGGACGGCTGGCCCGGGACAATGTCAGTGGACGGTGTACGCCCTGCCAGGCTGCCGAGCGGGACCGGCTGAGCTCGCCGCCAGTGGTGCCGGCGAGCTTCTGGGAGCACGAACCGGTGCGGCAAGCCTTGGCCGAGCGGCATCTGGGACGGGTGATCAGGGCCTACCGTTGTCATCCGTACCACGGGCGGGTCGCGTTGCCGCAGAGCGTGGTGGCGGGGTGGTTGGGCATCACGCAGGCGCAGTTGAGCCGGGTGGAGAACGGGCCACCACTGGTGCACCTGGACCGGCTGTCGCATTGGGCACAGCTCCTTCGAGTGCCAGCGGAGAGCCTTTGGTTCCGCCTCCCTGGTCAGCCTCGTTGGACCGGTGCGAGTGACGGAGACATCGCAAATGGTGTCGATCACGCGGCCGAACAAGGCAACCGATCTGCCGTGGTGGTTAGCGTGGAGCAGGCATCGAGCCAAGGGGGTGGCGCTACGGACCGCCGACGCTTCAACGTATTGGCCGCGCTCGCGGGACTCGCCGCAGCCGGTCATCCCTACCTGCTCACCGGCCAAGCCGACGCACCCGGCAACATCGGCATGGAGCAGGTACGACTCGCCAGCTCGTTGGTTAACGATCTCCGGCAGGCTGATGCCGCGGTCGGCGCAGACCAGCTCTGCGACGTCGCCATCCAGGTGCACACCAGGCTGTCGAACTGGGCTGCCAAGGCGAAATACAGCCGAGAGGTGGGTGGCGCCCTTCAAGGTGCCCTGGCCGACCTCGGCATCCAGGCGGCGTGGCTCGCCATTGACGCCGAACGCAGGCCGGAAGCCAGGCCCTTCCTGAATGAGGCCATCACCCGCGCCCGTATCGCCGACGACCCTCGGGTGGAAGTACGGGCGCTAGCCCTACTATCGCTGCTGCTCCGCGACAGCCAACCCGGCGAGTCACTGCATTGCGCCGAGGCGGCAATACGTGTCTCTGCCGGATGGGCGACACCTCGACTTACCACGCTGCTACACCTACGGAGGGCACACGCGTACGCGGTACTGAGCGATGCGAGTGGGTTCAGCCTGGAGATGACCAAGGCTCGGCGGGAGCTAGAGCGCGGGCCGCACGAGGACGATCCGGGGTTTGTCGACTTCGTGAACGAGCAGGAACTGAACGGAATCCAGGGACTTTCCTACCTCGCTCTGAGCAGGCCAGAGCGTGCCGCTCAATCGTTCCGCGCGATCACCGCCAACCCGTCGCCGGGCCATCGACGCAACCAGGTCCTGTACACAGTCGACCTTGCGGAGGCGACGTACCAGCAGGGTGATGCAAATGGGGCGGCGCGCATCGCTCTGGACGTCCTGCCGGCAGTGAGTCAGATGAAGTCGGGGCGGGTGAGCCGAAATCTCGCGCAGGTGCGGTCGAAACTGGCGACGCCACTGCAGGCAACCGCAGCAACTCGCCAGTTCGTTGACGCCTACGACCGGGCAGTGACCCCGTGATGGCAGGCTTGCAGCTTCGCCATCACACCGCCGACGAGGCAAACGGGATCCTTGATCAGCTGGTAGGCCTCTATATGGAGGTGTACTCAGACGGCGACGAGTTCCACAGTGAGGATCGCTACCGGCGTCAGCTCGACCTGCACATGCAGCGAGCTGGGTGGGAGCTGGTCACCGCAGCGGTCGACGGGGTCTTGGTCGGCTACGTCTATGGCTTTCCACTGCCTCCGCAGACACGGTGGTGGGACGGCATCCACGAGCCGGTGCCGCCCGGATTCACCGATGAGGACGGGAAGCGAACGTTCGCGATCAGCGAGCTACTGGTACACCCGACCTGGCGACGTCAAGGCATCGCGGCGACGTTGCACAACGAACTGGTAGCGGCCCGGCCAGAGCCACGAACCACCTTATTGGTCCGTCCGGACAATGCTGCCGCCCAAACGGCATACCACTTCTGGGGATGGACCAAAGTGACCGAGCTTCGGCCGAATTGGAAGAACGCACCGATCTTTGATGTCCTGGTCCTTGCACCCACCCATCGGAGCGAGCTGGACTGATCTGTGGTGAACCGAGTCGTGCGGCCAGCACCTACCCTGATCATGCATTTCACCCACGTCGACAATCTGTCGAGGATTATCAAGACCGGCCGATTATTCGCGGACAGCAGCGTAGGGCCACAGCTCGCCACGAACGTGGGCTCAGTCGAGATCAAAGCACGGCGGCGGGAACGGTCCGTCCCGTGCCCTCCCGGCGGGGTCGTAGCGGACTACGTGCCGTTCTACTTCGCCCCACGCTCGCCGATGATGTACCGAATAGCTTGTGATCATCGGGGCAGCAAGCCGGGGTGTTATCCGGGAGGAGACGATCCTCTCGTCTACTTGGTGAGTTCCGTGGAGCGGGTGCACGCTGCCGAGCGTCGCTGGGTGGCAAGCGACGGGAACTGCGCGGCCGGGTTGACCAGGTTCTCGAACGAGCTGGCCGAGTTGGCCGCGCTGGTCGACTGGCCCTTGCTGGAGGCTCAGATCTGGAAGGACGTCCCCGACGACATGGACCGCGTGCGCCGGCGAGCCGCCGAGTTCCTCGTCCACCGTGAGTTTCCTGTTGACCTGCTCACCGGTTACGCCGTACGGACGACGGACCGACAGGAACAGGTGAGGCAGGTGTTCCGCGACGCTGGCATGATCGAGCCGTACGTTGGTGTCAGACCGGGCTGGTACTACGGGTACACACGGGGGGAGGTGCGCGAATGATCATCATCAGCCATGGCAACCTACTGACCGCCGAGGCAGACGCGCTGGTCAACACCGTCAACACGGTCGGGGTCATGGGCAAGGGCATCGCGCTTCAGTTCAAGCGCGCCTACCCAGCGAACTACGCCGCCTACCGCACCGCATGCCACGAGGACCAAGTCACCTTGGGTCGAATGTTTGTTTTCGACTCAGCGCGCCTCGGCCCCCGCCGATATGTGATCAACTTCCCTACCAAGAGCCACTGGCGGGCCAACTCGAAGTTGGACGACATTCAGGCCGGACTGGCCGATCTCGTCCGCGTGGTGCGTGAGCGGAAGATCACCTCTGTGGCGATGCCCGCCCTGGGCTGCGGCAACGGTGGACTCAACTGGGACGATGTCCGGCCCCTCATCGAAGGCGCCTTCGCCGAGACACCCGACGTTCGGGTCCTGCTCTTTCCGCCAGAGGGTGCACCCGACCCGGCCGACATGCCGATAGCGACCGAAAGACCACCGCTGACCCCCGGTCGCGTCACACTCATCCAGGCCATTGGCCGCTACCTGAGCCGAGCACAACGACTTGAGCCACGCGATGGCGTCACCATCCTGGAGATTCAGAAGATCGCTTATTTCCTTCAGGTGCTGGGGCAACCGCTGCGTCTGGAGTTCACCCGCGGCAGATATGGCCCGTATGCCGAGAGCCTTAACCACGTGCTGGACCGTCTGGAAGGGCACTACCTGACGGGTTTCGGTGACCGTTCGGCACGGGTCGAGGAGTTGCAGCCCATCAGGCTGACCCCGGGCGCAGCCGATGCCGTTGCGGAGTGGTCTCGGACCCATAACGCAGCAGCGACCGAGGCACTGGATCAACTGGCCCAGCTAACCGACGGTTTCGAGGCACCGTACAGCCTGGAACTGCTGGCAACCGTGCATTATGCCGCCGCATCGCACCCACCCACCGACGACTTGGACGAGCTGACCGAGCGGGTTCGTTCGTGGAGTGGCCGCAAAGCTCGGCTTTTCACAGCCGCGCATGTCGAGTTGGCCTACGAGCGCCTGCAATCGGTCAGACTGCTGCCTGCATTGCCCGTCGCGTGAGTCGCCAGTCGGGTGAGGCGCCCTCGACAATTACGCGCCAACTTTTGCCTATGCGACCGGTCGCCATGCCCCACCTGTAGCTGGCTCGTGTGATTGGGTTACTCGAATGACGGATCTTGAGCGGGGTGTGTACGAGCACCTGATCACCCGTGAGCTGGCCAACCACCTCCAGCACGTCGACCCCGCCCTGATCCAGCACCACAAGCTCGACCCCGCCGACGCCCACCACACCCTCGCCCGCCACATAGCCGCCCTGGCCGCCCGCGCCCTCCAATCCGTCCCCAGCGGCGACGACAAGCTCCACCACCAGGTCGAGCTGGCAAATCAGATCGCCGAAGCCATCGCCACCCTGAGCCCCAAGGCAGCGACAGACCAGGACCAGGTGACCGACGCCAAGCACCTGCTCCACGCCATCGCCGCCCCGCCAGCCCCACCCGCACTACCGGCCTTCCCGCAGCGCCCCACCACTCCCCTCTCCACCGGCGCGCTGCTGGTCAACGGCCGTCACCAGCCCCGCATTGGCCACGAGGTCAACCACGAGATGGCGTCGGCCGAGAGCGTCGATCTGCTCTGCGCGTTCATCAAGTGGTACGGCCTACGCATCGTCGAGCCGGCCATCCGCGAGCTGATCGCCAGAGGTGGCAAGGTCCGCGTCATCACCACGACCTACCTCGGCGCGACCGACCAGCGAGCGCTAGACCGGCTAAAAGAGCTAGGCGCTGAGGTAAAGGTGTCCTACGAAACGAGGACCACAAGGCTGCACGCCAAGGCGTGGCTGTTCCGCCGTTCCAACGGCACCACCACCGCGTACGTCGGCTCGTCGAACCTGTCGAAAACCGCGCTTGTGGACGGCGTGGAGTGGAACGTCCGCATCTCGAACATGGAACAGCCGCACGTCATCGACACGTTCACGGCGACGTTCGAGGACTACTGGAACGATCCGGCGTTCGAGGTGTACGACGCGACTCGGGATGCCGAACGGCTGCGACAGGCACTCACCGGGGAGCGCCGCGACCAGGCTCCGACCGAGATCTCGAACCTGGACGTGCGCCCGTACCCGTATCAGGCCGAGATCCTGGCCGACCTGGACGCCGAGCGGCTGGTGCACGGGCGTTGGCGCAACCTCGTGGTGATGGCGACGGGCACCGGTAAGACAGTCGTCGCCGCCCTCGACTACCGCCGCCTGCACAAGGCGGGTAGGGCAGACTCGCTGCTCTTCGTCGCCCACCAGGAGCAGATCCTGCGGCAGAGCCTCTCGACGTTCCGGCAGGTGATGGGCGATGGCAGTTTCGGCGAGACCCTTGTCGCGGGCGAGCGGCCGAACGGCTGGAAGCACGTCTTCGCCTCCATCCAGTCGCTGCACCGGCGGGAGGTCGACCCCGAGGCGTACGACATGGTGATCGTCGACGAGTTCCACCACGCGGAAGCGCCGACGTACGCCCGGCTGTTGGAGCGGCTGCGTCCCCGCGTACTCCTGGGACTGACGGCGACCCCCGACCGGGCCGACGGCGCCGACGTGCGCCGGTGGTTCGACGGCCATGCGGCCGTTGAGCTGCACCTGTGGGACGCGTTGGAGCGGCAGTTGCTCGCGCCGTTCCAGTACTTCGGGCTGCACGACGACGTGGACCTGTCGCAGGTCACCTGGAAACGCGGCCAAGGTTATGACCTGGCCGAACTCACCACTCTCTACACTGCCGACCACGCACGGGCGCGGACGGTGCTGCGTGCGGTCCGCGAGAAGGTCGACGTCGCTCGGATGCGAGCGCTCGGGTTCTGCGTGAGCATCGGGCACGCGGACTTCATGGCGGACTGGTTCAACCGGCACAACGTGCCAGCGGCGGCAATCACCTCGGCAGTCGACCGTCTGACTCAAAAAACGCTGCTGCGGGACTTCAAGGCCGGCAAGCTGCGGGTCCTCTTCACCGTCGACCTGTTCAACGAGGGCGTCGACCTGCCGATGGTCGACACGATCCTGATGTTGCGACCTACCGAGAGCGCCACGATCTTCCTGCAACAGCTCGGTCGTGGCCTGCGCCTCGACGACGACAAGCCCTGCCTCACGGTGCTCGACTTCATCGGCGGGCAGCACGCCAACTTCCGGTTCGACATGCGGTGGCGTGCCCTGACCGGGGTGAGTCGACGGGCGATCACCGAGGCGGTCCGCGACGACTTCCCGAGCCTGCCGAGCGGCTGCCACGTCGAGCTGGACCGGGTGGCGAAGGAGGTCGTGCTCGCCAACCTGAAGAGCGCGCTGCCCACCTCGAAGGCCGGCCTGGTATCCGAGCTGCGCCACCTCGGGGACGTCAGCCTGGCGACGTTCCTACGCGAGACCGGCCTGGAGATCGAGGACGTGTACCGGTCGGCAAGCATCGGCGGCTGGGCCGGGCTGCGCCGACTCGCCGGCATCGAGACGTCCGCGCCCGGCCCGGACGACCGGGAGTTGGGCCGGGCCATCGGCCGCATGCTGCACACCGACGACACCGACCGGCTGGAGCTGCTGACCCGGGTCGCGGCCGGACCGCCCGCGCCAGGCCAGCAGGTGTACGCCGAGAGCGGTCGACTGCTGGACATGCTGCACTTCAGCCTCTGGGGGCCGAACGCGCCCCTCGCCACGCGCGACGAACGGCTGGCGCGGCTGTGGAAGGACCCGGCGCGCTGTGCCGAGCTACGGCAGGTCGCCGAGGTGCTGCGCGACCGCATCCACCGCGTCACGCCGACCGCCGCCCCGGGCGCGGTGCCGCTGCGGGTGCACGCGCGGTACAGCCGCAACGAGGCGTGCGCCGCCTTCGGGATGACCAACCCGGGTTCGCTGCGCGAGGGAGTGAAGTGGCTGCCCGACGCGCAGGCCGACCTGTTCTTCGTCACCCTGGTCAAGTCGGAGGCGCACTACTCCCCCACCACCATGTACGCCGACCGGGCCATCACCGACACGCTGTTCCAGTGGGAGTCGCAGAGCACCACCTCGGCGGCGTCGGCGACCGGGCAGCGCTACACGTCGGGTGGCTCGACGGTGCACCTCTTCGTCCGGGAGACCCGGATCGCCGACCGCGACCTGGGCGCGCCGCCATACCTTTACGCCGGCACGATGACGTACGAGTCGCACATCGGCGACCGGCCCATGCGGATTCTCTGGCGGCTCCACCACGCCCTGCCCGCCGACGTGTACGCCACCGCCCGCACGATCGCCGCCTAGTGCTGCTCCTGGAGTGGGTCAGGGACAGCGGTGTCGAATTGACTCGCCTCCTGCTGGCGCAGTGCGACTACCCAGCCGCAGGTTAAAACTCAAGCTAGCTCGGTTGGTCGACGGCGCGGGCGTGTCGCCCGCCGGCCGGCCGCTCGTCCCCGTGGCCCGGCCACCACGCCTTGTGCCCGATCAGCGCGGTCAGCGCCGGGACGAAGAACATCGACATGACGAATGCCGACAGCACGATGCCGATCGCCACCGCGAAGCCCATCTGCTGAAGGAAGGAGATCGGCGCGAGCAGCAGCACCGCGAACGTGCCGGCCAGGATCAGTCCGGCTGCCGCGACGGTTGGGCCGGCGTGTTGCACACCGATGGCGGCAGCCTCGTGTGGCTCGTTGCCCTCCCGCGCTTCCTCGCGTAGTCGGGCGATCATCAGGATGTTGTAGTCGGTCCCGATCGCCACCACGAAGAGGTAGAGGATGATCGGCAGCTGGAAGGTGACACCGGGCTCACCCTGAAGCCCTTGGAAGAGGTAGACCGTGGCACCCAGCGTGGCGGCGAAGTTGAGCAGCACCGCTATCACGAGGTAGATCGGCGCGACCAGGCTGCGCAGCAGCAGCGCGAGGATGAGCGCGATCAGGCCAGCCGCGACCGGCAGGATCACCGACAGGTCGCGGTTGTTCGCCGAGTTGATGTCCGCGAAGATCGCGGTGGTCCCGCCGACCAGCGCCCGGGTGCCGGGCGGAGCCGCGGCGTGCACGGCACCGCGCAGGTCCTCGCGGACGAGGGTGATCGCCTCGTTGGAGACCGGGTTCTCGTTGAGCAGCAGGTTGACCCGGGCCACACTCGGGTCGGTGCTGCGCTCCGGGGGCTGTGCCTGGCCCACACCCGGGGCTTTCGCTACGGCCGCGGCGAAGTCGTTGACCTGCTGCTCGGTCAACTGCGACCCGTTACTGGTGGTCAGGTAGACCTCGGTAGGGGCGAGCGCACCGGCGGCGAACCCGCGCTGCAGGTCCTGCGCGGCCTTCGCCGACTCGGTGTCCTGCGGGAAGCCGGCGCTGAAGTCGTAGTCGGCCTTGTAGCCCAGTACGCCTGCGGCAAGCGCGACCAGGAGGACGCCGGATGCCGCCGCGACGAGTGCCGGCCGGCGCCCGACGACGGTGCCGAGCCGGTGCGAGATGGTCGCCTTGGGCGTACGCTGCCACGCCTTCGACGGCCAGAAGACGTACCTGCCGAGCAGCGAGACGACCGCCGGGACGAGGGTGAGCGAGGTGACGAGCATGACGCCGACCGCGATCGCGAGCGCCGGGCCGAGCGAGCCGAAGAAGCCCAGGGAGGCGAGGAGCAGCACGAGGAACGCGACGATTACCGCTCCGGCGGCCGAGGTGATGACCTCGCCGACCCGCTGGACGGTGACGATCATCGCGGTGCGCTTGTCGTCGCCTGCGCGCAGCCGTTCCCGGTAGCGGAAGAGCAGGAACAGGATGTAGTCGGTGCCGATGCCGAACAGCACGATCAGCAGGATCGTCTGGAGGTCCTGACTGACACTGAGGTCGAATGCCTTGCCGGCGGCGGCGACGAGACCCGTCGTGATGCTCAGGACGACGCCGACGACCACCACGGGCAGCAGCGCGGCGATGGGGCTGCGGAAGATGATCAGGATCAGTCCGATGATCAGGATGATCGTCGCGACGCCGACCACGGCGAAGGCGTTGTTGAAGGTGTCCTCGTTGTCGACGAAGCTCGCCACGTCGCCGGCCACGCCCGCGGTCAGTCCACTGTTCGCCAACTCCGGGCCGATGTCCGCTCGCAGATCGCGGACGGCGTCGAGCAGCGTCGGGTCGTCGGGGGTGGGGGCGTCGAGCCCGACGTTGACGATTTGCACCGACCTGTCCGGCGCCACTGCTGGCGGACCGGTCAGGTAGCCGGACGTGTGCGGGATGTTCTTGGCCTTGAGCGCCTGGGCGAGCTTGCCCACCGTCGCCTCGTCCGCCGGCGTGAGCTTCTGTCCGTCGGCGCGCTTGACCACGATGACCGCGGTCGCGGTGGCCTGCTGTGGAAACGCCTTCTGTCCGAGTTCGGTGGCCTGCACGGACTCGTACGAGTGGGGCAGGAAGCTTTCCTGATCGGCGGAGGTGATGTCGCTCAACGATGGTGTGGTGAGGATGATGGCGGCTGCCGCGAGCACCCACCCGGCAATCACCCACCACGCTCTGCCCACAACGAATCTGCCCAGCCGCTCGAACATGGCTTCCCCCGTGTGTTCGGCACCACCGACGTCTGGGCCCGGAGCGCGCCCAGGGCATCCGCCCGTCACTCAGGCGGGCTTCGCTACCCGCTGTGCACACTACCTTCGCGTGGCACTCCTTTTCGGATGCTTCAGCTTCGGAGGGCTGCGTGTGTTGCCTCAGCTACACCGTGGCAGGCAAACTGCGGTGCTCTTCACCGCCGACCTGTTCAACGAGGGCGTCGACCTGCCGACGTCTACGCCACCGGGCGGACGATCGCCGCGTGAACCTCGCACAGCACACGCGCGGGAACGCGCCCGGACCGACGAAGCGTCGAGCCGGGCGCGTCGAAAGGGCTATGCGACGAAGCGTGCCCGGCGTCGGCGTCCGATCACGTAGACCGCGCCGCCGATGAGCAGAAGCGCTGCGCCGATTCCGGCCACGGTCGCGGTTTGGGAGCCGGTCACCGGCAGCCCGCCGCCGTCGCCGCCGGCCGCTGCCGGGGTGGTGGAGGAGGCAGGGGTCGGTACGGCGGTCGTCGTGGCGCTGGGCGAGGCGCTCGAAGTGGCAGTCGGCGTCGCGGTGGGCCCAGACGTCGGGGTCGCGGTCGGCTGAGACGCGCAGTCAAGCTCACGCGCGGCGTACAGGCCGTCGTTCAGGTAAGCCAGGTAGGCATCGACGGCTTCCTCGTCGAGCACGTCCTGTGCGGCCGCCTTCACATTGGGACCAGCGCCCGTCATCGTCTGGCCCACCGAGATCCGCAGAGCAACCAGCCAGTCGGTCTGCAAATCCTTCTTGAGGTACGCGCGGAGCTCATCCGGCGTGCCCTTCAGCCGCTCCTGGATCCTGTCCGGCAGGACGGGCAACGAGTCGGTTGCGGCCAGGATCTCGGCGCTCAATATCCGCAGCTGCTGATTCGTGGCGGTGTCCAGGTTGATGGTGACAAGCTCGCGAATATCCTTGTACACCGTGCGCTCGACCGTTTGGCAGGCCGCGTTCAGGCCGGGCACTTTGGTCTGCGCCATCGCCGGTGCCGCCGGCACCAGAAAAGCCAGCGCTATGAGAGCGCTGGCCGTGAACTTCCGTCGCATGTGGATATTCCTCCCCGTTGTTGATCAAACCATGGGGATATTACCGTCGGCCGCCGGGACGAGGTGTCCCATGGATCAGAGGAGTCGGGTAAAGCCTCGTCGCGCACCTCGACGCTGGGCCGAGGTGCGCGACGATCATCTGTTGGCTCCCGTTCCAGGCCTCGAGTTCACGACCTACGGGCTGGTCACGGGCTTGCGCAGGTCGGTGACGTGGTGGCTGGCGTCCCCGAGCTGAGGAAGCCGAAGGTCGTCGTGGCTCCGGCACCCAGCGAGCCGTTGTAGGAGACGTTGCGCACCGTCGCGGTCGACCCGCTGGTGCTCAGCGTGCCGCTCCATATTTGGCTGATGCTCTGGCCGTTGTTCTGCTCCCACCGGACGGTCCAGCCGTTGATGGCTGCGGTGCCGGCGGTCACTGTCACCTCCCCCTGGAAGCCGCCGGACCACGAGTTGATGGTGCGGTAGGTCGCCGTGCAGGGTGCGTCGGAGGGCGGTGGCGTGGTGGGCGTACCCGTGGTCGGCGGGGTGGACGTGGGCGGGGCGGACGTGGGCGGTGTCGTCGGCCCGTCCGGTGGCACCAGGGGGCAGGTGGCGTTGTACCGCGAGACACCACTGCTGTTCGCCAGGGGGCAGAGAAACTGGGTGTAGCGGGTGTCGTTGTCCAGGAACGTCTTGAGCCAGGGGATCAGGAGTCGCATCTCGGTGGGGTTCGACCTGGTGAACGAGAGGTGGTCGTTGCCGGCCAGCTCCGCCCAGGCGTGTTCCACACCTGCGGGCAGCGTGTTGTAGATGCCCTGCACGTAGGAGGGCGTGACAGTGCCGTCGTTCTGTCCCGACAGGAGCATGGTGGGGACCTGGGTGGTGGACATGTTCAGGTTGTTGCCGGGCGTACCGGGTGCGAGGCCGACCGCCGTCTTCAGGGTCGGCCGCCGCAGGGCGGCGAGGAGCGTTCCGGCCCCGCCCGCCGAGTGGCCCATGACGCCGAGCCGGTTGGGATCGACCCGGTTGCGGATCGGGCTGGTGCGGGTGAGGTAGTCCAGTGCGGCGAGCAGCTGGGTGGCGCGGGCGTCGGCGCCGTCGGTGCGGCTGTTGGTCTCGATGCCGATCACCACGAACCCGAAGGACGCCAGCCAGGGGCCCATCCAGGCTTCCTCGTTGGCGAACAGGGCCGAGTAGCCGGGAACGATCGCCACCGCGCCCCAGGTGCCCTGGCTGGTGTCGGTCGGGTAGTAGACGTACCCGCCGTTGAAGCCATTGCCCGCCGGCACGCTCGCCTGGGTCGTGGCGAACGGGCCGCGGGTGGCGGCGACGCTGGCCGGGGTCGGATCCGGCCCCCGCTGGTACGGGCTGTCCGCTGCCGCGGCGTCCCGGGTCGTCGTCGCCATCGCCAGGCCGAGGACCACCGCGAGCGCGGCCGTCAACCATCGTGTGGGCTGCTTCATCGACGGCTCCACTGCTGGTTGGCCTGGCCGGTGCAGGTCCACAGGACGAGCTTCGTGCCGTTGGCGGTGCCCTGGTTGTACGGGTCGAGGCAGAGGCCGGACTGCACGCCGGTGATGGTGCCGTTGGCGTTGACGTTCCACTGCTGGTTCGTTCCGCCGTGGCAGTCGTAGATGGTGACCTGGGTACCCGGCGTGGTGCTGTTGCCGGCGGCGTCGAGGCACTTGTTGCCGTAGACGGTGAGCGCCTTGCTTGACGTGTAGGTCCACTGCTGGTTGGCGCCGCCGTGGCAGTCCCACAGGGCTACCTGGGTGCTGTTGGTGGTGGAGGCGCCGGGGACGTCGACGCACCTGCCGGAGCGGGTACCCACGATCGTGGCGGTCTGTCCGCCGCCGCTGCCCGGGTTGCCGATGCTGCCGGGCACCGACTGCAACGCGCTGTACCAGCGGGCGGCCATCTTGTCGTAGCCGCCGGCGGTGGGGTGGACGCCGTCGATCAGGTCGGCGGTGGTGAGGGCGCTGTGCATGTCGACCAGGTGCACCCGCTTGCCGGCGCTCACCTTGCTCTGCACGATGCCGGGGATCGCCGCGTTGAAGGTGCGGTTAGCCGCCTCCTGGCCGCTGTTGGAGAGCGGGATGAGCTGCGCCACGAACACCTCGGCGGTTGGCGCGGTGTTGGTGATCTTGTCGATCAGCGTGGAGAGGCGGTTCGGGGCGGTACTCACGTTGTAGTTCTGCAGGATGTCGTTGGTGCCGATGTGCAGCAGGACGGTCTGCGGTCGTTGGGTGTTCAGCCAGCCGACGATGTTCGCGTCGATCTGGTCGATGCGCCAGCCGGGGTGCCCCTGGTGGTCGTGGTCACCGAGGCTGGCCGGCCCGTTGAACTGCGATCCGACGAAGTCCACCGTGTACCGGTTCGTGGCGAGACGCTGCCAGAGCCCGATGCGGTACCCGCCGGGCACCTGGGTGCCCTCGGTGATGGAGTCGCCGAGCGGCATCACCCGTACCCCGCCGTTGGATTCCGCGTTGGCCGGCCCGGTGGGTGTCACCACTCCGGCGATGACGACGCCGAGCGCGGCGAGCGTCGCAAGCCATCGTGCCCTCGTTCGCATAGCTTTCTCCCTGGATTGGTCGAGCTGGCCGAGGGCATGGGCCGGCCGGTGGGTGCCGCCACGGGCAGCCGGCGACCGTCTGGGAGCGGGGCCGGCCGGACCGAGCAGCCGCCGGCTGCCGGGGGTTTCCCCGGCGTACGCCGATCGTCACATCGGCATGGCGTTACTGCCTCAGCACTGGGACGAGTGTGAGCGCTAACAGAGAAGAGTGTAGATTCGTTGGGTTGATCCGGTCTACCTCTTCCCCTACCGCGCGCCAGGGTGATCGCGCGTTAGGTTACGAGGATGGAGCAGCGGATCAGCCTGATCACCCTCGGCGTCTCCGACCTGGCACGCGCCAAGACCTTCTACGAGCACCTCGGCTGGCGCGGCCAGGAGGTCGAGGAGACGGTCTTCCTCCAGGCCGGCGGCCTGGCCCTCGTTCTCTGGAGCCGCGACAAGCTGGCCGCCGACGCGGGCGTCCCCAACCCGGACACCGGTGGCTTCGGCGGCATCAGCCTGGCTCAGAACGTCCGCTCACCTGCGGAGGTCGACGAGGTGATGGCCACGGCGGGCAAGGCCGGCGCCGAGGTCACGCAGCCGGCGCGGGAGACGTTCTACGGCGGCTACGCCGGCTACTTCGCCGACCCGGACGGCCACGTCTGGGAGATCGCCTGGAACCCCGGCTTCACACTCGGCCCGGATGGCTCCCTCACCCTCCCCGACTTCGGCGCTACGGGCTGACCTGGGGCGTGGCGGTCACGGCCGGCTCGCTGGGTGACGGCGAGGGCGAGGGAGTCACAGTGGGCGGGTCCGTCGGGTAGGGCGTCGGCGTCGCGCTGACCGAAGGAGCCGGCGCGGTCGGCGGGACCGGGACCGGGACCGGCGCGGCAGACGGGACCGGGGCACCGGACGCGACGGGATCGGTGGAGGCGGCCGGACCGGCCGACCGGGCTCGCGGGGCAGGCGGCGCCGGACGGACCGCCGGCACCCGGGCCGGGACCGCCGGGCGGACGGCAGGAGCCGGAACGGTTGGTCCGAGCGGGGCGTCGTCGGCCGCCGCGGGCGCACCCCGGCCCAGCACCAGTTCGCCGGTGAAGGTGGACGCGCTGGGCACGATGGTGGCGGCTTCCGCCCTCCGCACCGGGCCGACGTCCGGTGACCCGACCGCGCCGGGGCCGAGCGTCGCGAACACCACGGTCGCGACGGCGGCGACGGCGAGGGCCCGGCGATCGGGGCGTACGGCCGTCAGGGGCGCGTCGCGCGGCGCGGCCGGCGGCAGCGGCACCGGCGGGGTGGCCTGGTGCGCGGCCAGCAGGGCGTCGACCTGCGCGGTCACGGCGGCACGCTCCTCGGCGGCCGCGAGGGTGAGGTAGAACCGGAAGTTCACGGCCGCGCTGGCCGGGACCCGCAGCCCGCCGAGTCGATTGGTGTCGTGCAGCAGGGTGACCGGCACGTCGGGGTGGTGGGCGACGCCACGCAGGTCCGCGTACCGCCACTCGCGCCGGTGCTCCCGGCCGGCGAAGGCCACGCGGTGGCTGGTCACGACGGCCATGCCGCTGTCGACGACCCTCAGGCCCGCCGGCAGGGCCGCGTCGGAGGTCTCGGCGAGGGCACAGCCGCCGGGCGTGGGCAGGCCGGCGACGTGCCGGGCCTCCGCCTCGACGAGCTCCGCGACGGGTACGACCCGGAAGACGAGTTCGTCGACGCCGAGGTCGACGGGGAGGCCGGTGCGGGGCTGCGTACACCCGAGGAACCCGGCGGCCTCGATGCGGAGCCGGACCAGGTGGTCCCGGCGTCGACGCCAGGCGGCGCCTTCGCTCCGGTACGCGAGCCGCCGCCGCTCGTTCTCGCGCTCCGCCCACGAGATCCGCCAGGGGGAGCAGTCCACAGAGGTCACGGTCACACGCGGTACAACCGCTCATGTACGTGACAGGGAACGCGCCGGGAATCGATGCTCCCCTTTGGTCCCGAAAGGAGAGATTTGACGGTCGCCGTAGTCATCCCGCTTGAAGAAAGGTCAGCGGGGGTGGGGCTAGCCTGTGCATGACCCCCAAAGCCCCTTAGCCGAGGACCTTCCCGATGCTCGATGACATGCGTGCGTTGCGCGACGCGGTGCACGCGTACCGCGTCGCGGCGACGGCCGCCGGCCTCGACTGGCCCGAGCAAGCCGAGTCGCCGGCTGGGCAGCCGCCGGACGTGGTCCACCGCATCTTCGGGGTGGACCACGTCGCGGAGCAGCTGACCTGGTTGCAGGCGCAGCGTTGGCCCGACCGGCACTTGCTGCCCAACGTCGGCTGGCGGATGCCCTGGCCGGAAGGCGGCGACGCGCTGGACTATCTGGGGCTGTCGATCGGCACGCCGTTCCCGTGGCGGCAGCAACTGCCCCTGTTCCACTTCGATTTCGTCCTCTACACGTTCGTCCTCGCGGGCGAGCACGAGGGTGAGATCTGGCGCTACGAGATCTCCCCCGACGCGTGGGACGTGGTCCGCGCCGCCACCAGCCTGGCCACGCTGTTCGACCAGTGGACCAGGGGAATCGCCGCCGGCGTGGTCGTCTACGACGAGCACAGCAAGTGGCTCCTGGTTGAGGATCTGGCCAGGGCCACCGAGCTCGACCCGCTGGCCTTTCCGGTGGCTCCAATCGAGGAGACGCTACTACGGGCGCGGCAGCGCGAATGCGGGGTCGACATGGCTGCCGTCGAGGACGGCTTCGAGCACAGCGAGGAATTGTTCGACGCCATCGTCGCCGCCAAGGCGTCGCTCGACGCGTAGCGCAGCCCTGGCGGCTGCTCCGGTGACAACCGGGGCAGCCGCCAGTACGGCAACTACGGCCGCAGCGAGGTGAAGAACTCCCTCAGCTCGGCGGCGAGCAGGTCCGGCTGCTCCAGGGGCATGAAGTGCCCGCCGCGACCCGGTTCGCTCCAGTGCCGGATGTCGGTGCAGGCCCGCTCGGCGATCTCCCGGGGGAAGTTGGCCTGCGAGGGTTCGTGGCTCACCGTGAACGCGGCCGGCACGGTGATCGGGGGACGTGGCGTGTTGTGGTCGAAGTCGACGTACTGCCGGAACGACGAGCCGATCGTGCCGGTCACCCAGTAGAGCGTGATGATGGTGAGCAGGGTGTCGGTGTCGAAGCTGTTGGCCAGGTCGCCGTGGTTGTCGCTCCAGTCGCGGTACTTGTCGACAAGCCAGGCGGCCAGACCCGCCGGTGAGTCGACGAGCGCCGCCGCGAGGGTGTCCGGGCGGGTGCCCATGATGGCGCTGTAGCCGCCGTCGGTCTCGTCGTACGCGGCCTCGGCGTCCAGGTACGCCTGCTCGGCCGCCGACAGCGGTTGGGCGTCGAAGCTGGCCGGGAACGGTGGGTGGATCATGTGGATGCCGGCGACCTGCTCCGGGTGGAGAGCGCCGAGCCAGCCGGTGACCACCCCGCCGACGTCACCGCCGAACGCGCCGTAGCGCTGGTAGCCGAGCACGTCGGTCATCAGCTCGTGCAACGTTCGGGCCAGCACCGCCCGGGTCAGCGGCCCGTCGGGCAGCTCCGACCAGCCGAAGCCGGGCAGCGAGGGCACCACCACGTCGAACGCGCCGCCGGTGGGGCTGGTGAGCCGGTCGACCAGAGGCAGCATCTCGACGAAGCTGCTGGGCCAGCCGTGGGTGAGGAGCAACGGCGGCGGCGCGGGCACGCCGGCCGGACGGGCCGCGCGGACGTGCACGAAGTGCAGCTTCCGGCCGCCGACGAGCGCCAGGTGCTGGGGGTACGCGTTGAGCGCAGCCTCGCGGGCACGCCAGTCGAACCCGTCGTGCCAGTAGGACACCAGGTCCCGCAGGTAGTCGGGATCGGTGCCGCCCTGCCACGGTCGGTCGCCGCTGCGGTGGGTGAAGCGGGTACGGGCCAGCCGGGCCCGCAGATCGTCGAGGACCGCATCGGGTACGTCGATGCGGAACGGGGAGACAGACATGGATCCTCCGGTACGGAGGGCGCTCCCCGACGCGGAACGTCAGCTGAGGGGGACTGCGGAGAGGGGCGCCCAGGAATGACGACGGGTGGTCACCGGGCTCACCTCCTCTCGTGGCTGACGACGATCACCGTACCCGGGGCGGGGCGTGAACGTCAGGACGGCCCACCCCGGTTCGCGCCGCCGCCCGGGGCGACCCGGACGGCGGCGCGGCGGGGGTCAGGCCTGTTGACCGGGCTCGGGGCTCTCGTAGACGCGGCGGATGTCCACCTCCACCTCACCGAACGTCTCGGTGAAGACGTCCACGAACCGTCGTCCCCACTCCACCGCCTCCTCGTGGGAGCGCACGTCCACGAGCGCGAACCCGGCGATCAGTTCCTTGGTCTCGGTGAACGGCCCGTCGGTGACCGTGGTCTTGCCGCCGCTGACGGTGATCCGGGTGGCGTCGGTGACGGTCGGGCAGAGCCCTTCGGCGGCGACCAGGATCCCGGCCTGCGCCACCTCCTTCATGAAACCTTCCATCCGGGCCACGAACTCCGGGGGCGGGTTGAACACTCCGGCCAGGTTCTCGTCGAGCTTGTGCATCATCATGTAGCGCATGGGTCGGTCCTCTCCAGATTGATGGGTGACGGTCAGCGGTTGATCAGTCGAGCGCAGAGCGCGGTGAGCCAGCCGAAGGTGGGGACGCAGGCGAGGGCCATCCGCACGCTGAGAGTGTCCTGGTCCGGCCAGGCCAGGACGACGACGACGGCCAGCGCGCAGCCGAGCGAGACCGCCGCCCAACCGCGCTGCCCGGCCCGCCACCAGGTGCGGGCGAAGACCAGGCAGGCGATGGGCAACGAGCCGAAGGCCAGCCCCGCGCCGACGCCGTGACCGATGGCGTGCCAGCTCACCGAATCGGGCGTGCCCTCGGGTGCGCCCGCCGGCCAGCCCATGCTCGGGTCGGAGACCAGCACCCCGCCGATCATCAGGCCGAGGCCGTGCACGGCGATCAGCGCGGGCCCCCACGTCCCGCCCGGCTCGCCGCTGAGCGTCCGGCGCAGCCCGACCGCGCCGGCCAGGGCGAGCAACCCGGTCAGCACGAAGTTGGCGATCTGGATCCAGCCCAGGTCGCCGAGAGCGAGCAGGCTGAGCGGCTGCCGGCTCAGGTCGAACCCGTCGCGGGTGAGCACCTGGGCGGCCGCCACCACCCCGAACAGCGGCCCGGCGAGCATTCCGCCGGCCAGCAGCGCCCTCGTCGTCGTACGCCGGGAGTCGACGCCGGCCACCGCGGGCCGTGCGCTCGTCTCGTTCGCCGTCGTCGTCATGTCCTTCTCCTCGTCTCCGCCCGGCCGGTCGCCGGTCCCGCGCGCCGGTGCGAGCCGGCTTTCACTGACGCGTCGAGCGGCGGGCACGGGATACGACATGACTGGCGAAGAATTTCTCAGCGGGCCGGCGCGACGCCACGGGCACAGTCGGCGGCACGGGCGAACAGCAGCGCGCGCTCACGTTCGTTGCCGGTGAGGTGGGCTGCCCGGTCGAACTCGACGCGCGCCTCGTCGTAGCGGCCCAGCTTCGCCAGCAGGTCCCCGAGCACGCTGGGCAGCAGGTGGTAGCCGGCCAGCGCCGACTCGTCGGCGAGCGCCCGGGCCAGGTCCAGGCCGGCGGCCGGGCCGTCGGCGAAGGAGACCGCGACGGCCCGGTTCAGCTCCACTACCGGCGACGGTACGACCCGGGCCAGCTCCGCGTAGCCGGCCGCGATCCGCGCCCAGTCCGTCTCCTGCGGCGTACGCGCCCGCGCGTGGCAGGCGGCGATCTCCGCCTGCAGGGTGTACGCACCGGCGGGGATGTCGGCTGCTCGGGCCTGGTCGAGGGCGGCCAGACCCCGGCGGATCAGCAGTTGGTCCCACCGTCCGCGGTCCTGTTCCAGGAGCAGGATCGGCTCTCCCTCGGCGTCGACCCTCGCCGCCGTGCGGGACGCCTGGATTTCCAGCAGAGCGGCGAGCCCGTGCACCTCCGGTTCCGCGGGCATCAGCCCCTGCAGGACGCGGGCCAGGCGCAGCGCCTCCGCGCAGAGTGCGGGGCGCATCCAGTCGTCGCCTGCGGTCGCCGAGTAACCCTCGTTGAAGATCAGGTAGATCACCTCCAGTACGGAGCCGAGCCGTTCGCCGCGCTCCTCGACACCTGGCACCTCGAACGGCACCTTCGCATCGGCGAGGGTCTTCTTGGCGCGGGTGATCCGCTGCGCGACAGTGGTCTCCGGCACCAGGAACGCACGGGCGATCTCGTCGGTCTTCAACCCGCCGAGCATCCGCAGGGTCAGTGCCGCCCGCGCCTGCGGCGACAACACCGGATGGCAGGCGGTGAAGACCAGCCGCAGGAGGTCGTCGTCGATCCGTTCCTCGAAGGCGGCGTCGAAGTCGGGGAGGAACTGCTCGTCGCCGAGATCTCGCCCAAGGTCGGCGACCCGTCGTTCCAGCAGAGCCCGGCGGCGCAGCCCGTCGATCGCCCGTCGCTTGCCGACGGTGGTGAGCCAGGCGCCCGGGTTGGCCGGTACCCCCTCGCGCGGCCACTGTTCCAGTGCGGCGACCAACGCGTCCTGGGCCAACTCCTCGGCCCAGCCCACGTCCCGCACCACGCCGGCCAGGGCGGCGATCACCCGCCCGGCCTCGATCCGCCACACCGCCTCGACGGTGCGGTGCACCTGCTCGTCTCCCATGACCGCCCATCACAGCAGGCCCGTCCGGTAGGGACAAGGAACACCGCGGCAGCGTCAGCCGGCGCGCCTGCGGTGCGGCAGCGTCAGCCGGCGCGCCTGCGGTGCGGCAGTGGCCCGTCGACCGGAAAGCGCGACCGGGTCCGCGGCGGGTACGCCTCGCAGTGCCCGGCCCACTGGTCGGCGGCGACGGTGAGGGCGTCCGCGGAGACGGTGAGGAGCAGCGGGTAGACGGCTGTCGCCGGCCGGCGCATCCACGGGGGCAGCGACTCTGCGGAGAACTCGACGGTCAGCTCCAGCCGGCGGCGACGGATCGCCCGGGTACGCAGGGCCAGATTGGGTTCGGTGAAGCGGACCATCGCCGGCGGCGGGGTCGGCCCGGCGGCAGCGATCGCCTGACCGTGCAGCCAACTGCCCAGCGCGCGGGCCTCCTCGACAAGCAGGCTCGGGTAGTGGTGCGACCAGGTCTGCCCGTCGGCGGTGCGGGCGTCCACCTCGACGAGCAGCCAGTCCTGCCAGCCCGGCGCGGCCCGCTCGGGATCGTCGGGCGGGTCGATGCCGGGCTGGTAGCCGACCGGGCGGATCCGCACCCGGGCACCATCGTCGGACCGGATCTCCACCCGATCATTCTCACCGACCGAAGCGGACAATAACTCCCAAATCAGGTTACTGAGAGATGGTCCGCCGGACGCCCCGATGGTCGGCGCACGCGCCCGCCCGGCCACCGGTCAGGCTGACCGAGCCATCCCGGCACTGCACCAGATAGCCCCGGCCCGCCCAGAACTGCGGCACGCAGTCGAACCAGTCGCAGATCTCGGCGGCCGGCCGGCGGATCCGGGTTCCGGCACAGAAGTCGTACCCCAGGGGGTTTTCCGGCGCGCCGCACCGTGGCCCGGACGTCGCGGTTGACGACGGGCGCGGCGCGGACGGGCGCTTCGGCGCGGTGGTGCGCGCGGGCGACGAGGCCGCCGGGCGCAGCAGCGCGGGAACGGCGCTCGGGGTGGACGCCGGCGTCGCCGCCGCCGCGACCTCCGCGCCGCCGGTCGGGTCCGACGGGTTCGAGTCGAACAGCGCCGCAGGCACCAGCAGCGCGATGCCCGCCGCCACCGCTATGGTCCGGCGGCCACCGGGGACGAGCGAGGACAGCCGGGCCTGCGCCGGCGTGGCCACCGCCGGCCGGAACGGCTTGAGCTGGTCGTGCTCCGCGATCAGCTCGTCGAGCTGGGCGAGCACCGCGGCGCGCTGCTCGATCGCGTCGGCGAAGGCAAGCGTCAGCTTGAACCGGAAGTCGGCCGCCGCGTCGGTGGGCAGCAACAATCCGGAGGTACGCCGTCGGTCCAGCACCTGGATCAGGGTCACCGGCGCCGCCGGGTCGTGGGCCAGGCCGGTCATCCGGCCGTACGCCCAGTCGCGCCGGCCGCGCCCGCCGAGCAGCACCAGCCGACGACTGGTGATGACCGCCATGCCGGCGTCGGTGACGCGTACGCCGTCCGGGCGGCGCGGACGCAGCGGCGCGGCCGGCGCGGCGACCGTCAGATCCGGTGCGGGAAGCACTGTCGTGTGTCGTACCTCGACCAGTTGCGCGGCGGGCAGCGCCCACAACACGACCTCGTCGTCGATCAGCTCAAGTGGGAGGCCCGCGCCGGCCGCAGCGGAACCGTGGAAGTCGGCGGCCAGGGCGCGCAGCCGCCGTAACTCGTCGTCGCGTCGCCGCCAGGCCGTCTCGGCGCCGCGGTACGTGCTGACCCGCCGCACGTTCTGCCGCTGCGCCCAGCGGTACCGCCATGTGGAGCCCGTCGATTCAGTCCTTGCCACGCCGACTCCTTCGCCGCGCAGGCCACCAATCCGGGGTGCACTCGGATTAACAGTCGTAACGGGCGGCCGGGACACGCCAGGACGGGCGAACTATCCGAACGGTGGAGCAACCCGGACGATAGGGCGATACTGCTGCGTCGATTCATCTTCCGTCGTGCCCTGCGCGGCGATCGCCGTCTCGGTAACGTCAGCCGCAGCCGGGTGGCGACGCCGCCGCCCCGCCCGTACGGAGGGGTGAGGGTCATGCCGCCAGACACCCTGCCCGGCGTGGTCATCGGGGTCGACATCGGCACCACGAGCACCAAGGCCATGGCGTACGACACCGACGGGCGGCTGCTCGCCAGCCACACCGCCGGCTACCCCCTCGACGACCCGCTACCCGGGTACGCCGAACAGGACCCGGAGCTGATCCTCGCCGCCGTCGTCGAGTCGATCCGGGCCGTGGTGACCGAGCTGACCGTTCCGGTCTCCGGTCTGGCCTTCTGCTCGGCCATGCACAGCCTCATCGGGCTCGACGCGGCAGGCGACCCGCTCACGCCGTCGGTGACCTGGGCCGACTCCCGGTCCACCCGCCAGGCCGAGCGGCTGCGGGCGGTGCCGTCCGGACTGGCCCTGCACCGACGCACCGGGACGCCCATGCACCCGATGTCGCCGCTGCCCAAGCTGCTCTGGTTCGCCGAGCAGGAGCCGAAGCTCTTCGAACGCGTCACGCACTGGGTCGGCATCAAGGACTGGGTGCTGCTGCGACTCTGCGCGGCGCTGGTCACCGACCACTCGATCGCCTCGGCCACCGGCCTGCTGGACATCCACACCCTGCAGTGGGACACCGAGGCGCTCAGCATCGCCGGCATCACCGAGGAGCAGTTGCCCCAACTGGTCGCCACCACGGCCGTCCTGCCCGGCCTCACGCCGCGGACCGCCACCGCCCTCGGCCTGCCGCAGCGCACCCCGGTGGTGGTCGGCGCAGGCGACGGGCCGCTTGCCAACCTGGGCCTCGGCGCGGTCCACCCGGGCATGGTGGCCTGCTCGATAGGCACCAGCGGCGCCATGCGCGTCATGGTCGAACGCCCCAGCGTGGACCCGCTGGGCGGGGTGTTCTGCTACGCGCTGACCGAGGACCGCTGGGCGGTCGGTGGCGCGATCAACAACGGTGGCATCGTCCTCAAGTGGGCGGGTAAGGCGCTCGCGCCCGACCTGGGCGAGCACCCCGAGGAGGAGCTGGTCGCCCTCGCGGCGCAGGCGCCTGTCGGCTCGGGCGGGCTCATCATGCTGCCGTACCTGCACAGCGAACGCGCTCCACACTGGAGTGCGCTCCCCCGCGGCGCGTACGTCGGGCTGACCCACGGGCACCGCCGCGAACACCTCGTCCGGGCCGCCATGGAGGGGGTCTGCCAACAGCTGGCGCTTGTGCTCACCTCGGTGCGCGCCGCCGGCAACGAGGTCCGCGAGATCCGCGCCGGCGGCGGTTTCGCCCGCAGTGGCCTGTGGCGGCAGATGCTCGCCGACGTGCTCGGCATGCCTGTGAGCTTCCCAGCCGGCCGCGAGGGGTCGAGCTTCGGCGCCGCACTGCTCGGCATGCAGGCGCTGGGCCTGATCCCCAGCATCGACGTGGCCGCCGACCTGGTCCGCATCGAGGAGGTCATCCGCCCCGACCCGGCCGCCGCAGCCACGTACGCGGCGCTGCTGCCGCTCTTCGCCGAGCTGTACGACGCGCTGGTGCCCACCTTCACGTCGATGCGCAGGCTGGCACCCGGCCTACCCGCCGAGCCGACCACCCCCGCAGGACCACAGATGTAGGCCGTTGCCTCCCCCGCGCGGGCCGGGGCGGGTCAGGGGCCCCACGCGGGCCGGGCGGGTCAGGCCGTCTCGACGCCGGAGATCAGATAGCGGTGCACGTCGGCGTCGAGGATGGCCACCGTCTGGGCGTCGCTCGGCCCGGCGCCACGGAACGCCGCCAACTGCTCCGGGGACTCCCACCGTTCGAAGATGTGGATGCGGTCCGGGTGGAGCGGGTCCGCCGCGAGCAGGAAGTCGAGGCAGCCGGCCGCCGCGCGGGCCTGTTCGATGGTCTCTCGGCAGCCGGACAGGTAGTCGTCGCGGGCGCCCGGTTCGACGCGCAGACTGCCGGCAATGATCAACATGAGTGCCTCCCCCGGGGGCGGTATCGCTGTTACGCGAGATACCACAGGGTCATAGTTATACCTCTGAGGTATGGCGCTCGCGGGGACGTCCGGTCCCGGACGGGTGACGTCGTTCTCGCCAGCCCCAGCGGCCTCGCGGGCTTCATATCGTGCGAACGTGAGAAAAAGCGACAAGAAGCGCTCATCTTCCCTGTTCGCGCCGCTCCCCCACGTACCCCTCAGATGGCTGGCGGCGGCTGTCGCGCTCGTCGTGGTCGCGACGACGGGTCCGGCCACCGCCGACGGCCCCGGACCGGCGGCCGGAACGGGCCAGCAGACCACGGACGGGCCGGCGGACGAGGGTGGGCGCAGCGACGAGCCGGGCGTGGAGCCCGCGCCGGAGCGGGCGCCGACAAGTGAGGTGTCCTGGCTGTCGTTTCCCGGCGGGGTGTTCGCGGTGGACTCGCTCGGGCACACGGTCCGGTACCGGGCCTGCGACGGCGACACCGGCCGGGTCGCCGATCCGGACATGCGCGTCGCCGCCGGGGTGGCCAGCGGCGAGGTCACCGTCGAGGGCAGGAGCTTCCGCTACCGGGTGCCGCTGATCGGGCGCGGCGCGGGGACGCTCGTGGTGTCCGGGCCGCACGCCCAGCCGGTGGAGCTGCCCGGCGTGGTGGTCACCAGCCCGCAGCCGCCCACCGATCCGGTCGAGGGCGCGCGGCTGTTCCCGCTCAGCGGGCAGCTCGCCCGGGTGGTCGCCGACGCCAGCCTCAACCCGTCCGGGGCCACCGTCCGCGACCTGTCCGGCCGGTACGGCGACCAGCAGATCTCGGTCAACGGCGCGCTGCGTCCCAAGGCCGCCAGCGTCATCAAGCTGTGGATCCTGGTGGAGCTGCTGCGCCGGGTGGACTGTGGACAGGTCTCGCTCGACGACGGCGTGCTTGTCACTCCTGCCGACGTGGTCGGCGGCACGGGTCAGCTCCAGTTCGAGACGTTCCCGCAGGTGGTCACGCTGTACCGGCTCGCCCGGTACCTGATCAAGTACAGCGACAACGTCGCGGCCAACGTGCTGATCACCTACCTGGGCGGGTTCGCCCCGGTCAACGCGCTTGTCGACTCGATGAACCAGCGGTCCACCATCCTGGCCCGCCGGATGCTGGACAGCGCGGCGGCGCAGCGCGGCGAGGAGAACTACACAAGCCCGGACGACGTGGTGTCGCTGCTCGGCGCGGTCTGGGACGGCGAGATTCTCACCCCGGCCTCCCGCGACCTGATGATCGGGTTCATGCGGGAGCAGACCCTCAACACCAAGATCCCGGCGGCGCTGCCACCCGGCGTCCCGGTGGCCCACAAGACCGGTGACCTGCCGGACGCCTCACACGACGTCGGCTACTACCTGATCCCCGGCACCGAGACCGCCGTCGCCTTCCTCACCGCCGGCCCGATGGCGACAGGCGACGAGACCGTCCGTCGGATGGCCCGGACCGTCTACGACTTCCTGGTCACCCCGAGCGGCGGAGCGGTCGAGGAGTGAACAGGCGTCAGGCGCCGGGGATGTTCGCCGGCGGGTCCTCCCCGACCACGTCGGCCGCCGGCGGGTCGGCCGTCACCGACAGCCCGAAATCCGAGTACGCCAGGTCGAGCTGGGCCGTCTTCGCCTGCTCGGCGGCCAGCTCGATCCGGTAGCGGACCAGCCGACCCTGCTCGTCAACGCTCGCGGTGAACGGCACCTTCGCGGCCCGGTCACCGAGCACCCCGCCGATTCCGCCGCCCAACACGGCGGCGCTGTCGCGCAGGTCCAGCGTGCCCGCGTACTCCCGGTTGCCGGTCTGGCGAACGGCGGCCGGCGCGGTAAGCGTGCTGGCCAGCCGGGTGTTGTCCAGGCCCTTGTTGTTGACAGGCCGGCCCGGCGCACCGACGTGCCACCACGTCTTGCCGTCCCAGACCGGGACCCGGCGGTCCGGGGCGCTGATCCGCACGTAGACGTCCGGGCCGGTGGTCAGACGCTCGATCTTCACCTCGCCGTTGGGCACCTTGAGCGAGGTGGTCTCCGTGCCACGCCGCGCCTTCGGGTCCCACACCAGGACCGTGGTGTCCCCCTCGGCGGTCGCGCCGCTGCCCACCGTCAGCCGGTACGGCTGCTCGTCCACCTTCGCGGCGGCGGCGACCAGCACGGCGGCCGGATCGGTCGGCCCCGCGCCGGTGGGGGAGGTCGACGTGGCGGCCGACGGGCGGTCCGCGTCCGGCTCGTCACCGGCGGCGACCAGGGCCCACACGCCACCCGCGACCGCCACGACGAGAACAGCGCCGGCGGCGACCAGCTTGGGCTTCTGCACGGTCATCTCCCTGATCGGGCGCCCGCCGGCCGGTCGCCGATCACGCGCACCGCGGTGCGGTCCGGCCAGACTAGCCGGACCGCACCGGGTCACGCGCGGCTGATCGCGTTGGCGTGGATCGCCTCGTTCAGGTACGCCGCCAGTCCGGGCGCGATGTTCTCGAAGTACGCGGTGAACCGCTCGTCGGCCAGGTACATGTCGGCCAACCCGGTGTGCATCTCGTACGGGCACTCGTAGAACCAGCGGCAGATGAGCTGCCGGTGCTCCTCGGCCAGGTCCATCGCCTCCGGGCTGTCCGCCGGCGCGCCCGAAGTCAGCATCGCGACGATCCGCCGGCTCCAGTCCTCGTTCTCGGCCTTGTTGCGCAGCCAGTCGTCCTTGGTGTAGCGGGACGCTCGCCGGTTCGACTCCCGGTACGCGTCGGTGTCGCCCCACCGCTGCTCGACCTCGGCCTGGTACTGCTCGGGGTCGACGTCACCGAAGACCTCGAACCGCTCCTCGGGGGTGAGTCGGATGTTCATCTTGCTCGCCTCCATCGCGAACTCGATCGCCTCGACCATCTCCTGCAACCGCTTCAGCCGTCCCGTCAGCAGCTCGTGCTGGCGGCGAAGGTGCGCGGCCGGGTCGGCCGCCGGGTCGTCGATGATCGCGGCGATCTCCTCAAGCGGGAAACCCAGCTCCCGGTAGTACAGGACGAGTTGCAGCCGTTGCAGGTCCGCGTCGTCGTAGCGGCGGTAACCCGCCGAGGTCCGCCCGCTGGGCGAGAGCAGACCGATCTCGTCGTAGTGGTGCAGGGTCCGCACCGTCACGCGAGCGACCTTCGCCACCTGACCCACCGTGTACGCCATGGTTCCCCTCCCTTCCGGAAACCAGGCTCCCGCCTGCCGTTACGTCAGGGTCAAGCCCGATTCTGACCCACCGTGGCGGGGCTGTCCGGACGCCCGTACAGATAGCCCTGACCGCGTGGGCAGCCGATCGCGGTGACCGCCTCGTGCTGGCGCTCGGTCTCCACGCCCTCGGCGATCACCGCCAGGTCGAACGCGCCGGCCAGCCGGGTCACCATCTCCACAGTCGCGTACGCCCGGTCGTCAGTGCCCAGCCGCGCCACGAACGACCTGTCGATCTTCAGTTCGGTGGCCGGGATGCGGTGCAGGTAGCTCAACGACGAGTAGCCCGTTCCGAAGTCGTCGATGGCGAGCTGGATGCCCAGCTCCCGCAGCTGGTGCAGCCGTTCCAGCACCGCGTCGGTCCCCTCGATCAGCGCCGACTCGGTCAGCTCCAGGGTCAACGCGCGCGGCGCAAGCCCGGCGCTGGCGGTGGCCGCCGTGACCGTGGCGATCAGGTCGGGCCGGCGCAGGTGCGCCGCGGCGATGTTCACCGCGACCGTCGCCTCCGGCGCCCGCGCCCGCCAGGTCGCCGCCGCCCGACACGCCTCGTGGATCACCCAACGGTCGATCGGGATGATCAGCCCGGTCTCCTCGGCAAGCGGCAGGAACTTCGCCGGCGGCAGCATCCCGAGCCGCGGGTGCCGCCAGCGCACCAGCGCCTCTGCGCTGCGGACCGCCCCGCTCGCCAGGTCGACGATCGGCTGGAACTCCAGATGCAGCTCCTCCTCGTCGACGGCCCGACGCAGATCGGCGATCAACTCCGCCCGGGACACGGCCGACTCGCGCAGACCCGGGGTGCACGTCCGGTACGCGGACTTGCCGGCCGCCTTCGCCGCGTACATGGCGATGTCGGCGTCGCGCAGGAGGTCGCTGTGCGAGGCGTGCTGCGGCCCGTACTCGGCGATGCCGATGCTCGCCGACGGGTGCACGCCCACGTCCTCCTCACCGTCGGAGGGTCGCAGGGCGTCCAGCAACCGCTCGGCCAGCCGCTCCGGGGACACCGGCCCGTCCCGCTCGACAAGCACCGCGAACTCGTCCCCGCCGAGCCGGGCGATGGTGCCGTCGCCGGCCACCGCCGTCCGCATCCGGGACGCCAACCCGCTCAGCAGGGTGTCGCCTGTGGCGTGCCCGAACCGGTCGTTCACCTGCTTGAACCCGTCGAGGTCGAGCAGCAGCACGGCCACCGGCCGACCGTCGCGCAGGGCCAGGCGCAGCAGCCTGTTGAACAGCAGCCGATTCGGGAGACCGGTGAGCTGGTCGCCGTACGCGAGCCGACGCAGTCGCGCCACCAGGCGCAGGTTCTCGTTGGCGGCCAGCCCCTGGCGTACGGCGAGGGCGGCCAGCAACGCCATCATCGTCACGAAGACCAGCTGCGGGGTCTGGCCGGTGGGCCGGCGGGCCAGCAGCACCGCGATGATCGCCCCACCGACCGGCAGGTACGGCAGCGCCACCCGCCACCACGGCGGCAGCGGCGACTCGGCGGTCTCGTCGGTGCCGTCGCAGTCCGGCGGCGGCGGGTTCCCGGTGGCCAGGCCGATCAGCAGGTAGCTCAGCGGCCAGCACAGGTCGATGGGGTGACCAGCGGCGTAGTCGGCGCGGGCCACCAGCGAGACGTAGACGACGTCGGCGACCACCCGAATGGTGAGGCTCACCGCGAGCACGCTCATCGGGCGCCACAGTGGCCGCGCCGGCCCGGCCACCGCCACCAGGATGGTGAGCTGCATCAGGTCGAACATCGGGTAGAGCAGCCCCAGCGTGCGCGCCGGGTCGGCCAGCTCCGCGGCGGCGACCCCCTGGAACACCAGCACCCAGCCGATCGGCACCAGCGCCAGCGCGACGATCACGCCGTCCAGCAGCGTCCGGGCCCGCCCCACTCCGGTACGGGGCCCGGACGGCGAGCTGAGCAGCGCGGCGGTGCCGGTGAGGATGCCGGCGGTGAAGACCACACCGACCAGCGGGGTGTGTGGCAGGTCGCCGCCGACCAGTCGCTGCGCCGTCCAGATCGCCCGGCCCAGCGCGGCGAGTGCCATGGTGACGGCGAGCAGTGTCCAGAACCTGCGCAGCGGGGCCGGATGTCGGCGGGCCACGACGGCGCAGGCCACGGTCGCCCAGCCGGCCACCAGAAGCGCGCCCACGTCGCTTACCAGGGCGGCCCCGGGCAGCGCCGCGACCAGCCAGAACGCCTCCACAGCGAGGACCACGCCGACGACGAACAGCCCGACGCGCGCCGCGCGGGACACCGGGAACAACGGCCGGTCGGCGAGATCAGGGTTGGTGGACGGCACCGACGTGGTCGGCACCACGACGGCCTGGGTCACGTCCTGCGGCGACACGGCGAACGCTCCGGCTCTCTCGTGGTGCACCCTCGACGCTGAGGGCCGGCCCCGGCAAACCCCGAAAGCCTAGTCAGCGCCCGGATGACCCGCCAGGGCCGGACGGGCACGCCCATCCGCCCACACGCGACAGTGCGGGCCGCCCGTCACCGGGCGGCCCGCACTGTCCCTGCGGTACGGCGATCAGCACATCACCAACGGCGGGTGCTGTCCGGCCACGAGTCGTACGGAACCGCCGAGAGGATCGGATCCCAGCCGGTGCTGTTGAGGGCCGCGAGATGAGGCTTGATGTCGCTGCCGTTGCCGTCGAACGGGCTGGCATCCAGGTAGGTGAGGACCTGACCGGAGGCCAGTCGCTTGTGGTAGAGGCCACCGCCGGGAGTGAACAGTGAGGTCGTGTCGCCCCAGCCGCTCGCGCCGATTTCGGCGGCGGTCCAGGTGCCAGTCGGGTCGATGAGATACGTCAGCAGCTTGCCCGTGCTTGTCGTACCGAGGATGCGACCGGGGCCGGGGGCGGCGAGGGAGGTCAGGGTGAAATTGCCGGTGATCGCTTTCGCGTTGATGATGTCGGCGTAGACGGGCTTCGGCTTGGTCACCGTGTATCGGCGCAGCGCAGCGCCGTTGGCGATGCCGTAGAGCGAGCCGTTGCCGTCGTACGCGAGCCGGTCGTGCGTCCACCCGCCGGAGAGCGACCCGACCTTGGTGAAGGTGAGCGGGTCGGTGCCGGTGATGTCCACCCGGTAGAGCTGCGCGTCGGTGCTCGTCACGAGGAGCGTGTCCGAGTTGAGGACAGCCATCGCCTTGGGGGTGAAGCCGAGAGTGCCTGCCGAAACGATTGTGCGTCGATTGCCGGTGACCGGATCAACTGTCGTGTAGGAGAGGTGCCCGTCCGGGCGGGTGCCGAAGACCGACACGACGCCAGCCCAGGGGCGCGCGGACATCCGCTGCTGGAGGGTCCACATGCCAGGGGTCGAATCGGTTCCGATGACCGTGATGTCGGTGCCCTTGCCGTCGAACGGGTTGGCATCTCGGTAGCGCGTGAGGCCTCGGCTGGGGTCGAAGTAGAGGTAGAGGCCGCCACCGGGCGACAAGAGTTGGCCCGATCCGCCCCAGCCGGTGGTGGAGAGGTCCGACCGGACCCAGGAGTTGACGCCGTTGATCTTGTAGGAGATCAGGGAGCCGGTGGAGGTGGTGCCCAGGATCCGCCCGGGGCCGGGCGAGGTGAGCGTCTCCAGGGCGAATCCGCTGCCGATGGTGGTGAAGGTCGTGAAGTCGTCCTTCGTCGGCTTGGCGCTGGTCAGCGTGTACCGGCGCAGGGTACCGCCGGAGAAGATGCCATAGAGCGAGCCGTATCCGTCATAGGCCAGCTCGTCGTGAGTCCAGCCGGTGGCGATCGACGTCATCGTGTAGGTGAGCGGGGACATGCTGGTGATGTCCACCCGGAAGAGCTGTCCCGCGGAGTCGTTCATGAGAATCGTGTCGGCGTTCAGCGTCGCCATCGCCTTCGGGGCGAAGGGCAGCGGTTCGTCGGCACGTCCGTCGTACCATGCGGTACCGGTAGCCGAGTCGATGCTGTGGTGGGTCAGCCGCCGGACGAACGTGGGCGGCTCCAGCGCAACGCCGAAGACCTGCACGTCAGCCAGCTGCGCGCGGACCCAGGAACCGAGGTTGTCGACCCGGACGGCGGTGGCCCCGTCGCGGGTCTCGGTCTCGGCCAGGCAGCCCTTCTGCCACGAGTTGCTCACGATGGCGACCAGCTCGACGGTGCCCGCGTTGTCGCGGAACGCCGGGCCGCCGGCGTCGCCCTTGCAGAGGGTGGCACCGGCGGAGGCGCCGAGCAGACCGACGGAGTCGGCGGCGACGTCCTGCACGGTGAAGGCGCCCTGGTGCAGCTGGTCCGGCACCCACTCGGTGGCGGTCCGGCCGTAGCCAGTCACGGTGAGCGACTCCGCAGTGGCTGGCGCGGTGGTTGCCAGCGCGACCGGCGGCACGTCGGTGACCGGCGCGGAGAGGCGGACCAGTGCGAGGTTGCGGTTCGGGTGGGGTGCGATCGAGGCCACGCCACGTTGCTGGCCGGCAGTGCCGGCGAGGTTGGTGCGGCCGACCAGAACCGTGCTCGGCAGGCTGGGCGCACCGGCGGCGACGGGTGTTCTGCCGTCGGCGAAGCAGCTCTTGGCCGTCAGCACCCAGTTCTGGTCGACGAGCGCGCCGGTGCAGGAACGCATGTCACCGAAGGTGACCTTGGCGCTGAAGCGGTAGGTGCCGTCAGGAACCGGCTGCGCCCCCGCGACGGCCTGGGCGGAGGCTCCGCCTAGCAAGCCGGCCGCAATCGTGGCGCCGAGCAGGGCGGCGCCCCACCGTTGTGAGCGGTGTCTTGACACGTTATCCCCCGTTGATTCGGACATCCGCCCGGCGGTTGCCGGTTCGAACGCCGTGAATGCTAACGGACCGCGTGACGGCACGTCGCCCCCATGGTCACAGCGAACATGACGCCCCGAAGTGGGAGCAGTGCACGCGATCGGGGCGCTCGTGTCCAGGCTGGACAACGGGTGGCGGCGAACGTGGGGTTGGCGATGCGGCCTGCCGGCCTGCCGGGGTGGAGGGCCGCTGGAGACCAGGTCAGCGGCCGGCGGAGCGGTTCCACGGCGAGCGCGGCAGCGTGGTACCGGCCGTCGGCCGACGCGCGCGCCGGTGCCGCCGCCTGCCCGGGGTGCAGGGCGGCCGACGGACGGTGTGCACCGCGGGGCCGGTGGACGGGGGTTGCCGGCCGATCAGCCAGCACAGGAAGCGGGCCATCGGCTCAGCCGACCGGGAGGCGCTGGGCGTCGGCCTTGGCGATCTCGTACTGCGCCCCGCAGAACGTGCACTGCTGCGCGTACCGGGTGCGGATCGGGATGAGCGGTATGAAGAACAGTGTGAACTTGGTCGACCGGCGGGTGATGACCTGCGCGGCGTGGTTGCCGCAGTGGCGGCAGACCTGCTGCACGACACCGGAGCGGTCGACCTTGGTACGCAGACCGAAGATGAAGAACATCGCCCGCCAGTACCCACCTGACCCCAAAAAGTCACCGGATCAGCGAGCGGATCGGAGAAACCCGAGATCCAGATCGGGCTGCCAGCCTGGCACCTCAGGTCGCCGACCCCGGCCAGGGTCGCCGCTCGTCCAACTCAGCAGCGAGCCCGCGCAGGAAATCGCGGAAGTCATGCTCGCTGTGCGGCGTCTCGATCTCGTCGGTCAGCAGACCGGTGTTTTCCAATGCCTGGGAGATCGCGTCGGCGTACACGCCCGGCCCGTCACCGAAGTACCGCCGCTCCACCATCGCCGTGGCCATCTGACCGGCGCTGGAGTCGTCCAACACCGAAAGCGGCTCCACCTTGGATCATCGACCCAAAGGACAGGCCATCCAAAGTGGAGCCGCTGCCGAACATCTCAGTTGGCGGGCTCGGGCTCCAGGCCGGGCACCTCGGCCGAGATCCAGATCGGCTGCCAGTTCGGCACCTCGTGGAAACGGCGCAGCTCGGCCAGGCCGCTCACCGAGCCGCTCCAGGCCGCGTATGGAGGGTTGGTCTCGTCGAAGCCGCTCTGCACGAAGGTGAGCGTGGTCCGGCCGTCGGACTCGGCCAGCTCCCAGTTCGTGACGCCGGTCGGGCCCCAGTCCACGGACATCTTCCGGCCCGGCTCCAGGTCGACGATCTTGGCCGCGTAGCCGTTCTCGAAGCCGCCCATCGCGTACCGGCCGCCGACCCACGGCTCGATCCCGATGGGGTAGCCGAACCAGGCACTGGCCTGCTCGGAGTCGGCCAGCGACTCCCACACCTTGTCGATGGGGGCTGCGATGACCAACTCGCCGCGCAGGTCGGAGGAGGTGAAGTCGGTGCGGGGCAGCAGCGGCCGACCCTCCAGGTGGGCGGCCAGGTTGGCGATGGACAGCGCCCAGTAGGTCTGCAGCACCCCACGGATGCTGGAGCCGGTCATCGCCTCGTTGAAGTCGAAGTGGCTCTGCGTCAGCGTGAGCACGGTGCTGTCGGTGCCCTCGGCGGTGAGCTGGAACTCGCTGGTGGTCTCCACCCCGTCGAGCAGCCAGCTGAAGCGCAGCGTGTCGTCGTCGGCGTGCAGCAGGCGCTGGTGCGGCGCGTCACCCTCGGGCGTGTAGCGACCCCAGAACTCGTACTGCTGGGGCAGCTCGACCTCGGCGTGCTCGGCTAGCCAGAGCCGCAGCTCGGCCGGATCGGTCAGTGCCTCGCGGACGCGCCCGACCGGCGCGGAGAGGCGGGCCTGGACCTTCAACGGTTCACTCATTGTCGTTCCCTTTCGGATAGCAGGCGACGGCGAGCTTGAAGGCGTCTCCTTCACTGCCGCCGTAACGGGCGAACAGGTCCTGAAGTGCGGTTTGCAGGTCGTGCAGGAACTGCGGGCGCTGCTCGGCGGGCACCCGGATCTCGCCGGAGACCCCGATCGAGGGCAGCTCGGGGGCGGCCCGATCCAGGGCCGCGACGTCGGCCTGGACCTCCTCCATCAGGTCGAGCAGGTAGCCCAGGCTCAGCTCGTCGCGGGCTCGGCGCAGCCCGATCCGGCCGACCAGGCGGGGTGACAGCCAGTAGGACCGGGCGGCGGCCTGGTAGATGCCTTCGGTGATGCCGCGGACCTTGCGCTCGTTGACCAGCTCGACGAGACCGGCCGCGACGAGCTGCTTGACGTGGTAGTAGACGCGCTGCGGCGTCTGATCGAGTCGGGCCGCGACCTCGGTGCAGGTGCGCGGTTCGGCGAGTTGCCGCAGCACCTCGACGCGCTGCGGCTTGAGCAGGACTTCGGCCTGCTCGATCTGCTCCAGGTACAGGACGTCTCTCATGGCAAAATCAGTTTGTACGTACAAAACTTGTTTGTCAATCGCTTCGCGAGAAGCCGCGCCGACTTTTTCGACGCGGCTTCAGGCAGCGTTCAGCAGATGGTCAGGGCAACCAGTCCGGTCGCAGCGGGTAGCCGTTCACACCGTCCGGGCCGTTGTGGGTGGCCAGCACCTGGTGCAGCTGGATGCCGTTGCGCTCGAACGCCATCCGCGACCCGGCCATGTAGAGCCCCCACACCCGGGCCGTGCCCGCGCCCACCTCCGAGACGCAGAAGTCCCAGTGCTCCACCAGATTGCGGCACCAGGCGGCAAGCGTCAGCGCGTAGTGCTGGCGCAGGTTCTCCTCGTGGTGGACCTCCAACCCGGCGTCGTGCACCTCGCTGATCAGCCGACCCGGGCCGGCCAACTCGCCGTCCGGGAAGACGTACCTGTCGATGAACGCACCCGAGCGGTGCGGCGCCCGGTTGTCAGCCCGCGTGATGGTGTGGTTCAGCAGCCGCCCACCCGTACGCAGCCGCGACCGCAGCGCCCCGAAGTAGGCCGGGTAGTTGCGCACCCCGATGTGCTCCGTCAGCCCGATCGAGGAGATGGCGTCGAACTGCTCCGCCGGCGCGTCCCGGTAGTCCAGGTGCCGCACCTCGGCCAGCTCGGTCAGCCCCTCCCGCTCGATCGCCGCCTGCGCCCACTGCGCCTGCGCCTTCGACAGGGTCACCCCGAGCGCCTTGACGCCGTACTCGCGGGCCGCGTGCCGGACCATGCCACCCCAGCCGCAGCCCACATCCAGCAGCCGCATGCCCTTCTTCAGCGCCAGCTTGGCGGCGACCAGGTCGTACTTCGCCGCCTGGGCCTGCTCCAGCGTGTCGTCCGGAGAGCGGTAAACCGCACAGGTGTACGTCATCGACGGGCCGAGGACCTTCTCGTAGAAGGCGTTCGAGACGTCGTAGTGGTGCGAGATCGCCGTGCTGTCGCGCACCCGTGAGTGCCGCAGCCCGTTCATCACCCGCTTCCAGCGCGGCTGGGCCTCCTGCGGAGGGGCCGGCGGCGGCATCAGCCGCTCCCAGCCCAGCCCTCGTACCAGCGCCAGCCCGTCGGCCACCGACGGTGGGCGCAGCCGCAACTCGTCCTTGAGCACCCGCAGCGCCTCGTACGGGTCACCCGGGTGCACCCCCTGCAACGCCAGGTCGCCGCTGACGTACGCCCGGGCCATGCCCAGGTCACCGGGGGCGGTGAGCAGGTACGACAAACCCCGCTCGGAACGGATCGACAGGGTGATGCCGGCGTCGGACGGGCCGACGGCGCTGCCGTCGTACCCGATGATCCGCACCGGCAGCGGCGCGGCGGTGACCGCGCGGACGACGTCCGCCACGGTCGGACCGGTGGGCCGGCCCCCCGCCGGCGGGGTGGCGGGGACGCTCGCCGCCCCCTGGTCTCGATCGGTCAGGCTCATGCTCGTGCTACCGCCTTTTCGTACAGTCCCGTCAGCCGGTGGTCCGGGTCGTAGCGGTCCTTCACCGCGCGCCAGGTCTCGCCGCCGTAGAGGCGATCGAAGGCGTCCCGGTCGTAGTACGCGTCCGAGTAGAGCGACTTGTGCCCGCCCGACTCCGACACCCTGCGTTCGATCGTGCGGTTGACGTCGCCGTCGGCGGCGCCGGGCGCGATCGGCACGCTCCCCCAGAAACCAATGTTGACGTAGTCCTGCCCCGCGTGGAGTGGATACAGCGGCCAGGACCGCGCCGAACCGGGACCCGCCGGCTCGCGCAACCGCAACGGGCAGAGCCACACCGGGGTCATCCCCACGTTGCCCGCGAACCAGCGCAGGAAGTCGGCCGTGCGGTCCAGCGGGATCTCCACGTCCTGCACGACCCGCTCGCGGGCGGGCTGGCCGCGCAGCCGGTCGATCCGGGCCGCCACCTGGTGCCGGTGCTCGAGGCGGACCAGTCGGTGGTAGACGTCGCTGCGCCGGTAACGCGCCGGCCAGAGCCTGCGCACGACCGGGTGCTGCGCGCCGAACGCCGACGAACACCAGAACCAGTCGGTGTCCCAGCGCCACAGATAGTCGTACGCGGTCAGCACGTCGCGGGTGCGCCGACGCAGCGACCGGTAGTAGATCTCCTGGCCGGTGTAGTCGCTGGGCGGGTCGGCGGCGTCGGTGAACGTGCCCAGGATCAGGTACGCCTCGCCGGGGCTGAACATCACGCCGTCCATCACGTCGACAGGCTCGCCGGCCCAGGACCGGCTGGCGGACACCTCGGCGATCGCGTCGGTGAGCGCCTCCAGTTGGGTGAACCGGATGTTGCGCAACGCCACGTACCGGCCGATCGGTTGCAGCTCGATGCGCAGCCGGGTGGCGTACCCGAGGCTGCCCAGCGAGTTGGGGAACGCGGTGAACAGGTCGGCGTGCTCCCCGTCCGGCCGGGCGGTGACGATCTCGCCGGAACCAGTGAGGATGTCCATCTCGTGTACCGACTCGTGGGGCAGGCCGTTGCGGAAGGAGGTCGACTCGATCCCCAGGCCGGTCACCGCCCCGCCCAGGGTGATGGTGCGCAGTTGCGGCACCACCAGGGGCATCAGCCCGTGCGGCAGCGTCGCGTCGACCAGGTCCTCGTACGTGCACATGCCCTGCACGTCGGCGGTGCGCGCGTTCGCGTCCACCGCGAGCACCCGGTTGAGGCCACTCACGTCGAGGCCCGGGGTCCGGGGAGCGGACCGGGGGCGGAACAGGTTGGAGGTGCGTTTGGCCAGCCGGACAGGCTCGCCCGTGGGCACCGCGGCGTACGACCGCCGCAGCGTGTCCACCGCGTCATCATGGTCAATGGGGTGATCCACACGCTCAGCGCGCATGTGATCACCTTACGCCCGGACCTCGGAAACGGTGGGATGTCAACGCCTGCCGTTTCCCATCCGGCACCGGGTTCGACGGTTACCGTGGCGGGCATGCCATCGCCCGCTATCACCGCCCTGGACGCCGCCGGACTGCCGTATCGGCTGGTCAGCCACGGTGCGGTGGGCAGCCTCGCGGAGGCCGCCGCGGCCCGCGGCGTGGCCGTCCCGGACGTGGTCAAGACGATAGTCGTCCGCCGGAGTGCCGACGATCACGTGTTCGTGCTCACCCCCGGCGACCGGGTCGTCTCCTGGCCCAAGCTGCGCGCCCTGCTCGGTGTGCAGCGCATCTCCATGCCGGACGCGGCGGGCGCCCTGGCCGCCACGGGTTACGAGCGCGGCACCATCACCCCGTTCGGCGCGAGCACCGCGTGGCCGGTCATCGCCGACGAGCGACTGCGTGGCCGGGAGATCACCCTCGGCGCGGGCGAGCGCGGTCTCGCCGTCGCGGTCGACGCCGACGCCGCGATCACCGCCCTCGGCGCGACGGTGGCCGACGTCACGGACCCCCAGCCGACCCGCTGATCCCACCGGCCGCCCGTTTCCGCCGGCTGGCCCCGGCCCGCCGTGGTGGGTGAGGATGGCCCGTATGTCAGTGCCCGAGGAACGCCCCGATCCCGCCGGCACCGTCTACGGCGGTCGGCGGCGAGCCCGTTCCGGGCCGTTGGCCGATCCGCTGCTGCGGGTGGCTCTGGCGGTCGGGCTGGTGGGCGTACTCCTCGGGGTGGTCTTCGCCACCGGCCTGCTCGACGGCGACGACGAGCCGGTGGTGCCCGCGACGGTCGCCGCGCCGCCCAGCGCGGCCGAGCCGACCGCCCCGCCGGCCGAGCCGAGTCCGACCCCCTCGGTCGAACCGTCGCCGACCCCGTCGGCCACCCCGGCCGTCCCGACCGCCGGGCCTCGCGTGCTGCGGTCGCCCTCCGGGCTCTGCCTCGGGCTCGACGGTGACGGCGAGGCGGCGCAGGCCGAGCTGGCCGCCTGCACCGGCGGCCCGGAGCAGCAGTGGGTCGTCAACCCGGCCGGCGCGGACGCGGTGACGTTGACGAACGCCGCCCACGGGCAGTGCCTCGACGTCGAGGGCGGCAGTGGTGACGACGGGGCGACGGTGCTCCAGTTCCCCTGTCACGGTGGGGCCAACCAGCAGTGGCGGCTGACTCCGACAGGCACCGGCCCGGTGCTCGTCGTCGCGGTGCACAGCGGCAAGTGCGCGCAGGCCGACGACGACGGCGCCGAGGCCGGGGACGAGATCCGGCAGCGACCCTGCGACGGCCGGCCCGCCCAGCAGTGGACGCTTGGCTGACTCAGCCTCGGAAGCTCCACGCCCGGGGCGCTGTCGCGGCGACCAGGACGGCCTCCGGCACCGGCCGGCCCGGCCGTCGGCGCAGCAGCAACGACAGCCCGGCCGCGCCGATCGACAACGCGCCGGCCACGTACCAGGCCAGCGCGTAGTCGCCGAGCCGATCGCGGACCAGGCCCGCGCCCGTCGCCGCGAGCGCCGCCCCGAACTGGTGGGCGGCGAACACCCAGCCGAACACGACAGCCCCGGCGCCGCCGAAGTACTCCCGGCACAGCGCCACCGTCGGCGGCACGGTGGCCACCCAGTCCAGGCCGTAGAAGACGATGAACACCAGCATGCTCGGCTCGGCCGTGCCCGCGAACAGGCTCGGCAGCACGAGCAGCGACAGCCCGCGCAGGGCGTAGTAGGCGCCGAGCAGCAGTCGGCTGTCCACCCGGTCGGTGAGCCAGCCGGAGGCGATCGTGCCGACGATGTCGAAGAGGCCCACCAGGGCGAGCAGCCCGGCCGCCGTGGTCTCGGCCATGCCGTGGTCGTGCGCGGCCGGCACGAAGTGCGTACCGACGAGACCGTTTGTGGTGGCGCCGCAGATCGCGAACCCGCCGGCCAGCAGCCAGAACGGCCGGGTCCGGGCCGCGGCTGCCAACGCGCCCAGCGCGCGGGTCGCCGCGCCCCCGGTCGGCGGCGGCGGCGCGACGACCTCGGTCGCGCCGTAGGCGGGCAGGTCGAGATCCGCCGGGTGCTCGCGCAGCAGCCACACCACAAGGGGTACGACCGCCAGGGCGGCTCCGGCCACGACGAGCGCCGCCGTGCGCCACCCGTGGTCGCGCACCAGCACGGCGATCAGTGGCAGGAAGATCAGCTGGCCGGCCGCCCCGCCCGCGGTCAGCACCCCGGTGACGAGGCCCCGCCGACGGACGAACCAGCGCCCGGTGACTGTCGCCACGAACGCCAGCGCCATCGAGCCGGTGCCCAGGCCGACAAGGACGCCCCAGCACAGCAGCAACTGCCAGCTCTCGGTCATGAAGACCGTCAGGCCACTGCCGGCGGCCACCAGCAGCAGCGCCACCGACACCACCCGGCGGATGCCGAAGCGGTCCATCAGCGCGGCGGCGAACGGCGCGGTGAGCCCGTAGAGGAGCAGGTTGACCGAGACGGCCGCGGAGATGGTGGCCAGCGGCCAGCCGAACTCCGCGTGCAGCGGGTGCAGCAGCACCGACGGGGTGGCGCGGAAGCCGGCCGCGCCGACAAGCGCCACGAAGGCGACGGCGGCGACGAGCCAGGCGGGATGCAGGCGACGGTTCGTGGTCACGTCGACAAGTCTGGGCGGGGTCCTCGACGGCGACGAGTGGCCGGAAAGCCATCATGCGCAATAATCGGGCCATGAGCACTGGCCCGCACCGGATCGCCGTCCTCGCCCTCGACCAGGTCGTCGGCCTGGACCTGGGCACCCCGTCCCAGGTCTTCGGCACCGCCCGGGGCGCCGACGACGCGTACCGCTACGACGTACGGGTGTGCACCCCTGGCGGTCGGCCGGTCCGCAGCACGGCCGGTTTCCAGGTGCTCCCCGACCACGGCCTGGAGTTGCTCGACACCGCCGACACCGTGATCGTCCCCGGCATCCACGACGGCGCCGTACTGACCTCGGGCGACATCGAGCCGGAGGTGGCCGGGGCGCTGCGGTCGGCGTACGAGCGGGGTGCCCGGATCATGTCCATCTGCACCGGGGCGTTCGTCCTGGCCGCCGCCGGCCTGCTCGACGGACGCCGGGCCACCACCCACTGGGCGTACGCCGAGCGGTTCCGTCGCCTGCACGACCGGGTGGACCTCGACCCGGACGTGCTCTTCATCGTCGACGACCGGGTGTTCACCTCGGCCGGCGTGGCCGCGGGCATCGACCTCTGCCTGCACGTCATCCGCCTCGACCACGGCAGCGAGATCGCCAACCGGGCGGCCCGCCGCTGCGTGATGCCGCCGTGGCGCGACGGTGGTCAGGCCCAGTACATCGAGCAGCCGGTGCCGAAGGCCACCGACGCCAGCACCGCCGGCACCAGGGAGTGGGCCCGACAGCGACTGCACGAGCCGATCGCCCTGCGCGACCTCGCCGAGCAGGCCCGGATGAGCGTCCGCACCTTCACCCGACGCTTCCGCTCGGAGACGGGACTGAGCCCGGCGCAGTGGCTGCTGCGACAGCGCACCGACCACGCGCGACTGCTGCTGGAGACGACCGACCTCACAGTCGACCAGATCGCCCACCGCTGCGGGTTCGGCACGACCGCCGCCCTACGCCAGCAACTGCACCAGCGCATCGGCGTGGCCCCGTCCACCTACCGCCGCACCTTCCACCCCCGCCCCGAGCTGCTCGAAACCTGACCCGCCGCCTGCCGTCATCCATCCATCCCTCCCGCACCACCGCAGGCCCAGCCGCTCGCAGCGCGCCGGTGGCAGGCCCAGCCGCTGGTAGGACGCCGGGCGCCGAGGCTGCCCGTCGCTCAGAGGCCCGGCAGCCACAGAGCGCCGCTCACAGGTCCAGCCGCTCATGGGCCGGCGTCCGATGCTGCCGTTCAGCGGCGGCGGGACGGGACGGGACGGGACGGGCGATAGTCCTGCCGGGGGCATCACTGCGCTGGGCGATATACCTGTGAGTCATAAATATGACCCACAGGTATATCGCTCAGCAGACCGACATCCTGGGGACCCGGCACACCGGGCAATGGGTCGGACCGAGGCGGCTCAGCGGACCAGAGGGCTCAGGTGCGGAGCATGTGCAGTTGGGCCTGGTGTTTGGGGAGGTGGACCCGTTCGTGCAGGTCCAGGGTGCGGGACCAGGGCAACGGCTCGTCGACGATGAGGTCGAAGCCCTCCCGCAGATGGGTCGCGACCGGGGCTTCCGCCGCCAGGCCGAGCTGGTCGACAAGCCCGCACAACCGGTCGCTGGTGCCGTGCAGCAGAGCGGTCAGGCCGCGCAGGCCACCCTGCTCGGCGGCGAGCGCGTCGAGCTGCGGGCGGTGGATGTCCTCCTCCAACTCGTAGTAGGCGAACGGCGACCCGGCCAGCAGCGCCTCGCTGGCCTGGATCATCAGCTCGTCGTTGGCGACCAGATGCGCGATGATCTGCTCGGCACTCAGCTGTCCCTCCGGCGGCGGCCCGAACCCTCCGGCGTCGACCTCAGCGAACAGAGCACCGTAGGCCCCTCGCAACCCCGCGTCCTGCACCCCTCCAGTCAACCCTGCCCGCAGCCGTTCAGCGGCGGGATTGGCGGGAGCGGAGGTAGTCGCTGACCACGTACTCGCCCAGGTCGTCGGTGTCCGGGGTGAACATGCGGCCGCGGCTGCGTCGCGCCACCGCGTCGACGAAGCGGCGCAGACCCGGGTCGTCGCCGAGCATGAACAGGTTGAGCGTGGCGCCGTAGCGGCTGAGCTTGTCCACCTCGCGGACGGTCGCCTCGATCGTCTCCGGCAGCGGCGGCCAGTGGAACAGCGCCTCGCCGTCGTCCGGGTCCAGGTGGGCGGTCGGCTCCCCGTCCGTGACCACCAGGACCACCGGCTCGGCGTCCGGATGCCGACGCAGGTGCCGGGCGGCCAGCCGCAGCGCGTGCTGAAGGTTCGTGCCCTGCTCCATGTCCGGCTCCACAGCCGCCAGCTCCTGCTGGGTGAGGGTCATCGCCTCCCGACCGAAGCCCACGATCTGCAACGCGTCCTGCGGGAACCGGGTCTCCATCAGGTGCGCCAACGCCAACGCCGTCTGCTTCATCGGCCCCCAACGACCCTGCGAGATCATCGAGTACGACAGGTCGACGCAGAGCACCACCGCCGCGGAGGCCCGCTTCTCGGTCTCGACCACCTCGAAGTCGTCCACCGCGAGTTGCAACGGAACTGTCGGACCGGCCCGGCGGACCGCCCGGGTAAGCGTCCGGACCACGTCCAGCGGCTGTTCGTCGCCGTACTCCCAGGGGCGGGAGGCGCCACTGACCTCACCTGCGGCGCCCGCCGAACGCAGGTCGTGCTGCCCGCGCGGCCCGGCCGTCAGGTCGGAGAAGACCCGTCGCAGCGCCGTCCCGCCGAGCCGGCGCAGCGCCTTCGGGCTCAGCGTGAGCCCGTCCGCGTCCCGGCTCACCCAGCCCTGCCGGCGCAGCTCCCGTTCCAGCTCGCGCAACCGGCGGACGTCGTCGGCGGCGTCCCGGCCCAGCGTCCGGGCCACCGCGTCGACGTCCACGTCGTCGAGCGTGGCCCCCGGGTGCTCCTGGTCGAGCTGGTCCAGCAGGTCGTCCAGTTCGCCGATCTCACCCAGCGCACCGGCCGCGTCGCCGTAATCCAGTGGCTGGTCGCCCCGGACCCGTTCGCCGCGCCCCCAGCGCAGATCCGGTCGCAGCGCCCGCAGGTTCGCGTCGAGCGCGGACAGTTCCCCGGCGAGACGGTCACCGAGTGACTGCTGCATCAGACCGGCCAGCTCGGCACGCTGCCGCTCGGAGAGCGAGTTCATCAGCCGCTCACCGGCCGCCGACCGGCGGGCCAGCACGTCGATCAGCTCGTCGACCGTCTCCGGCCGCTCCGGAAAGAAGTCACCGTGCCGGCGCATGAACTCGGCGAACACGTCGGTGGTGTCCTCCGCGCGGCCGTGCCGGGCCAGCAGGTCGTTCAGGTCCCGCATCATCTCGGCGAGCCGTTGCTGCGCCGCCGGGTCGGCGGACGCGCGCACCGCGTCGCGCAGCCCGGCGAACCGCTGACCGAGGACGTCGTCGCGGAGCTGGTCGAGGATCTGCTGGTACGAGCGGCGGGCGTCGTCGCTGGCCCACTCGTAGCCGGACAACTCCTCCACCGCCCGCGCGGTGGAGCGGGGCAGATTGTCCAGCACCGCCTCGGCGAACCGCGCGCCGTCGTCGTCGCGGCCCCGCAGCTCGTCACGTTCCGCGGCGAGGGCCTGGTCGAGCAGCGCCTGGGCTCGGGTCACCGCGCCGTCCAGGTCACCTCGGCGCAGCGCCTCCCGGCGCAGCCGTCGCGCCCGGGCGGCCAGGTCGTCCAGGCCACCGCGCCCCTGCGGGCCACGGCGCAGCAGGTCGCGCAGCGCCTCCCGCAGGCTGCCGCCGGCCAGCACCTCGGCGCCGACCGCGTCCACAGCCTCGCGTACGTCGTACGGGGGTGCGAGCGGGTCGGGCCCGCCGTTCCACTGCCCGTACCGGAACCGGTTGCCGGCCACGATCAGCCCCGGCCGCCGTAGACGGTACGACCGGTGTCGGTCACGTCCTTGCCGAGCCGGCGGGTCAGGTGCAGCCCCTCCAACACGAACTCGACGGCGGCCGCGGCCTCCTCCGGCGTGGGCGCGTCGCCCAGACCGAGCCGATCGAGGACCTTGGCCAGGCCGGGCACCGTGCCCACCTGGCGCAGCAGCTCGGCGGACCCGACCAGCTCGCCGGTCTCGATCGCGGTGCCGTCCTGGACCAGGTTGGTGAACCCGGACAGGTCCAGGCCGGCCAGGTGGGCGCGGAACGTCTCGGCGGTGGCCGTCCGCAGCAGGTGGGCGAGAACCTCGATCTCTCGCCCCTCCTCGCCGCTCTCGAACTCCACCTTGCCGCGCAGCGTGCTGGTCACCGACACGGCGTCGCCGACCCGGGCCACCGCGGCCTCGGGCCGACCGTCCGGGCTTTCGGTGGCGGCGAGCAGGCCTGCGCGGCGCAGCGCGGCACCGGCGACCGTCTCGGCGGCGGCGATCGCGAACCGGGCGGAGACGCCGGAGCGCGGGTCCACCGACGGAGACTCCCGCACCGCGCGGGCGAAGCGGGCCAGCACCTCCAGCACGTGCTCCGGCACGGCGGCGACCAGGTCGGCCTCCTGGCGGATCAACGCCAGCTCCAACTCCAGGTCAACCGGGTAGTGGGTACGGATCTCCGCGCCGAACCGGTCCTTGAGTGGGGTGATGATCCGACCCCGGTTGGTGTAGTCCTCCGGGTTGGCGCTGGCCACCAGGAGCAGGTCAAGTGGCAGGCGGAGCTGGTAGCCGCGGACCTGGATGTCCCGCTCCTCCAGCACGTTGAGCAGCGCCACCTGGATCCGCTCGGCCAGGTCGGGCAGCTCGTTGACGGCGAAGATGCCCCGGTTGGTGCGCGGAACCAACCCGAAGTGGATGGTCTCCGGGTCACCGAGGGTGCGGCCCTGCGCGATCCGGATCGGGTCGACGTCACCGATCAGATCGCCGACGCTGGTGTCGGGGGTCGCGAGCTTCTCGCCGTAGCGCATCGAGCGGTGCAGCCAGCCGATCGGCAGCTCGTCGCCGGCCTCGGCCACCTGGGCGACCGAGGCGGGGGTGAGTGGGTGCATCGGGTGCTCGTTGAGCACCGAACCGGCGATGACTGGCGTCCACTCGTCGAGCAGCCCGCCCAGCGCGCGGATCAGTCGGGTCTTGCCCTGGCCGCGCTCGCCGAGCAGCACCATGTCGTGCCCGGCGAGCAGTGCCCGCTCGACCTCGGGCAGGACGCTGTCGTCGTAGCCGACGATGCCGGGGAAACGGGTCTCGCCGGAGCGCATCCGGGCGAGGAGGTTGTCGCGGAGTTCCTGCTTGACGGTGCGGTACTGGTGACCGGCCGCCCGCAGCGCGCCGAGCGTGCCGGGCAGGTCGGCCGGTGGAACCGGGATTACCGGGTTAGGCGCAGTCACCCGACCCACGCTAGCTCACCTTCGCCGGGGTGCCCCGGTCATCGGGGGGCACCCCCACTGCCACCCTCAGCCCCGCCCGCAGCGCCGGCAGGTTCCCCGGCGGCGCAGGTGGTACGCGTAGGTGGCCGCGCCGAGCGCCACGCCCCACACCGGCCAGAGCATCATCGGGGTTCCGGTGGGGCTGAACCCGCCGGTGAGCCGGTAGAACTCGGGGTTGCTGAGCAGCCCCAGGCTGGCCGCGGTCACCGCGATGGCGACCAGGGCGGCCGGCACCACTGCCAGCTTCACCGGCACCCGGCGACCGGCGAGGCCGACCATCCAGCCCGGGAACCGCTCGCCCCAGCGCTGCACCAGGCCCAGGGTGAGGATCGCGCCCACGGTGGCGAACGCGCCCAGTCCGAAACCGGCCCAGACCAGCCCGGTTTCCTGCATCTCGGTGAGGAACTCCCGGGAGATGCCGAGCGGGATGCCGGCCGCCCAGGCGAACCGGGTCGACGCGTACGCCAGGGGAATGGTCGCGGCGATGCCGGCGGCCCAGCGACCCCAGCGCGTGGCGGCGGCCGGGGTGGTCCAACCCCGGTCGGTGCCGTCGCGGCCGCAACCCACGCACACCTCGGCGGTGCGGCGCTGCCAGACGAGCACCGCCCCGGCCAGCAGCAGCCCGCCGGCAAGCGCGGCGAACCGGCCGAACAGCGCCCAGTTGAGAACCTCGGAGTAGTCGATCGGCGGCCAGCCGAACGGCGCTCCGACGATCAGGATCGGCAGGTAGCCGAGGACGACAAGCACCCGGGCGTCCGGGACGACCACGGCGAGTCCGAACGCCACCGCCCAGCCGTAGCCGGCGAGCAGCGCCCGCAGCGGACCGGGCGGGCGGACCGCCGGGCGGCTCATCGCCAGCGCGGCCACGGCGGCGGTGAGCAGGACGCCGGCGAAGAGCGGGGTGGCCAGGTCCACCGGCACCAGGCGCAGCAGATTGACGTCGCCGCCATGGGTGTCGTTCGCGCCGAACGGATAGCCGGCGCCGGTGAGCGTGCTCACCAGGGCGAGGACGCCCCACAGGCCGAGCCAACCGGCGGCCAGCGGGGCGAACCGGTCGGGCCACCGGGAGTTGGTTCGGGGTGGGGAGGAAGTGATCGTCGTCATGCTCTCAGCCTCGACCGACAGCCCGGCGAATCCCTCCCGGCCGGCGGTGAACCCGCTCCCCCGGGCGAGGGACCGTTCAGCCCGACGGGGTGACGAAGCCGGACTCGTACGCGGCGATCACCGCCTGCGTGCGGTCGCGGACGCCCAGCTTGGCCAGCACGTTGCCGACGTGCGTCTTGACCGTCTCCACACCTACCACCAGGTGCGCTGCGATCTCCGGGTTGGACCGGCCGGTGGTCATCAGCCGCAGCACCTCGGCCTCCCGCTCAGTGAGCCGGGCGGCGCGCAGCCGGTCGCCACCCGCCGGCCCGTACGCCCCGACGAGTTGACGGATCGCGGCCGGGAAGAGCAGCGACTCGCCCGCCGCGACGACCCGGACCGCCTCGATCACCTCCGCCGGCCGGGCCCGTTTGAGCAGGAAGCCGGAGGCGCCGGCGCGCAGCGCCTCGTAGACGTACTCGTCGTTGGCGAACGTGGTGACCACCAGCACCCGGGGTGGGTCGGCGGAGGTGGCCATCAGGTGCCGGGTGGCCTGGATGCCGTCGATGCCGGGCATCCGCACGTCCATCAGCACCACGTCCGGGCGGTGCCGGGCGACAAGCGGCGGCACCTCGGCGCCGTCGGCGGCCTCGGCGAGCACCCGCAGGTCGGGTTGGGCGTCGATGATGGCCCGCAGCCCGACCCGGATCAACTCGTCGTCGTCGACGATCAGCACGCCGGTGGTCATCGCAGGTCCTCGTAGGGCAGACGGGCGCGGATCAACCAGCGGTCGCCGTCCGGGCCCACACTGAGTCGACCGCCGAGCAACAGTACCCGTTCCCGCATGCCGTCCAGGCCCCGACCGGACCGCCCCGTGTCGGCCCGGTCGGGGCGGCTCATCGTGTTGACCAGCTCCAGTTCCAGCGCGTCCGACCGCAGGTCCAGGCGCAGTGTCACAGGGCCGTGGCCGTAGCGGGCGGCGTTCGTCAGTCCCTCCTGGACGATCCGGTAGCCCTCCCGCGAGACGATCGCGGGCAGTCGCGCCGGGTCTCCGACGCGCTGCGCGTGCACCGTCAGCCCGGCCGCGCGGGTGTCGGCTACCAGCCGGTCCAGGTCGGCGAGGGTACGCTGCGGCGCCGCCGAGGGCCGGTCGCCGCCGGTCTCGCGGAGCAGCCCGAGTACGTGGTCCAGCTCGTCCATCGCGGTCCGTCCAGCCTCCTCGATGGCGCCCAGCGCCCGCCGGACGAACTCCGGATCGGTGTCGAGCACCTGGCGGGCCGCGCCGGCCTGAAGGGTGGCCACGGTCAGCGCGTGACCTACCGAGTCGTGCAGTTCCCGGGCCAGGCGGTTGCGTTCGGCAAGTCGGGTGGCCCGCGCCTCCAGCGCGGCGATCCGCTCGGCCTGGGCGGGGCCGAGCAGCACCGGCGCCATCGAGGCGGCGAGCGCGCCGAGCCCCGCGACGGCGTAGCCGAGGCCGACCAGCAGAGCCACCCCGGTCAGCGTCAGCCAACCGCTGTCCCGCCCGTCCAGCGGCCCGAACCGCTCCCCGCTCGTCAGTTCGTCGCCCACGCCGAACTGCTGGGCGATGAACGCCAGCGCCATCGGCAGGGCACTGAACAGCGCGAACATCACCAGTGCGCCGACGATGAGGTGCGTGGCGATCCAGAGCGCGCCGCGCAGCCTGCTCTCCCGGTCGCCCCGGTGCCCCGGCGCGGGGTCGGGCAGGTCGACGCCGAGCAGCGTCCGGACGGCGGCGATCTCCAGAGCCCGGCTGCCGTCCAGCAGCAACGGCACCACCGCGATCAACGTCGCGATCACCAGCAGGGCGTACACGAGTGGGCGGGGGATCTCCGAGTCGGTGAGCATCTGCGCGAAGGTCACCGCGAGGACCCCGTACGGCAGCGCCAGCACGCCGCCGAGCAGCAGGAACACGCCGCGTCGCCAGGTGCTGCCGGCGACCAGCGGGGCCAGTGCCGCACGCAGGGTCATGCGGACATTCTGCTGCCGTCACCCGGCGGCGCGACTCCCCCGCACCGGGGAGATCTCAGCGGTGGTCGGCGACGTACCCCTGCGGATCCTTGTCGCGGAACGGCAGGTCGCGACCGTTCTTGTGCTCGCCGTAGAAGGTCAGCCAGCGCTGGCCCAGCTCGGCGCGCAGCTCGAAGCTGGCGTGCCTGCGGAAGTCGGGCAGCGCCTCGTCCTCCTCCTCGGCCAGGTGCTCGCTGTTCTCCCGGCGGGCCGTGCCGACGGCCTCCCACCAGGGTTTCGAGCCGACCGGGTGCAGCTTGGACTCGGCGATGGCGTCCCTGATCTTGTTGTGGTCGCCTATCGCGTCGGCGGTCTCGTCCTCGCCGTCGTCACCGTGCTTGACCAGGTGCGGGTAGAGGATCGCCTCCTCCGCCTCGGCGTGGATGTCCAGGTGCAGGGCGAGCGCGTCCCAGATGGCCAGCAGCTCCTGCTCGTCGCGGGCGTCGTCGAGGCGGGCGAAGCCGCGCCGGAAGGCGGCGTGGTCGTCCAGGATCAGTGCGGTGATGTCGTCCACTGTGCTCATTTCTCCGTCGGGGCAGTGATCCGGGCGCGCAACATCCGGGGCAGCGCGGCGAGCCCGGTGACCGGGCGGAACCGCTTGGCGGCTTCGGCGAGCGCCGCGTACTCGTCGTCGGCGAGCGCGAGGTCGGCCGCCGCGGCGTTGCGTTCCATCTGCTCCACGCTTGACGCGCCGGGAATGGCCACCACGTTCGGGTGGTGCAGCAGGTACGCCAGTGCGATCTGGCTGGGGGTAGCGTCGTGCGCCTCGGCGACCTGGCGCAGCGTGTCGATGAGGACGGCGCCGCGCTCCAGGTTTTCCGGCAGGAAGTACGGGTTGGCGCGGCGAACCGCGCCGGTGGGCGGGTTTTTCGCGTCGTACCTGCCGGACAGGAAGCCCTGCGCCAACGGGCTGTACGCGATGACGACCCGGCCGCTCTGCCGCGCGTACGGCAGCAGGTCCTGCTCGGGCGCGCGGTCCAGCATGCTGTAGCGGACCTGGTTGCTGAGCACCCGCCGGCCGAGTGCGGCTTCGGCGACCTGCCAGCGGCGCAGCCCGTAGTTGCTCACCCCCACCTCGCCGACCAGCCCGACGTCCTGCAGGGCGCGCATGCCGCGCATGGTGGTGTGGTCGGCGATGAGCGGGTTGGGCTGGTGCACCTGGTAGAGGTCGATGCTTGTGACGCCGAGGCGGGCCGCCGAGGCGACCGCCCGCTGCTGCACCACAGCGGCCACCGGCAGTACGGGGAAGATCTTGCTGGCGACCACGACCTTCGGTCGGTCGTCGCCGAGCGCCGCGCCGAGGATCCGCTCGCTGCGCCCGAACCCGTAGACCTCGGCGGTGTCGAAGACCGTCACGCCCAGCTCGACGGCCCGCCGGACGATCTGCGCGGCCCGAGACTCGAAGTCGCGGCCGTAGCCCCACTCGCGGGAGCCGAACTGCCAGGTGCCGAGGCCGATCCTGGAGAGCGGTTTGGGGGTGTCGAGGGCGATGAACCGCATGGCCTCGAAACTACCCCGTTGTCCCGGTTTCCACGCCCGATCCCGGGCACGACGGGCCGCGGCTAGGCTCATGATCGTGACTTACCTCGCTCCGGATGACCGCTACGACACCATGACCTACCGGCGCAGCGGACGCAGTGGCCTGCGACTGCCCGTCGTCTCCCTCGGGCTCTGGCACAACTTCGGCCCGGACCGCCCGTTCGACAGGCAGCGCGACATCGTCCGGCGCGCCTTCGACCTGGGCGTCACCCACTTCGACCTGGCGAACAACTACGGTCCCCCGCCGGGCGCGGCGGAGGAGAACTTCGGCCGGCTGCTCGCCACGGACCTCAGGCCGTACCGCGACGAACTGGTCATCTCCAGCAAGGCCGGCTACCTGATGTGGCCCGGCCCGTACGGCGAGTGGGGCTCGCGCAAGAACCTGATCTCGTCGCTGGACCAGTCGCTGGGCCGGATGGGCCTGGACTACGTCGACATCTTCTACTCGCACCGCTTCGACCCGGACACCCCGCTCGAGGAGACGATGGGGGCGCTGGACGCGATCGTCCGCTCCGGCAAGGCGCTCTACGTGGGCATCTCGAACTACAACTCGGAGCAGACCACGCGTGCCGCCGCGATCCTGCGCGAGCTGGGCACGCCGCTGCTGATCAACCAGCCGTCGTACTCGATGTTGAACCGCTGGACCGAGTCCGACGGCCTGCTCGACACGCTGGAGCAGGTAGGTGCCGGCTGCATCGCGTACAGCCCGCTGGCCCAGGGCCTGCTGACCGACCGCTACCTGGGCGGCATCCCGGCGGACTCCCGGGTACGCACAAGCGTCTTCCTCAACGAGAGCGACCTCAGCGACGAGAAGATGGCCACCATCCGGGGGCTCGGCGCGGTCGCCAAGCGGCGCGACCAGTCGCTCGCGCAGCTCGCGCTGGCCTGGGCGCTGCGCGACACGCGGATGACAAGCCTCATCATCGGAGCGAGCAGCGTCGAGCAGTTGGAGACCAACATCGCCGCCGTGGGCAACCTCGACTTCACCGCCGAGGAGCTGGCCGAGATCGACGCGCTCCTGGCCTGAGCCGCGCGGGCGGGCCGGGTCACCAGATCCGGCGCCGCCCGACGCGGTGGTTACGTACCTCGCACTGCCGTCCCACCGGCGCTGCCGCGCCGCGTCGTCGCCGGCCCACGCCGACAAGCACCAGAACCAGCACAACGACGGCCCCGGCCAGCACCGGCCACCGCGCGCCGAGGTCGGTCACCGACGCCACCGGCACACCCGGGTCGGCCGCCGCCTTCACCGCCGCCGGGTCGGTGGCGGCGGGCTTGCCCTCGGCGGTACGCGCAGCGGCCGGCGCCGCCTTCGTCGCGCTCTTCGTGGCGCTTTTCGCCGTGCGGAACACCACGTCCGAGCAGGAGTAGTAGGTGTCCGGGGTGTTCGAGTTCTGCCAGATCGTGTAGATCAGGTGTCGGCCGCTGCGGTCCGCCGGCAGCCGACCCGCCAACTGGTACGCCCCACCGCGCACCGGCGGGTCGGTCCTGGTCAGAAATGGACGCGACTCCAGATCTGCCCAGGTGAGCCGCTTACGGGGGTCGTAGTCGGGCCTGGTGACGTAGAGCCGGAAGGTGCCCCGGTGCTCGATTGTGGTCCGGTACCGGAACGTGAACGGCGCGCCCGTGGTCACCTCGGTGCTCGGCCAGTCGGTGCGGGGCAGATCCAGCCCCCGGTACGCGGACAACCCTCCGCTGCACAGCTCGCCGTCCGGGATGCGTTCCCGGTCCCGCCCGTTGATCGCGGCGACCCGTACGTTGTCCCACTCCCGGACAGCCGCGCCCGCTTCGACTGCGGCCCGGCAGGCGGCGGTGCCCGCGTGCCGGCCCTCGGGTCCGCAGGCCGCCGCCCGGCTCACCGGATTGGTCGGGGCGCCGTGCGCCCAGGCGGGTGCCGCGCCCAGCGGTGCGACCGCCACGGCGACCAGCACCACGACGAGCATCCGACGCACGCTCATGGCTTGACCTCCCGTGCACTGGTACGGGCGCGGGACGCCAAAGGTTCGACACCCGGGCCCGGGAATCACGCGGCGGGCCCGGCGTTCCAATACCGGCTCACCGTCATCGAGCCCGCTGGAGCTGGCTCTTGTCCGGCTTGCCGCTGGGCGCGAGCGGGACCCGATCGATGACCGTGACGGTTCGCGGCACCGCGAGATCGTTCACCTGTGCGGCCACAAGCTTGCGCAACACGTCCGGGTCGGGCGTTCTCCCGGCCACCGGCACCACGTAGGCGTGCACGGCCTCACCTGTCGTCTCGTCCGGACATCCGACGACGTACGCCTCGGCGACCGCGGCATCGGCGGCGAGCGCCCGCTCCACCGGCCCGGCGTGGACGATCTGCGCGTTGACGATGATCACGTCGCGCACCCGCCCGGCCAGCCGCAGGTATCCGTCGACGCCAAGCTCCCCCAGGTCACGGGTACGCACCCAACCGTCCACGAACACCTCGGCCGACTCGTCCGGGTCCTGCCAGTACGAGGATGCCTGCGCGGGTGTGCGGACATAGATCTCCCCGTCGCGCAGGGAGACGTCCACGGCCGGACGACCGACAGTGGCGAGCGTCGCCACGTCGGCCATCATCTCGGCGGGGGTCACCATGGCGATCATCGACGTTTCGGTCTGCCCGTAACCGTGGAAGACCACCGGGCCCAGCACGTCGAGCGCCTCCGCCAGGCGGCCCGGCGCGAGTGGCGACCCGGAGACCATCAGCGCCCGCAGGTGACGCAGGTCCACCGGGTTGGCGCGCTGGTCCCGGATCAGCTGGTGCAGCTTGCCTACAGTGATCACGCTCGCCGTGGCCCGGTGTTCGGCCAGGGCAGCCGGGAAGACCGGCCGGGGCGCCACGACGAGGGTGCCGCCCGCCGCGAGGGCGAGGACGCCGTACTCCAGCATCACCTGGCTGGCCAGCGAGCCGAAGACCAGGTAGCGCCGCAACCGGGTGGCCAGTTCGGCGACGGCCGGGGGCCAACGGTCCGGGTACGGGGCCCAGGCCGCCGACATCGCCGCATAGGTCTGCACCGCGCCCTTCGGCGTCCCCGTGCTGCCACTGGTCCAGATGATCCGCGCGGGATCCTCGGCCCGTCCCGCTGCGACAAGTGCCAGCCCGTCGTCGGGATGCTCGGCGAGCGAGGCCAGCCGAGCCGAGTCGACGACGAGCGAGCCGGAGAGCTGTGCCGGGCTCAGGTCGGCACGCCACCCGGACACCCGCGACCCGACGGCGAAGGCGGCCATCGTGGCGGCGAAGGCGGAGGCGGTGACCGGCAGATCAAGAGTGACACCCACTCCTGGCCCCACGCCGGACGAGCGCAGCCCGGCGGCGATGCGCCGGATCAGACCCGTCATCTGCGAGGCGGTCGTGACGATCGGTCCGTCCTCGAAGACCGGGCGGTCCCCGCCGGTTGCCAGGAGGTCGAGGACGGGCTGCGGCCAGACGTCAGTGGGCATCGGCGAGGACGCCCTTGACGAAGACCTCGAGGGGCTGCCGGTGCACGGTCGGCAGGTCCCAGTTGTTCTCCAGGTTCTCCGCCAGGTGGTGCACGGCGGCGATCTGCCCGTCACGCAGCACCCGCACGACGGGGTGGAGATAGCTGGCGCCGTGGGCGGCGTTCGCGTCGTTCTCGGCCGGACGCGGCACGGTGATGTCGAACGGGTCGATCTGGTCGTGGTCGGGGCCGTACTCCAGGGTGATCAGGAACGCGAACGCGTCCGGCTCCGCGTCCCGCAGATAGGCGACCGGCACCTCCTCGCGGTAGCAGGCGGTTTCGCCGTCGACCGTGATGACATCGCCGAGCACCGCGAACTGCTGCCACAGTGCCGAGGTCACGTTGATCCGGGTGATGATCGAATCGGCGATCGCCTCCGGCGTCGGGGCGATCTGTCGGGACGGCCAGGGCTGGCCGTGGTGCCGCTCGCGGAGGATGTGGTGCAGGGCGCGGGTGGCATAGCGGAAGCCGTGGATGAAGCCGTTCGTGGACTTCTTGAAATCACGCTGTTGGCTGAGGGTGCCGGCGAAGTAGAGACCGGGGACGTTCACTGACTCGAAGGCAGGCGTCTGCGCCGGGAACCGATCCTTGATGACCAGTTCCGGCCGGGCGGACTCGGCAAAGATGGACGCGTCGAAGCGGAATCCGGTGCAGAGGATGACTCGGTCGTACTCGAGCTCGCGCAGATTCTCGACAGTCCGGGCGTACCGGAAAAGCACCCGGAACCCGCCGCCCTCCCGCTGGCTGATCTGTTCCACAGTGCCGTCCAGGACCGCGTTCTGTGACTTGAGCTGATAGGTGTCCAGGAAGTTGTTGTTCACCGCCCGCAGGTGCCCGACGTAATGGGTCTGCCAGGCCAACTTGATGGAGTGCGGTCCGGCGACGTGAATCGTGGCGGCGGTCTCGACGAGCGCGTCCGCGGTCTCGAAGGCCGAGTTGCCCTTACCGATGATCAACACGCGCTGATTGACGAAATCGGCGGGTTCGACGCTTACGGTGTCGTACCGCTCGGCCAGGTGGGCGCCCTCGATCGGCGGCACGTAGAGCTCGGAGACGCCGGTGGCGACGACGACTCTCCGGGCCACCCAACTCCTGTCGCCCGCCCGCACGGTGAACACGTCGTCGGCCTTCGACACAGAGGTGACCCGGGTGTCGTAAACGACGTTAAGACCCCGCGCACAGTCGGCGAGATAACGCACGAGATCGTCCGCGGCGGGAAAGTAGCGTGTGCTGTAGTGCTTGAAGAGCAGCGCCGGATCGTCGGTCAACAGCGAGTTCCAGTCCGACCGTAGATTGAACTCCGGGTCCTCCGACCCGGTCCACACCTTGTTGATCGAGATCAGCTGGCGATGCCGCGGATAGGTCTCGAAGAATGTGCCGGCCCGTGGACCGCCCTCCAGCACCACGTAGTCGTGACCGTCGCGCTTGAGCAGGGCCGCGAGCTGCAGGCCTGCCGGCCCGGCTCCGATGATCAGGCAATCGTGCGTCATGGGCCGCAATTTACTGAGGCGATTTCAGAGCGCTCTGAGAAATTGCCTCTAGCATCCGCTCTCATGACGATTGAGGTGGATTTGGCAGCACCCCTGCGCCTCGCCGACCTGCGCGTCGCCGCGGGCCCGGTCACGGTCGTGGTCGGCGAGGAGGTGCGCAATCGAGTGGCGACCTGCCGCACATTCCTCGGCAAGGCACTCGGCGACGACCGGGCGATCTACGGTGCCACCACCGGCTTCGGGGCGCTCGTCGGCTACGCGGGCCGAGCCGACCAGCGCGACCAGGCCGACAACACCCTCGCCCACCTCGGGGCGGGCCAGGGACCGGACCTCGCCCCGGATGTCGTACGCGCGACGCTACTGGTCCGCGCCTGGTCCCTGGCCCGGGGCGCGTCGGGGGTCTCGCCGCACGTGATCGACGCGCTCGCGGCCATGCTCGGCACGACGTTCACGCCGGCGATGCCCAGGCTCGGATCGGTGGGAGCCAGCGGTGACCTGATCCCGCTCGGTGCCGCCGCTCAGGCGTTGCGCGGTCGCGGGCACGCCTACCTGGACGGCGTCCGGATGCCCGCCGGGGATGCCCTGGCGAAGGCCGGCCTGGAGCCGCTGCCGCTCGACGGCCGGGATGCGCTCGCGCTTGTCAACGGCACGTCGCTCACCACTGCGGCGCTGGCCCTCGCCCTGGGCCGGGTCCGCACCTCGCACCGCGTGGTGCAGACGTTGACCTGCCTGCTCGCGGACCTGCTCGGCTGTGATCCGCAGTTTCTCGATCCCGCCCTCCTCGGCGCCTACGGCCACCCGGGCGCCATCGGGGTCGGCGCCGCCATGCGGGCGACCTCCGCCGGCCTGCGGAAGTCCGGCACGAGAGCGTTGCAGGAGCCCTACAGCATCCGCTGCGCGCCGCAGCTGCTCGGAGCGGCCGAGGACGCCCTGCGCTATGTCGACGGCGTCGTGTCGGCGGACCTCGGCGGGGTGAGCGACAACCCCCTGTTCTTCCCGGCCGACGACAAGGTCGTGCACGGTGGCAACTTCTTCGGCCAACCCGCCGCGTTCGCCGCCGACGTTCTGTCCATGGTGATCGCCCAGGTCGGCAACCTCGCCGAGCGCCAACTCGACCTGCTCGTGGATCCCGGACGCAACGGCGGACTGCCGCCGATGCTCGCGGCGGGACCAGGTCAGCAGCACGGGCTGCAGGGCGTCCAGCTCGCGTCGACCGCGCTCATCACCGAGATCAGGCGCGACTGTGTGCCCGCAAGCCTGCAGAGCCTGCCCACCAATCTGCACAACCAGGACGTCATCCCGCTCGGCACGCAAGCCGCTCTGCGCGCCATGGACCAGGCGGAGCTGCTGCGCCTGATCACCGGGTCGCTCGGGCTCGGGCTGCGCCAGGCGGTGCACGTGGGTGCGCGCCGGCCCACGGCGGCGGGCTGCGACCGCATCCTCCGAGCCCTGGAGGAGATCCCCCCGATCGACCCGGACCGACCGCTCGACTCCGACGTGCGAAGGGCGGCCGCGATTCTGGAAGAGCTTGAAAACTCTCTGAATTCCGGCTCGTACGGTGAGCGCCGTGACGCTTGATTACCTGATCATCGGGGCCGGTCCGGCCGGCCTTCAACTCGCCGCCCTGCTCGAGGCCGAGGGCAAGTGTGACTATGTGGTGCTGGAGGGCGCCGACGGACCGGGGGCGTTCTTCGCCACCTATCCGCGGCACCGCCAACTCATCTCGATCAACAAGCCGCACACGGGCACGGACGACCCCGAGCTGAATCTGCGGCTCGACTGGAACTCCCTGCTCACCGACGACCCGGCACTGCTGTTCACGCAGTACACCGAGCGGTACTTCCCGGACGCCGACGTGATGGTGCGCTACCTCGCCGACTTCGCGGCGAAGACCGGCGTCAAGGTCAGTTACGACACCCGGGTGACGCGTGTGTCCAAGCACGACGACGTGTTCACGGTCGAGGCCGGCGACCGGCGCTGGGACGCCCGTGCGGTGGTCGTCGCCACCGGTGTGTCGAAAACCTACGAGCCGGACATCGCGGGGTTCGAACTGGCCGAGGGGTACGACGTGATGAGCGTCGAGCCACGGGACTACCTCGACCAGAAGGTGCTGATCATCGGCAAGGGCAACTCGGCCTTCGAGACCGCCGAGAACCTCATGGAGACCACGACACTGATCCACGTCGCCGGGCCCAGCTCGGTCCGGATGGCGTGGCGCACCCACTACGTCGGGCACCTGCGCGCGGTGAACAACAACTTCCTCGACACCTATCAGCTCAAGTCGGCGAACGCGATCCTGGACGGGACGATCAAGAGCATCGAGCGCGACGGCACGGGCTACAAGGTCACGTTCAGCTTCTCGCGCGCGAACGAGGTCGTGAAGGAACTGCACTACGACCGGGTGCTGGCGTGCACGGGATTCCGTTTCGACGACTCGATCTTCGACTCCTCGGCGCGGCCACAGCTCGCCATCTCAGACCGGTTCCCGGCGCAGACCGAGGCGTGGGAGTCGGTGAACGTTCCGGGGCTGTTCTTCGCCGGGACGATCTCCCAGGAGCGCGACTTCAAGAAGTCCACGAGCGGTTTCGTGCACGGTTTCCGCTACGCCGTGCGCGCACTGCACAGGATCCTGTCCCGCCGCTACGACGCCACGGCCTGGCCGTTCGACAGGCTCGCCGTCGACACGGCGGCCATGACCGCGGCCGTCATCGAGCGGGTCAACCGCAGCTCGGCCCTGTGGCAGCAGTTCGGGTTCATCGCCGACGTGCTCACCGTCGCCGGACCCGAGGCCCGCTACCACGAGGAGGTGCCGGTGGCCTACTTCGAGTCGACAGGCCTCCGCACCGCCGAACACGACCACGACCAGGCGTTCGTGATCACTCTCGAGTACGGCCCCGACCACGACCAGGTCGACCCGTTCGACATCACCGTGTCCCGCGTGGCCCAGGACGTCGTGGGGCAGGCGCACGACGCGGCGTACCTGCACCCGGTCGTCCGTTACCACCGTGACGGCCGCCTGATCGGCACGCACCACCTCGCCGAGAACCTGGAGAACCGGTGGGACCGGCCGGACGTCCACGTACGGCCGTTGCAGGAGTTCCTGGGTCGCTGCATCGCCGGCGCCGAGGGCTGACATGGACCCGGTTCACCAGGACTTCTTCGAGGGTGGGGCCGGGCGGGAGCGCACCCTGGCCGCCAACGAGCGTGCCTTCGAGCGACGGTGGATCGTGCCACGGGTGCTGCGGGCGACCGGCGAGCGGGACCTGCGGGCCTCAGTGGCCGGCACGTCGCTGGCCGCGCCGGTCCTGGTCGCTCCGACGGCCTTCCATCGACTCGCGCACCCAGACGGCGAGGCGGCCACCGCGCGCGGGGCCGCGGCGGCCGGCACGGCGCTTGTGGTCAGCATGGCCGCCACCCAGCCGGTCGAGGAGATCGCGGTGGCGGGCGGAACGCTGTGGTTCCAGCTGTACCCACAACCCGACCTCGACTTCACGGAGTACGTGGTCAAGCGCGCCGAGTCGGCGGGTTGCCGGGCACTCGTGGTGACAGTGGACTCCCCGGTGTTCGGACGGCGCGAGCGTGACATGCGCAACGGCTTCACGGACCTGCCGCCCGGCTACGCCTGCGAGAACATGCGCGACGCGACCGGCCGGGTGCGCTCGATCGCGATGGACGCGACGGTGGGCTGGGATCGGATCACGTGGCTGCGCGGTGTCACGCCACTACCGATCCTGCTCAAGGGCATCCTGCATCCCGCGGACGCCCGACTCGCCGTCGAGCACGGCGTCGCCGGCGTGATCGTGTCCAACCACGGTGGACGACAGCTCGACGGGACCATTCCCACGCTCGACGCGCTGCCTGCGGTCGTGGCGGCCGTGGGTGGGCGGATCCCGGTGCTGCTCGACGGGGGTGTGCGCTGCGGCTCCGACGTGGTGATCGCGCTGGCGCTCGGGGCGGAGGCGGTGCTGGTGGGGCGTCCGGTGGTGCGGGGGCTCGCGGCGGGCGGGGCGGTGGGCGTACGCGAAGCTCTCGAGCGACTCACCACCGAGCTGGATCAGGCCCTCGCCCTGGCCGGAGCGCGGCGGCCGGCCGATCTGACGCCCGACCAGGTGGCGACCCGGTGAAGGCGGTGGTCGACCTGCGGGAGTGGATCTTCGAGCGGGTCAACGGGACCGAGGGCATCACCGTGCCCGGGCCGCTGGTGGGGCCGGAGGACTTCCTTCGGGTCTACAGCGATCCGGCAGCCGACGGGCGCAGCCGTGGGGCCGGCCTGTCGGACCTCTTCTGGTACTGGCTCGCGCCCGGCCCGCAGATGCATCAGGAGCACCTGGAGCCCGGCGAGCGGTACCGGACTGTCGCGCGGACGACCCGGCAGGTGCTCGCCATGCCGCACGCGCGCACCGACGAGCTGGCGACGGCCGCGACCCGGCGGATCCTCGACACGCTCCCGGCTGACCGGATCAGCCACGTGCGGCTCCGTGACCTGATGATGCCGATCTGGGCCGAGGTCTCGTACCAGCTGGTGTTCGGCGCACCCTGCCCGCGCGACGTCCGCGATCTCATCGTGGCGAACGCGGACGACGTGGCGACCGCCCTGAAGGGGATGAGCCTGCGGCACATGTCTCGGCGGAATCGTCTGACTCGCTACCTGCTGGACCGGATCACTGCCGGAACGTGCCCGGTCGTACTCCCGCCGCCCTTCACCGCCCTGGAGACCGCCTGGTACCTGCACGGCGCGTTCTTCACCACTGCTGTGGTGCAGATGTCGGAGGCCATGGCCCACATCCTGCTGTGCTCGGGGTCCGTCACGGACACGTCGAACGAGTCGCTCGACCGGTTGATCGACGAGACGCTCCGGGTGCATCCGCTCTTCGGCATCGCGCACCGGATCACCTCCGGACCCATCACCGTGGGCGATCACGTCCTCCCCACCGGATCCGTGCTCCTCTTCAACTACCGGGCCTTTCAGCGCACCGGTCCCGCCGCGGACGACGCGTTCAACCCGGACCGCTGGCTGTCGTTACACCGGCAGGACGCCCATTTCATCCCGTACGGCGTGAGTGCCAACCGGGCCTGTCCGGCGCGCGGTTCGGCCCCCGTCCAGCTACGCGCGGCGACCCGGGAGGTGCTGCGGCGCTTCTCGGTCAGCTCGTCGGCAGAGCACACCCGCTCGCTGCCGAGTCGCGGTCCCGCGTACCTGACCCCCCGGGGTCTCCCCGGTCCGGGCCGCAACCGGCTCACCCTCATGCGGCAGCGCGACCGGATCTTCGACGTGGGGCGCTCGGTCAAGCAGTTGGTCTGCGGTACGTGGATGGTCGTCGACGCCCGACGACAGAAGTTGTGCACCCGTTTCTTCGAGGAGGCCAGCGCGTGACCCCCAGCGAACTCGCCCCGCGGTTCTTCATCGCGGTCGCGGTCATTCTGCTCTTCTGCAAGCTGGTCGCCTGGCTCCTCGGCAAGGTGGGCCAGCCTCCCGTCGTGAGCGAGATGCTCGCCGGGGTGCTGCTCGGCCCCTCGCTGCTCGGCCTGCTCTGGCCGGGCGCGCAGGCCGTGCTCTTCCCCGCGCCGCTGCTGCCGATCCTGTACGTGGTCGGCCAGGTCGGCCTGGTGCTGTTCATGTTCCAGGCCGGGTACGCCTTCACGTCCCACCGGGTGACAGGGCTCGCGGGCACGGCGGGCGCGGTGTCGCTCGCGGGTGTCACCGCTCCGCTGGCGCTGGGGATCCTGCTGGTCCTCGGCACGGCGGGCTTCGTCCCGATCCGCACGGACGGTGTGTCGATCGGCGTGTCCGCGGCGTTCGTCGGCGTGGCGCTGGCGATCACGGCCTTCCCGATGCTCGCCCGGATCATCACCGAGCGCGGCCAGACCGGCACCCGCCACGGGTTGCTCGCCCTGGCCAGCGGCGCGATCGACGACATGGTCGCGTGGATCATGCTGGCGGTGGTGCTGGCGTTCGCCTCGGGCTCGGTCGGCCCGGCCCTGGTCTGCGCGGGTGGCGCGCTGCTGTTCGGGGTGGCGCTGTGGCTGGGTGGGCGGCGGGTGGCCGGCTACGTCATGGGGCTCCCGGGCGATCGCGCGCGGCTGCTCGGCACTGTGGCGCTGCTCTTCCTGGTCGCCTGGTACACCGACGAGATCGGGCTCTACGCGGTCTTCGGCGCCTTCGCGGTCGGCGTGGTGATGCCACGCTCCCCGCAGACCGACAAGGTGGTCGACACGCTGACACCGATCGCCGCGACGGTGTTCCTGCCGCTGTTCTTCACCTACTCCGGGCTGCGCACCGAGTTCGCGCTGCTGGGCAACCCGGCCGTGCTCGGTTTCGCCGCCGCGTGCGTGACCGTGGCGATCGTCGGCAAGTTCGGCGCCTGCTGGGCCGCGGCCCGGATGCGCGGCGAGCCGAACGGGGTCGCGCTGCGCGTCGGCGCTCTCATGAACGCCCGGGGCCTGATGCAGCTGATCGCCCTGAACGTGGGACTGGAGGCGGGCATCGTGAACCCGTCGCTCTTCACGGTGCTGGTGGTGGTCGCGCTCGTCACGACACTCATGACGACGCCGCTGCTCACCTGGATCGAGCGACGTGAGGCACGCGTTCCCGCTCCGGCAGGGTCGCTCGTGCCCGCCGGAGCCCCGTAAAATTATTGTTTGAGGAGACAAGTTCTACAGACGACGATGGTTATCTATGTCACCATCACGGTATGACTCGACTCCTGCTCGTCGAGGACGACTCGGAACTGCGCGGAATGGTGGCCGAGACGCTCACCGGCGAGGGATACGTCGTCGACCAGGCCCCCGACGGCCAGCGCGGCCTGCACCTGGGGCTCACCCGGCCGTACGACGTGATGGTGATCGACAGGCGCCTGCCCGCCCTCGACGGGCTGGACCTGGTGGTCCGGCTGCGCTCCCGTGCGGTGGCCGCCCGGGCACTGCTGCTGACCGCGCTCGGCACCGTCGAGGACCGGATCGCCGGCCTCGACGCGGGCGCCGACGACTACCTGACGAAACCCTTCGACCTGGACGAGTTGAGCGCCCGCATCCGAGCCCTGTGCCGCCGGACCAGCGAGTCCACCGAGGTGCTGCGGCTCGGGTCGGGTCAACTCGACCTCTCCGTACGCGACGCCGTGCTCCCTGACGGCACCCGGATCGCCCTGTCCGCACGCGAATTCGAGCTGCTGCGGGTCCTCGCGGCCCGACCACACACCGTCCACTCCCGCTCCGAGCTACGCAGCCGGGTCTTCGACGAGGCGGCCGCGGCCTCCCTCGTCGACACGTACGTCTACTACCTGCGCCGCAAGCTCGGCCGCTCGGTGATCCGGACCGTGCACGGCCTCGGCTACCGGCTGGGCACCCTGTGAGCTTCGAGGACACCGTGCTGCGCCGGGCCAGGGCCCGGGTCAGTCTGGTCGTCGGACTCGCCATGACGGCGCTGCTCGCCCTGGGCGCCGCCATCTCCTATGCCGCCCTGCTGCGCAACCAGCACGCGCAGATCGAACGGGAGCTCGACTACGGCGCGGTCCACGGCACCATCGCCGGGCCGCCGGGCTGCAGCTGGATCATCCTGTACGACGGCGGCCGCATCGACTCCGGCCGGAACCCGCCCCCTCCGGGGTTCCCGCTGCGGTCCGCCATCGACGCGGTCGCCCTCGACCACCAGGTCCGCAGCGACAAGGTAGAGCGCAACGGCACCACCTACTACGTCCGTACCCAGCCCCGTGGGACCGGCGTCGTGCAAGCGGTGTTCGACGCACGCTTCCAGCTCTCCGACAGACGTCACCTGCTCGCCGCCTTCCTCCTCGCCGCGATGGTGGGCCTCGCCGCGGCAGTGCTCACGGGCATCACCGTGGGCCGCCGAGCCGTGGCACCGCTCGCCGAGGCGCTCGGCCGGCAACGCCGCTTCGTCGCCGACGCCAGCCACGAGTTGCGCACCCCCATCGCCCAGGTCCACACCCGTGCCCAGATCCTGGCCCGCCGCGCCGGGGCCGACCACGCCGACTACGACCGCCTGATCGAGACCACCCGCCGGCTCGGCGAGATCGTCGACGAACTCCTGCTCTCCGCCCGCCTCGCCGCCACCCCGGCCGACCGGCACCCCTCCGAGCCCGTCAACCTGGCCCTCCTCGCCGCCCAGGCCGTCGACTGTGAGGCCGACCGCGCCGCGGAGCAGGGCGTCCAGCTACACCTGACCGTCCCGGACGCTCCGGTCCTCGTCCCCGGCATCGCCTCGGCCCTGCGCCGCATGGTCGGCGAACTGCTCGCCAACGCCCTCACCCACACTCCGGCCGGTGGCCGCATCGACGTCCTACTGCGTACCTCCCGCCGTGGCGCGGACCTGGTGGTCAGGGACAGCGGAGCCGGCTTCGACCCGGCCGACGCGGCACACCTCTTCGACCGGTTCCATCGTGGCGCCGGGGCCAAGGAACGGCGCTTCGGTCTGGGCCTGGCTCTCCTGCGCGAGGTGGTGACCAGCCACGGTGGGACGATCTCCACCGACAGCCGGCCTGGCGCCGGGGCGACCTTCACGGTCCGTCTACCGACGATTCCGTCACGAGCCTCCGCTTGACCGCCTCGGCCCGTTGCCGCGGGAATCCCCGGGGTGGGCGCGGCGTTTCGATACTCGGAACCGCTAATACCGAGGAGGCAGACATGAAGGTACGTAGCTCGTTGCGTGCGCTGAAGCAGAAGCCGGGTTCGGTGGTGGTCCGCCGTCGTGGCCGGGTGGTCGTGGTGAACCGCGCGAACCCGCAGTGGAAGAGCCGCCAGGGCTAATCCGCCCTATATCGTCCAGAACTTGACAAACGCCCCGACCGGAGTGACCCGGTCGGGGCGTTTTCGCGTGCGGCTCTCCGGGTCAGCTCACGACTGACCGGCAGTTCATCGGGGCGCCCTTCGGCACCAGGGCCCAGGCCACCTTCGCGTAGTCCCCGCCCTTGTGCACCGGGAAGACGCTGAAGTGCAGGTTGCTGTCCTTGGGCATCTTCGCCGGCGCGATCACCCACTCCGAATCGCCGAACACGCCCTCCTCGTTGGCCCCGTCGATCCGCTCGAACGTCAGGACGTCCTTGATCTGGGGCAGTTCCTTGCCCTTCGGCGTGCACAGGACGCCCGCCTTGACGACTGCCTGAACGCCGGCGTCGGCCAACGCCTTCTCCAGTGCGTCGGGATTGATCACCTGCTTGGACTTCAGGCGCAGCTGCACCGACCCGTCCGCCAGTTTGGCCACCGAGAACGCCGCCGGTTCCATGACGGGCACCGTGGCGTCACCCGCCGGGGCCGCCGGCGCGGTGCCGCCGGCCGGGGCCGAACCGGAAGGGTCCGAGCCGATCGGCAGAGCCAGCGCGAGGGCGGCCACGGCGGCGAGTCCTCCACCGGCGACCACACCGAGCACGCCCTGGTTACGCCGCCGCGTGCGGCCGCGCTTCTCGATCGCCTCGACCGGACGGTCCATCCGCACGTCGGAGAGAGTCTTCCTCATCGCGTTCAGCACCTCATCCTCGTTCATATCGAATCCCTCAGGTGGTTACGGGCACGAAGTGCGCCCGCAGGGCCGCAGTGGCGCGAGACAGATGGACGGCGACGGTCCGTGGCGAGATGCCCAGTTCATCGGCGACGGTGTTGGTATCCAGGTCGAGCCAGACCCGCAGCAGGATCACCTCGCGTTGCCGTTTCGGCAGTCGACGAATGGCGGCCAGCATCGCCTCGTCGACGTCGCGGACGTCGACGTCGAGGCGGGGCAGATCGTGTCCGTCGAGGGCGACCTCGCGTCGGCGCCGCCGCCACCAGGAAACTCGAATGTTGAGGGCGGTACGCACCACCCACGCCGCCGGTGCCGGATGCCGGCTCACCTTCCGCCAGGACGCCCAGGCCCGCGCGAACGCCTCAGCGACCAGGTCCTCCGCCAGCGCACGATCACCCGCACTGGCCAGTACGGCACGCAGGCAGTTGTCCCGGCAGCGCTGGTAGAAGTCCGCGAAGTCCTTCCGTTCTTGCTCCACACCTGGCACACGCATGAGCACCGCGATTCATTTACACCGCCGACGGAAAGATCTACCGGATCTCGGCACGCCTCGGCACTGTCACCAGGCTCGGTGTCGGCAACTGGCCGAAGGTCACCCTGGACGACAACGGGGATGGCCTGGTCACGTGGAACTCCCCCAGCCCGGACTTCTCGGCCACCCGGGTACAGGCCAGGACGATCGGGCCGGACGGCGCGTTCGGCGCGGCCGAGATCCTGTCCCCGGACGGGCGTTACGCGCAGCCCGCGTCCAGCCCGACGGGCCACTTCTCGGTGATCTGGCAGAAGGCCTCCTACCCGTCCGACATCCGGGTGCGCTTCGGCGGTCAGGCGAGCTGAGCGAGGACGCCGAAGGGGCGTGGGCTCAATGCCCGTCCTGGACGTCGAGCGCGGCACGGTTGCCGACGTAGCCCAGGTAGAGCAGGTAGGGCACGACGAGCACCGCCAGCACCAGGACCGCGACGATCACCGGCGGGTCGCCCAGGGCGGCGCCGAGGACGACCGGCAGCGGGGACACGACGGCCAGCGCGATCCCGGTCCGATACAGCGGCCGTTCGATCCGCCGGTGCGCCGCGTACCAGTGCGCGGTCGATCTCGTGGTGGCGGTGGTCCGCACCCCGGGACTGCGATATCTGTCCACCGACGGCCGCAGGGCGGCCCGGGCGGTGAACGCGACGAGCCACCCGAGGAACGCGTAGACCACCGAGATGAAGGACCCCGCCAGCACCATCCACCTCCTGACGTGTCAGGTGGGGTGATTCTAGGTCGCTGCCCGCCGGGGTGCTGGTCGCGGCGAATCCGCCGAGAACACCGAAACGCCCTGGCCGGGTCATCCCGGCCAGGGCGTTCGTCGCAAGGTGGAGCCGAGGGGACTCGAACCCCTGACCCCCACACTGCCAGTGTGGTGCGCTACCAGCTGCGCCACGGCCCCTTGCTGTCGTCCCGGTCGCCCGGGCACTGGGAAACTATACACAGACCGGCCCGCATGGTCATCTCGCGGGGGTCCCCGTCCAGCCGGGTCAGTTGAGGGCCACGTCCGGCGGGAAGTGGGCGACGGCGGCCATCATGCCGCCCTGCCGACGCAGCACCATCGGCCACAGGTCGTCCGGGCGGTCGACGAAGGCGTCGCCGGGCAGGGCGTCCAGCAGAAACCAGGACCCGTCGGCGATCTCCTGCTCCAACTGCCCGCTGCCCCAACCGGAGTAGCCGGCGAAGACCCGGATCCCGCCGATGCTCTCCCGCAGTTTCTCCGGGTCCACGGAGAGGTCGATCGTGCCGACCGCGCCGGAGACCTGGTGGAAGCCCTTGAGCCGGCGTAGCGGTTGCCGCATCCGGGCCAGGCAGATCGCCGAGTCGGGCTGCACCGGGCCGCCCTCGAAGAGCACCGCCGGGTGACGGGCCAGGTCGCTCCAGTCACCCAGCACCTCGGCGACCGGCACCTCGGTGGCGCGGTTCAGGACCACGCCGAGCGCGCCGCCCGGCTCGTGGGCGACCAGCAGCACCACCGTACGGTCGAAGTTCGGGTCCTTGAGCGCCGGAGTCGCGACCAGCAGCCGCCCGGTCATCGACTCCATCGCTCGTCCGCCGATCGCCTGGCCCTCTCCCTGCATCCCACCTACCCGTCAATCGTGAGCCCGCACCCTGGATCCGTCATTCGTCGGATCCGCACGGTGCATCGGGATCAGCCGCGCTGTCAACGCCATGCCTGGCACCATAGCCTGCGTCCCCGGCGCTGGCTAAGGTCTGACCGGCGGGTGATCGGACAGTTGCGACGGAGGGTTCCATGGCACCGACGGCAGACCTGGCGGTGATCGGCGGCTCGGGCCTGTACGCCCTTCTCGACGGCACCCCTCATGAGCTGGGCACCCCTTACGGTCCACCGTCGGACGCGGTGACCATCGCGGAGGTGGCCGGGCGGCGGGTCGCGTTCCTGCCCCGGCATGGTTCCGACCATCGGTATCCGCCGCACCGGATCCCGTACCGGGCCAACATGTGGGCACTGCGGTCGCTCGGCGTACGCCAGGTGCTGGCGCCGTGTGCGGTCGGTGGGCTGCGCCCGGAGCTGGGGCCGGGCACGTTCGTGGTGCCGGATCAGCTCATCGACCGGACCAGCGGGCGGGCACAGACCTACTACGACGAGGGCGCCGTGCACGTGCCGTTCGCCGACCCGTACTGCCCGCAGGGCCGACGGGCCCTGCTCGCCGCGGCGGCCTCCCGGGACGTCACGGCCGTGGATGGCGGGACGGTCGTGGTGGTCGAGGGGCCGCGGTTCTCCACCCGGGCCGAGTCCCGCTGGTTCGCGTCGATAGGCGGAACTGTCGTGAACATGACCGGCCACCCGGAGGCGGTGCTCGCCCGGGAGATGGCGCTCTGCTACTCGTCGATCGCGTTGATCACCGACCTGGACGCCGGGGTGCAGGCCGGCGAGTCGGTGACCCAGGACGAGGTGTTCCGGGTCTTCGCGGCCAACACCGAGCGCCTGCGGGACGTGCTGCTGGACGCGGTGGCGGCGCTCCCCGCCGAGCAGGACTGCGCGTGCGGCCGGGCGTTGGACGGAATCACCCTGCCCTTCAAGCTGCCCTGACCTGGGACGCGCGCGACCCACCGGGCGGGTCGGAGCCTCGACGGCTGGGAAACGCCCGAAAGGTCTGTCACATCCCGATAGATTCGGCTGATCGGGAGGGCGACCACGGTCGCCCCTGCGCGCGACACGGAGGCAGGTGACGATGACAACGGTCCGGGACGCGACGTACGACGTGCTCCGCACCCTCGGCATGACCACCGTCTTCGGCAACCCCGGTTCCACCGAGGAACCGTTCCTGCGGGACTTCCCCACCGACTTCCAGTACGTCCACGCGCTGCACGAGGCCACGGCGGTGGCGATGGCCGACGGGTACGCCCAGGCGGCCGGCAGGCCCGCGCACGTCAACCTGCACACCGCCCCGGGCATGGGCAACGGCATGGGCAACCTGGTCACCGCCTGGCACAACAAGACGCCCCTGATCGTCACCGCCGGCCAGCAGACCCGGGAGATGCTGCTGCTGGAGCCCCGACTGACCAGCCGTCGGGCCGTGGAGCTGCCCGAGCCGTACGTCAAGTGGAGTTACGAGCCGGTCCGCGCGCAGGACATTCCGGCGGCGCTGCTGCGGGCGTACGCGACAGCCGTGCAGCCGCCCGTCGGGCCGGTCTTCCTCTCCCTGCCGATGGACGACTGGGCCCGGTCCGCCGAGGCGCCGCCCGCGCCGCGCTCGGTGGCGACCCGCTTCGGGCCGGATCCGCAGCGGTTGGAGATGTTCGCCCGGGTGCTGGCCGACAGCCGCAATCCGGTGCTGGTGTTCGGGCCGGGCGTGGACCGCTCCGACAGTTGGCCGGCGGCCGTGGCCCTGGCCGAGCGGCTTGCCGCACCGGTCTGGTCGGCCCCCGCACCGGAACGGGCGGTGTTCCCGGAGGATCACCCGCAGTTCCGCGGAGTCCTGCCGTTCGCCATCGGGCCGCTGGCCGAGGCGCTGCGCGGCCACGACACCGTCCTCGTCGTCGGTGCCCCGGTGTTCCGCTACTACCCGCACGTTCCGGGCGACCACCTGCCCGAGGGCGCCCGCCTGCTGCACGTCACCGACGACCCGGACGAGGCAGCCCGCGCACCCGTCGGGGACAGCCTGCTCGGCGACCCCGGGCTGACGCTCGCCGCGCTGCTCGACCTCGTTCCGGCCGCCAACCGACAACCACCGGCACCCCGGGCCGTTCCGCCGCCGCCGGAGGTCACCGTCCCGCTGAGCGCCGACGCGATGTTCGCCGCCCTGGCCGCACACTGGCCGGCCGACGGCGTGCTGGTCCAGGAGTCACCGTCCAACCTGTCCGCACTGCGCCGCCACCTGCGCATCAACCGACCGGCGTCGTACTTCACGATGGCCAGCGGCGGGCTCGGCTACGGCCTGCCGGCCGCGATCGGGGTGGCGCTGGCCGAGCGGGACACCGGGCGTGGACGGCCGGTGGTAGCGGTGATCGGCGACGGCTCGTTCCACTACTCGGTGCAGGCGCTGTGGACGGCCGCGCGCCTGGCGCTGCCCGTGGTGGTCGTCGTCCCGGTCAATCAGCAGTACGCGATCCTCAAGGCGTTCGCCCAGCTGAAGGACACTCCAGGGGTGCCGGGGTTGGATCTGCCGGGGCTGGACATCACCGCGATCGCGGCCGGCTACGGCTGCGCCACCGAGGTGGTGCGGACCCCCGACGAGCTCGGTGCCGCCCTCGCCGCCGGCCTGCGTGCCAAGGGACCCACAGTGCTGCCGGTGCCGATCAGCACCGACGTGCCCACGATTCTCTGAACTCGCGGGCCTGGCCGGGTCAGCGCGGGGCGATCGTCAACGGGGCGCCGGTGAAGACGTCCAGCACCGGCCGCGCCCCCAGCGGTGTGGCCAGGGTGACGGTGACCGGCTCCAGCTTGAGCACGGCGGGGCAGACGCCAGGGGACCGGGTGACCGCCCCACCGACCACGACCACGTCCGGCCGTTCCGACACCGCCGGGGTGATGCCGGTGTCGCACGCGCCGACGCCGAGCCGGAGGGTCAGCCGTGCGCCGTCCACCGCAACGATGTCCTGGGCTGCCACCAGACCCTCCGGCAGCGGCTCGGTGGGCGTTGGCGCAGACGGGACCGGCGTGACGGCCGTCGGCGCGACGGCGAGCTGGGCCACCGGGACGGCCAGCTCCTCCACCGTGAACAACCAGGCCGGGACCTGTGCCTCACCTCGACTCGTACGGACCGGCACGGATCCGAGAGTCACCCCGGTGACGGTCAGCGGGAGGCAGGCCGTCTCCGTCGAGCTGGTGGCCCAGCCGTCCGGTCCCGGCTCGACTGTGGGACCGCCGGGAGTGGGCAGCCCGGGCCGCTTCGGCCGCCCCGGGCAGGGCAGCGGGTCACCCCGGTCGAGCTGCCGGTACGCCTCGGCCGCGCTGACCAGTGGCAGGGTCAACCGGCCGTCCGGGAAACGGATCTCGGCGCCGACGCGGGTGGGCGGGATGGCGACCTGGGCGCGGTACCAGCCGGACCGAAAGGCCGTCTCGGTGTCGGGCGTGAAGCGCGGGTCGCCGGTGAGGACCGTCGGCCCCTGCAGGGGGACGTACCCGTCACGCCAGCCGGGACCGGGCCGCCACGCCGCTGCGACCGCGGCGGCCCGCTTGTCGAACGCGGGTTGCGCCGTCGTGGTGGGCGGGGCGGCGGGCTCCGCGCCGGTCGCGGCGCAGCCCACCATGGACAGCAGCGGCAGTACGAGCAACAGAACTCCTCGACGCATGCGAGGTTCGACGGGGCCGCCGACCGACGGGTTCCCGCCCCGGCTCAGGTCTCGCCGCCCAGATCCGTCTGGTACGCCTGCCAGAGCAGATTGGCGCCCCTCCGCCGATGCCGGGCCAGCGTCCGCAGCAGGTGCCCCGCCCGGCGGCGCAGTTCGTCGGGACTGGCCTCGGACCGCTCGGCGAGCCGCTGCATGGCCAGGACCGCGGCGACGATCGGGGCGTGCTCCCGCGTCAACAGCCGGATCCCGTGGTCGAGTCGGGGCGAGTGGGTGAGCAGCTCTCGATAGAGGCCGGCCGGCCCCTCGGTGGCCCGTACGTGCTCGGCGAAGCCCTGCCCGACCGGGCGCAGGCGGAGCAGCACGGTCTCACGCCAGCGCGGCTCGCTCGTCGCGACGGCGACGGCCCGGGCCAGGGCGTGCAGGTCGCCGGGGAGACCGGCGGGACGCGGCTCACCGGGGAGCCCGACCACGTGCGTGCGGGCGGCGGACGCCCGGGCGGTGGCTGACGGCTGCTGGACTCCACCGGTGACCATGGCACCTCCCGCACGGCGCTGCTATCCCATACCGTGATGGTGAACCCGCCCGTTCCCCCTGTCCAGGGGCGTTTCCCGCTCATCTGCCCCAGCTGTCGCACCGTTCACTTTCGCCTCAGCTGACGCCGTCCGCGGGCCGTTCAGGCGTCCGCCAGGCGGCGCAGATCGGCGGCGACGGCGCGGGCCTCGTCGCTGGGTGCCGCGCCGGGTCGACCCGCCGCGAACGCGTCGGCGAGCGCGCGCAGCTCGGACGGCGGCAGGAGGGGCAGGCCCATCCCCCACAGCGGAATGGTGATCCGCTGCCCGCTGGCCCGATCGGTGACCACGACGGCCGGCAACCGATCCGCACGGGCCGACAGGTCGCCGTGGGACCGGGAGTCGATGGCCGCGATGGCGAGATCGACGGTACGACTGCGCAGGGCGCCCCGCACCCGTACCCGGCTGCCCTCCAGCCACGCGGCCGTCCGGAGCACGCGCAGCACCAGATAGACGCCGAGCAGGACGAACGGCAGCCCGCACAGCCCGAGGACCGGTCCAGGCCCGGCGGAGCCGCCGGACTCCCGCAGCGCGGGCGGCAGCATTCCCGGCGGCAGGTCGCGGGCCTCCTCATAGGAGGCGAACCCGTCCCCCGGGCCGCTGAGGCGGAGCAGCAGCCCGCCGGCGAGCAGGGGTACGAGAAGGAATGCCGCACCGAACGCCGCCACGAGGACTCCCGTCACCACCGCGACCGTGCGCTGGCCGGCCGACGCGCCGACCGACAGACGTAGCTGATGGTTCGTCACAGCGGCAGCGTAGGCGTCGGCGACCCGCCCGCAACCCCCGGCGTCGGTGGCGGTCCATGTGTCCCGCTGATCGGCCCGCCCATGCTTGCTCGGTCGCCCGTCGGAAACGACGATGCGCCCCGGCCGTCGGCCGGGGCGCATCGCTTCGAGGTGGTGGAGGTGCCGGGAATCGAACCCGGGTCCTTCGCCGGTTTGTCAGGGCTTCTCCGAGCGCAGCTCGCTGTGCCTCTACTCGGCCCCACCGCTCACGCGAGCAAGTTGGTGTGACGGGCCCAGTCGCTGATTGATCTCGCCGCACGGACCCCGCGACCGGGTCCGATTGGCCAGCCTTCTAGCTGATGCCGGCTACTGGGACGAAGGCGTTCCCAGGCCGACAGACTTAGCTACTCGCCTCAGGCGGCGAGAGCGAAGTCAGCGCGTTGGTTCTTGGCGCTTATAAGTTTCCGACGACCGATTCTCGAGACGACGTCGGCTTCCTCGGCTCGCTTCCCCTGTCGCTGCGTACGAAGTCGAAACCAGTCACCCCCTCGACAGGCCACCGATGTGGTGGCACTGACAAGACTAACGCCTGCCGCAACGGCTTTCATCCCGAGCCCCGGGGCCGGCGTGCCGGCCCGGACAAAAAGGATGAATCAGTCGTCCATGCCCTTGCCGCGTCGACCGGACACCCGGGCGATCTCCCGATCCGCGTCGCGCTTGGCGAGGTCCTGACGCTTGTCGTACGACTTCTTGCCCTTGGCCAGCGCGATCTCGACCTTGGCCCAGCCATCGGAGAAGTAGACCTGCAACGGGACGATGGTCAGACCGCCCTCGCGGGTCTTGCCGAGAAGCTTGTCGAGCTCGCCCCGGTTGAGCAGCAGCTTGCGCGTACGCCGGGGCTCGTGGTTGGTCCAGGTGCCCTGGGTGTACTCCGGGATGTGCATGGAGTGCAGGAACAACTCGTTGTCGCGCTCCTGGGCGAACGCGTCGACAAGCGACGCCCGCCCGGCCCGCAGCGACTTGACCTCGGTGCCGGTCAACGCCATGCCCGCCTCGTACGTGTCGAGGATCGCGTAGTCGTGGCGGGCCTTCTTGTTGGAGGCGACCACCTTGCGCCCCTTTTCCCGTGGCATCGGCGCCACCCCCTCTCCAAAGACGTCCGTCGCCGGGCGCACCCCGGCCGGACAACCGATCATGCTACCCGAATGATAAGGACCCTCCCGCGCCGTTTATTCCGGCCGCGGGAGGGTCCCGAAGTTGCGACGGGACGACCCGTACGCTGCCTAGACCCGCAGGTAGAAGCGCAGGGTGATCCAGGCGGTGCCGGCGCTGACCAGGCCACCGACGCCGGCCATCAGCGGGAAGATGAACAGGATGTCACCCCAGCTGATCGGCGACAGCAGGCCCTGCAACGCCTTGAGCGATCCGTCGAAGAGCAGATACTTCGCCGCGACCAGGGCCACCAGACCGAGCAGTGAGCCGATCAGGCCGGCCACCACGGCCTCCAGCACGAACGGCGCCTGGATAAACCAGTTGGACGCGCCGACCAGCTTCATGACCGCCACCTCACGCCGCTTGCTGTACGCGGCGACCTGGATGGTGTTGGCCACCAGGAGCAGTGCGGCGATGGCCATTACGATCGCGGCGGCCAGGGCGATGTTCTGGATCGCGGTGAGGACGTCGAAGATCTTGTCGAGCAGTCGACTCTGGTCGACGATCTCGTCGACACCCTCGGTGTCCTTGTACTGGTCGTAGATGCTCTTGTACTGCTCCGGGTTGTTCAGCTTGATCCGGAACGACTCGGGCAGCTGGTCCGGCTTGACGGCGTTGACCAGGTCCGGCGCGTCCTGGTACATCTCCTGGAACTTCTTGTACGCCTCGTCCTTGTTGACGTAGATGACTTCCTTGACCAGTGGGTTGCTCTTCAGCTTGGCGTCCAGGTCGGTGCGCTGCTGCTCGCTCACCTCCTGGCTCAGGAAGATCGAGACCTGGATGTTCTTGTAGTAGAGGTCCTTCATGTCGTCAACCTGGCGGTACATGAGACCGCTGGCGCCGAGCATGGTCAGCGAGACCGCCATCGTGATGATCATCGCGATGGTCATGGTCACGTTGCGCCACAGTCCGACCAGTACCTCGGACAGGACGTATTTCACGCGCATCGGGATTTCCTCCGGGTCTCCGGCATGAAGTGTTCGTCGTCAGGCTGCGCAGGGGTGGAGCGCCGGCTCACCCGTAGACGCCGCGGGCCTGGTCACGCACGATGCGGCCGCTCTCGATCTCGATGACGCGGCGGCGCATCTGGTTCACGATGTTGGAGTCGTGGGTGACCATCACGACGGTCGTGCCGGTGCGGTTGATCCGGTCCAGCAGGCGCATGATCTCGATCGAGGTGTCCGGGTCCAGGTTTCCGGTGGGCTCGTCCGCCAGCAGGATCAGCGGACGGTTCACGAACGCCCGGGCGACGGCGACCCGCTGCTGCTCACCACCGGAGAGCTCGTGTGGGTAGCGGTGCTCCTTGCCACCGAGCCCGACCAGCTCCAGCACCTCCGGCACGACCCGGCGGGCAACCGCCTTGGTCTTGCCGATCACCTCGAGGGCGAACGCCACATTCTCGTACGCGGTGCGGTTCGGCAGCAGCCGGAAGTCCTGGAAGACGCAGCCGATCGAACGCCGGAAGTGGGGTCGCTTCCAGGAGCGCATCGACGTGACGTCCTTGCTGTTGACGATGACCCGCCCCTTGTTGGGGGTGACCTCGTGCAGCAGCATCTTGATGATTGTGGACTTGCCGGAGCCGGATGGACCGATGAAGAAGACGAACTCGCCCTTCTCGATCGAGACGGACACGTTGTCGAGCGAAGGCCGGGACGCCTTCGGGTACGTCTTCGTCACTTGCTCAAGCTGAATCACGGGTCGTGAGTCTACGCGGTGTAACAACTGAGCCAAGCCCCACGCCCCGCGGAAGCGGCGCGCGTCGTCGAATCAGGCCCTCACCTGGAGATCGACGACGCGCTCCGCCCACGAGCCGTCACGCACCGTCGCCGGCGAGCTGCCGCTGCTTACGCCAACGGATGCCAGCCTCGATGAAACCGTCCAACTCGCCGTCGAAGACCGCGCTCGGATTGCCGGTCTCCTGCTCGGTTCGGAGATCCTTCACCATCTGATACGGGTGCAGGACGTAGGAGCGCATCTGGTCGCCCCACGAACCGGCCGCGTTCTCCTTCAGGCCCTCCAGCTTGGCCTGCTCCTCCTGGCGCTTGCGCTCCAGCAGCCGGGCCTGGAGCACCCGCAGCGCGGAGGCCTTGTTCTGCAGCTGGGACTTCTCGTTCTGGCAGGTCACCACGATGCCGGTCGGGATGTGGGTGAGCCGGACCGCCGAGTCGGTGGTGTTGACGCTCTGCCCACCCGGCCCGGAGGAACGGTAGACGTCGACGCGTACCTCGTTCTCCGGGATGTCGATGTGGTCGGTCTGCTCGGTCACCGGCAGCACCTCCACGCCCGCGAAGCTGGTCTGCCGGCGGCCCTGGTTGTCGAACGGGCTGATCCGGACCAGCCGGTGGGTGCCCGACTCGACACTGAGGGTGCCGTACGCGTAGGGCACCTTCACCGCGAAGGTGGCCGACTTCAGGCCCGCCTCCTCGGCGTACGAGGTCTCGTAGACCTCGGTCGGGTAGCCGTGCCGCTCGGCCCAACGCAGGTACATGCGCAGCAGCATCTCGGCGAAGTCCGCCGCGTCCACCCCACCGGCACCGGCCCGGATGGCGACAAGCGCCTCCCGGGAGTCGTACTCGCCGGAGAGCAGGGTGCGGACCTCCATCTCCTGGATGGACTTGGTCAGGCTGGTGATCTCCGCCTCGACCTCGGTCAGCACGCCCGGGTCGGCCTCGGCCTCGGCCAACTCCAACAGCACCCGCGCGTCGTCGAGCTGGGAGCGCAGACTGCCCAGCTTGCTGATCTCGCCGTTGACGTACGACAGCTGCGAGGTCACCTGCTGCGCCTTGGCCTGGTCGTCCCACAGGTCGGGGGCGGACGCCTCCTGCTCCAGGCGGGCCTTGTCCTCGTGCAGCCGGTCCAAATTGAGGACGGCCTCGATGTTGCGCAGGGTCGCGTCGAGTTCCTTGAGCTGTTCGGCGTAATCGGCAGCGGTCACGACAGACAAGCGTACTGCTCGGGCGAGGAGTGAGCTTGCGAGCCCCGCAGGCCGACGCCAAAATGACGCCGCGCCACCGGAAGCAGCACAGCTCGTTCCGTGTCGGCGAACCCGCCGGAGATCACCCGACGGGGGCGGACTTCAGCCACGACAGGGCCGCCCGATGGTAGGCGACGGCGAACTCCAGCGCGCTGGCGTCGTACGTCTCGCCGTCCCGTTTGGCGTTCTTGACCTGTTCGCGTACCTGAGCGAGGGCCTCGGTGTGGTATTCGTTGGCCGAGGCGTACAGGCTCTTGAGCTGGCTGGACGAGTGCAGGTTGCCGAAGGCCATCCGGAGCGCGATCGGGTTGCGGATGGTGTCCCGCCCCGGGTTCTCCGCCAACCAGCGGGAAAATGTCCGTTTCCCGCTGGCGGTGAGCGCGTACGGCTGGCTCATGCGGGGGCCCGGCTTGCCGAGCCGCACGTAACCCCGTTCGGCCAGCACCGGCAACTCGCGGTAGACCTGACTGCGGGTCATCGACCAGTACGGCGCCAGACGGCGCTCAGCGGCGGCCATCAACTGACCGCCTGTCATCGGGCCCTCGTGGAGGAGCCCGAGAAGGGCCGCCGCCGTAGGGTTGACTCCGGAATCCGCCATGCCCGTTACGCTGCCACTTTGCGCTGCCGGCGTCCAGGATTTGGCAGTTTGCCACCCGACAGGACTTCCTAAGTGCACTGTCGGCGGCAGACTGTCCGTTGAGGACTATCGATGGATTGCGGGCCTCGGCCGACCGCCGGCGGCGCTACGCACGCCGCCGGCGGGTCGCCGCAGGTCAGCCCATGTGGGGGTACGTGTGGTCGGTCGGCGGCACGAAGGTCTCCTTGATCGTCCGCGGCGACACCCAGCGGACCAGGTTGAGCCAGGAGCCCGCCTTGTCGTTGGTGCCGCTGGCCCGGGCACCGCCGAACGGCTGCTGCCCGACCACCGCGCCGGTCGGCTTGTCGTTGATGTAGAAGTTGCCTGCCGCGTACCGCATGCGCTCGCCGACCGCGTCGATGACCCGGCGGTCGGTGGCGAACACCGACCCGGTCAGCGCGTACGGGGCGATCGACTCGGCCTGCGCGACCACCTCGTCGAAGCGCGCGTCGTCGAACACGTGCACGCCCAGGATCGGCCCGAAGTACTCGGTGGTGAAGGTCTCGTGGGCGGCGTCGCCGCACTCGAAGAGCGTCGGCCGGACGAAGTAGCCGACCGAGTCGTCGGCCGTGCCACCGGCGAGGACCCGGCAGCTGTCGTCACCGGCGATCAACTCCAGCGCCGCGGTGTGCCTGGCGAACGCCTTGTCGTCGATCACCGCGCCGCCGAAGTTGCCGAAGTCGGCCACGTCGCCGTAGGTGAGCGAGTCGGCGGTGGCGGCCAGGCGGTCGCGCAGGCCACCCTCCCAGAGCGAGCGCGGCACGTACGCCCGTGAGGCGGCCGAGCACTTCTGGCCCTGGTACTCGTAAGCGCCGCGGATCAGCGCGGTGTGCAGGGCGTCCACGTCGGCGCTTGTGTGCGCGACCACGAAGTCCTTGCCGCCGGTCTCCCCGACCAGACGCGGGTAGCCCCGGTAGCGGGCGATGTTGTCACCGACGGTCCGCCACAACTGCTGGAAGACCTTTGTCGAGCCGGTGAAGTGGATGCCGGCCAGATCCGGGTCGGCGAGCACCACGTCGGAGACCTCCTCGCCCCGACCGGTGACCATGTTGATCACGCCGGGCGGCAGGCCGGCGGCCTCGAACAACCGCATGGTGAAGTGCGCGGCGAACTGCTGCGTGGGGCCCGGCTTCCAGATCACCGTGTTGCCGAGCAGCGCCGGCGCCGACGGCAGGTTGCCGGCGATGGCCGTGAAGTTGAACGGGGTGACCGCGTAGACGAAGCCCTCCAGCGGGCGGTGGTCGAAGCGGTTCCACACACCGGGCGAGGACGCCGGCTGCTCTTCCAGCAGGCGGCGGGCGAAGTGCACGTTGAACCGGAGGAAGTCGATGAACTCGCAGGCCGCGTCGATCTCCGCCTGGATGGCGGTCTTCGACTGGCCGAGCATGGTGGCGGCGTTGAGGGTGTCCCGCCAGGGGCCAGCGAGCAGCTCGGCGGCGCGCAGGAAGATCGCGGCGCGCTCCTCGAACGGCAGCGCCCGCCACATCGGAGCGGCGTCCTTGGCGGCCTTGATCGCGGCGCGGGCGTCGTCGTGGGTGGCGTGCGCGGTCACGCCGAGCACGTGGGCGTGCTTGTGCGGCTGCACCACGTTGATCGGGTCGCCGGCAGCCATCCGCTGCTCGCCACCGATGGTCATCGGCAGGTCGACGCGCTCGGCGGCCAGTTCGGTCAGCCGCCGCTGGAGCCGCTCCCGGTCTCCGCTGCCCGGCTCGTAGTTGCGAACCGGCTCGTTGCGCGGCTCGGGTACGGAGAACACGGCATCCATCAAGGCTCCTGGCGATCTCGACAGCGGTGGCGAAACCGGACCCGCGGGCACCGACCGGACGGCCGGACGCCGGACGCCGCGCGGGAGGGCCGAGCAGCGGCGGGACCTCCCACGATTCTTTCATGCGGGGGTGCTGGGCTCACCTCCGCCACCTCCCGGTTGCTCAGGACCGGTTGCCCTTTCTCTCCTTACCGCTCGCCGGGGTGGGCTGGGGCGACAGTCCTCGGCTCCGGGACGTGGCCGCGGTGGTGGGGCTGGGGCGAGCGTCCCCGGCTCCGGGCGGTCAGGCTTGATCCCTCCGCCGGGGACGCTCGCCCCAGCCCCGACGTTGGTCGCGGTCCGCGGCTCCGTTGCGGCTTCTTCATGGGTACGGCGCCGGCGGGTACCCACGAGGTGCGGCTCGTTCGGTGGGGGTCGCGGTGGTCCGCGTACCCTGAATGGTCGGTGACCTGGCGCCTCGAAGGGGAGACGATGACCAAGCAGCCCGGCCGCGTCCCAGCCGCGGAGTTGGACCAGCCGGCGGTCGACGCGGCCACCCCCGGCGGCCGGTCGGTGCCCGCGCCCGGTGCCGCCGTTCTCGCGCTGCTGGCGCTCGGCTGGCTGGCCGCCATGCTGTGGTCGACCCGGGAGGCCATCACCTCGGCGGCGGCGGGCATCACGGCGATCAGCCTCTCCGCGTTCGCGCTACCCGGTGTGATCTCGGCCGCGCTGGTGGCCGGGGCCGCCACCGCCCTGGCCGGCGGCAACCTGTTGACCAGGCGGTACGGCGACGGGGCGACCCTGCGCTTCGTCGGCGCGATCGGCGCGGGGATGGTGGTCGGACTGGCCGCCGCGCTGGCGATCAACCTGACCTACTTCGACACCTCGACGACCAACGTGATCGCCGGCACCACCGCGGCCGCCGCGATCATCGGTGGGGCGATCGCCGGCGCGCGAACGGCCCCGGCCGTCGGCGCGGTGGTGACCGCCGCGCTGGGCGCGCTGGTCTTCGTGGTGGCGTTCAGTCACGCCCGGGACCCGCTGTTCGACCTCTTCGGCGCGGGCGACAGCCAGCAGTCGCTTGTCGACGCCGCCAAGTGGGTGTCGCGCACCGAATCGCTCATCGCCGGGCTGCTGGCCGGGCTGCTCGCCTTCGGCTACCTCACCTGGGCGCGGCGACGGGCGCTGCGCCGCGATCCGCTGACGCCCACGCTGCGCTGGCCGGCCTACCTGCTCGCCGGTGCCGGGCCGGGGCTACTCCTGCTGCTCGCCGAGGTGATCATCCGGGTCGGCGGCCGGTCGCTGCTGGACCTGGCGAGCGCGCTCAGCGAGGCGGACGCGGTGGCCCAGACCTCGCTGGGAACCTCACGGGTCGACAACGGCATCTGGATGCTCTTCGTGGGGGCGCTGACCGCGCTCATCGCGTTCGGCCGCACGCTCGGCCCGACGCACAGCGACGACGACCCCGCCGTGGCCGACGGTCCCAGCGCCGCACCGCCAGTGACGGGGAACGCAACCGACGCCAGGACCGGGGCCTGGGCCGACACCGGGGCCGGGGCCGGGGCCGACACTGGGACCGACGCCGGGACCGGGGCCGACACTGGGGCCGGGGCCGACACCGGCATCGGGGCCGAGGAGGACCAGCCGGAGACGACCGCTCGCGACGCCGTCGATGTCGACCCGGCGCGAGCCGACCCGGCCCGCTGACCGCTAGCGCCTTGCCCGACCACAGCCGGCCGTGAGTCGCTAGCGGCCTGTCTGAGCGCCGAGGGCCCTCGGGCCATTTCACCCTGACTCCCTGGCTGCTGCCGGCTCGGCGGCTGCTGCCCGCTCGGCGGCTGCTGCCGGCTCAGTCGGTGGCGTTCAGCAGCAGGTCCAGCTCCGTCACGTCGTACCACTCCAGCTCGTGATCCTCGGCGCCGTCGACGGTGAACTGCGCGTCCGGATCGCCGGCAGCCGCCTCGGCCACCACGTCGGCGGCGGCGGCTACCTCCTCGACTGCGTCCGCGCCGTCCACGTGGATCGCCGCGACGGCGCCCACCGGCACGGTGTCGGCCAACGTCACGGTGCTGGAACCCAGCTCACCGTCGCTACGACCGAGCGCGCCGGGCGGCAGGTCGACCGAGACGACCACGCGGCGGCGGGGCGCGGCCGGGTCGGCCCTGAGCAGGTGCAGCGCGTCCTGGGCAGCCCGGGTGAACGCGACGTACTCCAACTCCTCCTCGTCACCCTCCGCGTACCACTCGCGCAACGCGGGTGTCACCGCGTGCGCCCGGTCGGCGGTCAGCCCCTGCTCACGCAGGCGGCTCAGCATGGGTACGGTCGCCGGCACGTACACCCGGACAAGCTCGTCGGTCACCGGTCGTCTCCCCGCTCGGTCCTGTGTCGGCGGCAGCCGGCACGGGCGCAGATCATGCCGCACGCCGTGACCGTCATACACCCCACCTCCGGCCGGGGGAAGTTTCCCGCCGGTGTGTCCGGCCACTGGTTGGCCGCCGTCGGGCCGGCTGGATGCTGGGCGGCGAGCCCTGTCGATGGCAAACTGAGGCAAACGACGTCAACCCCTGGAGTTTCCCGTGGAGCCGAGGTTCCTGCTGCTCTCCGACGTGGCCGCCGAGCTGAACGTGTCGGACTCGCAGGTCTACCACATGGTCCGCAGCGGGGAGCTGCCGGCGATCAAGATCGGTGGGCGCGGTCAGTGGCGGGTCGAGCGCGCCCGCCTGGAGGAGTACATCGCGCAGAAGTACGCCGAGACCGCCGACTGGGTGCGCGGTAATCCCCTCGTCGACCGCGACCCGGAGTAGGCCCGGCCCGCGGCGCGCCCAACGGCGTGCCACACGCGTGATCCACTCCGGATCGCCCAAGTGGGGCTGTCCGGCCCACCGGGATACCGCGATGTCGGCGAACCGGAGTGGATCACGCATGGGGGTGGCCCGTTCGCTGCCGAAGGCATTGACCGAGGCCGTTCTGTCGCGCAGAATCGAACTAGTCGGAGGCAAACGAAGGCAAACGCAAGATCAAAGGGAGCTGCGATGAGCGAACGGCGACCCGGCCCCTTCCGGCCACCTGTGCGCCTGCGCCCCGTCCCGCCCATCGATCCGCCGTACCCCGACGAGACGTACTGGCCGGGGTCGACCCACGGGCAGCTTGCCCTCGACCTGTTCGCCTCGACACGGCCGGATCCGGTCCGGCCGGCGGAGCGGCGCACGGCCCCACGCCGGACCCCCTCGCGGCCGGCCAGTCACCCGGGTGCGCCGCTGCCACCAGCGACCGCCCCAGAGGCGACCCGGGCGGCGCATCGCTTCGTCGGCACCTGCCTGGAGGTGGCCAACGGCTACCGCTCGCCGGCCCAGGTGCGCCCACTGCTCGACCCGGGCCGGGCCGTCGAACTGCTCACCGAACTCGCCCGGGCAACCGGCCGGGCCGGGCCGGGCCGCCGTCGAGCAGCGCGGCCGGCTCTGCGGCTGCTTCGGCTGCGCGTCTGCGAGCCCGCTGACACCGCGGTGGAGGCGGCCGCAGTGGTGAGCGGCAACGGTGGTCGCAGCTGGGCCATGGCGGTGCGCCTTGAGCACCGGCGGGGCCGCTGGCTGTGCACGGCCCTGCACGTCCTCTGACCACCGGCGGAAGCCTGCGCAGCCACCGTCCCGCCGCCGGGCGTAGCCACGCGGCTGACGCATGCCCAGCCGGTGACCCTCCAGGCCGGACACGCGCTGGCGATCCGCTGGCGCTCGCCGGGCACGGGCGCTCGCCCGACCGCAGGCGCTCGCCCGGACACGGGCGCTCGCCCGGCCGCTCTCGCGGAGCTTGCCCACATTGATCGACTCGACTTTCAGGAAGACGCGGTATCAACCCGGCGCTGACACCCCAACTTCCAGGAAACCGGGATGATCTTCGCCCGGCCACGGGCGACCCGGCCACGGGCGACCCGGCCACGGGCGACCAGCCACGGGCGACCAGCCACGGGCGACCAGCCACGGGCCGGGCGACCCGGCCGTCGGCGCCGGGCGCCGGCAGCGGGACGCCGGACACCGGACGCCGAGACACCGGACGCCGGGCGCCGAGCAGCGCCGGGCGCCGGGCGTGGCGCGCAATGCGGGGGTGGAGACGCCGATGGGCCCCGGCCTCGTCGGCCAGGGCCCATCGGGACGTGCGATCGGTCAGTTGCCGCCGTTGGGTGCACCGTGGCAGCGCTTGTACTTGCGGCCCGAGCCACACGGGCACGGGGCGTTGCGGGACGGGCCGGCGTCGGCCTGGTTGGGGACCGGCCGTCGCGACCCGGCGGTCGGGAGCGTCGGGCCACGCAGCCCGGAGGCCGGCCGCTGCGGGGCCGACGGCGCGCTCTGCCCGGGTGATGCCGGCGTGCCCTGGGGCGGCCGGCCCACACCGAGCGCCGGCGCCTGCTGCTGCTCCTGCTCGATGCTGACGGCGCCGGGGCTGGCTTCACCGTCGATCGTCGGCGCCGAATACTGCAGGCCCCGCCGCTGCGGCGAGCGGTCGAGACCCTTGGCGCGGATCTCCACCGGCTTGTCGAGCAGCGTGACCTCTTCCGAGTCGGCTGCCGGCTCCGGCTCGGTGACCTGGACGTCCACGTTGTAGAGGAAACCGACGGTCTCCTCCTTGATGCCTTCCATCATCGTGGCGAACATGTCGAAGCCCTCGCGCTGGTACTCCACCACCGGGTCGCGCTGGGCGTACGCCCGGAGGTTGATGCCCTCCTGGAGGTAGTCCATCTCGTAGAGGTGCTCGCGCCACTTGCGGTCGATGACCTGGAGCAGCACCATCCGCTCGAGCTGGCGTACGCCCTCCTCGCCGAGCTGCTCCTCGCGCTTGTCGTACGCGGCGTTGGCGTCGTCCTTGAGGCGGGAGACCAGGAAGTCCGCGTCCATGCCGGCCCGGGAACCGCCGGCCTCCTCCTCCAGCTCCTCGATCGTCACGCCGACCGGGTAGAGCTGCTTGAGGCTGGACCAGAGCTGCTCCAGGTCCCAGTCCTCGCCGTAGCCCTCGGAGGTGGCACCCCGCACGTACGCCTCGACGGTGTCGTCGATCATGTTGCGGACCTGGTCGGACAGGTCCTCGCCGTTGAGCACCCGCAGCCGCTCGGCGTAGACGACCTGGCGCTGCTTGTTGAGCACCTCGTCGTACTTCAGAACGTTCTTGCGGATCTCGGCGTTCTGGCCCTCGATCTGGGCCTGGGCGCTCTTGATCTGGCGGGTGACCATCTTCGACTCGATGGGCACGTCCTCCGGGATGTTGAAGCGCTCCATCACCGCCTCGACCGCGCCGGCCCGGAAGCGCCGCATCAGCTCGTCCTGCAGGGACAGGTAGAAGCGGGACTCGCCCGGGTCACCCTGCCGGCCGGCACGACCGCGCAGCTGGTTGTCGATCCGGCGGGACTCGTGCCGCTCGGTGCCCAGCACGTATAGGCCACCGGCGGTGGAGACCTCGTCGGCCTCGGCGTCGCAGGCCTGCTTCCACGTGGGCAGGACCTCCTCCATCGCCTTGGCGTACTCTTCCTCGTTCTCCAGCGGGTCGAGGCCGCGCTGACGCAGCTCGTTGGCCGCGAGGAACTCGGGGTTGCCGCCGAGCAGGATGTCGGTGCCGCGGCCGGCCATGTTGGTGGCCACGGTGACAGCGCCCTTGCGCCCGGCCTGGGCGACGATCTCGGCCTCCCGGGCGTGGAACTTGGCGTTCAGCACGTTGTGCGGGATGCCGCGGCGGCGCAGCAGCTGGGAGAGGATCTCCGAGTTTTCCACCGAGACGGTGCCGACAAGCACCGGCTGGCCCAGCTGGTGCCGCTCGGCGATGTCCTCGATGACGGCGTTGAACTTGGCCTTCTCGGTCTTGTAGATGACGTCCGGACGGTCCTCGCGGACCATCGGACGGTGCGTCGGGATGCTCACGACGCCGACCTTGTAGACCTTGTTGAACTCGCTCGCCTCGGTCTGCGCCGTACCGGTCATCCCGGACAGCTTGTTGTAGAGGCGGAAGTAGTTCTGGAGGGTGATGGTGGCCAGGGTCTGGTTCTCCTGCTTGATCTCCACCCCCTCCTTGGCCTCGATCGCCTGGTGCATGCCCTCGTTGTAGCGACGGCCGTGCAGGATGCGACCGGTGAACTCGTCGACGATCAGGACCTCACCGTCGCTGACGATGTAGTCCTTGTCGCGCTTGTAGAGCTCCTTGGCCTTGATGGCGTTGTTGAGGTAGCCGACAAGCGGAGTGTTCACCGACTCGTACAGGTTGTCGATGCCGAGCCGGTCCTCGACCTTGGCGACGCCGCGCTCGGTGACCGCGATGGTGCGCTTGGAGTGGTCGACCTCGTAGTCGCCCTCGCCGTCGGTGCCGGGCTGGAGCCGGGCCACGACGCCTGCGAACTCGCCGTACCAGCGGGCCGAGTGCTCGGCCGGGCCGGAGATGATCAGCGGGGTGCGCGCCTCGTCGATCAGGATGGAGTCGACCTCGTCGACCACCGCGAAGTTGTGGCCCCGCTGGACCAGCTCGTCCTTCGACCAGGCCATGTTGTCGCGCAGGTAGTCGAAGCCGAACTCGTTGTTGGTGCCGTAGGTGATGTCGCACTCGTAGGCGGCCTTGTGCTCGGTGGCCGGCCGGTTGGGCAGCACCACGCCGACTGTCAGCCCGAGGAACTCGTGCACGCGACCCATCCAGGCCGCGTCGCGCTGGGCGAGGTAGTCGTTGACGGTGACCACGTGCACGCCGTCGCCGGAGAGCGCGTTGAGGTAGACGGCCATGACCGAGGTCAGCGTCTTGCCCTCACCGGTCTTCATCTCGGCGATGTTGCCGAAGTGCAGCGCGGCGCCGCCCATCACCTGGACGTCGTACGGCCGCTGGCCGAGCACCCGGGCGGCCGCCTCGCGGGCCACCGCGAACGCCTCCGGCAGCAGGTCGTCGAGGGTCTCGCCGTCGGCGAGCCGCTCCCGGAACTGCTCGGTCATGCCGCGCAGTTCCTCGTCGGTGAGGTTGACGTAGTCGTCCTCGATCGAGCTGACGGCGGCGGCGATGGCCTTGAGCCGGCGCACCATGCGGCCCTCGCCCGCATTAAGGACCTTTTCCAGAATCGACACGGATCAACGCTCCCCTAGACAGTCTCGAACCATCGTAGGCGCAACATCGGCGCGATGGTCACTGGTGGCGGCGGTCCGCTCCGCCGAACCCGACATAACTCGCGCACGGGATGCGCCCGGGACGTTATCCGGTTACGCCTTCGGCGAACGTTCCGGCACGATGCACGGGTGGAGCCTGTGGAGATCGTCGAGGACGGCGTGCTGCTGCGACCCTGGCGGGAGGCCGACGCCGACGGCGTACACCGTGCCTGCCAGGATCGGGACATTCAGCGTTGGACCACCGTACCGCGCCCATACCTTCGCGAACACGCCCACGGTTTCGTCACCGAGCTGAGCGCGCGGGCCTGGGCGGACGGCACGGGGGCGCCGTTCGCGGTCTGTGACGCGGCCACCGGCGAGCTGCTCGGCTCGTGCGGGCTGATCTCCATCGATCGTGCCGGCACCGGTGAGATCGGCTACTGGACGGCCCCCTGGGCACGCGGGCGGGGCGTGACCGTCCGGGCCACCCGCGCGGTCGCCCGCTGGTCCTTCGAGAAGCTGGGGCTGCGCCGGCTGCTCTGGCAGGCCGAGGTGGGTAATCACGCCTCCCGGCTGGTCGCGCTGCGGGCCGGGTTCCGGATCGACGGCCGGCTGCGGCTGGCCAACCCGGCACCGGACGGCGGCCCGGACGGCTGGATCGGCTCGCTGCTGCCCGGCGAGGTGCCCGAACCCGGAGCGACCGGGCCGGCCGGCGCCGGCACCCTGGCCGCTCGCCGGGCCGCCGTCTTCGGCCGCCCACAGCCGACCCTGTTCGCCACCTCGGCGACAGGTGAGCTGCGACTGCGGCCGATGGAGGAGCGGGATCTGGACGCTGTGGTGCAGACCTGCCGGGACCCGGAGTCGATCCGGTGGACCACCATCCCGGATCCGTACGACCGCGCCGACGCGCAGGGGTACCGGGCCTTCGGCCAGAACAACTGGGCCCGGGGGGACGCCGCCTGCTTCGTGATCGCCGATCCGGACGACAGCTACGTCGGCTCTCTGGACCTGCGGCTCTCCCCCGCCGACCCGCTGCTCGCGGACGTGGGCTTCATGACCGCCCCGGCGGCCCGGGGCCGGGGGTACATGCCGGCCGCCCTGGTCGCGCTGGCCGCCTGGGGCTTCACCACGCTGGGCCTGGCTCGCATCGAGTGGAAGGCGAACGTGGGCAACACCGCGTCCCGGCGGGCCGCCGAGAAGGCGGGCTTCACGTTCGAGGGGACCGCCCGGGGCGGGGTCCAGCACCGGGGTGAGCGGATCGACGCGTGGGTGGCCGCGCTGCTCGCCGGGGATCTGGCGTGAACCCGCAGCAGGTCGTCGAGGCGTACGGGGTGCGGTTGCGGCCGTTTGCGGCCGGCGACATCGCGGACCTGGTCGAGGGCTGCGCGGACCCGCTCAGCCAGCGGTTCGTGTCCAGCATGCCGGCCCCGTACACCGAGGTCGACGCCCACTGGTGGGTCGAGGCCGGCGCACCGGCGGTCTGGGCCGGCGGCGGGGCCGCGTACGCCATCGCGGACCCGGCCACCGACCGGCTGCTCGGCGGGGCCGGGTTGAGCAACCCGGTGCCCGGCCGGAGCCAGGCGGAGATCGGCTACTGGGTGCGGCCGGTGGCGCGCGGACGCGGGGTCGCCACGGCGGCGACCCGCGCGTTGAGCGAACACGCGTTCGCCAACGGAACCGTCCGGCTGGAGCTGCTCACCAACCCGGCGAACGGCCCCAGCCAGCGGGTCGCGCTGGCCGCCGGCTTCCACTACGAGGGCTCGCGCCGGTCGGCCGGGTCCGGCCGGGACGGCGGCCGGCACGATCTGCTGACCTGGGTACGCCTCGCCGACGATCCACCCGGCCCGACGGCCCGGCTGCTGCCCGACCTTCCCGACGGGGTGCTCACCGATCAGGTGGTGGCGCTGCGTCGCCTTACGCCGGACGACGCGGAGATGATGTACGGGCTGCACAGCCGGCCGGAGGTGGTTGCGAACCAGGCCCCGCCGGTGCCGCCGACCCGGGAGTCGATCGAGCGGCGCTGCCGGCTGGCGGAGAGCGCGTGGCTGACCGGCGACATCGCCCGGCTGCTGATCGTCGACGTGGCCACCGGCGAGCCGGCCGGCAGCTGCGGCCTGTCGTACACGGAGGTGAGCAGCGGTGAGGGCTCGATCGGCTACGCGCTGCTGCCCGGGTGGCGGGGGCGCGGGTACGCCACCCGCGCGGTGCGGCTGCTCGCCGGCTGGGCGTTCGGCCCTGCCGGTTTCGCCCGGCTGACCGCAGGCACCGTGCCGGAGAACACCGCCTCGCACCGCGTGCTGGAGCGGGTCGGCTTCCAGCGTGAGGCCCTGCAACGCGGTCGCCTGCCCGGTCTGGCGGGCGCTCGCCTCGACGACCTGACGTTCGCTCTCCTGCCGGGCGAGGTGCGCTGACGACGCACGGGGTTGCGGCGGTCGCCCGCCACAACCCCGTGCTCGACGCGGGTCAGGGGCCGGTCACGTGTCGAGGGAGATGATGCCGTAGTCGTAGGCGTGGCGTCGGTAGACGACGCTGGGGCGGCCGGTTTCCTTGTCCTGGAACAGGTAGAAATCGTGGCCGACAAGCTCCATCTGGAACAGGGCGTCGTCGATCGTCATGGGCTCCGCCGGGTGCACCTTCTCCCGGGCGATGTGCCACGGCTGGTCGTGCTCCTCCTCGACCCGTTCCGCGACGGCGGTGCCGGCGCGGGCGCCCGCGCCGGGCGCGGACAGCGGGGCGGCCACCAGGTCCGTGACCGGCAGGTCGGCGGTGGCGGCGGCGACGGAGATCGGGGCGTGCCGACCACGGTGTACGCGGCGGCGGTCCGCCGCGCGGCGCAGCCGGGTGTCGAGCTTCGCGATGGCGGCGTCGAGCGCGCTGTAGAAATCGTTCGTGCAGGCCTCGGCCCGAATCACCGGGCCGCGGGAAACGCACGTGATCTCCACCCGCTGGCAGTGATCGGCCTGGCGGGGATTGCGCTCGTGAAACAGCTCGACATCGATGCGGATAATCTTGTGGTCGTAGCGTTCGACCTTGGCGAGTTTCTCGGCTACGTGTACCCGGTAATGGTCCGGCACTTCGACGTTGCGGCCCTTGACCACGATGTCCACGTGACCTCCCTTGTTCGGACGTCTTCGATCCGGTTTTCCCGGTCGCGCGCCGTGGGGAGACCCGCTGGCGTCGACCGGTTCTTACGGCTACGCCTCCTCTCACCGCCGGGGGCGGGATGGAACGACCTCCTACCCCGGACAGCGAAACGCTAACTCCTGTTCGCCCGGCAGTCACCCCATGTCGCCAAGACCACCCAGAATTTTTCGCACCTCATACACCAATGGGTGAAACGGAAACACTGTCGGTTACAAGTGGTGTCTTTTCTCGGTCGCGGCGAGCACCGCGGCGACACCGGGTGGCCACCCGCTCGCGGTCAGCACCCGGGCCGCCGCAGCCAGGGTCACACCTGTGGTGACGATGTCGTCCAGCAGCACCACGACGGGTGCGCCGTCCGCGCGGCCACGCCCACCCGACGCGCCGGTGCGCTGCCGGAACGCCGCCTCGGCCGCTGCGGCGCGGCCCGCGCTGTCCAGCGTCACCGAGTCCGGTCGGGGCAGCGCGCGCAGCGGACGGCGCACCCGCGCCGGCCAGCCGCCCCGACGGAGCCGGCTCGCGCAGTGCCGGGCCAACCGGTCCAGGTGGTCGCCGTAGCGGGCTCGGGCCGCCGCGGCGGTGTCGGGCACGGGCACCAGCTCCAGCGGGCGGACCTCGCCGACCGCCGCCGCGACCACCTCGGCCAGCAGAGCGCCCAGCGGACGGGCCAGACCGTGTCTGCCGTGCTCCTTGTATGCCAGCAGGGCCTCCCGCAGCGGACCGGCGTACGGGCCGAGGGCGACGCAGGGAGGGAGCCCCGGCGGGGCGGGAGTGGGACGGACCGGTCGGGGACGCAGCACGCCCAGCGCCGTCACGCAGGCGGGGCAGAACCCGTGCCGCAGGACGGGGTGACGCTCCCGGCAGCCGGCGCAGTCCGCGGGGAGGACCAGGTCGGCGAGATCCGCCCAGAGCCCGCGCACGGCGTCAGAAGAGGAAGAACGGGGCCGACGGGTTGCTCGGGCGGACCCCGGCCGGCGGCGGGGGGACGTCCCGCACGCGCTCCGGCTCGATCCGTTCGAACGGGCTGCTGCGGTACGCCACCTTGTTCGCCTCGCACATGTACGCCCCGGTGGGCACGCGCACCCTGCGGTTGGTGGGGTACGCCGTCAGGTGGTTGACCTTCGCGCCCAGTTCGGTGCGCAGCGGCGTCTCCAGAGCGCCGTCCACGCTGATCTCGTAGATCGCCGGCTGGCCGGCCGACCCGGCCACCACCAGCCGATCCTCCCCGATCCAGTCCACCGCCGTCGGGTTGGTCAACGAGGTGACCAGGGCCCGGGGCGGGCCGACCGACATCCCGTTCCCGGCGCCGTCCAGGTTGATCGCCGCGACGTAGAGTCGCCCGCCGGCGATCAACGCGACCCGCTGACCGTCCAGCGCGGCGGCGACCGCGGTGACCTGCGGTGAGGGCAGATTGAGCGGCACCTCCGACATCCGGGCGGCCTCGTCGAAGCGGTAGAGGTGACCGTCGGCCACCACCAGCCCCTGCGCCGGGCGCGAGTCGACGGTACGCAGCCATACCGGGCGGCTGATCGAGGCGTACTCCGTGCCGCTGCGGTTGAGCGCGGCCACCGTTGTCGCGCCGGTGCCCGCGGCGAGTCGCTGCCGGTCCTTGCCGCTGGTCACCACCATCGCGGCGAGAATCTGGTCGGTGCCCCGCGCGAGGCCGGCGGACACGACGTTGCGGTTGACCTCGGCCGCGAGGGGCACCACGCCGCTGGGCTCGCCGACGAAGTCGAGCGGGTGGATCGCGCCCTCGTACACGCCGAACCGCTGCGGGCTCTCCCGGACCGGGTAGAGCGGTTTGGCTATCCGGCGCTCGTTGAGATCCTGTACGGGCTGCGAGTTGTTGCGGATCTTCAACTCCAACTCGCCCGGCAGGTCACCCAACGACCAGGCGAGTTGGGTGACCACCTGGTCGACCCGGCTCTGGTCGTCGCCGGACATGTCCAGGTTGACCTCCCAGCGGTTGTTCGCGCCGGTGGCGTTGTTGATCAGCTCGGTGCCGTCGGGCAGGCCGACGACGCCCGACCGCAGCCAGTCGGACGGGCCACCGACAAGCCAGCGCACGACCTCGTTGACCCGGCGCTCGTCCGGTACGGCCAATGGCAGGTAGCGCTGGTCGGGCACCAGTCGGGTGCGGTCGGCACTCCAGAAGTAGATCGACTCGTCCTGGTAGTACTGCTGAAGGGCGACGTCACTGAGCAGCAGCACGTTCGGCGGGTCGAGGACGTACTGGCCGGCCCGTTCGTCGTTGTCGGCCCCGCCGAGCGAGGCGCTGCGCAGCCGGAACTCGTACTCCGTCTGGGTCGCCTCCGGCGGCGCCAGGGTGCCGTTGGTCCGCAGCACTCCGATCTGCTGCACCGAGAGCCGGACGGTGGTGGTCGAGTCGCTGTTGAAGGTGAAGACCGAATCCCGCAGCCGCACCACGGTCAGCACGACCTCGCTGCCCTTCTTGTCCTGCAGGCGGGGTTTGTGCTCCGGGGCGACGAACGCCTTCACCCGCTCGTACGCCCGATCCGGCTCACCGGCGGCGGCGGACAGGAAGTTGCGCACGAACGCCTCGTTGTCGCTGCCGCTGGCCGTACGCGACGGTGGTTCGCTGCGGCGACCGTTGTCCGACCCGGCCTCGGTCGCCGTGCCGGCCTTGCCGTCCACCCGAACGTCGGACGATGCGGGGATGCCGCAGCCGGCGCTCAGGAGCAGTGCCGCGCCGACGGCGCACAGCAGTGGCCGAGCCCTCATGAGCGCACCTCCTCCCGCTCGCCGTCCCCGGCCGACGCCGGCCCGATCGCCAGCGCCCCGCCGGTGCCCGGCCCGATGGCCAGCGGACCGCCGTCGCGGGGGCCACCGAACGGCAGCGCCGCGTCGGCGGGCACCAGTCGCAGCGGCGACGTGGTGAGCCGGTCACCGGCGCGGGCCGGCAGGGTGAGCCGGAACTGGGCGCCCTGACCGGGCGCTCCCCAGGCTTCCAGCCAGCCACCGTGCAGGCGGGCATCCTCCAGGCTGATCGACAGACCCAGCCCGGTGCCGCCGGTCTGCCGGGCCCGGGACGGGTCCGCCCGCCAGAACCGGTTGAACACCAGCTTCTCCTCACCCACCTTGAGCCCCACCCCGTGGTCGCGGACGGTGATCGCCACGGCGGTCTCGTCGATGCCCAGGGTGATCAGCACCGGCCGGGCCTCGCCGTGCTCGACGGCGTTGCCGACAAGGTTGCGCAGCACCCGCTCGACCCGGCGGGGGTCGACCTCGGCGATCACCGGCGTGGTCGGCAGGTCCAGCTCGATCGGGACGCCCACCCGCTCGGCCAGGCCGGCCAGCCGGTCGACGACCCGGTGCACCACCGGCACCAGGTCGGTCGGCTCGGAGTCCAGCATGGCGAAGCCCGCGTCGAACCGGCTGATCTCCAACAGGTCGGTGAGCAGCTCCTCGAAGCGGTCCAGTTCGGCCTGGAGCAGCTCGGCGCTGCGGGCCACCGCCGGGTCGAACTCGTCGCGTTCGGCGAAGATCAGGTCGGCGGCCATCCGGACCGTGGTCAACGGGGTCCGCAGCTCGTGCGACACGTCGGAGGTGAACCGGCGCTGCAACCGGGACATCTCCTCCAGGCGCAGGATCTGCCGTTGCAGGTTTGTCGCCATCTGGTTGAACGAGGCGGCCAGCAGCGCGAGGTCGTCCTCGCCGTTGACCACCATCCGCTGGTCGAGCAGGCCGGCGGAGAGCCGCTGGGCGGTACGCGCGGCGACCCGCACCGGGTTGACCACCAGCCGGGTGACCAGGGCGGCGAGCAGCCCCAGCAGGACCACCAGGGCGAAGCCGGTGGCGACGACTGTCGCTCGGGCGTCCGCGGCGGTCTTGTCCTGCCGGGTCAGCGGCACGAGGTAGTAGAGCTCGACCTGCCCGAAGCGGGTCGGCACCGGCGAGCCGTAGACCAGGTATTTGGTCGGCTCGCCGGTGAGCCGACCGGTCTGGATCTGGCTGGCCACCTTGCCACTGGCGACCGCGGCCCGCAGCTCCTTGCTGATCAGGGGCTGGACGTTGGCCGCCGGCGCGGTGCGGGTCTGGATCATGGTGGGGTAGTCGGCGGCGGTGATGGCCACCACCACGCCACTGGTCTGCTGGGGGTCGCCGCCGGCCAGGTAGTTGACCGTGTCCTCGATCGTCTCCTGAAGCTGCGCCTCCTGCGGCTGGCCGTAGAGGGAGACCTGCTTGACCGCGTAACCGGCGCCGCCCTTGACCCGCGACTGGACGTCGGTGCGGGCGTTGTCGAGCAGGATCGTCGTGATCTTGTCTGCGATCAGGTACGCGAAACCGCCCACCAGCAGGCTGGAGGCGACAAGCGTGATGGTGACGACCCGGACCTGGAGCGAACGGCGCCAGGTCTGATGCACCCGGGCCACCAGCCGTGCGCCTCGGCCACTCAGCGCACGCCACAGGTCCCGACCGGCGTTGAGCCGGCGGGCTGCCGTGGTCTGGGGGTGCGGGGGCGGCGAGGTCGACACAGTGTGACCAGGCTATCCGGTGCCCGCCTTGTAGCCCACGCCCCGCACGGTGAGGATGATTTCCGGCCGCTCCGGATCTGGCTCGATCTTGGCGCGCAGCCGCTGCACGTGCACGTTGACCAGCCGGGTGTCGGCCGCGTGCCGATAGCCCCAGACCTGCTCCAGCAGCACCTCGCGGGTGAAGACCTGACGCGGCTTGCGGGCGAGCGCGACCAGGAGGTCGAACTCCAACGGCGTCAGCTTCACCTCCTCGTCGCTGCGGCTCACGGTGTGGGCCGGCACGTCGATGGTGATCTCGTTGCCGGGCGGGCCGATGGTCAGCATCTCCGGTGCCACGTCCTCGCCACGGCGCAACCGGGCCCGCATCCGGGCCACCAGTTCCTTGGGCTTGAACGGTTTGACCACGTAGTCGTCGGCGCCGGACTCCAGGCCGAGAACGACGTCCACGGTGTCGCTCTTGGCGGTCAGCATGACGATCGGCACGCCCGACTCGGCGCGGATCGACCGCGCCACGTCAATACCACTCATTCCGGGCAACATGAGGTCGAGCAGGACGATGTCCGGCCGACTGTCACGAAACGCGGCCAACGCCCGCTCGCCGTCGGCCACGAACGAGGGCAGGAAACCCTCGCTGCGCAGCACGATGCCGAGCATCTCGGCGAGTGCGGGGTCGTCGTCGACCACCAGTACCCGGGCTCTCATGGGATTAATATTGCATCCCCGTTCAGTTCGGTGGGACCGGCGTCACCCGGCACGGGATAGCGCCGCCGGGAAACCAGTCACCGCGACCCGCGGCGGCGGCGCCACGGGGTGCGAGGGCCGGCACAGGGATCGGCCGGCTGTCACCATGATCCCCCCTCGGCGCCGTCCGGCGCCACCGCAGGATCCGGAAGGTCGCGCTGTCGCGATTCGGACGCGGTCCGCCGCCGCGAACTCGGGACGGCGGGCGGCGCGCGGCGCCGCGATCGGGCTGGCGGTCAGCCGAAGAGCGCCCGGCCCCAGTGGTCCCCACCATCGCGCACGCCGGGCGGGCAGGCGAACAGGCCGCTGGAGACGTGCCGCAGATATTCGTTCATCACGTCGTGGCGGGCCAACTGGGTCTGGATCGGCACGAACTGCCGGCGCGGATCCCGCTGGTAGGCGATGAAGAAGAGGCCGGCGTCGAGCCGACCGAGACCGTCCGAGCCGTCGACGAAGTTGTAGCCCCGCCGCAGCAGGTGCGCGCCGTTGTTCCTGCTCGGGTGGGCCAGGGCGACGTGGGCGTGCTCCGGGATCAGCGGCTTGCCGTCGTCACCGCGTGCCGCGAAGTCCGGCTCGTCGAATTCCTTGCTGCGCCCGAGTGGGGCGCCGCTGCCCTTCGTGCGGCCGACGATCTCCTCCTGCTCGGCAAGCGACGTCCGGTCCCAGGTCTCCACGAGCATCCGGATCTTGCGGGTGACCAGGTACGACCCACCGGTCATCCAGTCCGGCCCGTCGCCCGGCTGCACCCACAACTGGTCGCGGAGCCTGTCGGTCTCCTCGGCCTTGAGGTTGGCCGTGCCGTCCTTGAAACCGAACAGGTTGCGGGCGGTCGCCTGGTCCCGGGATGTCGACGACGTACGACCGAAGCCGAGCTGCGACCAGCGGACGCTGACCACCCCCATGCCGATCCGCGCCAGGTTGCGGATCGCGTGCACCGCCACCTGGGGATCGTTGGCACAGGCCTGCACGCACAGGTCGCCGCCGGAGATCGGGGCCTGCAACGCGTCACCGGGAAACTTCGGCAGCTCGGCCAGGGCGGCCGGGCGGCGGTCGGCGATGCCGAACCGGTCCCGGCCGTCGGCGTCGCGGAACAGCGTCGGGCCGAAGCCGATGGTCAGGGTGAGCTGCGACGGCGGGAGGCCGAGCGCCTCACCTGTGTCGTCCGGCGGGGCCTCCGGCATGCCACCGACCGCGCCGAGCACGCCGGCATCGCGGCCGGCCGTCATGCGGGCGGCGGCGGCCGACCACTCCTCGAGCATCTCGACCAGGCGGGCCCGGTCCTTGGTGATCACGTCGAAGGCGACGAAGTGCAGCCGGTCCTGCGCCGGGGTGACGATGCCGGCCTGGTGCTCACCGAAGAACGGCACCGCGCCCGCCGGATGGTCACTGGCAGCCGCCGGGCCACGGGAGTCGCCGACCAGCGCGCCCGCGCCAGCGGCCACGCCGGCGACTCCGGCCACCCCCGCGCCGGCGAGCGTGATGGCCCGCCGGCGCGTCAACCTGCTTGCGCTCATCGACTCGACTCCCCCTGCGTCCCGGTCACTTGGCGACGACTGCGGCGACCTTGCTGATCGGCTCGGCCAGCGCGTTGATGCCGTCGGAGAGCTCCTTGAGCTCGTCCTTGCTCAACGCGGTGTGCAGCTTCCACCCGTCGCCGTCGCGGTGCTTGCCGAGCTGCGCCTCGACGTTCGCGAACTCGGTGTCGAGCTGCTTGACCAGCTCCGGCGAGCGCTGCTCCAGCGCCGGCCGGAGGGCGGACAGCGCCGCCTTGGAACCCTCCAGGTTGGCGGCGAAGTCCCACAGGTCGGTGTGCGAGTAGCGGTCCTCCTCGCCGGTGATCTTGCCGCTGGCGACCTCGTCGAGCAGCTCCTTCGCGCCGTTGGCGAGCTGGAGCGGGGAGAGCTTCTCGGCGTTGGCCTTCGCCACGATCTCCTTGACGTCGACAAGCAGCCGGTCCGCGATCGGGCCGTCCTTGCTGACGTCGCCGGACTGCCAGAGGTCCTTCTCGATCCGGTGGAAGCCGGTGAACTCCATCCCCTCCTCGATGACCTCCTCGCGGCCGTCGATCTTGGGGTCGAGGTCGCCGAAGATCTCGGCCACCGGCTCGATCCGCTCCCAGTAGGTGCGCGCGACCGGGTAGAGGGCCTTGGCCTTCGCCACGTCGCCGGCCTTCACGGCGGCGACGAACTCCTCGGTCTTCTCCAGCAGCGCGTCGGTCTGGCTCTTGACGTAGCGCTGGTAGTTGTCGGTGGCACCGGCCAGAGCCGCGTCGGCGGTCAGCGGCTGCGCCGACCCGCTGACCTTGAGCGCGCCGCGGATGCCCTTGCCGCTCATCCCCGGCTTGCAGGCCGTCTCGTAGGTGCCGGCGGGCAGCTCGACGTGCAGCTCACGGCTCAGCCCGGGGGCGATGTTCTCCACCTCGCCCATCACCCGGTCGCCGGAGGCGTACACGTAGAACTCGGTGACCTTCGCGCCCGAGTTGGTGATCTTGAAGTTGGCGGTACCGGCGCCGAGGTCGGTCGTGCCGACCTCGCAGGCGGTGTCGGTGGCCTTGACCACGATCGGGCCGCCGGCCGCGCCCGCCTCATCCTTCTTGGAGTCGGAGCACGCGGCGACGCCGGCCGTCGCCAGCACGCCGGCAGCGGCCAGCGCGAAGAATCGGGTGGTACGCATCTGAGCTGTCTCTCCTCGTGGGGTCAGGCACGCTGCGGCGCGGATGCCGCCTCGGCCTCGGCCTCGGCGCCGGTGTCGGCCCCGCGCTCGGTGGTGGTGGTCGTGGAGTCCGGCGACGTCGACTCGGCCGGCGACGCCGCGACGGCCGGGGCCGGTTCCGGCGCGGAGGGCGCGGCCGGCGACGCGGTGGCCGCGGCCGGTGCGGGGGTACGCCGGGTCGGGCGCAGGAAGAGCAGGAGGACGGGCACGGCGTACCCGATCCAGGCGATCGTCTCCAGCACGGTGGGCGCGGGGGTCACGTTGAACATCCCGGCGAGCAGCGCCGCGTACCAGGTGGTCGGGTCGAGCGCGCCGGTGATGTCGAAGGCCAGGTCGTTGAGGCCGGGCAGGACACCGGCCTCCTGGAAGTCGTGCACGCCGTACTTGAGGATGCCTGCGGCGACCAGGATCAGCAGCGCGCCGGTCCAGGTGAAGAACTTGCTGAGGTTGATCCGCAGGGCGCTGGCGTACAGCAGCACCCCGAGCACCACGGCGGTGACGATGCCGCCGATCAGCGCGAGCAGCGGCCCGCTGTCGCCGGCCGCGCCCTGGGCTGCCGAGTAGAAGATCAGGGCGGTTTCCAGGCCCTCCCGGATCACCGCGAGGAAGGCCATTCCGGCGACGGCGAGTGACCCCACGGCCAGCGCCTCGGTGAGCCTGCCGCGCAACTCGCCCGCGATGGTGCGGGCCGCCTTGCGCATCCAGAAAATCATCCAGGTGACGAACACCACGGCCGCGACGGAGGTGATCGCCTCGAACAGCTCGCGGTCCTCGGAGCGGGACAGCAGCGAGGTCGAGGTGTACTCGATGAGCCAGCCGAAGATCACGGAGAGCACCACGGCGAGGCCGACGCCCGCCCACACCTGGGGCAACCGGTCCCGGCGCTGCGACTTCACCAGGAAGGCGACCAGGATGCTGACCACCAGGGTCGCTTCCAGGCCCTCCCGCAGGCCGATCAGGTAGGTGGCGAACATCAGGGGCTCCGTGTTCATTAGGCACGCCTCAGCTAACTTAGGGCAGCCATACCTTCCTCCAGTTCAGGAGCCTCGTCAAGTCGTTCATGACAAGCTCACTCTCGCTGTGACCTGGGCTTGCGGGCCGATGCGAGCCGGTCACCGGCCGCGCGTGGGAGGATCCCTGCCGTGAAGGCTTTCCTGCCGTGGCTGGCGGTGCTCGCCGTGGTGATGCTGCTCAGCGCGCTGCGCCTGCGGGCACTGGCCACCGTCGTGTCCCTGGGCTGGTTGGCCTGGTGCGCGTGGACGTGGTTCCGCCCCAGCAGCCGCGGCTCCCGCTCCGGCTGACCCGGCCCCGCCCCGCCCCGGCGGAAACGACGAACCGGGCCGGCTGCGAACAGCCGACCCGGTGCGAAGAGACGTCGATCAGTAGCGGTAGTGGTCCGGCTTGAACGGGCCCTCCTGGGAAACGCCCAGGTACGAAGCCTGCTCCTTGGTGAGCGTGCTCAGCTTGGCGCCGAGCGCGCCCAGGTGCAGGCGGGCCACCTTCTCGTCCAGGTGCTTGGGCAGCACGTAGACGCCGACCGGGTACTCCTCGGTCTTGGTGAACAGCTCGATCTGGGCGATCGTCTGGTTGGCGAACGAGTTCGACATCACGAAGCTCGGGTGCCCGGTCGCGTTGCCCAGGTTGAGCAGACGCCCCTCGGACAGCACGATGATGGCGTGCCCGTCGGCGAAGCGCCACAGGTCGACCTGCGGCTTGATGTTGATCCGCTCGACGTCGGAGCGCTTGGCCAGGCCGGCCATGTCGATCTCGTTGTCGAAGTGGCCGATGTTGCCGACGATGGCCTGGTGCTTCATCCGGGCCATGTGCTCGTTGGTGATGACGTCGAAGCAGCCGGTGGCGGTGATGAAGATGTCCGCCTGCTCGACAACGTCGTCCAGGGTCGCGACCTGGTAGCCGTCCATCGCGGCCTGCAGTGCGCAGATCGGGTCGACCTCGGTCACCACGACCCGGGCGCCCTGGCCGCGCAGCGACTCGGCGCAGCCCTTGCCCACGTCGCCGTAGCCCATCACGACGGCCATCTTGCCGCCGATCAGGACGTCGGTGGCCCGGTTGATGCCGTCGATGAGGGAGTGGCGGCAGCCGTACTTGTTGTCGAACTTGCTCTTCGTCACCGAGTCGTTGACGTTGATGGCCGGGAAGAGCAGCGTCCCGGCGCGGTGCATCTCGTAGAGGCGGTGCACGCCGGTGGTGGTCTCCTCGGTGACGCCCTTGATGCCGGCGGAGATCCGGGTCCAGCGCTGGCCGTCCTCGGCGAGCGAGCGGTGCAGCAGTTCGAGGATGACCCCGTACTCCTCGGAGTCGGCGGACTCGACAGGCGGCACGACGCCTGCCTTCTCGAACTCGGCGCCCTTGTGGACCAGCAGGGTGGCGTCGCCGCCGTCGTCGAGGATCATGTTCGGCCCGTGTCCGTCGGGCCAGGCGAGCACCTGCTCGGTGCACCACCAGTACTCCGGCAGCGTCTCGCCCTTCCAGGCGTACACCGGGACGCCGGCGGGGGCGTCGGGGGTGCCGTTCGGGCCGACGACGATCGCGGCGGCGGCGTGGTCCTGGGTGGAGAAGATGTTGCAGGACGCCCAGCGGACCTGCGCGCCGAGGGCGACCAGCGTCTCGATCAGGACGGCGGTCTGGATGGTCATGTGCAGCGAGCCGGTGATCCGCGCGCCGGCGAGCGGCTGCGCGTCGGCGAACTCCCGCCGGATCGCCATCAGGCCGGGCATCTCGTGCTCGGCGAGCTGGATCTCCTTGCGCCCGAACTCGGCGAGCGACAGATCCGCCACCTTGAAGTCGCCCTCGGCGAGCGTGCTCGGCCGGGCCTCGGACGGCGTGCCGCTGGCGGCCGCCGGGAGGGTGCTGGTCATGAAAGCTCCTGTCGAACGATGTCTGCGCCGATCCTCCACCTTACGCGCGTTGACGCCGGGCGCCGGGGGACGGGCTGCGGACAGCGCACGGGGCGGTCGGTGGTGGACAGACCCGCTGCCCACTGCCGCCCGCCCCGCGCATCCCCCCGGTTTGGTTCCCCGCACGTTGCCGGACCGTCGTCGCGATAACGCTGCGTACTCATAGAGTCACATTCAGCCAAGGGCGCGTCAAGCTATTCCGGGAAAGTCGGACTTGTGGCGGACTCAGCGCAGCCCTGACGTCGCCACGTACGCCTCGCCGTCGCCTCCGACCCGCAGCGGCTCGCCGGCCGCCGTACCGATCGCCGCCTCGCCGGACACCAGCGTCAGCGCACCCGCCCCATCGTCGACGGTGACGGAGCCCGCACCGCAGAGCACCACCCGGGGGCCGGGCAGCGACAGGGTGACCTCCGGCACGTCAGCGCCGACCCGCACCCGGTGCAGCGCGAAATCGTCCACCGGCACCGGCCAGCAGTCCACCCCCGGGCCGACCGGCTGCGCGGCACGTACCGGCTCGTCGAGCACCTCGAAGCGCAGCACCCGCAGCAGCTCGTCCACGTCCACACGCTTCGGGGTAAACCCACCCCGCAGCACGTTGTCGCTGGCCGCCATGATCTCCACTCCGCAGCCGCTCAGGTAGGCGTGCAGGTTGCCCGCGGGCATCCAGATCGCCTCCCCCGGCGCCAGCCGCAGGTGGTGCAGCAACAGCGCCACCAGCACGCCCGGGTCGCCCGGATAGAGCACCGCCAGCCGGCGAGCCAGGTCCGCGTCCGGGCCGTCGGCCGCCGACGCCAGGACGGCACGCAGCAGCCCCTCGCGCTCGGCCGCCGGCCAGCCGAGCAGTGTGCGTACCGCCGTGGCCAGCCCCGCCGGCCCGCCCCGCAGCGCGGCGACCACAGGCGCCAACTCCGGTACGCCGAACGCGGCGAGCGCCTCCGCCGACTCCACCGGCTCGCGGAAGCCGCACAGCGCCTCGAACGGGGTGAGCGCGACAAGCAACTCCGGCTTGTGGTGCGGATCGGAGTAGTTGCGCTCCTCCACGGGGCGACAGGCCTCCGCCGCGAAACCCACCCGGGCCTGCTCGGCGTCCGGGTGCGCCTGCAGGCTCAGCGGCGCGTCGGCGGCGAGGACCTTGAGCAGGAACGGCAGCCGGGTGCCGAACCGGTCGGCCACCCGCTGGCCCAGCCACTGCCCCGGCTCGTCGCGCACCAGGTCACAGAGACTCACCCGCACGCCGGCGCGCTCCACGCTGGCCGGGGCGGCAGGGTGGGCGCCCAGCCACAGCTCCGCCTCCGGACCGGTGCTCGGCACCGGTCGACCCTGCAACATGGCGATGGCTGAGCGGGACCCCCACGCGTAGTCCCGGATCGGTCCGTACAGCGGTTCCACAGGTCAGCCCCTGGGCCGCCCGACCGCCTCGCCCGACACGTCCTCGGGCTGCGGTACGGCGGTATCGGCGGCGGCACCGGTGCCGGCCGCCGCTGCGGCGGCGCTGTAGATGTCCGGCTCCAGGTAGATCACCCGGGCGATCGGCACGGCGGTGCGGATCCGCACCTCCACGGCGTTGATGCCACGCGCCAGCTCGTGTGCGCTCTCGCAGGCCGGCACGCCGATCTTCGCGGCCACCATCAGCTCCTCCGGGCCCAGATAGAGCGTCTTCATGTGGATGATCCGCTCCACCTCGGGGCCCTCGGTGATGGCCCGCTCGATGGCGTCCAGGTCCTGCTGCTCGGCGCCCTCACCGAGCAGCAGGCTCTTGGTCTCGATGGCCAGCACGATGGCGATCACCACCAGCAGAACGCCGATCATCGCGGTGCCGGCCGCGTCCCACCTGCCGTTGCCGGTGATCAGCGTCATGCCCACGCCGAACAGCGCGAAGACCAGACCGACAAGCGCGCCGAAGTCCTCCAGGAGCACCACCGGCAGCTCCGGCGCCTTGGCCCGCCGGATGAAACGCACCCAGGACTGCTTGCCCCGGATGTGGTTGGACTCCTTGATGGCCGTCCGGAAGGAGAACGACTCCATAGCGATCGCCGCCACCAGCACCGCCACCGGAAGCCACTGCCACTCGGTGATGCCCTCCGCGTGCGACCACTTGTGGTACGCCTCGTACAGGGCGAACAGGCCGCCGATGCTGAACAGCACGATCGACACGATGAACGCGTAGATGTAGCGCTCCCGGCCGTACCCGAACGGGTGTTCCGGGGTGGCGGCGCGCTTGGCCCGCTTGCCGCCGAGCAGCAGCAGACCCTGGTTGCCGGAGTCGGCGACCGAGTGGACCGCCTCGGCGAGCATCGACGAGGACCCGGAGAGCAGGAACGCGATGAACTTGGTGACGGCGATGCCGATGTTGGCCAGCAGGGCGGCGACGATCGCCTTCGTCCCGCCGTTCGCGCTCACGCTGCCACTCCGCTTCGCGTCGTGGTGACGTCCGTGACGCGCCGCGCCCTGCGTACGTTCACTGGTTCGACAGCTCCTTCATCTCGGTGATGGCCGGAACGGCCATCGGGTCCAATCCGTGTGCCAGAGCAAGATAGATCGAGGCGAAATCCGGTACGGCGATCAGTGAGGCCAGCCGCTCCAGGGCCGACCCACCCTCGGCGGTCACCACGTCGCAGCGCACACCACGGCGCTCGGCGAGGGTCTGCACCGCGTCCGCGCGGCGCTCCTCGACGGCGAGCGGCTCGTCCGTGTCGTCCTCGGCGTTGAGCCCGCCGTCGCGCAGCAGGACCAGCCGCAGCCGGGTGCCCTCGCCGTCGTCGTCCTCCGCCCGGTCGGCGAAGATGTCCCGCTCACCCTCGGCCAGGCCGCCGAAGACGCCGTCCAGCAGCCCGACCCGGCCCCGCCCGGCCTCGCCCAACGCTCCGGTGACCACCGGGTAGCGGGCGTTGGCGGACAGGGTGTCGCCGAACCGGCGAGCCGCCACGGTGGCCAGCGGGGACGAGCCCCACACGATCGGGATCGAGCCGGCCAGGCCCAGCGCCAGCGACTTGGCCGGGTTGACGAACGACTCGGCGGCGGAGCGGCAACGGTCGGCGTCCGCGTCGAGCCGGGCCGCCGTCTCCGCCAGATCCGCCTCGTTGACCTTCACCAGCCCGAGCGAACGCGCCGCGAGCAGCACCGGCACGGTGAGCGCCCACAGGCTGGCACGGGCCGGCGCGCGTCGCGGCACCGGGATGAACGGCGCGCGGGCCCGCTCGGCCACCGACTGCAACTGAGAGTCCGGGGCGCCCACCGCGACCAGCCGGGCACCGCGACGGTGCGCGGCCTCGGCGGCGCCCAACGCCTCCGGGCTCCGACCGGACGCGCTCACCGCGATCACCACGTCGGCGGCACCCACCCAACCGGGCACGCCGGAGCTGCGGTGCCCGATGATCGGGACCGGGCAGCGGGGCCCGGCGACAGTGGCCAGCACGTCACCGGTACGCCCGGCGGTGCCGATGCCCGCGATCACCACGGCCCGGGGCCGCCCGTCGTCGGCGAGCACCGCCAGGTTCGCCTCGGCGGCCAACGCAGCGCTCTCACGCACCTGCGCGCCACCCGACGCGGTGTGCCGCAGCATGCCGCCCGGGTCGCGCTCGGCCAGCGCGTCCGGGTTGTCGAGCAGGGCCTCGTCGGCGTCGCGACGCCCACTGACCCCGGCCGTACCGTCGATCATGAGGGCTGCCCCGGGCCGCCACGCGCCTCGTCGAGCAACAGCACCGGCACGTCGTCGCGGACCTCGAAGATCCGGCCGCACTCCGTGCAGGTCAACGTCTGCGCCTCCGCGTCGTAGGTGAGCGGGGCGTGGTGCGTGTCCGGGCAGGCAAGGATCTCGAGCAACTGCGGATCCAGGGCCATGGCGCGGCTCCTTCCACGAGTGCGGGGTCACCGGCGGCGGTGCCGACCGGCGCAGGCGATCTTATCGGCGAACGCGGTCGAGCACCTCGTCCCGCAGCGAGACCATCCGCTCGCGGGTGGGCGCCTCGACGTTGAGCCGCAGCAGCGGCTCGGTGTTGGAGGCACGCAGGTTGAACCAGGCGCCGTCGGAGAAACGCAGCGTGAGCCCGTCCATCTCGTCGGCCGTCGCGTCCGGGTACGCGGCACGCACCTCGGCCACCACCGCGGCCTGGTCGGCGACCGTCGAGTTGATCTCACCGGAGGCGATGTAGCGCTCGTACTCGCCGGCCAGCACGGACAGCGGCAGCGACTGCTCGCCCAGGGCGGCCAGGGTGTGCATCGCGGCGAGCATCCCGGTGTCGGCGAACCAGAAGTCCCGGAAGTAGTAGTGCGCGGAGTGCTCACCACCGAAGACGGCGTTGGTACGGGCCATCTCCGCCTTGATGAAGGAGTGCCCGACCCGGGCGACAACAGGCTCCCCACCGTGCTCGCGGATGATCTCCGCGACCGCGCTGGAGGTGATCAGACCGTGGATCACCGTGGAGCCCGGGTGCTTGGCCAGCTCCCGCGCCGCGACCAGCGCGGTGATCGCCGACGGCGAGACCGGCTCACCACGCTCGTCCACCACGAAGCACCGGTCGGCGTCGCCGTCGAAGGCCAAGCCGATGTCGGCCCCGTGCTCGACCACGGCACGCTGGAGGTCGACCAGGTTCGCCGGGTCCAGCGGGTTCGCCTCGTGGTTGGGGAAGGTGCCGTCCAGCTCGAAGTAGAGCGGCACGATCTCCAGCGGCAGGGCCGACAGGGCGGCGTCGCCGAGGACTGTGGGGACGGTGAAGCCACCCATCCCGTTGCCGGCGTCGACCACCACCTTCAACGGCCGGATGCCGGAGAGGTCGACGAGCTTGCGCAGGTACGCGGCGTAGTCGGGAAGCAGGTCCCGTCGCTCGGCCGGCCGGGTCGGCTCACCCGCCGGACGCGACGCCCCCGAGTCCAGCAGGGCCTGAGCCCGCTCCCGGATCTCCGCCAGACCGCTGGCCTGGCCGATCGGTCGGGCGCCGGAGCGGCACATCTTGATGCCGTTGTACTGCGCGGGATTGTGACTGGCCGTGAACATCGCCCCGGGCAGGTCGAGCGAACCGGACGCGAAGTAGAGCAGATCGGTGGAGGCGAGCCCGATCTCGATCACCGAGCGGCCCTCGGACCGGACCCCGGCCGCGAAGGCGGCGGCCAGGCCCGGTGAGCTGGCCCGCATGTCGTACCCGATGACTACCGCGTCGCCGGGCTCGTCAGTGGTGTTGAGCAGCTGGGTGAATGCGGCTCCGAGCGCCTCGGCAGCCCGTTCGTCCCACTGGTCCGGCACCGTCCCTCGGACGTCGTACGCCTTGACGATCTGGGACAGATCAGACACTAGTTCCGCTCCTTGGCCGCAGGTTTCCAACGAACCTGAGCGTATCGGAGCGTCCCGGCCCGACCCCGCTCAGCCGGGGAGCCGGGGCATGAACACGGTGTGATCGCCGCCGTCGGGCGGCTGGGGCGGGTCACCGGGCAGCGGCCGGGCACCCGAACCAGCGGGACCAGCGGGACCAGCCGGCGCACCCGGCATCGGTTGCGTGGCGTCCGGGCTCGGCGTCGTGGGTCGCGCCCCGTAGACCCCGCCGGCGGGACGTGGTGGAGGCACCTGGCCGGCGGTCGGCGGCTGCTGGCCGTACACCGGGCCGGGTTGACCGGGCACGGCCGGCGACCCACCCCCGGAGCGGTAGGTGGTGCCACCGGGGTTGCCCGGCAGCGGGCCCGGCGCGTCGACAGGCGTGCGGTCCTTCCGGGAGCGGCGCACCAACAGCACGATGAGCAGCAGGCCGACCACCACCATCGCGATGCCGAAGAACATGATCGGCGAACCACCGCCGGACTCGGCGGCCACCGCTGTCGGGCTGGGCGCGGCGGACGTCGGGCCCGCCGCGGCCGGATTCACCACCTCGCTGGCCGCCGCGACCTCGGTCGGGCTGGGGGTCGGAGTCGGTTTCTTCGACGGCGTCGGGGTGGGCGACGGGGAAAACCGCGCGGTGACCTTCGCCGTGTCGGCCCCGTGCCCCAACTGCTGGCCGGTCGCGGTGAGACCCACACCTGTCACGTAGAGCGGGCCGCCCGGCGCGTCGGCGGCGAACGTCACCCGGTATCGCACGGTGATGCCCTTGCCCTTGCACAGGGTCGGCTTCGCCGGCGAGGTCTGCTGAGTCTGCACGGTGCCACCACCGCCGCCGACGGCCACCGGGAACCAGCGCCCGCCCGCGTTCACCTGGACCGCCACCTGGCTCGGCTGGAGACCCTCGAGGCGCAGACCCAGGGCGGTACGCAGCAGGACGCAGCCGCCGGAGCGCTTGCGCACCGCGACGTTCACCCCCTGGGCCGAGCCGCCGGCGGCGAAGCTGCTGGCCGCCCCCACACGGACCGAGTCGCCGTCGGCCAGCGCGGGTGACGCGCCGAGCAGCACCAGGCCGACCAGCAGACCGCAGACCGTCGCGAGCCGTGCCGCGCGTCGACGCACCGTCATGATCACCTCACCGTTCCTCCCCGGGCGGGGTCCGCGGGCCAGGCTACTACCGGGCCACCCCTGCCACCGGTCATAGAGCGGCCCGCATGTGTGCCGCGTTACGGTTTGCGGCGCGGTTCTTGATCCACTCGGTATCGGTGAAGTCGGCGTGTCCGAGGCCGTGCGACACCCCGATTTCACCGAAGTCGAGTCGATCACGTGCGACGAGGTTCGCCCGGCGACTCGTCCGCTCCGTCCCGGCCGGACGGTGCCGTCCGGGCGAGCGTGTCCCGACAGAGCCGGTCGGCCGTCCGGGTCGTCTCGGGAAGGCGGTAGCGCGGAGTCAACGCCAGCACCTGCGCTGTCGCGTTGTCCAGGCTCATCCGGTGCCCGACGCTCACGAAGACCGGCTTGACCCCGGCCTGGGTGCGCAACACCCGGCCCACGACCTCGCCCCCGTCCCGCAGCGCCGACCAGGCGCCCCGGTCGGCGGGCGGCGGCGCCCACGCGCCGACCAGCGGCGTCTTGCCCACCCCGATCGCGGGCAGACCGGTGACCACCCCGAGGTGGCAGGCGAGCCCGAACCGACGCGGATGGGCCACGCCGTGCCCGTCGCAGACGAGCAGGTCCGGGATGGTCGTCAGCGTGTCCAGCGCGGCGAGCAGAGCGGGCAGCTCACGGAACGCGAACAGCCCCGGCACGTAGTCGAACGCGGGCCGACCCACGCTGACGGCCGAATCCACCACGGCCAGCGTCCGGGCGTCCAGCACGGTCACGGCCGCCGCGAGAAGGTCACCGCTCTCGGCGTACGCCACGTCCAGGCCGGCCACCGTCGCGGGCGCGGCCGGACCGGGCCCGACCAGGTCGGCGAGCGGCCGCAACTCCTCCTGTACGGCCACCGCCTCGGCCACACCGCGCGGCACGTACCACGGGCCCGACGGTGCTCCACCGGTCATGAGCGCCCACCTTGATCCACTCGGCTTCGGCGATGTCGCGGTATCCCATGGCCTCTGACACCCCGATATCGGCGATGTCGAGTCGATCACGCTCGGCGACGCCATTGCGCGGCCGCTCGACCGTGATCAGGCGAGTTTCAGCTCGTCGCGAGCCTCTTCGACCCACCGGGCGACGCCGTGCGCGCCGCTGCCGGCGGCCAGGGAGGCAGCCTCGTCGAGCAGACCACGGGCGGCGTCCCGGTCACCGTCGCTCGCCGCGAGGTCCGCCAGGCCGATCAGGTTCGCCGCGACGCCGGGGGTGAAGGACAGGTCCCGGCGCAGCCGGGTCGACTCGGCCAGCAACTCGCGCGCCGCCTCGACACGACCCGCGGCCTGCTCACCGAAGCAGAGGTGCCGCAGCACGTACGACAGGGTCAGGTCGTCCCCCGCCTCGGTCGCCAGCTCACGCGCCCGCGCGAAGGCCGGGTCGGCGGCCGCCTGGTCCTGCCGGATCACCTGGTGGACGGTGCCCACCCAGAACAGCGACTCCCCCTCGCCGCGAGCGTCACCCAACTCACCGTAGAGCTGCGCCGCCCGCTCGAAGAGCCGCAGCTCGGCCGCGTCCTCCGCGCCGGTCTCCAGGAAACGGGCGTGCAGGAGCCGACCCCGGGCCAGAGCCGTGTCCGCCTCCAACGCCACAAGATCCCGCTCCGCCTCGTCCAACGACTTCGCGTCGCCGCCGAAGACCGCCTGCTCGTAACGCTCCCGCGCCCGCGTCAACCGGACGTCGAACCCCTCGGCCATCACTGACCCACCCTTCCGTCTATACGCTCGCGTAGGAGATCGGCGTGGCCATTGTGCCGCGCGTACTCCTCGATCATGTGCACCAGCAGCCTGCGCAGCACGATGACGTTGCCGTCCCGCTGCCGCCCTGCACTCCCAGATCCGCCGCCTCGGAGACGAACCGCTCGGAGAACTCCACCTCCGTACGCCAGGCCCGGTACGCCTCGTCCGCCACCGCCGGATCGGCCACCGCGCCGTCGAAGTCGCCGTCGGGATCGTCGTCGGAGCAGTACAGCTTGGGCGCCACCTGACCGGCCATCGTCCTGCGGAACCAGCCACGCTCCACTTCGGCCAGGTGTCGAATCAGCCCGAGCAGCGACATGGTCGACGGCGGCACCGCACGCAGGGCCAGCTGCTCCACGTTCAGGCCGGCACACTTGAGCTCGAACGTGAGGCGCTGGTCGCGCAGGTACTCGACGAGGACACTCCGCTCTTCGGCGAAGTTGCCATCCGAGCGCGGATCGTCGTCCGGATGAACGAACAGGTACGACCAACCGAAGGTGCGCGCGGGCTCGGGGTTCGTCGCCTCGGCGGGTACGTCAGCCATACGGCGACTCTCGTCGATGCCCACCCACCTCGGCAACCGGACGCGCGCCTCGGCCACGCCTGCCCAGCGATGAAGATGACAGGCAGGACGACAGGCGCCTGGGCATGGGGGAGGCCCCAGCTTCAGCGATCACCGCCACCATCTTTGAACATGGCGCGGATTGAGGTTTCGTCCGGCAACTCGGCACCGCCGGTGACTGCTGCTGCCACTGCCACAGCGTCAGCACGGCTCACATTCTTATAGCGGTCTGCATTCCGGTAGTCATCGAGGAAACGCACCACGAGTCCGGGGTCATAGGCCCACGCTCGGGCGCGATGATCCCAGAGGATAGCCTGCCCGAGCCCCGCGTCCATGACAAAGATGCCCGCAGGCCCGCCCTGCACATCATCATTCCGGTAGATCACGTAATAGCTCAACAATCTCGTGCTCCAACTCTTCGGCGACTTGGGCGCGAGGACCGCCAGCCCGTCAGGCCGCATGGCCCGATACGTCGGGATCGGCACCCGGGTCGCCGGCTGCCCGCAACTGTTCCTCGAACATCACGAAGGTCCGCTGGCGGATCCCCCGGATGAGAGCCTGCTCCTTCGGAGACAAGGATCGCCCCTGAGCTTTCGCCGTGTCCCTGAGCGCCTGCACGGTCTCGTAGAGGGCGAAGATGGGGCCTTCGCCGACCAGGTAGTGAGCCCGGAAACGCTCAACCTCCTGCACGAAGTCCTCGGGCGTCCGCCGGAAAATATCACCCCCGACGCCGAGTGTAATTTCCCCGAAGATGTCGTTCTTCTCCTGCCATCCCCCACTATCGATGGAAAGGTGCCAGACCCTCGCACCGCCATCCGGCGTTTCCACGATCTTCACCGGGGATGAGTAATAGAGGTAGTAGGAGGGAAGTGAAATATCTCCGGACATTAGGACTCCCCCTCTAAGGTCGACTGCAACGCCTCCCAGAACAGTTGACGCTCGCGCTGACGAATGCCTGCGTTAATCGCTCGCTCCTTCGGCGTCAACGCTCGCCCCTCAGCCTGGGCAAGAGCTTCGAGATCGCGTCGTACCTCATAGAGCCCATGCTCCCAGACGGCGACAGCATCGAGCGCGGCCAGGTGCAGCCGGAACTCAGCCAGGTGACCACTCCGTGTCTGCAGCACGAGTTGCACGTCACGGTAGCCACTATCCATGGGCGAGACGAAACGGTCGTCACGGGCAACGATGACGACGTCAGGGTGATCGCGTATGCGTCCGAGTGCCGCGTAGAGGTCGGCAAGGCTACGAAACTCGACCTTGCCGGCAGCAAGATCGAGCAGCTTCGAGGCGTCACCCCCGTACTTGTTGACCTTGTCCTCGGCTCGGCGGCGGTCCTTGGGCTCGGTGCGCCAACCAGGCTCACCGACAGGACGGTCACCTACCTGGGCAAGAGACGTCGCCAACTGATTCAGCTCAAGCTGAGCGACAGCAGCGGCGGAGTAGAGGTCGTCGAGGTAGCGCTTCCGATAGGACCCGTTGCCTCGTTGCTGACTGTCGAAGCCTGGCTGGGTCGGCGGATCATCCGGCAACTGGATGCTCGCGCTGATCCGGCGCTGCTCATCAGTGAGGGGTGTCGGCTGCGGATGGGGGTTCCCCCGATCGGTCGCCCCTGGCCCTGCCGTCTCCTGCTGGGTGATGTTGTCGAGCACGTCGGCGAGGGTGTCGATCGCCTGTTGATGGCTCGCGAGGTGATGCAGGGTCAGCGGGCGGGCCGTCAGTGACGCCGCCAGTTCGGGAGTGCCCAGGATGATTCGCGCCAGATCCGGCGCCTGTGCCAATTGCTGGGCCAGGTGCACGGCCAGATTCGGCTCGTTCGGAGGTGGCTCTCGCAGGGCGGTGTCCAGCATGTCGCGGACACGGGCGTCGGCGAAGAGTCGCGACACGTCCTGCGCGGCCGCGTCGTCCAGACCGGGCACCAGCCGCTGGAGGGTCGGTGGGTCCACGGCTCTCGCGAACTCGCTCGGGCTCAGCCCGGCCGAGAAGACCTCGTCCAGGCCGCCGGCCAGCGCGAGCACCCGGGCCGGGTCGCGGTGTCCCGGCGGTTCATCGCCAGCCAGACCGGACGGACTTTCGCCGCCGTCGTCCAGGGCGCCCGGCCCATCCAGCAGCAGGTACATGCGGTTGATGTACGGGTCGCCGTGCCCGCCGTCGTCCTGGGCCGGCGGGTGGTAGGGCAGGTCGGGACGTTCACTGAACCGCCCCCGGGGCAGCCCGCCCAGCGGCATGGGCCGGCCGTCCCCGCCCAGCACGAGCGCGTCGATGCCGACCACGTCGGGGTAGAGCGGCCGGTCCCGGACGAGGCCGGTCTGCGGGTCGACGTAGAGCACCGTGCCGTTCTGGTTGAGCGCCACCCACGCGTGTGAGCCACCGCCGGCCCACTCGGTGATCAGGAACGCGTAGCTGCCGTGGCCACCGAGCAGCAGTTGGTCGTGCAGGTTGGCGTACCCCCGGTCGGCCGCCTGCCGCGCCTGCGCCGGGTGTGACTGCTGGCCGGGTGTCGGGGCGAGGACGCGCTGGAAACGGCCGCCGGTCATGTCCTCCACCCGGCCCGGACCACCCGCCTCACCGCGGATCGGGCGTCGGGTGTCACCGGCCAGGTAGCCGTCGAAGGTCCGTGGCGCGGACACCCGCGGCCGACCGTGCACCCAGGTCTCGAACAGCGACAGCGTGCAGTCCAGGCAGTTGATGCCGCGAGTGGCGTCGGCCTGGGGACCGCCGTCGTTCAGCAGGCGGAACCAGCCACCCCGGCGGGGATCGGCGGTACGCACAACACCGCCGTCGAGGTCGCGGGGCATCTGCCGTTCGACGTCGACCTGGTGCAGGGCGAGCGGTGGACGTAGCCCGCCCGGTTGCCCGTACGGCCGGGAGTCGTCGATCGGCGGGGGAACGTCGTCGCCGGTGAGCCGGGACGGGCCGGAGGTCTCCACCGCGCCGAGCGCGAGGGCGCCCACGTCGGTGTTGGCGTGCGCGAACGTGCCGTCGGTGATGTCCACGACCGCCGGTGCCCTGATCCCCGCCAGCACGTCGTCGGCCAGGTCACGCCACTGGGCGTAGGCGCGTGCCTCGTCGTTCGCCGCCCGCTGCCAGCCGTCGGCCCACCGCCGGTGCCCCGCCTGGTGCAACTGTCGGGCGTAGTCGGCGTACTCGACAGCCCTGCGGTCGTGCTCCGCGGCGCGGACCCGCAGGCGGGCGGCCTCCGCCTGCCGGCGATTGGTCTCGAACCCGGCCCGTTGCAACTCGTAGTGGCCCTGGTAGCGCCGCCGCTCGGCCGCCTCCGCCTCGGCCACCCACCGGGCGGCGTACTCGTCGCTCTCGGTCCTGGGCACCGACGGATCGCCGAACGCCAGCACGTCGACGGGGACCGAGGCCCGACCGCGGGCTCGTTGACGGGGTACGCGAGCCGGCGCCAACGCCTCCTGCGTGGGGAACGGCTCGGGTGCGTTGTGCCGCCCCATCGGTGCGCCGGTGACCGTGTCGGTCCTGACTCCACCGCGCCCGGCCGCGGCATCGGGCGGCGTGCCGGGCACCGACCCGGAGGGTATGGACGGGGATGCCGGTCCGGGGGCGACGGTCGAGGCGGGACCGGCGGACGCGACAGGCGACGCCACACCCACGGCGCTCGCCGCCACCGCCGGGGAACCTGCCCCGGCCAACGGTCCAGGAAACGGATGCATCGAAGCCGACGACGGGCCGGCCGACGGGGACCATCCGGCAGTCGACGAGAAGGCGGGGGTCGGCCCGGTCGACGAGGGCCCGGCAACCGAGCCGTTGGCGCCCGGGGCGAGCGCACCCGAGGCGACCCCCTGGGACGCGCCGACCGCAGGCCCGCCGTTCTGGTCAACGGCGCCGGCTAGGGGCGCGGTGACCGCCGAGAGCGTGGGATCGGCCGCGACACCAGGGAGCCCGGGGGCCGCGACGGCCGAGAGCGTGGGTTCCGCTCCGACGGCAGGGAGCTGAACGGGCCCTGCGGCCGCCGACAGCGTGGGAGCCCCGCCGACCGCCGGACTCGTGCCGTGCCCTACGCCCGGCGACGTCGCGTCGGAGGCCGTCGGCACCGATGAGCCGACGGTGGCCGCACCCGCCTGGCGGGCACCATCGGCCACCGGAGACCCCGGCGACGACGCCGCAGACGGAGAATCCGGAGCCGAGGAGGCCGCAGATGCCGACGCAGGAGGCGCAGATGGCGATGACGACGCCTGGTCCGGGGTCGAGACATCCACCCCAGCCGTGGCGGGGGGCGACAGTGACGGGCCGGTGAGGGACGCTCCGGCGAGGGCGTTGGCCTGCGCGTGCAGCCGGGCCTGTAGGGCGTGGTCGGTCTGCCCGGTCGCCGATCCGGTGGCGCCGGACGCGGCGGCACGTACCGCGTCCTCCACCGACGTCAGGCCCTGCCCGGTGGCGAGGCTGGCGGCGCTCTCGGCGAACATCTCGCCTGTCATCTCCCGACCGAGGTGCTCGCCGATGCGCGCGGCGCGGCCGGTCGCGTGGCGGCCCAGGCCCGCCAGCGGCGCGACCGCTCCCCCGGCGAGCCCGCCAACCGCAGACGCGCCCAGGTCGGTCAGGTCCACGCCGTGCGCGCGGCCCGTCGTGTTCTGGTACGCCTGAGTGGCCAGGCTGACCCCGGACTCCTCGGCGGCCTCCTCCAGCCCTTCCCGGGTGGCGCGCTTGGCGAGGCCGCGCACGCCACCTTTGGCGATCTCCTTGGCGGCCCGCTCGCCGGCCTCCTTGAGGCCGCGCCGGAGAGCCTTGGTGGCCAGTTGGCCCATCAGGCGTTTGAGGATCTGCTGGATCACCAGCCGGGTGGCGGTGATCGCCGCACCGGCAGCCGGGGAGGCCGCACCGGCGGTGAGCACCGCCGCCACCGCGACCGCGAGCAGCTCGACGACCAGGATGCCCAGCTCGATCCAGACTTCGAGCTTGGCGCCTTCGATGTCGCAGCCGCACTCCTCGACAAGGCGACCAAGGTCGGCGGTGACCGCGAGGAGCACCGGCAGGGGCGCGTCGTCGCCCTCGGCGATCCCACGCCAGGCCGCCTCGAACGCGGCGTCGACAGCTCCGACGCCGCCGTAGCCGCTGCGGACCTCGGTGGCGGCCGCGGCGGCGTCGGCATGGGGGCCGGCGAGGACGCCGGCGACGGCGTACCACCTGTCGGCGACGTCCCAGACGGCCCGCTCGTTCCCCTCGGGCCACTGCACGCCGACCGCCCAGTCGAGGGCCTCGTAGATCCACCCGGGAACGTCCCAGGGTGCGTAGTCCAGCGGGTGCGGGATCGGGCTGGGCAGCACGCTCATCCGGATCGACCGCCGTCAGCGCCGGTCGGCGGCCCGGTCGAGCCGGGCAGCGCTGCTCTGGTCGGTCTGCACGCTGGCGTCGACCGCGCTGACCACGTCGGTGCCCAGCTCGGTGAGCCGTTGCCCGACGCCCGCCCAGGCACGCAGCACGGTCTGCTCGATGCCGCGGTAGCTCCGTTCGAACGCGCCGCCGATGTCGTCGCGCCCCCACGGGCGGGCGCCGCTGGCGGCCTCGATCTCGCCGCCCTCCGCCGCGCGGCGGGCCGTCACCGCCTCGCCGGACAGGGCCAGGTCGGCGCCACCGCGCCGGGCCCGGGAGGCGTCGAGCCAGAGCTGCCCGTCGGTCATGCCGCCCCCTCCCCGCGGCGGAGCACGGCGTCGGCGCGACCGAGCAGAGAGCCGAAATCGCCGGTACGCAGGAACTCCGCCGAACCGGACCCGGCCGGCATGGTTTCGGCGACCAGATCCTGGGTGGCCTGGGTGGCGGCCGCCACGGCGGCGTGGACCGTCTCGGTGACCGTGCGGCTCAGCGCCTCGGCGTCGCGGTCCCGGTAGATGGCCGGGGCCAGGTCGACCGCGATCAGCTGGCCCTGCGCGCCGACGGTCGCCGTGACGTGGCCGTCCGGCGAGCGTCGAGTCACCCGCAGTTGGGCCAACCGCTGTTGCAGAGTGTCCAAACCGGACCTGAGCTGCTGATACTGGCCGTACACGTCGTCGAATCGGGCCCGTAGCTCGCGATTGGCGTCCCGGTCCACGCGTTCGCTCACCGCCGCTCCTCCCGTCACCGTCGGTAGGGAAGACCATACCGGCCGCCATCGATCCGCGTAGTCCGGTAGTTTCGATGTGTGATCGACCGTCAGCAGGCCGAGCAGCTCGCGTCCGCCTGGGCGCGGCGCGATTCGCAGCGCCTCGGCCACGAGTGCATCCCGGTGGTCGACGAGTTCGACCTGGGTTTCGTCATCACCTCGATCGTGTCGAACGGGATGCGGGCGATCCCCGGCGATCTCCCGACGACGGTCATCGACAGGCAGACCGGAAAGGTCACCACCTGGCCGCGCGTGCCGAGCGAGGTGGTGGCGGACCTGTATCGGCGTAGTCGGCCCAGCGGGCCGACGGCGCCCCGCACCGTCGACGCGTCGAGCCTGCTGATCCGTGAGATCCGTCGGGCGCCGACGCCGAACACGGTGGCCCACCTGACCCTCGACGGTCGCATCTGGACAGCCCAGGGCACGAAGGGCGCGGTCGCGCTGAACCACCACCCGCTCGTCCGCGGCTACCTGGACGAGCGACCTCCGGGCGAACTGGTCCGCGGCGCCGAGTGTCACGCCGAGCTGATCGTGGTCTCCGACGTGCTCCACGAGTACGACCACCGCCGGGCCGCCGAGGGCATCGAGCCGATGGGGCGGGCCGAGGCGGGGGCCCTGCTGGAGGCGGCGCGCTTCGAGGTCTTCCGGATCCGCGAGCCGGGTGACCCGGCCGGTGGGGCCGCAGATCGGCCCTGCGACTCGTGCGTCGATTTTCTGGTGCGCGCGAACGTTCTGCCGGAGTCGGCGCGGGCGTACACCGAGACGTGGCTCGCCCCGCCGGAGCCCGACCCGGACCCGGGTCGCTTTCCGCCCGAGGTGGCCAACGCGCTGGTGGCGGCGGGCTGGCGGCCGCATTTCGGTGACCAGGTCATGGCCGCCGCCGGCGTACGGGATGTCATCGCCGTGCCGGGGCAGACCCATCGGCACGAGGTCTTTCCCGCCGCCGTGGAGGCGCTGACCACGTTCCCCAGCCTGGTCGGCGCGCGACGCGGCCCGGGCGCCCAGGTGTGGATCTCCCGCTTCGACATCCGCCCGCACACCATCGCGCACACCGCCGACACGCTCGCCGACTTCGGCGCGGTGCTCGGCGTGCGGCTCTTCCCGATCGGCACCGAGCAGCAGGACAGCATCCTCGCCGTCGACGAGCGCGGCCGGGTCTTCGCCCTCGACCAGGCCGGCGAGTGGTTCCTCGGCGACACCATCGACGCCGCGCTCACCACGTTGCTGCTCGGCCGCGCCCCCGCTCGGGTGCGCGACGACGGCACCTGGCAGGCCGACTAGCGCGACGCGAACGGCGGCACAGGCCGGCGGCGGTGGTGTTCGACCACCACCACCCCGGCCGGCCTCCGACTGTCAGCGCAGCACCTCGACGACGTTGCGGCGGACGAGGTTCTTGCCCGGCTCCCGGATCTGGTCCATCGCCGCGGCGTTGAGCAGCACGCAACTGCCCGACGGGCCGGTCACCGTCACCGTGGTGGCCCGGTTGTTGTCCAGGTTCGTCACCCGCAGCCGCGTGCCGACCGGGAACTGTCCGCTGGTCGCTGCCGGCCCGGCCGCCTCTTCGAAGAAGGTGATCGCCCCTGCGCACGCCGAGCGGGGCGCCGGGCCGGGGGCACCGGGCGATGCGGCACCGGGACGGACCGTACCGGGGTCGACGGGCTGCGCGGCGCCGCCGTCCAGCCGTTCCACCACGTTGCGGCGGATCACGTTCTTGCCCGGCTCGCGGACCAACTCCATGGCTGCGGAGTTGAGCAACACGCAACTGCCCGACGGGCCGGTCACCGTCACCGTGGCGGCCCGGTTGTTGTCCAGGTTCGTCACCCGCAGCCGCGTACCCACCGGGAACCGGTCGCTTGTCGCTGCCGGCGCCCCGGTCTCCGCAGAGAACGTGACCGAGCCGGAGCAGACGGAGTTCCGTGCCGGGGCGGTGTCGGCGAACCCGAACCCGGTCCCCACCGCCACGCCCGCCGCGGCGAGCACCGCCACGGTCGCCGCCAGCACGTGCCTGCGCTGCACCCTCATCGCCGTCACTCCCGTCCTCGGTGGTGTCCTTCACCGCCTGGTACGGATGACAGCGCCCGACCGTTCAGCCCGCACGGGCACCGATCGACCGAGAAGCACCGTACGGGTCAGTCGCAGCCGTAGCCGTCGTTGTCCCGGTCCAGGTCGTAGATGTCCTCACCGATGACCTTGACCACTCCGCTGACGTAAGCCGGGCCGTTGCCGGAGCCGCCCGCGCAGTCCACGTCACTGGCGATCGGGACGCAGGGGCTGTAGTTCGGGTCGCAGTTCGACTTCTTCTTGGTGCCGACGGCCACCACCTCGGTCACCGGCTGCTTCGTCACCGTGGACTTGACCAGCTTCTTGCCGGTCTGCACGCCGTCGGTGGTGGTCACCTGGTAGGTAAGCGTCCGTACGCCGTCGACACCCTTGGTGCGGACCACCCGTTTGCCCTCGGCCAGGGATGCGTCCTTGACGGTGCGCTCGCCGTGCCGGATCGCGGCGCGCTCCGTCACTGTCGTCACCCGCACCACGGGCGAAGGCGCGGCAGTGGCGGGGGCCGGCGCCGAGGAGGTGGGTGCCGAGGTGGCGGAGGGCGGCGTCTCCGGCGACTGCGCCTGAGCGGGCGCCTCCCGCGTCGGCTCGGCGGGAGCCGCCACGATGGGTTGCTGCGGCTGCTCGGCGGCAGTGCCCGTGCGCTTGGGCTCCGGCTCGCCGGTCAGCGCGCCGACGATGGCGGTGCCGGCGCAGCAGAGCAGCAACACGGAGAGCGCCACCGAGCCGAGGATCACGGCGACGCGGCGGCCTGGGCTGGCGCGGCGGAACCAGTTCGGGGCGGCGGCTGGCTGAGGTCCGGGGCCGTACGGCGGTGGATGCGCAGGCCCGGGCGGTGGTTGCATCGTCACGGCGATGAGTGTCGTCGCAAACACTGCCGGCAATATCCACCGTCACGTCGGTCACCTGCGCCGTTCGCTCCGGCGAAGATGATCGAGAGGGCCCGATCAGCACCGCCGATCGGGCGTGGAGCGTGACGAGCCGACAGATCGGGTGACCTCTCGGGCGGGACGGTCCGGGCCGATCGTGCGGCCTCCCACAGCGACAAACCGCCGCATCAGCCCAATATCGCGCCGGAGTGCGGGCGGGCATCCCGACAGCGAACTGCGTGCCGCCTCGACGTGTCGGGATGCCGTCACCGACGCGCCTGCCGCACCGGGCGAGCCAGCAGCGCGGCACGGCGGCCACGCCGCCCGCGTAGTGAGCTGAGGCCGACCAGCAGCAGCGCGATGGCGAACATCGCGGTGCCGATGACGTTCACCTGCGGCGGGATGCCCCGCTGGGCTGCGCCCCAGACGTACATCGGGAACGTGACTGTCGTGCCGGCGTTGAAGTTGGTGATGATGAAGTCGTCGAAGCTCAGCGAGAACGCCAGCAGCGCGGCGGCCACGATGCCGGGCAGCACCAGAGGCAGGGTGATCAGCCGGAAGGTATGCCACTCGTTGGCGTAGAGGTCCATCGCGGCCTCCTCCAACCGCCGGTCCATTCCGGCAAGCCGCGCCTTGACCGTCACCACCACGAACGACACGCAGAACATGACGTGCGCGATGACGACGGTCCAGAAGCCCTGCGGCACCCCGGCCGAGACGAACAGGGCCAGCAACGACGTGCCCATCACCAGCTCCGGGGTGGCCATCGGCAGGAAGATCAGCACGTTGACGCCGGACCGGCCACGGAAGCGGTGCCGGACCAGCGCGAACGCCATCAGGGTGCCGAGCACTGTGGCGACCACCGTGGCGAGGAAACCGATCTGCACGCTGCGGACGACCGCGTCACACATGTCCGAGGTGGCGCAGGGGTGCCGCCAGTTGTCCACCGTGAACTCGTTGAAGTCGTACGACAGTCGGCTCGACGGGCGGTTGAAGGACAGCCCGGCGACCACCAGGATCGGCAACGCCAGGTAGCCGAGCACCAGCAGCGCCACGATCATCACCCAGCGGTCGGCGAGCCAGCGGGACAGTCTCACAGCACCTCCTCCCTGCCGGCCCGCCGCAGGTAGCCGAAGACCACCGCGAGGATCGCCGCCATCAGCAGGAACGACAGCGCGGCGCCCTGCGGGTAGTCCAGCCGGACCAGGAACGCCGAGTCGATGACGTTGCCGACCATGTACTCGTTCGGGGTGCCGAGCAGTTCGGCGTTCATGTAGTCGCCGCTGGCCGGGATGAAGAACAGCAGCGTGCCGGCGACCAGGCCGGGCACGGACAGCGGCAGGGTCACCAGGCGGAACGTCTGAACCCCGCTGGCGTACAGGTCGCTGGCCGCCTCCAGCAGCCGGGGATCCAGCCGCTCCAGGCTCGCGTACAGCGGCAGCACGAGGAACGGCAAGAAGTTGTACGTCAGCCCGAGCACCACAGCGAACGGCGTGGCCAGCAGCCGGCCGTCCGGGGCGAGCAGGTGCACGTCGCGAAGCACGCCGACGAGCGCCCCGTTGTCGGACAGGATCGTCTTCCAGGCGAGGGTGCGGACCAGGAAGCTGGTGAACATCGGCGCGACCACGCACACCAGCAGCAGGTTCTTCCACCGGCCGGCCTTCTGCGCGATGGCGTACGCCAGTGGGTAGCCGAGCAGCAGCGCCAGCACCAGGGCCAGTCCGGCGTAGCCGAACGAGCGCAGGAGTTGCGGCCAGTACGCCTGCACGACGTCCGGGTAGTTGCCGAACGCCCACGTCATCGCGTACCCGGTGGAGAGCGAGCCGCTGGGGTCGTAGAGGCTTGCGGCGGCCAGTTGCAGCAGCGGCACGCCGAAGAACACCAGCAGCCAGGCCACGCCGGGCAGCAACAGGAGGTACGGCAGCAGCCGGTGCCGCCCGGACCGGGCTGCCGGTGGCGCGGGCGGCGGCTGCCCCGCTCCGGTGGGTGCCAGGAGGGTCACGACGACGTACCCGCCGGCTCGGCGAACACGGGGGCGGTCCGGTCGGCGTCGGCGGCGTCGCGGGGCAGCAGGAACGCGTGCCGCGGATTCCAGTGCGCCACGGCCTCACTGCCGACTGCCACAGTCGTCGAGGTCCCGCTGTTGGCCGCGAAAACCGACAGCTCGACGCCCCAGCCGGTGCGCAGCAGGTACTGCGTGCTGACACCCAGGTAGGAGGCGTCGGTGATCACCCCTGTGACGTGTTGGTGTCCGTGGGGGACCTGGTCGGCGGAGCCGACCAGATGCAGCTTCTCCGGGCGTACCCCCAGGTGGACCGGCCCTCGGTCGGCCCGCGACCGGCCGGCGGGCACCGAGAAGCGCGCGCCGTGCGCCGTCACCGCGACCTCGTCGCCTGTGGTGCCGGCAGCGTCGCCGGCGAGCAGGTTGGACTGGCCGAGGAAGCTCGCCACGAACGCGGTGGCCGGGAACTCGTAGAGGTCGGCCGGGGCGCCCTGCTGTTCGATGCGGCCGGCGTTCAGCACCGCGACGGTGTCGGCCATGGTCATGGCCTCCTCCTGGTCGTGGGTGACGTGCACGAAGGTGATGCCGACCTCGGTCTGGATGCGCTTCAGCTCGATCTGCATCTGGCGGCGCAGCTTCAGGTCGAGCGCGCCGAGCGGCTCGTCGAGCAGCAGCACCTGCGGCTGGTTGATGAGCGCGCGGGCCAGCGCGACCCGCTGCTGCTGACCTCCGGACAGCTGGGCCGGACGGCGGGGGCCGAACCCGTCGAGCTGCACCAGCGACAGCATCCGCCGGACCTGGTCGTCGACCGCGCGGATGCCGCGCCGCCGCAGCCCGAAGGCCACGTTCTCGAAGATGGTGAGGTGCCCAAAGAGCGCGTAGCTCTGGAACACGGTGTTGACAGGCCGCTTGTACGGCCGCAGCCGGGTGATGTCGGTGTCGCCGAGCAACACCTGGCCGCTTGTCGGCGTCTCCAGTCCGGCGATCATCCGCAGGGTGGTGGTCTTGCCGCATCCCGATGCGCCGAGCAGCGCGAAGAACGAGCCCTGGCTGATCGTCAGGCTCAGGTCGTCGACGGCCGTGAAGCTGCCGAACCTCTTGGTGAGGCGGGCCAGGCGCAGATCGCCTGCGGGTGTCTCGCGCGCCATCGCCGTCACGCCCCGATGACCTGCTGGAACTTGCCTTCGTACTCCCGCTCCTGCTTCTCGTCCAGGGCCATGAACACCGTGGACTTCGCCAGCAGCGCGTCGTCAGGGAAGATCAGCGGGTTGGCGGCCAGATCCGGGTCGATCTTCTCCATCTCGGCCTGGGCACCCTTGACGGGGCAGATGTAGTTGACGTACGCGGCGAGCTTCGCGGCGACCGCCGGCTCGTAGTAGTAATTGATCAGCGCTTCGGCGTTGCCCCTGTGGGTGGCCTTGTTGGGGACCAACATGTCGTCGCTGTAGAGCATCGCGCCGGAGTCAGGCGCGACGAACCGCACCTTGGAGTTCGCGCTGGAGAGCTGGATGACGTCCCCGGACCAGCCGATGCACGCGGCGATGTCGCCCTTGGCCAGGTCGGGTGCGTACTCGTTGCCGGTGAACTTGCGGATCTGCCCGGAGTCGACGGCCTTCCTGAGCTTGTTGAGCGCGTCGTCGAACTGGGCGGCGGTGAAGTTCGACGGGTCGTGCCCGTTGGCACCGAGCAGCAGGCCCATGGTGTCGCGCATCTCGCTGAGCGCGGTCACCCTGCCCCTGAGGTCGGGGCGGGTCAGCAACTCGTCGACGGTCCGCAGCTCCCTGGTGACGCTGCCGTTGTACGCCAACCCGGCCAGGCCGGACTGCCACGGGATCGAGAGCCGGTTCTCGGCGTCGAACGAGCGGTTGAGCAACGATGGCAGCAGGTTTGCCTGGACGTTGGGGATCTTCGCGGGGTCGAGCTTCTGGATCCAGCCGAGCCGGACCATCCGCGCCGCCATCCAGTCGCTCAGCACGATGATGTCCCGGCCGGTGCTCCGGCAGGCGGCCAACTGGTTCTGCACCTTGCCGAAGAACTCGTTGTTGTCGTTGATGTCCTCGGTGTAGGTGACCTGGATGCCGCTGGTCGTGACGAACTCGTCCAGGCTCGGCCGCTTGGACTCGTCCCTCTCGTCGACGTCCATGTACTGCGGCCAGTTGGAGAAGGCGAGCCGCTTCTCGGTGCCGGACAGGTCTTCGCTGACGCAGCCGGCCTCGGTCTGTTGCGCGCCCTTGGTGCCGCAGCCGGCGAGGCTGCCGCCCGCGGCGAGGAGGGCGGCCGATCCGAGAGTGCCGGTGAGCAGTCCACGCCGGGAGAGGGGCCGGAGGGGAGTACGCATGACGACTCCTAGAGGGGTCATCGTCGGCGGGCGAGATGCTGTGGACGCGCGCCGGCGGGAATGTCGGAAGGATCAGGTGCCAGGGACGACTGATCTTGACATTGGCGAGCGCGCGATGAGGAACCGGCAGCACGAGGTCGGCTATCTCGCCTGACCCTCGCTTGATCGACTCGGCTTCCTGGAAACGGGGGTGTCCGGGTCGCCCCGATGCCCCGGTTTCGGTGATCCCGAGTGGATCAGCGACGGACGGCGCCGACGAAGGACGCCCAGGCGGTCGGCGCGAAGGCAAGGGTGCCGCCGTCGCGGTCCTTGCTGTCGCGCACCAGCACCCGGCCGGGCAGGTTGTCGGCCACCTCGACGCAGTCGCCGCCGTTGTTGCTGCTGCGAGTCGCGGTGCGCCAACGGGCGTCGGTCATGTCCATGTCGTGGCCACTTTCCTGATCAACTCGATCGACCGGCGCCGGGGTAACGCCTCGCCGGTGACGCTCTCCCACCTGCGTCCCAGGTTAGCGACGTCGAGGGGATCGGTCACGACCTGACCGCGGAGCTGGTTGTCGAGGTACGCCAATTCCGTCCCGTCGGGCAGCCGGCCCAGCACGAAGGGCCCGGCCAGGCCGGTGTGCCACGGACTCTCGGCGGGGATGACCCGGACCTGCACATGCTCCCACTCGGCCACGCTTGCGAGGTGAGCCAGTTGGCCGGCCATCACGCTGTGGTCGCCGACCGGCCGGCGCAGCACCACCTCGTCGATCACCGCCACGAGCTGGGGCGGGTCGTCGCGGCACAGGACCGTCTGCCGATCGATGCGGCTCGCCACAATCTGGTCCACCTCGGCCGGCGCGACCAGCCCACCGGTGCCCAGGATCGCGCGGGCGTACCCCTCGGTCTGCAGCAGACCCGGCACGAGCAGCGGCTGGTAGGACCGCAGCGACGCGGCGTCCTGTTCCATCTCGGCCCATGGTCGGAACCACGGCAGATCGCGGCGGCGGAACGGTTCCGGCCACAGGTCGGCGGCGTCGCGGCGCAGGACCTCGGCCACCGCGATGCGGGTACGCGGATGCGGGATGCGCCCGGAGGCGAGCCACCGTGCCGCCGTCTTCGGGTCGACGCGAACCTTCTCGGCCAGCGACTCGACCGTCTCCCCCGCCTCGGCCATCGCCACCCGCAGTGCCTCGTTACCCATCGGATCCTCCCGCCGCTCACGGATGTCGCGTCGCAGCCGAGCGGGAGCCCCACCCACCAGGAGAACCACGACGGCGCTCTATGCACGCTGCGGCGCACGTTAGCGACGCTGCGTGTCCGTGTCTGCTGACTGTCGGCGTGTTGCGGTGGGACGTGTTGGCAACCGACCAGGAGGTCCCCTGACCGCCCCCAAGGTGTCCCAGCGGTGTCGCCGGACCCATCCGTGCTTGATCCACTCGACTTCACTGAAGTCGCGGTATCAACCGCGCCCCGACGCCCCGGTTTCCGTGAACCCGAGTCGACTCAGTGGTTCGGGGGGATCACCCGGAGGTGGCCTCGACGACCGGTCTGGTGCGGGTTCTCGTGGTGGCCCTGGTCGGGCTCCGGCGGGCGCGGGGCCGGGCGGGCGGCCTCGCGGACCGCCTCGGCCAGCGCCACCAGGTCGTCAGTGGTGGGCGGGGGCGGCTCGAACTCGCCCTCGTGCCGCACCACGTCCCACCCGCGCGGAGCGGTGAGACTGCGGGCGTGCTGCTCACACAGGTCGTACGTGTGTGGCTCGGCGAACGCCGCGAGCGGGCCCACCACGGCAGTCGACTCGTTGTAGACATAGGTCAATGTGGCGACCGCTTGCCGGGGGCAGCCGTTACGGGAGCAGCGCCGTGGTGACCTCACGTGCGGCAGGGTATCTCCATTACCGGGTCCGGCGCATCGCTTCGCGTTGCGACACGCCCGTCGCGGTGATCACAATTCGCGGTTCGGGTCGCGCCGCGCCAGGGGTGCGGCGGTGTCGCTGGCCGGCCCGGCACGGGGGCTACCCTTTGCCTCATGACGAGCCCGGAACACCGCCGCCCCGGCCCCGGCCGGCGTGCACACCGCGACCGGCACGGGCGTGGCCTGCGCGGGCGTCTGGTGCCGGCGACAGTGCCGCTGGCCCGGACGAAGGCCGAGGTCTTCGACGACCTGGTGCTGGACACCGTCGAGACGCTGGAGCGACGGTTCGCCAAGGAGCTGGCCGGTGTCGAGTTCGCCGTCGAGGACGTCCCGCCGGACCTGAACGTCTACGACTCCGACGTGCTGGAGGACGGCGAGGTGCCGCTGGCCCGGCTCCTGCCCGGCCGCCCCGGCCGCCAGGAGGTGCCGCCGCGGATCGTCCTGTACCGGCGACCGCTGGAGTTCCGTGCCATGGACCGCGAGGATCTCGCCGACCTCGTCCACGACGTGATCATCGAACAGGTGGCGAACCTGCTCGGGGTCGACCCCGACGAGCTGGCCTGAGCCGTACGCGCCTGTCGCACGCGTACGACGGCTGAGTCGGGCGGCCCCCACCGCCCCGACCCTGCACCGCTCAGGCGGCCCGCCGCTTCAACTTGCGCCGCTCCCGCTCGGAGAGCCCACCCCAGATGCCGAACCGCTCGTCGTGGCCGAGAGCGTATTCGAGGCATTCGGTCTTGACCTCGCAGCGCGAGCAGATTCGCTTCGCCTCGCGGGTCGAGCCGCCCTTCTCGGGAAAGAACGCCTCGGGGTCGGTCTGCGAGCACAAGGCCCGCTCCTGCCACTCCGGCGCGTTTCCGAGCAGGTCGGCCACCTCAAGCTGGCCGTCCATCAAATGCCTCCTTGTCGCGCACCGGCGTCATCGCCGCTGCAACCCCCCACGCGAAAGGCGTGCTTGTCCGTCCGGTCCCTTTTTGTTGCGTTCCGTGCGAACAACCCCATTCAAATTACACGCGTGTAATGCGTGCGCCGTCAAGCCAAACTTGATAATGGAGTCGCCCTCCCGACACCCCTGGTCGGCCACCAGGACCGTCCCAGCCTCGCAACCTGCCCTATCGATTCAGACCCCGACCGAGTAACGCCCTCTCCGGCGAGTTGCCCGACTTTTCTGCCGTGGCGCTCCCCCCGGCGGGCCACCGCCCGGGAAGCACCGGCCCCCTTTCGCAAAGCTGATCTTGGTGGGGGACAGGTTAACGCGGCTCGGCGCAGACCGCCCACCGAGTCGTGGACAGCACTCGCACCCCGCCCACGATGTGGACGGGGTGCGAGTGGAAAAGGGCGCGTCGAGGTCAGCCAGCGGCCCCGAAACCGCTGCTGGGCCAAGCGAACTCGGCTATCCCTCCACCATGGACAGAAATCGTGCCGGCGGACGTGTTCTCGTCCCACCAGACGGTATAAATACCGGCGGGCAGATCGGGATAGACCGCACTGTGGAACGACCCGTCCCGCACCCGGCGCTCCCGTACCGCCGAGTGGACCCGCCGATCATCGCCGCGGCTGATCTCGATCTCCCGGCCGTGCAGATCCCGGCCGGTGTAGACGATCAGCGCGCCGGTGTCACCGCCCAGTTCCAGGACGACGCTGCCCGTCTCCGACGGCCCGTACGTGTGCTCGTGCATTCGCTGCTCCCCCGTCGACGGTCAGGACGACGCCGGCGGGTTGTTGAACCCGTCGTACGGCGTACCGAGGTAGGGGAAGTTCGCGAGGAACGGGGCCGTCACGTCGGCTGCGCTCAGCCCCGGGGTGACCGCGCCGGCCGCCGCGTCCGGGCGGAACGTCTTGTCCACAAGCGGGACTGTCACCCCGGCGATCGCCCGCAGCGCGATGCTCACCACGTCGTCGCCGACCCGCCGCCCGTTCGGGAAGCCGGCCAGGTCGCCGCCGAGCACCCCGAACCGGTCCGGCCGTTTGGTCGGCGCGATGGCCGTGTTCAGCCGCAGCATGTCGGCCTGCACGTCGCCCGTGGTGTTGGTGAAGCCGTCGATCAGCCCGGCCGGTACGCCGGTGAGCAGGATCGCCACCAGGTCCGCACGGGCCTTCTTCGACTTGTTGAGCTTGTCCAGGTTGGGAAAGACGTCCGGGTAGAGCGCCGGCAGTAGCGCGGCCAGCTCGGGGCGCTCGACGAACTGCGCGAACCGCTTGTCCTCCGACGGCGGCAGCGAGTTCCACAGGTCCTTCTTGGACATCGGCACGATGACCTCGTTGAACAGCGGATTACCCAACCGGGAGACCTGGGTGAACGGGCCGGTGGAGGTGTCCCGCGCGACCCGGTCGCCGAGCACCCGGACCTGCCGACGCGACGCCGACGTCCACACGCCGAGCACCGACGCCGCGTCGGCCGCGCCGTACCGGCTGGCGCGGCGGCGCACCTGCTTCAACGGCACCTGCACGGCGAGGCTGTGCACGTTCATCCGGTCGGTGGCGTTGACCGGCTCCCCCTCGGCCTTGAAGATCTTCTTGCCCGCCACGTGCAGCTGCTGGAACGGCCGCAACGTACCGAGGTCGAAGATCGCCCCCAGGTCGACGAAGAAGCCGTCCGCACGCTGCCCGGCGAAGACCCGCTCACCCGTCGACAGGGTGTAGGTGGCCTGCCGGACGAGGTCGGCGTACTTCGGGGTGGACAGCGGGCCGACGTTGCACGGCGGGCAGGGCAGCTTGTGCGCGAGCCGGTGCTCCCGGCCGTCGGTCACCCGGGTCAGGCTGTAGAACTGCCGCCGGTTCCAGTTCTTGCTGTCCAACGAATCGATCGGCCCGGTGTTGTAGAGGAAGCTGTTCGGGTTGGTGATCTCGGTGGTGAACTCGAACCGGTAGGTGACGTCGGGCTGGCCGTCACCGTCGTTGTCGATGTGGATCTCGTAGCGCACGTCGTCGCCGAACTCGAAGAAGTTCGGCCCCCCGGACGGAAGCTGCAACGGCACGTAGTTGGCGATCAACGTGACCGTGTCGGGCTTGTCGGGGCTCACGAACGCGTACAGGTCGGAGCTGTCGGCGACCGGATCCTTGGCTATCTCCGGAGCCTCGCGGTGGGAAGACATGGCGGACCAACCTCACTGGGCGGGGACTGATGGCGGGGCGGAGCGTGCGGGTCAGCGCCGGGCGGCGCGCCGCAGCCGGTCCGCCAGGCCGCGGTCGCGTACCTCGATCCGGGACTCACCGACGAAGACGTCCATCGTTCCGGACGCGGCGTCGCGCAGGTGCACGACTATCGGTTCGTCGTCCCGGCCGGCCGCGCCCGGAGCGTTCTGCGCGGCCGACAGACCCGGCACGGTGAGCGCCGCGGCGCCGAGGGTGGCGCTGGCCGCGGCTGTCAACGTCTGCCGGCGGGTCAGTCGCGGCCACTGCCGCTTCCGCTGATCACTGGTCATGGGCAACCTTTCCGGCGGCGGCGCGGTACGCGCCCGCGGTGACGGACGGGTCCGGTGCCGTCGACCGACGCCGCCGGGCCCCCTGGGGGGAACACCGGCGGCGGTCCTCGCCGCGACCGCCGCCGGCACCGCGTGGTACGGCCGGCGGCGGGAAAAGGTTCGACGTCAGCGCGGGGCGTGACCGTACGCGGTCGTTCGCTTGCGCGCCGGACGGCCAGCGGCCTTCGCGATGGCCCGCAACTGCTCCTCGGTACGCGCCGACCCGTTGTCGGAGCCGGCCATCCGGGAGATGGTCTCCTCCATCAGCGTGCCACCCAGGTCGTTGCAGCCACCCTGGAGCATCGCGACAGTGCCCTCGTCGCCGAGCTTCACCCAGGAGCACTGGATGTTGTCGATCCGGCCGTGCAGCAGCAGCCGGGACATGGCGTGTACGACCCGGTTCTCCCGCCAGGTCGGCCCCGGGCGGGCGATGCCGGCCAGGTAGATCGGCGCGTTGGTGTGCACGAACGGCAGCGCCACGAACTCGGTGAACCCGCCGGTGCGGTCCTGCACGCCGGCCAGCACCCGGAAGTGCGCCAGCCACTGCCCCGGGTGGTCGACGTGGCCGTACATCATCGTGGAGCTGGACCGGATGCCCAGCTCGTGGGCCGTGCTGACCACGTCGACCCAGGCGGCGGCCGGCAGTTTGCCCTTGGTGAGCACCCAGCGCACGTCGTCGTCGAGGATCTCGGCGGCGGTGCCCGGGATGGTGTCCAACCCGGCCTCGCGCAGGTGCGTCAGCCATTCGCGGACCGGCACGCCCGCCTTCGCGGCGGCGGTGACGATCTCCATCGGGGAGAACGCGTGCACGTGCATCCCCGGCACCCGGGCCTTGATCGCGCGCACGATGTCGGCGTACCCGGTGACAGGCATCTTCGGGTCGATGCCGCCCTGGAGGCACACCTCGCTCGCGCCGGCCGCCCACGCCTGCTCGGCCCGGTCGGCGACCTGGTCGACGGAGAGCCGGTACGCGTCGGCGTCCCGCTCACGCTGGGCGAACGCGCAGAACCGGCAGCCCACGTAGCAGACGTTGCTGAAGTTGATGTTGCGGTTGACCACGTAGGTGACGTCGTCGCCGACGGTGTCGCGGCGCACGTCGTCGGCGAGCCGGCACACCTCGTCGAGCGCCGGCCCGTCCGCTGCGAACAGCGCCAGCGCGGCATCGGTGTTGCCCGGTTCGAGCAGCGCCGCCGGGTCGTCGGCGGCCAACCGCAGCCCGGCCGCCAGGTCACGGTCCGCGCCGCTTCCGGCCGGCACCTGGGGTACGCCCGCACGCCGCGCCGCCGCCTCCGGGGTCACCTTGCCGGCGACCTCGGACCAGTCCCCGTAGACGCTGTCGAAGTCGCCCCGCCGGTCGTCGGTCCGACCGGTGGTGTCGATTGTGGCGTGCAGGTCGACCCGCCCGCCGAACGTCTCCTCCGGCTCCTGCCACGGGTGGCCCTGCGGCATCGCCGACTCGACGGCCATGCCCGTCGCCGGATCGGCCAGGGCGTCGACGTGCGGCAGCAGCCGCGGGTCGAGCCACGGGTCACCGGCGCGCACGTACTCCGGGTAGATCGTCAGCCGCTCCCGCAGCGTGAACCCGGCCAGCTCGCTGTGCCGGGCCAACTCCTCGATCTGCGGCCACGGGCGCTCCGGGTTGACGTGGTCCGGGGTGAGCGGAGAGACGCCGCCCCAGTCGTCGATGCCGGCGCGCAGCAGCAGGTCGTACTCGCCGGCGATGAGGTTCGGCGGGGCCTGGATGCGGGCCTTCGGGCCGAGCAGCAGTCGGGCCACCGCCACCGTGGCGGCCAGGTCGTGCAGCTCGGCGTCGGGCATGCCGCGCATCGCCGTGTCCGGCTTCGCGCGGAAGTTCTGCACGATCACCTCCTGGAGGTGCCCGTACTCCCGGTGCGCGCGCCGGATCGCGAACAGCGCGTCGACCCGCTCGGCCGGGGTCTCCCCGATGCCGATGAGGATGCCCGTGGTGAACGGCACCCCGACCCGGCCGGCGTCGTCGAGCACCCGCAGTCGGACCGCCGGTTCCTTGTCCGGCGAGCCGTAGTGCGGGCCGCCCGGCTCGGACCACAGGCGCGTCGCGGTGGTCTCCAGCATCATGCCCATGCTCGGGGCGACCGGCTTGAGCCGTTGCAGCTCCGACCAGGACAGCACGCCCGGGTTGAGGTGCGGCAGCAGGCCCGTCTCCTCCAGCACGGCCACCGCGCAGGCCCGCAGATAGTCCAGTGTGGAGTCGTAGCCGCGCTCGTCGAGCCAGCTCCGGGCCGCAGGCCAGCGATCCTCCGGCCGGTCACCGAGGGTGAACAGGGCCTCCTTGCAGCCCTGCGCGGCCCCCTGCCGGGCAATGTCGAGCACCTCGTCCCGGTCCAGGAACGGCGCCGGCAGCCGGTGCGGCACGGTGGCGAACGTGCAGTAGTGGCAACGGTCCCGGCAGAGCCGCGTCAGCGGGATGAAGACCTTCTTCGAGTACGTGACAACGCCAGGCCGCCCCGCGTCGCGCAGCCCGGCGTCGCGGATCCCACCGGCGGTCCTGAGCAGTTCGTCGAGCGCGTCGCCACGGGCGGCGAGCAGCGCGGTCGCCTCGTCGACGTCAAGCGCGCGCCCGGTCGCGGCCCGGCCCAGGGCCCGCCGCACGCTCGCCTCGCTCGGGCCGGAGTGGGTGCGATCAACCATCCGCTCAGCCTATGCGCAGCGCGAGCCCGCCCCACCAGTCCCAGCCCGGACCGTGGGAAACGGCACCCCAACCCCAGGCGCGTCCACCCCGCCCACCCCGGTCCACCCCGTCCACCCCCGGCCCACCCCGGTCCGCCCCCGTCCACCCTCGTTGATCATGAAGTTGTTGCCCCGACACGCCGAATGGTCGGGCAATAACTTCATGATCGCCGGGGGCAGGGGTGGGGCGGGGAGTCGGGGGGCGGGGAGTCGGGGGGCGGGGAGTCGGGGGGCGGGCTGGGCCGGGGTGGGGGTGGGTCAGCGGGGCTGGTCGGGGTGGTTGGCCGGGTTGATGTGTTGGGTGCGGTCGGCGTCGGGGTCGGCCGGGCGCGGAATGGCCTGGGTCGGGTCGGCGGAGGCCGGCTCGACGGACTGGCGCGGAATGGCCTGCGTCGGGTCGGCCGACGGCGGCTGCCCGAACGGCGGCGCGGACTGCGGGGCGGGGTTGGCCGGCGGCGCGGACTGCGGGAACGGCGGCGCCGACTGCGGGGCGGCCTGGAACGGGGGCGCGGACTGCGGGTGCGGCGGTGCCGACCGCGGGGCCTGGAACGGCGGGGACGGCTGGCCGTACTGGCCGGGGAACTGCGCCGGCGGGTAACCGCCCGGCTGGCCGGCCTGCGGGTAGCCGCCCGGCTGGCCGGGAGCGGGCCACCCGCCCTGCGGCTGCGCGCCGGGCTGACCTGGGGCCGGCCAACCACCCTGCTGCTGCGGCCAGCCCGGCTGCGGTTGGCCGTAGACGCCGGGCTGGGGCTTCGGCTTCGGCACGTAGTAGAACGCCTTCCAGATCGTGAAGACCACCCAGGCGGCCACCGCCAAGATCACCAGCCAGGCGAACCGGGTGAGGATGCCGAGCAACGCGTCGAAAATCTCGCCGTCGGCGAGCCGGCCCACCGTCCAGATGAGCATGGTGAGCGTGCCGAGCACCGCGCTGACGGCGTACTCGCCGAGCGCCACCTGAGTGATCAGCTTCGCCTTCGGCAGCACCGGCGCGATGTGGGTGGCCAGCAGGACGGCCAGCAGCGGCAGCACCACCGCCACCAGTCCGACGAACGAGGAGAACTGGTCGCCCGCTCGGTCGGTGAAACCACCGTAGTCGTTCGGGGTGAGCAGCCGGAGCAGCCCCACGAAGAGGAACACGGCGTTGGCGCCGAGCAGGGCGAGCGCACCCAGTTCGCGCAGTGGCTTGGTCAGCTGGCGGGCCTGCGTCGCGTCGGCGGACGCGGGCTCGGCGGGGCTGGTCACGAACTCCCCCTCGGGGCGTGGACGGACAGGTCGCACGTGAGCCTAGTCTCGCCGGGCAGCGGCGGACCGGAGGCGTCACGTACGCGAGGATGGTCGACATGCACATCGTGGTTCTGGCCGGCGGCATCGGCGGCGCCCGGTTCCTGCTCGGCGTCCGGGCGTACGCCCGGGAGGTCGGCGCCGAGGTGACAGCCGTGGTCAACGTCGGCGACGACCTGTGGCTGCACGGGTTGAAGATCTGTCCCGACCTGGACAGCGTCATGTACACCCTCGGTGGCGGCGCCGACCCCGAGCGGGGCTGGGGCCGGGCCGGCGAGAGCTGGACGGTCAAGGAGGAGCTGGCCGCGTACGGAGCGGAGCCGACGTGGTTCGGCCTCGGCGACAAGGACATCGCCACCCACCTGGTGCGCAGCACCATGCTGAACGGCGGCTACCCGCTGAGCGCGGTCACCGAGGCGCTGTCGACCCGGTGGCAGCCCGGCGTACGCCTGCTGCCGGCGACCGACGACCGGCTGGAGACCCACGCCGTCGTCGAGGACGACCAGGGTCAGCGGGCGATCCACTTCCAGGAGTGGTGGGTGCGGTACCGGGCCGACATTCCCACCCACCGCTTCGTGTTCGTCGGCGCGGAGACGGCGAAGCCGGCACCCGGGGTGCGAGACGCGATCGCTTCGGCCGACCTGGTGTTGATCGCGCCGAGCAACCCGGTGGTGAGCGTCGCGCCGGTGCTTGCCGTACCGGGGATGCGCGAGGCGCTGATCGACGGCCCGGCGCCGGTGGTGGGTGTCTCGCCGATCATCGGCGGCGCCCCGGTCCGGGGAATGGCCGACCGCTGCCTCGCGGTGCTCGGGGTCGAGTGCAGCGCGGCCGGGGTGGGCCGGCTCTACGGCGGTCGGGCGGCGGGTGGGCTGCTGGACGGCTGGCTGGTGGCCGAGGAGGACGCCGACACGCTGGTGCCGGAGGTGACGGTCCGCGCGATGCCGCTGCGGATGACCGACGAGGCGGCGACGGCGGCGATGGTCCGCGCCGCGGTGGAGTTGACGTGAGGCTGGAGATTCTGCCGGTGCTGGGCATCGGCCACGTGACCGAGGGTGACGACCTGGCGGCGGTGATCGCCACCGCCGCGCCCTGGCTGCGCGACGGCGACGTGCTGGTGGTGACCAGCAAAATCGTCTCCAAGGCGGAGGGGCGGCTGGTCGACGTGCCGGCGGACGGGCCGGAGCGGCTCACCGCGCGCGACGAGGTGCTGGCCGGCGAGACCGCCCGGGTAGTGGCCAGCCGGGGGCCGACCCGGATCGTGCAGACCCACCACGGCTTCGTGATGGCCTCGGCCGGGATCGACGCGTCGAACGTCGACAAGACCCGGCTGGTGCTGTTGCCTGTCGACCCGGACGCGTCGGCCCGGGAGCTGCGCACCGCGCTGCGGGACCGGTACGACCTGGATGTCGCCGTGATCGTCAGCGACACCATGGGCCGGCCCTGGCGCAACGGGCTGACCGACGTCGCGCTCGGGGTGGCCGGGATGCCCGCCATCCGCGACCACCGGGGCGAGGTGGACCCGTACGGCAACGAGCTGCAACTGACCCAGATGGCCGTGGTGGACGAGCTGGCCGGCGCCGGTGAGTTGATCAAGGGCAAGTGTGACCAGGTGCCCGTGGCCGTGGTGCGCGGCTACCTCACGACCACCCGTACGGACGAGGCGGCCGCTCGTGCGGACGACTCCGACGGCGCGCGAGCGCTGATCCGCGATGCCGCGCAGGACCTGTTCTCGCTGGGCACCGCCGAGGCCCGGGCGGCCGGGCTGGCCGAGGCCGCGACCCTCGCCGAGGCGGTCGGCCCCGAGCCGGCCGACCCGGCCGCGGTGCGACGGGCGCTCGACGCGGTCGCCGAGGTGGTCACCCCCGGCACGGTCTTCACACTTGTCGACGAGGCGGAGGTACACGCCGGCCTGGTCGCCGAGGTGCCGGGCTGGCCGGCCGACGCCAGCGCGCTGGTGCTCGGCACCGCGCCGGCGCCGCTCGACCCGATGGACCTGGTTCGCTTCGGCGCCGACCTGCACCGGCTGCGCGTCGCCCTGGCCGCCGAGGGTGTCCGGTCGACGCTGCTGCCCCCACCCGCCGGCAGCCCAGCCAGCGCCGCCCTAGCCCTGTAACCAAACCCCAACCCCGCCGCCCCTCCCCCGCCGCCCCTCTCCGCGTCGACCCTCCGCGCGTCGCCCCTCTCCGCGTCGATCATGAAGTTGTTGCCCGTCACCTCGGCGTGTCGGGGCAACAACTTCATGATCGACGAGCGAAGCGACGCCCAGAGGGACGCGCGGAGGGATGCGCGGAGGGACGCGCGGAGGGAGGGGTCAGGCGTCCAGTACGGCTCGGCCCAGTGGGGTCAGCGTGTGCAGCACGGTGTTGCGGTCGCGGTGACTCACGAGCAGGCCGGCGTTGCGCAGCACGGTGGCGTGCTGGCTGGCCGCCGCCGGTGAGATGTTGAGCCTGCGGGCCACCTCGCCAGTGGTGCAGCCGTCGTCGCTGGCCTCCAACACGGCCGCCCTGGTCCGGCCGAGCAGCGCGGCCAGCGAGTCGCGGCCGGCGCTCGACGTGGCCAGCGCGTCACCGTCGGTCGCGGCGAGCCCGCCCAGCCGGTCCACCGGATAGACAAGCACCGGCGGCAGCGCCGGGTCGAGCAGGGCGACCGGGGTGCCCGCGCAGAAGAACGACGGCACCAGCAGCAGCCCTCGACCGTCCAGGTGCAGCTCCCGGCTGTGCGGGTAGTCGCGCACCTCCAGCACCCCGCTGTCCCAGCGCATCCGTGGGCGGAGACTCGCCAACAGCCCCTCGACGCCGCCGTCGAGCAGGGCCCGCGCGCGGCGGGTGCGGTCCGCCGCCACCGCCGACTGGATCCGGCTCCAGTACGGGCCGATCGCCAGCGACCGGTACTGCTCCATCGAATCCGCGAGGTGGCGCAGTGTCGCCACGTCACCTCGGGCCAGCGCGGCGGCGGAGGACGGCAGTTGGTTGTCCGCCGCCACCAGGGCCAGGTCCCGCTGGAGCAGCGAGGTCGGCGTACTGCGAACCGCTTCCAGCCCTGCCTCGAAACCCTCGACACTTGCGTACGGGGTGAGGAAGTCGGGGAAGTAGCCGCGCGGCGGGTTCAGGGCGAAGAGCAGTCGGAGTTGGTCGGAGGCGACATCCTGGCGCAGCCCGCGGGTCACGGTGCGTCGCCAGGCCGACGTCAGCGGGTCGCGGTTGCGGCCCTGCAACACGTGCAGGCTGAGGACAAGCTCCCAGACCGGGTCGGCCGCCGGCGCCACCCGGGTCCGGAGAATGTCCTCGCCGGAAAAGTGGATCTTCAGCATGGAGCGCTCCCGTGTCGCCGGCAGGGGGATGCCGGGTGACCGTTCGACTCTACCCGGCCGGCAGTTATCTCCATCTTTAAGCCTGGGCTGAAAAACCTCGACGCCTTCGGGGCCGGTTAGGCATGCTTCCAGTGCCCGAGCACGGCACCGACGCGTCCTGGACGCATCCGGTGTCGGGGCACCGGGGACCGGGGAGGGGCCGGTGATCGGGCGGCACCACGAGGGTCTGCGGCCCTTGCTCCGCAGAGGTGCCGTCCGGTCATCCCATCGCCGTGGTGCGCCTGCCCCGCTCAGCCAACCCAGAGCGCGACCCGATGGTCCTCGTCCGTGACGTAGAACGGTCGCCCGTCCAGCTCGGCCAGGCCCTCGACGTGGTGGAACGGCGCCAGGTCGGCCGCCAGCTCACCGACCAGTCGGCACGAGTCGTCCGTCCGTCCCGCCGGCAGCCGGAACCGCACGTGCCGGGACGTGACCGCACCCCCGCCCGGATGGTCGTCGAGCAGCACCGACCCCTTGCCCAACGCGTCGATCGAGCCGATCACCGCCGCGTACCCGCCGTCCGGCGCCGGCACCATCGCCCGGAAGCCGGTCAGCTCGCCCGGCGGCGTCACCCCGGTCACCGCGTACGCCCCCAGCGCCTGCGGCCACACCGGGTCCGCAGCGAACATGCCCGGCACCCCGGCCACCTCCACCAGGATCGGCTCGCCGGCCTCGGTGACCGGGAATCGCAACCCGAGAAGCGCCGTGCCGGCCGGAGTGAAGGCCGCGGCCTCCACGTTCAACGGCAGGTCGTCCGGGGCCAGGCGGCTCACCCAACTCTTCGCCCGGCTGGTCCCCCGGGCCAGGGTCTCCACGATGAAGCGGTCGCGCACCCGCTCGCCCGCTTGCAGCAGGGTCAGCGGCGACGCGGCGAGGGCGTCGTTCACCGCCCGGTGCAGCCGGAACCGGTTGCGCACCACGTGCACCGACAGCGGGCCGGTCGCCGCGTCGTCCTCGCGGAACCGGGCCACGAACGCCCGTCGGGGGCGCAGCGGACCCGCCTTCGAGCCGAAGTGGGAGCCGAAGACGTACACCCAGCCGTCGTGGTGGGCGAGCGCCTCACCGTCCTCGGTCCGACCGTTCTCGGCCCCGGCGTCGGCGCTGACGTGCCGGGCCGTCCACTCACCATCGTCCAACTCCAGCAGCAGGGCGAGGCAGCGCTCGACCGGGCCCTCGTCCAACACCGTCCAGAAACCCCGCCGAGCGCCGTACGACCGCAGCAGCGCCGACGAGCGCACCGGCAGCAGATCACTGGCCTCGTTGCCGGCCACCACGAATTCGACGAGTCGTAGGGTCACCGCGCCAGGGTACGCAGCGCGCGCTCGTACAGTGACGGGGTGCCCGACACCGCGCTCACCGGACCCGCCGTCGACCCCACCGATCCCGCGTCGTACGCGACGCTGCACGCCGACGCCGTCGCACTGCTCGACGACTGGCGGCCGACCAGCCCGGCGGCGGCCGACGCGCGGGACCGGACCCTCGCGCTGCTCGCCGCCGGGCCTGTCGCGATGAGCCGGCACCACCGTCGGGGCCACGTCACCGCCAGCACGCTGGTGATGGACCCGACCGGTTCCCGGGTGCTGCTCTGCCTGCACGGCAAGTTCGGTCTCTGGTTACAGCTCGGCGGGCACTGTGAGCCGGTCGACCAGACCCTTGTCGCGGCCGCGCTGCGCGAGGCCACCGAGGAGTCCGGGATCGCCGACCTGCGCATCGATCCGGTGCCGATCGACATCGACGTGCACGAGGTGCTCTGCCAGGGCGGGTCGCGCCACTACGACGTCCGGTTCGCAGTCGTCGCCCCGCCCGGTGCGGTGGAGCAGGTCAGCGACGAGGCCGAGGCGTTGGGGTGGTTTCCACCGGACCGACTGCCCGAGCCGCTGGCCAGCGGGACGGCGCAACTGGTCGCGCCGGCCCTCGCGGCCCTCAGACGTAGCCCTCTTCGCCCCGCTCCTTCAGCTCGTCGACCAGGAGCTTGACGTCCTGGGCCCGGTCGCGCGGGCAGACCAGCACCGCGTCCGGAGTGTCCACCACGATCAGGTCGCGCACACCGAGGACCGCCACCAACCGACCCGACTGCGGCACCACCACCAGATTGGCGGTGTCCCGCAGGAGCACACCCGGCTTGGCGTCGGTGCCGAGCACCACGTTGCCCGCGTTGTCGGCGGGCAGCACGTCACCAAGGGTGTGGAAGTCGCCGACGTCGTTCCAGCCGAAGTCGCCCGGCACGGTGGCGACCCGACCCGCGGTGGCCGCACCCTCCATCACCGCGTAGTCGACGGAGATCTTCGGCAGCGTCGGCCAGACCGTGCCGAGCACGTCGTCCTGCTCCGGGGTGCCCCAGGCGGCGGCGATCGCCGTGACACCCGCGTGCAGCGCCGGCTGTTGGCGGGCCAACTCGGCGAGGAACACGTCCACCCGCCAGACGAACATGCTCGCGTTCCACAGGTGCCGGCCCGAACGGACGTACGCCTCGGCGACCTCGGCGGCCGGCTTCTCCTTGAACTCGGCCACCGTGCGCCACGGCGTGCCCTCGGTCTCGTCGCCGGTCTCCAGGTAGCCGTAGCCGGTCTCCGGCCGGGTCGGGGTGATGCCGACAGTCATCAGCATGCCGTGCTCGGCTCCCCGGACCGCCTCCTGCACCGTGCGCACCCAGCTGTCCGGGTCGCGGATCAGGTGGTCGGCCGCGAAGCTGCCCATCACCGCGTCCGGGTCACGCTGCGCGATCACCGCCGCGGCCAGCGCGATCGCCGCACAGGAATCCCGAGGAGACGGCTCGACCAGGATGTTCTCCTCCGGCAGCCCGGTCAGCTGCCGGGCGACCGCCGCGACGTGCGCGGCACCGGTGACCACGAGGGTCCGATCCGGCGTGGTCAGCGGCGCGAGCCGCTCCACGGTCGCCTGGAGCAGCGAGGCGCTGGTGCCGGTCAGCGGGTGGAGGAACTTGGGGTGGCCGGCGCGGGACAACGGCCACAACCTTGTGCCGCTGCCACCTGCCGGGATGACCGCATAAAGCATCCGCACATCATGCCCGACGCATCCCCGCGCAGTGGCACGGGTCACCACGGAAGGGCCCGAACGGTCACGACCGGGCGCGGCTCCACGCGGCGATGTGCACCTCGGCGCTGGACTCCCAGGTGAACTCCTTGGCCCGGTCGAAGCCGGCCTTCGCCAGCGACAGCCGACGCTGCTCGTCGTCGAGCAGGGCCGCCAGGTCGGTGCCGATCTGCTCCGCGTCCTCCGACGTGTACGCCACGGCGTCGCCGCCCACCTCCGGCAGCGACAGCCGGGGGGTGGTCAGCACCGGAGCGGCGCACGCCATCGCCTCCAGGATCGGCAGCCCGAAACCCTCGCCGTAGGAGGGATAGGCGGCCACCAGAGCGCCACCGAGGAAGCCGGGCAGGTCGGCGTAGCGCAGGTAGCCGGGGCGCAGCAGCCGCAGGTGGGACGGGACCTCCGCTACCGCCCGGTCGATGTCGTCGTCGTGCCCCTGCCCACCGGCGATCACCAGGGCCGGCGGGTCGGCCCGGTCGGCCACCGCACGGGCCCAGCCGCGGATCAGGTTGGGCACGTTCTTGCGCGGCTCCTTGGCGCCGAGGAAGGCGACGTACGTGCTGTTGCCCAGCCCCAGCCGGGCGCGCACGCGGGCCTTCTCCTCCTCGCTGGGCGCGTGGAAGGCGTCGTGGTCGACACCGTGGTAGGCCACGTCGATGCGGGTCGGGTCGGCGTCGAGCAGCCGGATCAGCTCGTCGCGGGTGGCCTTGCTGGGCACGATCACCCGGTTGGCGCGGCGCATCGAGGTCTTGATGGCGCTGCGGAAGAACGTGCGGCGGGACTTGTCGTAGTGCTCCGGCTCGGTGAAGAACGTCGCGTCGTGCACGGTGACCGTGACCGGGCAGCCGGCCCGCAGCGGGCAGGTGTAGAAGGGCGAGTGCAGGACGTGCGCGCCGACCTGCTGGGCGAGCAGCGGCAGACCGGTCTGCTCCCAGGCGAGCCGTGCCGGGCGGTGCGCCACGGCGGCCGGAGCGGGGATGATCTCCGCGCCGGGCAGCATCCGGGTGTAACGCTCCAGGTCGGTGCGCAGACTCACCACTGCCAATTCCACCCCCGACCCGCACACCTTGCCGAGGGCACCGAGCAGACCGTCGACGTATCGACCGACGCCACCACGGTCGGCGGGGACACTCGTGGCGTCGATGAGCACGCGGGGCGGGCGACCGGCGGTCACGTGGCGACTCCTTGAAGGTGGGTCTGTGGGGAACAACACTCCGGGGGTAAAGCCTACGCCGGAGTACGGGGCCGACGCTGACTGCGACCCGACGGTACGCCGACTTGTCGTCGTCATCGAGTACGGGCGGCGGAGGCGTATCGTTCGCGCCGATGGCCGACAACATTGCCCGGGTGTTCGCCGACGCGATCGCGTCCGACCCGACCCGACCGCTGCTGACCTGGTACGACGACGCCACCGGTGACCGCACCGAACTCTCCGGCGCCACCCTGGCGAACTGGGTGTCGAAGACCGCCAACCTTCTCGTCGACGAGGTCGGCCTCGCGCCGGGCACACCGGCCGGGGTGCTGCTCCCTCCCCACTGGCAGACCGCCGCCGTGCTGCTGGGCTGCTGGTCGGCCAAGGTGACAGTCGTCGACACACCGGGCGCGGTGGACGTCCTCTTCGCCGCCGCCGACCGGCTCGACGAGGCACAGTCGTGGTCCGCCGACGAGCGGTACGCCCTGGGCCTCGCCCCGCTCGCCGCCCCGCTGCGGCAGGTGCCGCCCGGCTTCGCCGACTACGTGGTCGAGGTACGCGGACACGGTGACCACTTCACCCCGCAGTCCGGTCCCGGCCCCGTCGACGCGCAACTGCTCGCCCGTGCCGAGGCCCGCGCCACCGAGCTGGGCATCGAGCCGGGCGCTCGTGTCCTCGTCGACGCCGGCCGCTACCCGGACCCGGTGGACTGGCTGCTGGCCCCGCTCACCCGGACGGCCACCGTCATCCTCTGCGCCAACCTCGACCCGGCCCGCCTGGCGGACCGCCAGACCATGGAGAAGGCCACCCACACCCTCCCGTGACCCGCCCGCCGTACCCGGTTGGCGCCCACCGGGCCCGACCGCGACGCGGGCTCCAGCGGGGAATCGGCGTGCGGCCGCGTCGCGGGTCAGCCGGCCCGCAGGAACCCTCAGGTGGGCCGCTGGATCGTGGCTCTGCGTTCGGCGAAGGTGGCGAAGGACGCCAGGGAGTCGGGGTTCACAAGCGCGCCCCTCGCGGCGGCCTGGTCGACAGGGGTGCCGGTGAGGATCTTCTTGACCGGCACCTCCAGCTTCTTCGCCGAGAGGGTGCGGGGCACGGCGCGTACCTGGTGGATCTCGTCGGGCACGTGCCGGGGTGACAGCGCGGTACGCAGCTCGCGGCAGATCTTCTTCCGCAGCGCGTCGTCCAGGGTCAGCCCGTCGGCCAGCACCACGAAGAGCAGTAGCTCGCCGGCACCGCCCTCGTCGTCCTCCAGGTGCACCACCACCGAGTCGACGACCTCGTCGAGGCCCTCGACCACCGAATAGAACTCGGCGGTGCCGAGCCGGACCCCGCCACGGTTGAGGGTGGCGTCGGAGCGCCCGGTGATCACGCAGCCGCCCCGGGAGTTGATGGTGATCCAGTCACCGTGCCGCCAGACGCCCGGGTAGACGCTGAAGTACGCCTCGGCGTAGCGGGTGCCGTCCGGGTCGTTCCAGAAGCCCACAGGCATGCTCGGCATCGGCTCGGTGATCACCAGCTCGCCCAGCTCGCCGATCACCGGAGTGCCGTCGGCCGAGCGGGCCTCCACCTTGGCGCCCAACGCGCGGCAGGCGATCTCACCGGCGTACACCGGCAGTAGCGGCACGCCACCGACGAAGCCCGTGCACACGTCGGTGCCGCCGGACAGCGACTGGAGCTGCACCTGGTCGCCGACGGTCTCGTACACCCATCCGAAGCCCTCGGCGGGCAGCGGCGCGCCTGTGGAACCGACGCCGCGCAGCGCGGACAGGTCCGCGACCTCGCGGGGCACCAGGCCGGCCTTGCGACAGGCCAGCAGGAAGGGCGCCGAGGTGCCGAAGTACGTCGTGCCGGTCTCGGCCGCCAACCGCCACAGCGCGCCCAGGTCGGGCTCGGCCGGCCGGCCGGGCTCCGCCCGGACCCCCGGGTTGCCGTCGAAGAGCACGATGGTCGCGCCCACCGCCGGCCCGGAGACGAGGAAGTTCCACATCATCCAGCCGGTGGTGGTGAACCAGAAGAACCTGTCGGTCGGGCCGAGGTCGTGGTGCAGGGCGAGCATCTTGAGGTGTTCCAGCAGGATGCCGCCGTGGCCGTGCACGATCGGCTTCGGCAGGCCGGTGGTGCCCGAGGAGTAGAGCACGTACAGCGGGTGGTCGAACGGCAACGGCGTGAACGTCAACGGCTCGTCGGTGGGCGCGGCCAGTTCGGCCCAGCTCAGCGCGCCCTCGGGCACGGGACCCGCCGGGTCGAGGTAGCCGATGCTCACGGCGTGCCGCAGCGACGGCAGGGCGGCCCGAATGGCGGCGACCTCGGCGCGGCGGTCCACAGGCTTGTCGCCGTAGCGGTAGCCGTCCACGGCGACGAGCACTGTCGGCTCGATCTGCTGCCAGCGGTCGGTGACGCTGCGCGTGCCGAACTCGGGCGCGCAGGACGAGAAGATCGCGCCCAGGCTGGCGGTGGCCAGCAGCAGGACGTACGTCTCGCCGATGTTCGGGGCGTACGCCGCCACCCGGTCCCCGGCGGTGACGCCGAGCCGGCGCAGACCGGCGGACACCCGGCGGACCTGCTCGCGCAGCTCCCCGGCGGTGAGGGTGACCGGCGGCCGGGTCTGACCGTGCGCGATGACCACGGGGTCGTCGTCGGCGCGGCCCGGCATCCGCAGCACGTTCTCGGCGTAGTTGAGGGTGGCGCCGGGGAACCAGCGGGCCCCCGGCATCCCCCGCTCGGCCAGGGTGGCGGTCGGCGGGGTGTGCGCGATCACCTCGAAGTGGTCCCAGATCGAGCGCCAGAACGCGTCCAGGTCGGTGACCGACCACCGCCACAGCGCGTCGTAGTCGGCGAAGTCCAGCCCACGGTTCTCCCGCAGCCAGCGCAGGTAGTCGCCGATCCGGGACCGCTCGAGTACGTCCGCCGGCGGCGTCCACAGCACGTCACCCACTGCTCCACCCTCCCCTGGCCCCGCACGACACTGTGAATGGGCCGTGGCGCCATCTTGCCCTACCTCGAAGCGCCATTCTGCGCACCGGGTAGGCCGATCGACGCGTGCCCGGCCCACACTCCACCCCACCCACCCATGTGGTTCAGCCAGCCCGGTGCGCCTGGATGGCTCGGCGGCGGGCCAGGCGGTGCTCGCGCCGGATCTCGGCCTCCCGGTACCGGCGCTCGTCCTCCGGCGTCTCCGGCAGCACCGGCCGGACCGTGCGCGGCGCGCCGCCGACGTCCACGCCGACGAAGACCAGGTACGCCGTGGCAACCCGCACCGGCGCGTCCTCGGCCGAGTCCCACCGCTCGGCGACCACCCGCACGCCCACCTCCATCGACGTCTGCCCGGTCCAGTTCACCTGGGCGTGCGCGTGCACCAGGTCACCGACCCGGACGGCCTCGGAGAAGACGATCTCGTCGATCGCCGCGGTGACAGCCGTCCCGCCGCTGTGCCGGGCGGCGGCGGCTCCCGCCACGTCGTCGACGAACTTCATCAGAACCCCGCCGTGGACGGTTCCGTAGAGGTTCACGTCCACCGCAGTCATGATCTTGCTGAGGGTGACGCGGGAGTACGACGTCGGCTTGCCGGTCGGAGCGTCGGAGAGGTGCTCGGTCATGCCGGAAACGGTACGGTGCGCGGATGCGACATCTCTGGAGCTTCCTCGCCGGGTTGGTGGTGGCACCCATCACGTGGGCGCTTGTCACACTCGGGCAGGACGGGTCGAGCCGGACGGTCGACCGCTGGGTGGAGATCGGCACCTTCAACACCGCCAACCTGATCGAGCCGGCCGTGTACCTCGGCGTCGGCGGTGTCCTGCTCGGGCTGCTCGGCACACTGCGCTTCTCACCGGCGGGCCCGCTGGTGGCCGGGCTGCTGCTGGTCACCCCGTACGTCGGGATGTTCGTTGCGCCCTTCGACGTGCGCGACGCGATCCCGCAGGGGTGGAAGGTGCTCGGCGACCCGCTGCCGCTGCGGCTGCCGGTGGAGAACGGCACGCTGTTCCTGCTCGGCCTGCTGCTGCTGATGGCGACGTTCAGTGGTCAACGGTGGCGGCGGTGGCCGCAGGCGGCGACCGCGCCGGCCCTGACGCCCGCGCCGGCGGACGGGCCGCGCGCCGACGACTTCACCCTCACCGACTGGCCGTCGCCCGAGCCCGCGGAGCGCGACACCGCCCCGCTGACCCTGGGTTACCCGGCCGATCCGACGCCCACCGAGCCGCTGCCGCGCCGGGTGGGCGGCGAGTCGCCGTGGTCCGCCCCGCCGCGCGGCCAGTCGCGCCCCGAGGACAACACCACCGAGATCCGCTGATCGTCGGGCGGGCCGGGAGACCCGGCCCGCCCCTCTCTTCCCTGTACGGCGACGGCCAGGTCCGCGCTCTCTAGTGCACGGCGACGGCCAGATCCGGGTCGACCGCGCCGAGGGTGGCGCGGGGCACGACCAGGACCATGACCGCGAGCGCCGCCGCCATGCCGCCTGCGATGACGATCGCCATCGGTACGCTTCCCGTGCCGAACAGACCCGCCAGCGGCGCCGACAACGCGCCGACGCCGAACTGCACGGCCCCGAGCAGCGCCGCAGCCGTGCCGGCGGCCTCGCTGTGGCGGCTCATGGCCAGCGCCGGTGCGTTCGGCAGGGCCAGACCCGCCGCGGCCAGCACGAGCCACAGCGACGCGAGCAGGGTGCCGAGGCCACCAACGCCGGTGGCGGCGAACACGATCAGCAGCAGCCCGGCGGCCGTTCCGGCGATCAGGGCGCTGATCAGGATCTGCTGCGGGGTGTAGCGCCGCAGCAGGCGGACGTTGAACTGGGTGCCCCCGATCAGGCCGACCGCACCGGCCCCGAAGGCCAGACCGAACTGCTGCTCGTCGAGGCCGTACTGGTCCTGCAGGACGAAGGACGACCCGGAGACGTACGCGAACAGCGACGCCATGGCCAGCCCGGCGACAAGCACCAGACCGACGAACGCCCGGTCGTTGAGCAGCCCCCGGTAGTCGCGCAGGGTCGCGGCCACCCCACCGTGCCGGCGGCGTTCCACCGCAAGGGTCTCCGGGAGTTGCAGAGCCGCCACGACGATCAGCAACGCGCCCAGCACGGCCAGCGCCGCGAAGACACCCCGCCAGTCGGTCCAGCCCAGCAGCCCGCTGCCAAGCGTCGGCGCGAGGATCGGTGCCAGACCCATGACCAGCATCAGGCGCGAGAAGATCCGCGCGAACGAGGCACCGCTGAACAGGTCGCGGACGACGGCGGTGGCGACCACTGTGGCGGCCGCCACGCCGAGGCCCTGCAGGACGCGCAGCGCGCCGAGCACGGCGATGTTGGGCGCGAAGACGCACAGCACGGAGGCCACGATGTGCGCGGTCAGCCCGGCGAGCAGCGGCAGTCGCCGCCCCACCACGTCGGAGAGCGGCCCGACCAGCAACTGACCCAACGCCAGGCCGATAAGCGTGCCGGTAAGCGTCAACTGCACGGCCGTTTCGGTGGTCCGCAGGCCCGCAGTGATGGCGGGCAGCGCCGGCAGGTACATGTCGATGGTGAGTGGGCCGATCGCGATCAACGCGCCGAGCACGAGCACGAGCCGCGCCCGCTGGCGGTTGGTCATCAGGTCGCCGGGCAGCACGTCCTGCTCGGGGACGGTCTTCTCCACCAACTGCTTCATCATCTCGATCTCTCTGCGGGAAAGCCGGTGCGTCGACACGTGCGGTAGGCAGCGTGGTGTCGTCCGGACACGTGATTCTCCCGCTCTTCAACGCCGCGGAGGCCGTACGGCGACGCCGATGTGTGGGGAGTCATGCCGAGAGGCACCGCTCCTGGCGACCGGGGTCACAGTCTCTCGAGAACCGGCCGGGTCTCAGTGACCCGTGACGCGCGCCTCGGCCTCGCCGGTGTACTCCAGGACCCGCTTCTCGGTCTCGGCCTTGCCGGCCCCGATCTGGTCGCCGTCCTTGCGCTTCCACCACGGCAACAGCTTCACCTCGACCGGACGGGCGGCGCGGGCCACGACGACGGCGCGACCGAACGGGAGCGTACGGATCTCGTCGGCCGTGAGCACCCGCCGCTTCTGCCGCTCCGTGGAGACCGACCGACCGTCACTGCCTCGGGTCACCGTCGATCGTTTCTCGTCGGCCTCGCCGATCAACCGGGAGATGTCCTCCAGGTCGTTCACGTTGCCGGCGCCGCCCATGATGACCCGCACGGCGGCGTTGTCCCACATGATCATCGCTTCGTGCTCGCCCCACCGGGAGCGGGCCTGGGACAGCGACTGGAGGTACACGTGCAGTGAGATCGAGAAGCCGCCGGAGTCACCCATGTAGCCGGGAAGGTTCGGCAGCGGCGCGATGTGGGCCGCCTCGTTGAGCTCGACCGTCAACGGCGGGTCGAGTCGGCTGCCGGGCATGCGGGACGCCACCTTGCGGGCGCCGTCGAACAGGTCCTCCAGCATCGCGGTGACCACCGGCGCCACGCTGCCGGTCTTCTTCTCCTTGCCGAGGACGTAGAGGGTGTTCGGACCGGCGAGGAACTCCTTGAGGTCGAACAGGTCGTCCACGCCCGGCGAGCAGGCGTCCATCACCCCGGGGTCGGCGAAGCAGCCGAGCGCCTGGGTGGCCACCGCGAACATGATGCTCCGGTGCCCCGGCTCGCCACCCACAGTCGCTTCGAGCGTCGAGGCCCAACCGGGAGCGGCGGTGCCCTCCTCCTCGGCCCGGCGCAGAATCGCCGCCGGTTCCGGGTTGACCTGCTGGACGCACCAGGTGGTCACGTCCCGGATCGTCCTGCCGCCGAGCGCCGCCGCGTGCAGCAGGCACCGCAGGATCGTGGTGGCGCCGAGGATGAAGTAGGCGGCGTTCCCCTCGACCTCCAGACCGGCGCCGTTGATCATCGCCGCGGCACGGTTGGACGCGATGAGTGGATTCTCGCAACCGAGGACCGGCGACCAGCGCAGCCGCTCGGGCCAGTGGGTCATCCCGTTGGGATCGAAGACGTAGACGCGACCCAGCTTGCTGCGCATCGCGTAGGTGTTGGTGAACGCGTCGGCGCGGGTGGACGTGACGATGCACGGACCTGGCGCGTCGATGGTGAACGGTGCGCAGAAGTGGACGTCCTTACCCTGCCGCGGTGGAGCGAGGACGATGAAGACGTCCTCGACGGAGGCGTAGATCTGCTGCTGGGAGCGGATGTCACGCCCCAGGTAGAAGCCCACTTCTCGGGGATCGACATTCTTCCGACCCCGGTACGACGGTCGGACGTTGCGGGCCTTGTCCAGCACCGCCTTCGCGCTCAGGGTGCGGCGGATCTCGTTGCCGGAGGCGAAGCCCAGCCGGAAGATCCGCATTTCGCGTCGACGCCGCCAGTTCAGCGCGAACCGGACGATGGGCACCGCCGCCCAGCCGATTCCCCCCAGGCAGGCCACGAAGATCGTCCAGATCAACCAGGCGGGGCCGACCGTCACGCCCACCGGCCAGGCCGCGGCCACGTCACCGCCGTTCTCGACCAGCCTGCGGGCGATGCCGAAGAGATCGCCGGGGGTCGACTCGGGCCATCCACGGCCGGAGAGCAGGGCCGCCAACTGGCCGGCGAGCCAGAGCAGCAGAGCCACCAGGGAGAGGACGACACCGGCCACCGCGGCAAGGAAGAAGAGCACGCCGGTGGCATCATCGTTGCGGGTCGGTCCGGAACTCATGGCCACTCCGAGGTGTTCGGGCAGGTCGGTGCGGGGCTGCGCGGTGTCACTCCGCCGGGCGGGGCGGTTCGGGCGACAGCCGCGCTGTGATCGGCTGATCCCGCTGGATCTCCCGCGCGAAGTCGGCACGGATGCCGTCGGGCATCCAGGCTCGTCCCGTCGTGTCGACGTGCGTCTCCCGACAGGCCACAAATGCCATCCGTAGCCGCTCGCGGCTTTTGTATAGATTGTCCAACCAGGACATGGCATCGTCGAGCCCGCCATCGGGGCCGAAGTACTTCTGCCGCAGATGCCACAGTGCGGCCAGCTCCTCCACCGCCTCCGGATGCCGCCACCAACAGGGTCGGATCTCCAACTGGAGGCTGTACCGGAAGACCAGCAGCTCGACGAAGCGCGCCAGCGCCGTCCAGGCCGCGAGCCGCTCGGCCCCGGAGACAGTGAACCAGTCCACGGCGCGGGAAGGGCCGTCGGCGGCGGCGTCCGGCGCGACCCCGTCGGTCGACGTCGAGGGCTCGGCGGCATCCGCGGGAGGACCGTCCACGGCGACGGCCAGCCGGTCGATGACCTGCTGCTGGGCCGCCACCAGGGCAGCGAGCCGCTGTAGCTCCGCGACCTGCTCCTGCATCCTGGCCCCTTTCGCCAACGGCGCCTCCGCTGGGGAACGTAGTACATCTCGTCACCGTCCGGGTGCCTCCCGCGTCGCGGCCGGTGTCCCCGGGGTCACCCTGCGGGGTTCCCCGCGGCAGGTAACGCCGTTATGCTCGGCCATCGAGATCGATGGTCAACAGGGTGTCCACAGGGGACTGTCGCTTTCGGAGCCCTCGCTCGCGAAACGGGGTGAATTCACTGAGCCGGCACCACGTCCTGGCCGAGTCAACACTGAAGGAGTTCGACGCCAGCCTGGAGGAGTTGATCCGGGCCTGTGTCGATTTCAAGTTCGCCGCGCCGCACGTCGTCCCGCCGTCCCGAATGGACCGCGCACTGCTGCGCGACGCGGCGGAGATCACGACGAACGGCCGCGAGCTCAGCGACGTGGTGGGGCGGTTCGCCGAAACGGTCCTTCCCGCCTGCCTCAACTTCGCCGCCCCGACGTTCCTGGCCCACCCGGACGCGGGCAACTCGAGCGCCGGCATCCTCGGGGACGTCGCCAACGCCTTCCTCCAGCAGAACCTCTCCTCGTTCGACTACGGGCCGGCCGCGACGGTGCTGGAGGTGCACCTGCTGCACACGTTGCGCGAACTGGTCGGCTATCCCACGCCCAGCAGCGGCGACAGCGCGCTGAGCACCGGCGGCGCTGTGGTCTTCGGTGGCGCCGGTGCCAACTTCTCCAGCCTGCTCGCCGCCCGTGAACACCTCAAGCGGCAACTCGCGGCACGCGGCCGCATCTTCGACCCACGGCGTACCCGCGTGCTTGCCAACCGGCCGTTCACCCACTTCTCCCTCCGGCGCAGCCTGCACATGCTGGGCCTGGGCAACCGCGACCTGACCGCGCAGCAGCGGCAGGAGGCGGGCCTGGCCGAGGAGGCGCTGTGCGACGTCGCCAGCCAGCACTTCCGCATCGACCCCGCCGACCTCGAGCGCCAGATCGAGGCCGTTCGTGCGCGCGGCGAGGACATCATGTGCATCTTCGCTGTCGCCGGCGACAGCAGGTTCATGGCCTTCGACGACCTCACCGCTCTCGCCACAATCGCTGAGCGCCACGACATCTGGTTGCACGTGGACGCCTGCGAGGGCGGCCAGGTGTTGTTCAGCCCGAATCGTCGCGAGCTGATGGCAGGCGTCGAACGGGCACACAGCCTCTCCATAGACCCGCACAAGGTGCTGCTCGTCCCGTACAACATCAGCCTGTTCTTCCTGCGCGAGCCGCAGTGGTTGACCTACTTCTCCGGCGACCCGGCCACAGTCATCAACCAGGACGAGATGTCGCTCGGCGGTTACACCCCGGCGATCAACAGCAAGAGTTTCATCTCGCTGAAGCTGCTGTTCATGCTCCAACACTGGGGATGGCAACGCCTCGCCGAGGAGATCGACCGTCGACACGCGCTGGCCAGGACGGCCGCCGAGTGGATCGACGCGCACCCCAACCTCCGCCTGGTCAATCCGGACGTGACGCACAACGCCGTCGCCTTCATGTACCTGCCGAACCCGGAGGACCCCGGGGACGTCGCGGCGCTCAACCAGCTCAACCGGGCGCTGCACACCAGGCTGAACACCGAGACCACGTTCTTCGTGCACGCCTTCCCGGCCCGGGACGACGAGGCGCGGATCCGGGCGGACAAGGGCGTCATCCATCCGCTTCGGATGATGTTCGGCAACCCGCTCTCCGACTGGCCTGTCGTACGAGAGTGCCTGGAGACGACAGTGCGGATCGGGGCCGCACTGTCCCGCGAGCCCGAGTGGCAGGCGAGGTGACAGGCGTGCCGACCTCCCACGAGGGCGAGCCCCTCATTTCGGTGATCATGCCGGCCTTCAATGTCGAGCGGGTGCTCCCGGACGCCATCGAGAGCGTGCTCGACCAGAGCCTGCGTGACCTTGAGTTGATCATCGTGGACGACGCGTCCACCGACGGGACCGCCCGGGTGGCGGAGCACTACCGGGCACTGGACAACCGGGTCCGGGTGGTCACCAACACGACCAACAGCCGCCGCGGCATCATCCAGTGGGAACCCCGCAACAACGGCCTCCAGGTCGCCCGGGGCACCCTGATCGCCTACCTGGACGCCGACAACCGCTGGGAGCCCCCGACGCTTGCCACCCTGGCCCAGGTCCTGGTGGAACGACCCGACGCGCAGCTCGTCTACTGCAGGTCCCGCAACCACCACCACCCCGACCAACTCGACCAGGTGATCGCCGCAGACAGCCGAACCGCAGTCCAGCGCGGCCCCGGCTGGGTCGTGTTCGCTCAGGACGAGCTCGTCCCGGAGTCCCTCGGTCTGTCGCAGTACGTGGACACCAACGAGATGATGCACCGGGCGTCCGTCTTCCGGGCGCTCGGCTCGCTCTGGCACACCGTCCATCCGCGTCGGGCCTGGGTCAACGAGCACCAGGGGCGGCGCTGCCCCTACCGCCGCCACAACGACCTCGACCTCGCCGAACGGATCATCCGCGCGTACGGCAGGGAATCGGTGGTCCAGGTGCCCGCGGTCCTGGTCAACTTCTACTACCCGTCCGCCGCGCGAACCCCGACGGCCACCTCGTGGCCCACCTCCGCAGCGGCCCTCCTCGACGAGGGCGCGCGATGAGGCTGTGGACGATTCCGGGGCCCGGGAAACTCGTCCCGGCGGAGGTGGCGACCCCCGTCGCGGGCCCCGGAGAAATCCGGCTCCGGGTCGCCGCCGTGGGGATCTGCGGATCAGACGTCGAGATCTTCCAGGGTCGCCGGCCGCCGAAGGTTCGCCACGGCCTGCCGGTGGTCGGGCACGCCGTCTCCGGCACGGTGGACCAGGTGGGCCCGGGTGTCGGTGGCATCCGCCTCGGTGACCGGGTCAGCTGCGTGGAGGGGTGGGGCGCGCTCACCGAGCACCTCGTCACCACCCCCACCAACTCCCTCGTCTTCGACGACCGCATCCCGCTCGTCGACGGATGCCTGCTGGAGGTGCTGCCGGGAGTGGCGATGGCGGCCTGGCGTACCGGCATCGAGCGGAACAGCGACGTGCTGGTCGTGGGCCAGGGGGTCAGCGGCCTGCTGATCACCAGGCTGGTCGCGGTGCACGGCTGCCGGCGACTGGTGGTGGTCGATCCCGATCCGGCCAAGGGCACCCTCGCCCGTGAGTTCGGCGCCCACGACGTCCGGACCGGCACGCTCGCCGAGGTCGCCGGCACGCTGGCCGCGGACTATCCGCACGGCTTCGACGTCGCCATCGCGGCCACGCCCACCGGTGTCGTAGACGAGATCACGCCGCTGATGCGCCCGCGTTCGCGCATCGTCGCGTACGGAGGGCTCGACGACGAGGCGCGCATCGACGTGCTGGCCCTGCACCACCGCAGCGTCTCGCTGATCAAGGAGGGCGAGCGGATCGGCGGTGTACGCGAGGCCCGCGCGATCTGGCGGGAGGCGTTGCAGTTGGCCTACGACGGGGTGCTCGCGCTGGGTCGGCTGCGTACCCACGCGTACCCGATGGAGGACGCGGCGGCGGCGCTGCGGCTGCGGGCCGAAACTGCCGGTGGCATCCAGGTCGTGCTCCGCAACGACTGGTCCGTCGCCGTCGACGAGCCCGAAGCCGCTGGCGTGGATCACGCGGACCGCCGGGCGGTGCCGGCGGCATGACCACTACCGCACAGTCCCACCTCCACCGGATGGCGCACACCTACAGCGTCGGCAGCTTCGCACGGGTCGTCGCCGCCGGCGGGAACCTCGGCTTCATGAACCTGGGTTTCGCGTCCGACCCGGTCCGGCCGGGCACGACCTCGGTGCGTCAGCGGCGAATGGCGCAGATGGTGCTGGACGCGGTGGCACCGGCGAGCGGTGAACGGCTGTTGGACGTCGGCTGCGGCAGCGGCGGAATGGTAGGCCTCATCACGCGCAGGTGTCCCGACGCCCGCCCCGTCGGCCTCAACATCGATCAACTTCAGTTGGCCCGTGCCCGGGTCGTCGCCCCGGGGCGGCCCGGGTTCGTCGCGGCGAACGCCGAGCGCCTGCCCTTTCTCGACGCCACGTTCGACGCGATCCTGAGCGTCGAGCTGCTGTCCCACATCGCCGACAAGGCGGCTCTCGTGGCCGAACTGGCTCGGGTGCTGCGGCCCGGTGGTCGGATCGTGCTGGCGTACATCGCGTTGGCCCGGAACTACGCCGACTTCCCCGACGAACAGCGGACGCATCTCCGGCGGGTCGCCGAGTTCTTCGCCGAGCAGCCACGCGACATACCGACCCGAACCACAGTCGAAGCCCACTTCGCCGCCGTCGGGTTGCGGCCGACCGCGCACAGCGACCTGACCGACGGGGTCTTCGGCCCCCGTCATCACGAGTTCCTCCGGCTGCTGCGCTGGCTCGGCCACGACAACGACCTGGTCCGCAGGGCCGCGGCCCGCTGGGCCCGCGTCCGGTGGGGCGTCGACCCTCACGAGCTGACCAGGTTCCTGGCCGCGAACACGGCGGCGCACCCGTGTCGCTTCTACGAGTACCACCTGCTGACACTCACCAAGGACGAGAAGGAGCCGTCATCGTGACCTGGGAGGTCCGCACGGTCGACCGGCTGAGCGCCGAGTTGCTCGTTCAGCTGCGTACGGAACAGATCGCCGCCGCTGTCGTGCCCGGCTACTGCACGCCCCGGGCCGCGGAGCTCATCTCGGCGCTGCTCGTGGAGCACCCGGAGCGGGTGAACTACCGCGCCCGGTGGGCTCGCGGCACGGAGGCCGGTATCCAGGCCGAGGACCGGTTCACGGAGACCGACGTGGACCGGGTGGGGCCGATCGACACACCGCCCGAGGGCGCCCCCAGGCAGCAGGATCCGGTCTCGATGATCCGCGCGATCCGGTCGGCCGCGTCGCCCGAGCTCGCGCCCATCGACCGACTCCGGCTCGAACTCGACGAGGTCGCGCCCCTCGGCGCCGGTCTGTACCGCGACGGCAGCACCGTCCGCCTCTCCGGCGTCGGCCGCGTGATGGAGTCGTCCCGGCAGCTTGTCCACGCGGACGTCGGCCGTCGCGACTGCCTCACCGCGAACGTGTACCTACGGATGCCGGGCACCGGCGGCGGCACCCGGATCTGGCGGCACGACGGTCCCTACCGGCAGTCCACCGGGGCGTACCGGTTCGCGGACGGGGAGATTCCGACGGAGGCGCCGAGCTGCGTGGTCCAACCGAACGTCGGCGACCTGGTGGTCTGGAACCCGGCGCTGCCGCACATGGTGCTGGGCTTCGACGACCCGCCTCGGGTGACCCTGCAGACCTGGCTGCAGTTGCGTCACGAACCGGACGCGAGCGACTTCTCCGTCCGGTTGCTGACCTGAGGTCAGGATGACCACACGGGGTGGGTACACGTTCAGCGCGGGGCCGGTGATGCTGCCTGCCCCGGTACGCGAGCGGATCAGAAACGACCTGGGTGACTGGCGCGGCACCGGCTTCTCCGTGCTGGAGCTGAGCCAGTGGGACGAGACGCTGCTGGCCATGTTCGACCAGGTCGAGTCGGATCTGCGGGACCTGCTCGGCGTCCCGGACGACTACGCGGTGCTGTTCCTGCACGGGGGCGCCTCGAACCAGTTCGCAATGGTGCCGATGAACCTGCTGCGCGGCAGGCGACACGTCGACTACCTGCACACCGGGCTCTGGTCGGGCAAGGCCATTCAGGACGCGCGCCGGTACGCCGAGGTGAACGTGGCGGCGTCGACCGAGGCGGTCGGTTTCCGCCGCGCTTCCCGCCCCGGCGAACCGAGGTGGGACGAGCGGGCCGCGTACCTGCACTACACGCCGGTCGAGACGGTGCACGGGGTGCAGTTCGACCACGTGCCGGACTCGGGCGGGGCGACGGTGGTGGCGGACGTGTCCTCGGCGCTGTTCAGCGCGGACCTGGACGTACGCCGCCTCGGCCTGGCGTACGCCTCGTCCCAGAAGAACCTGGGCGTCGTCGGGATGACAGTGGTGATCGTCCACCGTGACCTGATCGGGCACGCGGATCCGCGTACGCCCACCACGTTCGACTACGCGGTGCACGAACGCACCCGGAGCCGCTTCACCACCCCGCCCGTCTTTCCCTGGTACGTCGCGGGGTTGATGCTCGACTGGGTCCGGGAGCAGGGCGGCACGGCTGCCGTGTGCGCCGCCAGTCGCCGGCGCAGCGAGCTGCTCTACGCGGCGATCGACGACTCCGGTCTCTTCAGCGCACCCGTGGAGGTGGGCTCCCGGGCATCCGCCAGCGTCCCCTTCCGCCTCACCGATCCCCTCCTCACCCAGACGTTCCTCGCCGAGGCGGAGGCGGCGGGCCTGCACGGCCTACGCGGGCACCCCTCGGTCGGCGGCCTTCGGGCCTGCCTCTACCTCGGCATGCCCGAAGCGGGGGTGCACGCCCTCACCGGCTTCCTGAAGGAATTCGAGGCGCGGCACGGCTGACGGCGGGTCCGGAGCACACCCCGACGCGAAGGGAACGGAATGGCGGTAGTCGTTACTGGAGCAGCGGGCTTCATCGCTGGGCACCTCGTCGCACAGTTACGGGGTGCCGGCGAGACGGTGATCGGGATCGACCGGCGGGACATGTCACAGGCACCCGGTCTCCAACCGCTGATCGCCGACCTGAGCGACCCCTGTGACGAGGCGGTGGAGGCGTTGCGGACCGCGGACGCGGTGTTCCACCTGGCCGGTTGCCCGGGCGTCCGGGACCGCAGCCCCGACGTGCAGTGGCGACGGCGGCGCGACAACGTGCTGTCGACCGAGCAGGTGCTGCGCCACGTACCGCGAGGGACGCCGCTTGTCGTGGCCTCGTCGTCGTCGGTCTACGGCGGCTCCGACGGCCGTCCCTGCCGGGAGGACTTCCCGCTGCGCCCCCGGGGCGGCTACGCGCAGAGCAAGCTGGAGATGGAGCACCACTGCGCCGCACAGCGGGAACGGGGCGCCCTGGTCGTCACGGCCCGGTTCTTCACCGTCGCGGGCGAGCGGCAACGCCCGGACATGGGCCTCGCCGGATGGATCCGGGCCGGGCTGGAGGGGCGCGCGGTGCCGGTCTTCGGCGACCTGAGTCGCAGCCGCGACCTCGTCGACGTCCTCGACCTGGTCGCGGCGGTACGCGCCCTGGCCGACCGGGGAGTGCCGGGCACCGTGAACATCGGCACCGGCCAGGCGCACTCCCTGGGCCAGATGCTGGACGCCCTGCGCGACGCTCTCGACCGCCCGATCACCGTGACCCGGCACCCGGTCGACGCCGACGACCCGAACGCCACCCTTGCCGACCCCACCCACCTGCACTCGCTTACCGGTCTTCGGCCGCGAACCGACATTCGCGCGCTGATCCGCCGGCAGGTCGTGGCGGCGCTGCGAGACGCCGACGCGCAGCCCGCAGCAACGGTGACCGGCCGATGACCCCGCTCCCGTCCGCCCAGCCCTCAGGAGAGCGCCATGTCCGCTGACGTCGTCTTGATCCACCCGCCATTCTGGGACCCGTACGGGCCGCCCGCGTCGACCGCGGCGTTACTCGGGCACCTGCGCGCCAACTCGGTGCCGGCCGCCCAGATCGACTTCAACCAGATCTTCTTCGCCGCGCAGTACGACGAGATCGTCGGAGGCTCGCTGAGCGACCTACGGGATCGGGACGTCTTCGACAGCCGGGTGCCGCACGAGCACAAGGTGGTGCTCGGCATGCGCGAGTTCGTGCCGGACGTGTTGCGCCACCACGACATCGCCGAGTCGGTCCTGAGCCTCCCCCGCCACCGCCGTGCGATCGCCGAGTGGGACATGGGCCGGCTCAACGTGCTCGACGCGATCGTCCACTACGGGTACTTCGTCCGGCAGGATCCGGACATCGGGCGGCTGATGGCCGACCCGGGCGTGCTCGACCACGCGGCCTGGAAGCCGATGCGTGAGCTGTTCCTGTCCCGGGTGATGCCGCTGATCCGCCGTGAGGAGCCGGTCGTGGTCGGCCTCTCGTTGCTTGGCGAGCAGCAGTTGGTGCCCAGTATCGCGATCAGCTACTGGCTGCGGGAGGCGGGGTTCGACGGGATCATCCTGTGGGGTGGCAGCGACATCCGCTACACCCACGAGAAGGCCGGCCGACCCGAGTCCTGGTGGCGGGATCTGCCGGACTTCCTCTGCCTCGGTGAGGGCGAGAGCGCGATTCTGGGCCTCGCCCGCCGAGCTCGGGCGGCCCAGCAGACGCACGGTCCCGGCTGGAGGCGGACCATCACGATCTCCCGCAACCCGCGCGACGCGAACTTCATCGGCGGGCTCATCCCGCAGCCGTTGGAGCGGGCGTTGCTGCCGGTCAAGCGGTACGAGCAGGTGAACACCCTCGCCCAGTACGACTACACCGGTTTCGATCTGCACGACGGTTACCTGATGCCCTGGCCCGTGGTGCCGTACCAGGGCTCCCGGGGATGCCACTGGGGCATCTGCGCGTTCTGCGACCACGAGGAGGGCTACCGGCTGCACTACCGGCCGAAGACCTCGACTCAGGTGGTCGATCACATGGAGGACCTGCGCAACCGGTTCGGCGTCACCCATCTCCAGTTCGTCGACGAGGCCATCGAACCGCAGTGGATGACCGATCTGAACGACGAGATCGAGCGGCGCGACCTGGCCGGCGTCTTCCGCTGGTCCAACTATTCGAAGATCGCCAAGGAGGTCGACTACGACTCCCTGCGGCGTAGCTACGCCAACGGCTGTCGGCTGATCCTGTTCGGTGTCGAGTCGTTCCAGCAGCGGGTCCTCAACGTGGTGCGCAAGGGCATCCGACGTGCCGACATCTTCCAGACGCTGCGGGACGTCGACCGGGCGGGGATCCGGTCCTGGGTCTGGCTGATCTCCGGGCTGCCGTCCCAGACCCCCGCGGAGGTCCGCGCGGACATCGCCGACCTGCAGTCGCTGCGGGGCGTGGTGGACGCCGTTTCGGTGGGCCGCTACCGGATCTCGGCCAACTCCGACGTGTTCCGGGAGACGGAGAAGTTCGGCATCGTCTCGTACGACCTGAACCACCCGATGGATCTCACCTTCCAGGTGCAGGGGGAGATCGTCCGGCCGGAGGAACTGGCCGAGCTCTTCTACCGGGAGTACTACCCGACCGCTGTGGACATGTCGGTCTCGCACAACCGCTACCTGCTCTTCGCCGAGGCGATCAAGGAGGAGAGCGGCACCTCGGCCAGCGGGTCCACCCGTGCCCGGCCGGTTGCCCCGGCAGCCACGGCACGGCCTGCCGCCGTGCAGACGGGCGCCCAGGCGGGCCTGGGCAACATCTGACGTCCGGGCCACAGCGGAAGGAATGCGCGTGATTCCCCTGTTCAAGGTAGGCATGTCCGCCGACGCGGGCCGCCTGGTCAGCGACGTTCTGTCCAGCGGCTACATCGGCCAGGGTCCCCGGGTCGAGGAGTTCGAGGACGCGCTGCGGGAGCGGATCGGCAACCCGAACGTGGTGACTGTCAACAGCGCCACCTCGGGTCTGCACCTCGCGCTGCACATGGTGGCCGGCGCGGGTGGTCCCGGCGGCGCCGACGTGTCGGTGCCGGGCGAGGTCCTCACGTCGCCGTTGACGTGTACGGCCACGAACTGGCCGATCCTGGCGAACGGCCTGCGGATCCGCTGGGTGGACGTCGACCCGGCCACCCTCAACGTCGACCTGACCGATCTGGCGCGCAAGATCACCGAGCGGACCCGGGCGGTGGTGGTGGTCCACTGGGCGGGCTACCCGGTCGACCTGGACCGCCTGAGCCGGATCCTGGACGACGCCGAGCGGACCTTCGGCCACCGGCCCGTGGTGATCGAGGACTGCGCCCACGCCTGGGGTTCGACCTTCGGTGGCCGTCCGCTGGGCAACCACGGCAACATCGCGGTGTTCAGCTTCCAGGCGATCAAGCACCTGACGACTGGCGACGGCGGCCTGCTCGTGCTGCCCGACCCGCAGCTGGCCGAGCGGGCGCGGCTGCTGCGCTGGTACGGCATCGATCGGGACCGGGGCCAGAGTTTCCGCTGCGAACACGACGTCGCCGAGTACGGCTTCAAGTTCCACCTCAACGACATCAACGCGGCCATCGGCTTGGCGAACCTGGCCGAGGTCGACGGTCGGGTGGCCCGGCACCAGGACAACGCGGCGTTCTACGACCGCGAACTCAAGGACGTAGCCGGCATCCGGATGACCGAACGTGCCGACGACCGACAGTCGTCCTTCTGGCTCTACTCCCTGCTCGTCCAGCGACGGCAGGCGTTCATGGACCGGCTCGCCGAGCGGGGCATCGACTCCAGCCCGGTGCACCACCGCAACGACACGCACAGCTGCGCCCGCGAGTACCGCCAACTGCTGCCCGGGCTGGACTCCTTCGCCGACCAGGTGGTGTCGATCCCGGTGGGCTGGTGGGTCACCGACACCGACCGTCAGCACATCGTCGACGTCATCCGGGGCGGTTGGTGACAGTGGGCCTGCGGCTGCTGGCGGTGCCGATCGCCGGGCGGGACACCGCGTCGAGCCGGTTACGCCTGTACGACCTCGTGGCGGGCTTGCCGCCCACGTTCGACGTGACGGTCGCGCCGCCGGGGTCGGCCGCCGTCCACGACCTGCGGGTGGACACCTTCGACCTGGTGTACGTGCAGAAGGACGCCCGACCGCCGGTGCTGGAGCTGTGCCGGCGGGCCACGGACGCCCGGGTGCCCATCGTGTACGACATCGACGACGACTTCGGCTGCTGGCCCGACATGGCGGAGGAGGAGCTGTGCAAGCTGGCCACCGTCGTGACAGTCGACTCCGACGCACGGGCCGACTCGTTGCGCGGGGTCGCTCGGGACGCCGTGGTCCTGCCCTGCATGATCGACGCGGCCCAGCATCCCGCCCGCCGGCCCGCCCCCTCGGTGCGCGAACGGATCGGCACCGTCGGCTCCTTCGGCAACCTGTTGAGTCTGTGGCACACACTGCCCTGGCTGGCCGCCGTACCGCCGGAGTTGGACACGTACGTCGTCGGGCCGGCCGGCGCGGAACGCGACCTGCCCCGCGTGCCGCTTGTGCCGTTCCACCTGGACGATTTCGTGCCGAGCCTCCTGCGGGCCGACGTCCACATCCTCGCGCACGGCGAGCGGGAGGCGCCGCTCAAGGACAACAACCGGCTGGTCATGGCGATGTCCCTCGGCCTGCCGACGCTGGTGTCCGCCACACCCGCCTACCTGGAGGTGCTCGCCGACCTGGGGCTGGAGTGGCTGTGCTGCCGCCCCGAGGAGGTACCGGCCCGGCTGGGCGACCTCGCCGACCCCGCGGTTCGGCTCGCCGTAGCCCAGGCCGGCTGGGCCTACGCCTGGGACCGCTACGCCCCGGCCCGCTGCCTCGCCGAGTTCGTCCGCGTCTGCGACATGGCCGTCGGGGCGTCCCGGTGAACGGGCCCATCCGGCTGTGCATCGTCAACCCCCACGGATACGAGCTGTTCGATCCGTCGGGTCGGGCGACGAGGGTCTTCGGTGGCGCCGAGGTGCAGCTCTACTACCTCTCCACCGGGCTGGCGGCGACCGGCGAGTTCGACGTGAGCATGGTGGTCGAGCAGTACGGCGACGTCGACGGCCGCCACCAGGGCGTACGCATGCTTGCGGTGCCCCCGGTGGGCCGCGCCTTCGCGCGTTTCCGGGACCGGATTCCGGTGCCCGCGCCTGCCTACCTGCGGGCGCTGCGCCGGGCGGACGCCGACATCTATCTCCAACGCGGCGGTGCCGTCCTCACCGGCGACGTCGCCACCTACTGCCGGACCCGCGGGCGCGCGTTCGCCTTCATGGCGGCCCACGACTGGGACTGCGACAGGCGGCACCAGCGCGGCTGGCAGTACCTGGCGGGGACGTACTATCTCGCGGGGTTGCGCGCGGCCGACCTGGTCTTCGCACAGTCCGAGCATCAGCGGACCCTGCTGCGCCAGCACCTCGACGTGGACAGCATCGTGCAGCGGACCGTCTACCCGGCCGCGTCCCGGGCGGACGTCCCCCGCGACCACGTGCTGTGGGTCGGCAGGTGCCTGAGCTGGAAACGCCCGCTGGCCCTGCTCGACCTCGCGGCGGAGCGCCCCGACCAGACGTTCGTGATGGCCTGCCCGGCGTACGAGGGGGAACGCGCGCTCTACGACGAGGTGACGCGCCGCGCCGCCCGCCTGCCGAACGTCGACTTCCGGGAGTTCGTGCCCTTCGCGGAGACCGAGGACCTGTTCAGCCGGGCCCTGACCTTCGTCAACACCTCGACGGCGGAGGGCTTCCCGAACACCTTCATCCAGGCGGCCCGCGTCGGCACGCCGATCCTGTCGCTGACCGTCGATCCCGACGGACTCCTCGGACGGGCCGACATCGGCAGCGCCGCAGGGGACGACATGGGCCTGCTCGGTCGGCGACTGGACGAGTTGCTCGACCAGCCGGAGACGTGGCAGCGGCAGTCCGAGAACGCCTACCGCTACTTCGCCGAGCAGCACAACCTGGCCACGAGCCTCCCGGCCTTCGCCGAGAGGCTCCGCGACCTCGCTTCCACCCGGACGCGTTCCCGGTCAGCGCGCTGACCGGGAACGTCCACAGGCCCTAGCGCAGGGTGATGCCCCGCTCCTTGACGAACGTCAGGAACTCGTCCCGGAAGCCCTCCAGCTCGGCGCCGGTGAGCGTGTGGTCGGGCGCCTGGAGCCAGAACCGGAAGGTGTAGCTCGCCGTACCCGGCGGCAGGCCCTTGCCCCGGTAGACCGTGACGAACTCGCGCTGCTGGACCAGCGGATGGCTGAACTCGTCCAGGGTCGCCACCAGCTCCTCGTAGTCGCCCGCCCAGACCAGCGAGAAGTCCTGCCGGGAACCGGGCACCGAGGGCAGCGACTCGTAGTGCGGCTCCGGGTACACCGGGGCGTCGAGCAGGCTGAGGGCCAGTTCGAACCAGATCACCTGCCGCTGCGGCGCCACGGTGTCAAGGATGGGCCCCATCAGGACCCCTACCGAACCGACTGTGGTGTCCCCGATCTGGATGTCGGCCCACAGGTCCGGTACCTGCCAGGGATCGCCGGCCTCCTCGTGCCCGGCGCCGGTGCGCACCGGCGTCTCGGCCAGCATGGCGCCCAGATCCTCCAACGCGCCCTTGACCTGCCGGAAGTGCTCCTCCACCGACCCGGACCGGGCCGGGCGGACGCTCGCCCCCGCCAGCCGGACCTCCTCCAGGTGGCTGCTCGGGTCCGAGCTGTGCGCGTCCGGCGGGTAGGTGCCGGGCAGGTAGACGCGGCCGATCTCGAACAGCCGGAAGTCGTCCACGTTCGCCACGTTCTCCGCGACATCCCGCAGCAGGTTCGGCAGCAGGCTCTTGCGGAGGCGGGACCGCTCGGGTGCCACCGGGTTGCGCAGCCGCAGGCTCTCCCCGGGGACGTACTTGAGCTCGGCGTTCCAGTCGTCGTCGAGCCAGGGGTAGTTCTCCACCTCGGTGAAGCCGTACGCCTGAGCCAGCAGCCGACGCGCCTTGTGCTCGCGGCGGACCGGCCCGTTGAGCTTCGTGGCGGCGAGACCGCCGCTGGGCACCACGGGCTCGATCGAGGCGTACCCGTGGACGCGCAGCACCTCTTCGAGAATGTCCGCCGGGAGGGAGATGTCCTGGGCGGCCCGGAACGCCGGGACGCTTACCGTCAGCTCGTCCTGACGCACCTCGGCGCCGAAGCCCAGGCCGGTGAGGATCTGGGTGATCCGCTCCTGCGGCAGCTCCGCGCCGGCGCGTTCCTGGATGTAGGTGGCCGGCATGGTGATGATGCGGGGCGCATCCGCCGGGTCACCCAGCACGCTGGCCCGGGACACCGGGGTCGGTGCGGTGCCCGCGTCCTCGAGCAGTCGCAGCAGCCGGGCCAGGCCGACCGGGGAGTTCGACGGCGGCTGACTCTTCTCGTACCGCTGGCTGGCGTCGGTGCGCAGGCCCAGGCGGACCGAGGTGCGGCGGACCCGGGCAGCCCGGAAGTTCGCCGACTCGAGCAGGATCTGGGTGGTGTCGGCGCGGACACCGCTGTCCTGCCCGCCCATGATCCCGGCCAGGCCGATCGGGCCGTCACCGCCGTAGATCAGCAGGTCGTCCGACTGCAGCTGACGCTCCTGGCCGTCGAGCGTACGGAAGGAGGAGACCTCACCTGCGTGGGCGACCCGGATCTCGGAGACCTTGCGACGGTCGTAGACGTGGGTCGGCTGACCCAGCTCAAGCATGAGGTAGTTCGTGGTGTCGACGAGCACGTTGAAGGTGCGCTGACCCAGCAGGTGAAGTCGCCCCTGCATGGTCAGCGGGGAGGGCACGTTCGCCGCGATGTCCACCGCCAGGCAGCTGAAGCACGGGCAGTCGTCGAGGGCGTCGTCGGTGGCCGGGAACGCCGGCAGGTCGTCGAAGCGCGACAGGTCGGCCACCGCCAGCGGGCGCAGCGGCCGTTCGAGGATCGCCGCCACCTCACGGGCGAAGCCGTAGTGCCCCCACAGGTCAGGCCGGTGGGTGAGGCTCTTGTTGTCGAAGTCGATCAAGGCGTCCCGGGTGGGGATCCAGGTCGACAGCGGCTTTCCGAGGGCGGCGTCGTCCGGGCACTCCAGCACCACCTCGTGCGACGACCCGATGCCCAGCTCGGCGGCCGAGCACAGCATTCCGGTGCTCACCACCCCGTCGAAGTCGGCGACCCCGACGACGCCGCCGGGCAGCGCGGCACCGGGAGGCGCGTAGGCGACCCGGAGGCCGAGCCGGACGTTCGGCGCGGTGCTGACCGTGCGGACGGCCTCCCCCACCCCGGTGTCCAGGGTGACCAGCGCCCGCCGCGCACCCTCGCCTGTGGACAACGCCTGCACGTCCACGATCCGGGCGACCACCGCGGCGTCGGCGACGTTTGTCACCGTCTCGACGCCCTCGCTCTCGGCCGTGGCCAGGGTCAGCCGTTCGGCGAGTTGCCCCGATGACATGTCGTCCAGGTCGACATAGTCGGAGAGCCAGTTGACGGAGATTTTCATCGAGTAGCCGTTCGTCTAGACGGTGGCCGGGAACTGCCGATAGAAGCGCCAGTCACCAGAATCGAAAAGGCGGATGTCAGGGATTCCGTACTTGAGCATCGCCAATCGAGTCATTCCGAGCCCGAATGCAAAACCGCTGTGCGTCTCGGGGTCGACACCTGCGGCTTCCAACACCCGGGGATGCACCATTCCGCAGGGCATCAGTTCCACCCAGCCACTGTGCTTGCAGACCCGGCAGCCCTCGCCGCTGCAGATGAGGCAGGAGAGGTCGAGCTCGAAGCCCGGCTCGACGAACGGGAAGTATCCGGGACGAAGCCGCACGGACACGTCGCGTTCGAAGACCTGCCGGAGCAGCGTCTGCATCACGGAGAGCAGGTTCGCGACAGTCACGCCGCGGTCGACCATAAGACCCTCGCACTGATAGAACGAGGTCTCGTGCGAGGCGTCCAGGGCTTCGTACCGGAAGCAACGGCCCGGGAAGATGGCCCGCAGCGGCGTGCCGTACTTGCGCATCGCCCGGACCTGCGTGGCAGAGGTGTGAGTCCGAAGCAGGGCGCCGCTGTCCAGCCAGAAGGTGTCCTGCATGTCCCTGGCGGGATGGTCTCGTGCCACGTTGAGAGCGTCGAAGTTGTAGTACTCCGTCTCCACCTCGAAGCCCTGCTCGACCATGAAGCCCATGCCGCGGAACACGTCCTCCAGGAAGAGCTGGATCGTGTTGACCGGGTTGATGCTGCCGACGTTCACCCGCTCACCGGGGAGCGTGAGGTCGACCAGGCCGCGCCGGCGCTGCCGGGCGGCCACGGCCTCGACCTGCTGCCGCGCGTCCCGGATCGCCGTCTCGGCGAACGACTTCAGCCCGCTGAGCTCGTTGCCGACGACCCGCCGCTCGTCCTTGTCGAGAGCACCGAAGTTCGTCCCACGAATCAGAGTGGTGATCGAACCGTCCTTTTGGCCAAGGAACTTGACCCGGACACGCTCCACCTCGTCGGGCTCACGGGCCTCGGCCAACTCATGAAGCAGTGCCTCCCGTAGGGCGTCGGTGTCGGCCGTCATGCTCCACTCCATGGTTGAACTGGCAGTTCTGGATCGTGGTGAAGTCTAGCGACAACGGACGCGGTCTCCCTACACCACCCCAGATGTCACCCGAACCCCGCGGGTACGCGATCCGGCGTCCCGGACCGCCGAATCGCATCGGCGACCAACTCAGGTTCGGCTCCACCGGAAATCGGTGTTGCCGAGACGCTTCTCGATTTCCGTGGGCTCAAGGTGCACCGGAATACCCGGCCGGTTGCCGACCTTGATCAAAAAGTTGCCGCGCCCGATGAGCACCTCCTGCTCATCCGGCCCGGTGGTCCACGACGGCGGCGCTGACCAGGACAGGACCTCACTGCGCTCAGAACGGGACAACGGCCGTACCCGGGACACGGCGTCGAGTTCCTGCTCGGAACAGGCGCCGATCATCAACACCGCGCACCGATCGGCGAAGCCGCGAGCCTTCGCCCGGTCCTCCTCGCTCGCCAGCGCCTCCAGATCACCGAGCGAATGGGTGATGAAGGCGGTTCCCGTACCCTTTGACCGGTTCAGTCGGGTCAGCGCGTCGATCCGGTCGACCATGCCGTGGCCCACCCGCAGCGCACGCCACATCTCGTCGAGCACGAGAAAGAATCGGCGCGGCGGGGCCAACCCCAGGTCGGCCAACCGGTGCGCGGCCTCCACCTGACCGAACCCCGCCGCCCAGGTACTGACCAGGGTGGCCGCCGTCAGGAGCTGATTCGTCTCGCTGATGCCGGAGATGTCGACGCAGAGCGCCCGGGTGTCGAGATCGATGGCCGCCGTCGTCTGGCCCTCCACAGTCGGTCCGAGCGGCCCGTGGATCAGGGCCCGCAGGGTCCGGCGGAGGTTCTCGGTCTCCTCCCGATAGCGATGCAGATCACTCTCGTCGTGCCACAGGGTCACCCAGCGCACCTGCTGCGGCCCCTCTTCGACGATCCGCAGCACGTCCGACAGGACCGGCTGCTGGCTCGACTCCCGTTCCGTGAGGAACCGCAACGCAGCCGCCAGAACGGTGATCTCGTCGGAGGCGAGCGGCGCGCCCCGGGTCAGGGTGGCCAGCACCAGAGCCGCGTTGAGTCGCCGGTCGACCACCTCGGCCCGCAGTTGCTCGGCTTCCTTCGGGTCGCTGACCCGGGCGAGCACCTGCTGCCAGGGGCCCACGTCGAGTGGGTTGAGCCGGTGCAGACCGGGGCCGACCCGCAGGACCCGGCCACCCAACGCGGCCACCAGGTCGGCATAGTCGGGCTTGAGGTCGCCGAGGATCAGGGGCGTGACGCCCTGCGCCGCCAGGCTGAGGAGCATCCGGCGCACGCTTGTCGACTTGCCCATGGCCGGCTCGGCCTGGATCCACACCGACGGGTTGTTGATCAACTTTGCCCGCTCGTACCACGAGATGGGGTCGAAACAGACAGTCGCCTGCGTGTACCGGTGCCGGCCCAGCGGGGCGCCCACGGTCGGCGTGGACGCGCCAGTGCCGAACGGCCACAGCCCGCAGACCTGAACTGTGGTGCCCCGGTACTCGACCGGCCCCTCGACCCACGACACCTTCCCGCCACCCGGGCCGGGGTAGCCGTACCGGGTGGGCCGACGGCGCGGCGGATCCAGACGGGACATACGAGACAGACCCCTTAGAACGGAACGCTGGCGTGGACGGGTAGCACCACCCCGGCCGGCAGCCCGGCCGCGAACGTGGCGGCCTGGGCGCCGTACATGGGCCGGAGGGAAAGTCGGGCCTCAGCCGCTCGGGAGGCGATGATCCGGTCCGCCTGTTCGAGCTCGTCCGCGCTGGCAACGGTGGCGGTGACCAGGAGGGTGAAGCGGACGACACCCGCGCCGGCCGCCTCCTCCTGCGCCGCCTGCTCGGCGGAACCGAGGTCGACCAGGTCCCGTGCGGTCGGACGCGCCTTCTTCGTCGCATTGAACCGCGCGTCGCGCTTGTCGGCCTCCACCAGGCGGGCTGACTCGGCGGGCGAGTACGGGCGATAGATCAACGAGACCCGCTTGCGCATCAACTCCGGGTCCGGGTCGGTCAGGCGGGAGAAGGTGTTCGAGAAGGTCACCCCGCGCGGCGCCTCCACCATCCCCCAGGTGCGGGAGAACCCGGAGTCGTGCCGGTACGAGTCCCAACTTTCCCGGGCCGCCACCGGCCCCGCGTTCTCCCAGGTCACATCCAAACTGTGGTCGCCACTGAGGTCGTGGGCGACCGCCGGGTCGTACGCCGCGCGTACCGCCGCCGCCAGGCTTCGCGGTGACACCGGGTGTACCCCGCCCGCGCCGGCGGCCGACAGCCCGGAGTGCAGATGCGGCAGCCGGGCGGCGACCTCGCGGCACATGTCCTCGTGGGAGAGGCCGCGACGGCCCGGCGGGACGGTGTAGGTCAGGGAGACGAGGGTCTCCACGGTGGCAGCGCCGGCAGGATAGTGGCGGACCACTTCGCCCAACACCTGCCGGGCCAGGTCGGGGGCATCATCGGCCATGTTGCCGTGCACCTCGGCCGCCAGCAGATGGCCCGGGTCCGGCGTCGTCTCCACAGTCACGGCGGCCTGCACCAGCCCGGGCTCCCTGCACAACGCCGCCAGCCAGCCCGCCAGGTGGGCCACCCGGGCGTCGACCGCCGACTGGTCGACCAGGTCGATGCCCTCGGGCGAACACCGCAGAGTCACCGTGTAGTGCCGCGACTGGGGAACGACGACCACGCCGATCCGGCCAGCCCGGCCGGTCTCCACCTCGTACACCTCCGAGCGGGCCAGGATGCCCGGCAGTTGGTGCGACCCGGTGGCCCGGGAGGCGACCCCGGAGAGGTAGACGTGCTGCCGCCGCGAGCGGCCACGCCACCAGGCGATCCGCGCGGCGATGGCCTGCAGGCCGGTCCGTCCGTTGAAGCGGAAGGCCAGCGGTCCCAGTATGCAGAGGCCGAGCAGTGCCGTGACGAGCGCCGCGATGATCGAGACGGCCAGCATCAGAACGGTCAGCAGGGCGATGGCGAACATGACCAGGGTCGCCACCGGCCCCAGACCGAACAGGCCCGCGCCGACGCCCCGACGCCAGTTGCCGTACGTCCGCTGCGGCGACTCGGTGTCACGCGCTGGTGGAGGCGCCATCGTCGTCATCTCTGCTCAGCCCCCGTGGCCCCCAGGCCGTCCGCGCCGGTCTGGCCAACCTTGGACACGGCGGCCTGGGTGGCCTTCACCGCCGCCGCCGCTCCGACAACCCCGGCCGCGGCCACGGCGCCCACCGGGCCGGCGGCTGCCGCTCCGGCCCCGCCCGCCGCCGCGCCGGCACCCGCAGCACCGCCACCAGCCGCGGCGCCACCACCAGCCGCGGCGGTCCCGCCGCCGGCTCCTGCGCCGGCACCCGCCGTCGGAGCGGACGCGCCGGGCGCCGCCCCCGCGGGTGGGCGACTGCCGGACGGGGAGGGTCGGCTGCCCGACGGCGACTGACCGCCGCCGCCCGAGCCGCTCCCACCACCGCCACCGGAGGATGAGCGCGACCGAATCGCGCCCTCGGCGATCTCGACAGCGGCCCCCGCTCCGCCGCCACCACCGCCCGACAGCGCCACCTGGCTGGAGACGGGCGCCAGCAAGCGGATCAGCGCCGGCAGCGCCACGATCGCCATGCAGAGGGTCACGATGCCTGTGAAGACGGCCTTGATGTCCTTCCCCTCACCGATGAGCCAGAAGCCCAACGCGTACACGGTGGCCGCCGCCGGTTTGTAGAGCAACGATGCCCCGAGCCAGGTCAGGTAGCGAGCGAGCACGCTGCGGGAGCCTCCCCCGGTGACCGCCACCGCTGCCGGAACCGTGATCAGACCGGTCAGCAGGATCTGCATGCCGCCCACCGCGATGCTGATCAGGATCTGCGTCAGCGAGACCAGGATGAGCACGAACGAGATCGCCATGATGGCGACGGCGGTGATCCCCGCGAAGGCCGGATTGCCGGCCACCGGGATGATCCGTTTGATGCGTTCGGTCAACTGCGCGCCGGTCGCCTCGTCGATGATCCAGACCGAGAACTGGTCACCGAAGACGGCGAGCATACGGACCACGACGAAGGCGGTCGCCGACAGCAGGATCAGTTGGACCATGCCCCGTGCGGCGTCGGCGACGGCCCGACCACTGCTTTTTTGCAGGACCATCCGGATCGCGAGTATGAGCAGGGAGAAGACCGCGATCGCCGCGGTCACCCACTCGGTGTAGGCGCGCAGAAAGGTGACCGCGCCCTCGTTGCTCACCAGCGGCGACTCGACCCGGATCCAGCCGGTCAACAGCATCTCGACCGTCCACTGCGCGGTCTTGGCCATGTTCTCCGCGAGCGTGTCGAGGGCGGAGGCGAACTGGTTGCTGACGAAATCGCCGATCGGATCGCAGTCCGGGTCCAGCCCAGGTATGCAGACCACTAGCGGGCACCCCACTGCACGACGCCTGTGAGGTCGGTGGTCGCCCGGTTGACCGACAACCAGGAGCCGCCGGGGGGTGGCACCATCCGCCAGTCGCCGTCGCGCCAGACCAGGGTGTACGTGACCACGTTGTACCGGCCGCTCGCGCTCCCCGCGGAACGGTAGACAACCCCGATCACCGCCGTGTCCGGGGTGTAGGACTGGTAGATGAAGCCCGCGAGCGGGTTCAACTCGCCCGGCTCGGCCGGCTGCTCGGGCTGTGCGCGGAGGCTGCGAAGCAGCTGCTCGCGGTCTGCGTTGGCGATGAACTGGCCGGTGATGGTCGGTTCCCAACGCTGCCGGCCGGACGCGAAACCAGCCCGCTTGCCCAGCTGTGCCGCGGCGATCAGGGCACCTTCCGGAGTGTGGGCGAACCCGGCCGCGGTGGCGTCGTCGACCTTCGACGGCCCGGCGGTGCGACTGACCGGCACCGCGCTCTGCCCGACCAACTGCCAGGTGACGTCCGCCGGGGGGGCGGTGGGTACGGCTGTGGGCAGGTCGCCGGTCGGCGCCGGAGCGCTGCCGTCCACGGGGGCCGGAGCCGACGTCCCCGCAGCCGGAGGCGTGTCGTCAGGATCGCCCGACCGGACCGCGACGACGATGCCGCCCAGCACGATGAGGCCCACCACCACCGCCGATACGACGAACGCCGGCCGGGTCCACGGGGACGGCGTGTCGGCGAAGTCTGGCTCGGAGCCGGACGAGCGGCCCATCCGTTACCTCCCGTTGGTCGGAGCGATGTCAGACGAGCGCGTCGACGAGATGAGGCGCGGCGCCTGCGAGCACGCATCCGGCCAGCCAGAAACCGAGTGCCGACACACCGGCGTCGTTACCCCGCCGGTGGGAGAGCACCATCTTTCCCCCGATGATCATGCCACCGGCCACTGCCGCCGCGGTGAAGAGCCATTTCACCCATTGCAACAGCGTCACGATTGCCTCGGTGCCGGGTGGCTGCTTGCCACCTCCCGGATCCGGCGCGGCCGCGAGCAGATCGCTTGCAAAATGGGCAACCTCGGCAATATACATCTGTAAGCCCTTAATTGTTTGTCATGACGCGGACGATGGAGTCGCGGAGAGCGGCCACATCGTGGGGGATCCCCACATCCGTCGGATCATCGGCGGCGAGCAGCACCTCCTGCCAGCCCACCCGCCACAGGGCGGGCACCCAACCGGCCAGCAGTTGAAGCCGTTCGACGACGATCCGCGGCGGCTTGCGGGGCGAGGCTGCCACCGCGACCAACCCCCGGACGCGGACCTGCGGGGGAGCCGCGCGACGCCGCCACTGCTCGACCGCGCCCGTGGCCGCCAGAACTCCGGTGGCGGAGGCGCGACAGACGAGCACCACCTCGGCAATCGGCCAGGCCGGCGGGAAGAGCGGCCAGCCCGGGGGGAAATCGCGACCGAGACCGGTCAGCCGGGCGAGAGTGCTCGACCCACTGCCGCCGTGGCAGCCGATCCACCACACGGTGGGCCAGCCCTCCGCCACCGCGTCCGCGGGGACGCCGACGGCGGGGAGAAACGGCGGTACAGCCGATCGGGTGAGGTGGTTTACCGACATGACGGCACCGCCACCACTGCACTGTCAGATAGCACGGCTGTCGCCCCCCGTGGCGCCCCTCGAACCGACGGGGCGAGAGTAACACTTCAATGCAAGTGGTCCGTCTATTGTGTTCTGACATGACGGGTCGTGGAATCTCGTGTGACGTCAGGGATCACCCACCTGCACGGAACGGTCCACATCCTCTCTCATTAATGCCAAATCGGGCGGAAACCACGAGTCGCACCCCACGCGGGGGATTCACCACCGGCGCGATGGCGCTCGCGTGCCTGACGGCGGGGTTGCTCGTCACCGCCGGCTGCACCCGCCCGCAGGTTCCGAGCCCGGCGGGCCGGCCACCCTCGTCAGCACCCGCCCCCGCATCGGCATCGGTCGACCCGCACGGCGAGGACGACTCTGCGGAGGGGCCCACCGCGGCACCGGGCCAGGCGGCCCCGGCCGCAGCCCGGTTCGCCAAGGCGTGGGCCCGGCCGCGGCTCAGCGCCGACACCTGGTGGAAGGAGATCGCCCCGCTCTGTGAGTCGGGCTTCGCCACGCAGCTTCGCACCGTCGACCCCGGCAACATCCCGGCCACCCGGATCACCGGGTCACCCCGCGTCGTCGCCGCGCCCGCCGACCGGTCCGCCCGGTACGCCGTACCCACCGACGCGGGCACCCTGCTCGTCACCGTGACCGACCTCGAAGGCACCTGGCTGGTCTCCGGCAACGACTTCGAACGGGCCGAGCGGTGAAGCGACAGGGGTCGACGGCACTGGCGGTCGCCGTCGTGGTGGTGCTGGTGCTTGCGGGTTGTCTGGTCGGGCTGCCGCTGCTGCTGCTCACCGGCACGGCGCAGGCAACCTGCCAGGGCGGGGGCGGCAATCCGGCGGTGGATGCGGAGCCGATTGGCAGGTGGGAGGGGTTCCAGGTCGCCCACGCCACCGCGATCGTGGCCGCCGGCCGACAACTGAACGTTCCGCCCCGAGGGCTGGTGATCGCCCTCGCCACCGCGATGCGGGAATCGTCGCTCAAGAACTACGCCAACTCGAAGGTGCCCGAGTCGCTCCGCATCCCGCACGACGCGGTCGGGCACGACCACGACAGCGTCGGCCTCTTCCAGCAGCGTCCACTCCCACCGGCGGGTGCGGGGAGCTGGGGCACCGTGCCGGAACTCATGACCCCCTCGATCAGCGCGCGGAAGTTCTACCGGGCCCTGCTCCGCGTGCCGGGGTGGGAGCAGATGCGGCTGACCGACGCGGCCCAGGCCGTACAGCGGTCCGGCTTGCCGGAGGCGTACCAGGAGTGGCAGGACGACGCCGAACAGCTGGCCGCGAAGATCCTCGGGCTGCCGAACATCGACGACGTCGGCGGCGGCGACCCGGTCGCACCCTGCGGCGCGGGGTCCTTCGAACCGGGTGAGGTCGGGCCCGGCGGCTGGATCCAACCCGTTCGCGACCCGATCGTCAGCCCGTTCGGCCAGCGGTCCGGCCGCCTACACGCCGGGGTCGACCTCAGCTCGGCCGATATCCGCGGCGATCCGATCTACGCCGCGTCCAGCGGGATCGTGATCCGGGTGCGGTGCAACTCCTCCATCGGCACCTGCGACCGCGACGGCGGCACGGGCGTCATGGGTTGTGGCTGGTACGTCGACATGCGGCACGCCGGCGGCATCGGCACCAGGTACTGCCACATGGGTCAACAGCCCTTCGTCAAGGTGGGGCAGGCCGTCCAGGCCGGGCAGCTGATCGGCGTGGTGGGCAGTTCCGGCCACTCCAGCGGCCCGCACCTGCACTTCCAGGTGCATCGCAACGTCGGCCCGGGAGACAGCCTCAGCAATGGCAACGCTGTCGACCCGGTGCCGTTCATGGCGTCCGTGGGAGCGCCGCTGGGCTGAGAACGGGTCGGGGACCGCCCGACGTACCGACCATCCGCCGGCGGCGGGCGCTCATCGTCCTGACGGATCGTCCGTCCTGGTCCCGTAACCGAGCAGTCGCATCGCGGCGACGTTGTCGGGCTGGGCCCAGAAGAGCCGGTGCAGCTCGTCGGGCAGTTCGTCGCGGTGGGTACCGGTGAGCCCTCTGCGGAAGAAGAGGTCGTCAGTCTGCTGAAGCTCGGCGAACGACGGGATCCGTGCGTCGGCGACGGGGCGGAGCTGAGGCACCAGCGTTGCCATGAGCCCCTCCACGGCAACTCTCGGCTCCTGGGCGAGTGCTTCGTACCGGAGCACTACGCGGTGCGGGCTCGGTGGCCGGAGCCAGCTCAGCACGTTGCGTCCCCAGCTACCCGTCCCGACCCTGTCCCGCCGGGTGATCATGGCGGTCAGCTCGGTCTCGAACCGCGTGGCGTCTGCCTCGCTGGCCATCCGCGCCCAGGAGACGAGCGCGTCGCGGCCGTCTCGGACGAGGCAGATGGCCTTGTCCGTCTCGTCAACCTGATCGTCGCGCTGCCGGTGCGTCTTGACCAGGTGCACCTCGTCGGACTTCCGCATGGCTTCGAGCGCTCCGGAGCGTTCGGTGAAACCGACCAGGTCGGCGCCCAGACGTTCGGCCACGCCATCGATGTCGTACACGACCGATGTCCGTACGCCGTACAGCCGGTTGAGGACGATCCGAAGAAAGGTGTTCCCCGACCGGGGAAACGAGGACACCCAGACAATCACGCTGGATCAATCCTTCAGGAGCTGCCGTGCCATCACGATGCGCTGCACCTGGTTGGTGCCCTCGTAGATCTGCGTGATCTTGGCGTCCCGCATCATCCGCTCGACCGGGTAGTCACGGGTGTAGCCGTAGCCGCCGAGTAACTGCACCGCGTCGGTGGTGATCTCCATGGCGGCGTCCGAGGCGAAGCACTTCGCCGCCGCGCCGAAGTAGGTCAGGTCGGCGTCGCCCCGCTCGGACTTGCCGGCGGCGGCGTACGTGAGCTGCCGGGCCGCCTCCAGCTTCATGCCCATGTCGGCGAGCATGAACTGGATGCCCTGGAACTCGGCGACCGCCTTGCCGAACTGGCGGCGCTCCGCGACGTACCCCTTGGCGTAGTCGAGCGCGCCCTGCGCGATCCCGACGGCCTGCGCGGCGATGGTGACCCGGGTGTGGTCCAGGGTCTTCATTGCCGTGGCGAAGCCGGTGCCCTCCGCGCCGATCATGCGGTCGGCGGGGATGCGGACGTTGTCCAGGTAGACCTCGCGGGTCGGCGAGCCCTTGATGCCGAGCTTCTTCTCCGGCGCGCCGAAGCTCACCCCGGCATCGGACTTCTCGACCACGAAGGCCGAGATGCCCCGGGAACGGGCGGCGGGGTCGGTGACGGCGAAGACGGTGTAGAACTCGGAGACGCCGGCGTTGGTGATCCAGCGCTTCACGCCGTTGAGCACCCAGTGATCCCCGTCACGCACCGCCCGGGTCGTCATCGACGCCGCGTCGCTGCCCGCCTCGGGCTCGGAGAGGCAGTACGAGAACATGGCGTCGCCCGCCGCGACCGGGGTCAGGTAGCGGCGCTTGATCTCCGCGGAGCCGGACAGGAGCAACGGCATCGTGCCGAGCTTGTTGACCGCCGGGATCAGCGACGAGGAGGCGCAGGCGCGCGCCACCTCCTCGATCACGATGGCGGTGGCCAGCGCGTCCGCGCCCGCGCCGCCGTACTCCTCGGGGATGTGCGGTGCATGGAAGTCGGCGGCCCGCAGCGCGTCGTAGGACGCCTTCGGGAACTCACCGGTCTCGTCGGCCTCGGCGGCGTGCGGCGCCACCTTGGCGGTACAGACCTCACGTACCGCCTCCCGGATCGCCTCGTGCTCCTCGGGCAACCGGTAGACGTCGAACGACTCCCCTGCGGCCATGTCGGCCCCTCCCCTTCACCGCTATCATGCGCAGTCTGTGGCCTCCCTGACCGCCGCCGCGCAGACTGAAGGATAGCGACTGCAGTTCAGGTGATGTTACCGGCGCGTAGGTATGGGCATGACGGAGCACCCGCGCCGCTGGGCGATGATGGAAGACAGACAGTGAGCCACCCCTCCGGTGCCCCGTCAGGCGCCGCGGCAGAATGCGACGCGACGACGCGCCGCCAGTGCGAGCGGAGAAGACAGGCGTGACGATCCCCTACCCCACTATCCAGCCGACCCCAGTCATCGCCGCGGTGACGCCGCCTTCGGGTGCGCCTCGGCCGCGGGTGACGTTCCTGGGGACCGGATACCTCGGTGCGACGTACGCCATCTGCTACGCGGAACTCGGGTACGAGGTGCTCGGGTTCGACGTCGACGCGGACAAGATCGCAATGCTGAACGCCGGCGAGGTGCCGATCCACGAGCCCGGCCTGGACGAGCTGCTCAAGCGCAACCTGGCCGCCGGCCGGTTGCGGTTCTCGACCGACATCGCCGAGACCGCCGAGTTCGGCGACGTGCACTTCATCTGCGTCGGCACCCCTCAGCGGGCCGACGGGATGGGTGCCGACCTGTCGTACGTCGAGGCGTCGGTGACCAGCCTGGCGCAGCACCTGAGCCGCAAGGCGTTGATCGTCGGCAAGTCCACCGTGCCGGTGGGCACCGCCGAGTGGGTCGAGCAGTTGGTCGGCAAGCACACCCCCGGCAACCTGGGGGTCGAGGTGGCGTGGAGCCCCGAGTTCCTCCAGGAGGGCTTCGCCGTCGACGACGTGCTGCGCCCCAACCGGATCGTGGTCGGCGTGAAGAGCGAGTGGGCCAACGGCATGCTCTACGCCGCGCACAAGGGCGTCTTCGACCTGGCCGCCACCGAGGACCGTGAGGTGCCCCTGGTGGTCACCGACTTCGCGACGGCCGAGCTGGTCAAGGTCGCGGCGAACGCGTTCCTGGCCACCAAGATCTCCTTCATCAACGCCATGGCCGAGGTCTGCGAGGCCAGCGGCGGCGACGTCACGCAGCTGGCCCGCGCGATCGGGTACGACCCCCGGATCGGCAACCGGTTCCTCCAGGCCGGGCTCGGCTTCGGTGGCGCCTGCCTGCCCAAGGACATCCGTGCCTTCCAGGCCCGCGCGCAGGAGCTGGGCGCGGGCGAGGCGCTGCGCTTCCTGCACGAGGTCGACCTGATCAACCTGCGCCGCCGGACCCGCGTACTCCAGCTCGCGGCGGACCTGCTCGGCAGGCGCTCCGGGCCGGCCGGCCCGGACCTCTCCGGCACCCGCATCGCCGTGCTGGGCGCCACCTTCAAGCCCAACACCGACGACGTCCGCGACGCCCCGGCGCTCGCCGTCGCCGCGCTGTTGCAGAAGGCCGGCGCCGACGTGCACGTGTACGACCCGCAGGGCGCCGAGAACGCCCGCCGCGCGGTGCCCGAGCTGACCTACGAAGCCGGCATCAACGAGGCCGTCGCCGAGGCCGACCTGGTCTGCGTCCTCACCGAGTGGGCGGACTTCCGCAACGCCGACCCGGTCGCCCTGGGTGAGCTTGTCGCCGGCCGCAAGGTCGTCGACGGGCGCAACTGCCTCGACTCGGCACTGTGGACGCAGGCCGGCTGGGAGTACCGGGGCATGGGCCGCCCCTGACGGTTCGCCACTCACCGGCCGGTCGCGAAACCCCCCTTCGCGGCCGGCCGGTGATGTTGTTTGCCACGGACCCGCCGACAAGTGTCGAAATCCGCGCCAGCTTTGGGCATGCTGCGACAGTGGGAGTCCACAGTGCGGGTGGAGGGGTGTCGTGGCGACCTTTCAATGCTCCTCGTGCGGCCGGGAGATCAAGCCGGCCGTGCGCTGCCCGCACTGCGGGGCTGACCAACCGCAGTGGCGTGATCACCTGGCGGACATCGAGCGCTCGATCGCGGAGATGAAGGCGCGCGACGCCGCCATCGCCAGCGAACAGCGGCAGATCGCCGCCAAGATGCAGGCCGCACTCTTCCAGCGGGACATCCTCGCCCACGCCGGTGAGGAGCGGACCAAGCAGGCCACCCGGCCCCGCCGGGTGCTGCGCCGCCGCCCCGGTCGCCGCCCGCCGACGGCCACCGCCGGCGCGCCCCCCCGGGTTCCGCGCCAGGGCACCCCGCCCGCACCGGAGGATCCGCCGCCTCCGCCCCCGGCGTCCTGGCTGGACGCCGACGACCCCGAGCACCCCCCGGAGGCGTCCTCCCGGGAGGTCCAGAACATCCCACTCGGACTGGGCGCGCTGCTGCTCGCCGTGGCCGCGGTGGTCTTCGCCGCGGTGGCGACCAGCTCGATGGACGCGCTGGCCCGCCTCGGTGTCCTGCTGGTCGCCACGGTGCTGATGCTGCTCGCGCCGCCGGCGCTGGCCCGGCGCGGGCTCACGTCCACCGCGGAGACGATCTCGGCGGTGGGCCTGCTGCTCGTGCCGCTGGCCGGGTACGCGCTGTGGGCCGTGGACCGGATCACCGACGACGGCACCTCCGGCGCCGTGTTCGCCGGGTTGATCTTCGGAGCTTCCGCTGCCGTGTCCGTCGGATACGCCGCCTGGACGGGGCTGCGCACACCCCGCTTCGCGACGGTGGTCGCCGCCCAGCCGGTGCTGCCGCTGCTCGCGTACGACCGGATCACCGGGCCGGGCGGCTGGGCGCTGGTGCTGACCATGGTGGCCCTCCTCGACCTGTGGCTGGCCCGCTCCCCGCTCGTGGTGGAGCGTCCCGTCCGCCACGACCTGCCCGGCCCGGCCAACCCGTCGGCGGCGCCCCGCCAACGCGACGCCGAGGCCCGACCGGAGGCCGACCCGGAGGAGGCCGGCGAACTGATCGACGCCGGGGCGGGCGCCGTCGACGCCCGGCCCGCCCGCCCGGTCCCCGGGCTGCGCGAGCTGACCTGGTCGCTGCACGCGGTGGCCGTCGCGGTCGCCCTGGCGTACGCGGTCACCGCCCTGCTGCGGGCGCAGACCGTGCCGACGGCCACCGGCGCCGGGCTGGTGCTCCTGCTGGCGGCCGCCGTCGGGCTGGCCGGCGCGCTGGTGCTGCGCCGCCCACCGCTGCCGGACGTGGCGGCCGGCATCGTGACCCTGGCCGTGATCGGCGCGTTCGGCCGGATCGCCTCCGTGGCGCTGCCCGGCCAGGCGTTGCTGCTGATCGCGGCGGTGATCACAGTGACCGGGCTGGCGGTACGCGCGATCCCCGAGACCGCCCGACGCGGCCCGCAGATCGCCTCGGCGGTCGCGCTCACCGTCAGCGGCCTGGTGGTCGCCGGAGGGGCACTACGCGCCGGGGTAGCCCCGGTCCGGGCCGCGCTACCCGCGTGGAGCGCCGACCTCGACGGGTACGCCGCCGAACTGGCAGCCGCCGTCGGCCCGACCACGTGGCAACTCGCCGCCGCGGCGTTCCTGCTCACCATCGCCGCGGTGCTGGCCCTGCCGCCGGAGATCCGCCGCGAGTTCGCGGTCGCCGGGGCCGCGCTGACCGCGCTCGCCGTACCGGCGTCGTTCGGCCTCGGCTGGGCGTCGGCGCCCTGGCCGATGGTGGTCACCGCGATCGGCATCGGGGTCATCGGCCTCTCCGCGCGCACCACCCGGGCCGCGCTGGCCCACGCCGTCGGCGCCGCCGTGGTGGGCCTGTTCGGCGCGGGCGCCGGCCTGTCCCGTCCCGCGCTCACGGCCGCGGTCCTGCTCACCCTCTTCGCGGCCGGCGCGCTTGTCGCGCTCGCTCCCCGGGTCCGGATCGCGTCGGCCGCCGCCGACACCGTCACGGACTGGGCCGCCGGAGGAGCGGCCTTCGCGCTGCCCGGGGCGGTGGCCGCCTTCGTGGCCGCCACCATGCCCGTCGATCCGACCCCCACCCCGGCCAGCCTCCGCGAGGCGACCGTCCCGGTGCTGGCGGCGAGCTTCCTGGCCGTCTGTGTGACCCTCGGGTACGCCGCAATGGTGCAGGTCTCCCAGCGGCGCATCCCCGCGCCGCTCTCGGTCGGCACCGGGCTGGGGGCACTGGTCGTCACCGCCGCCGCCTTCGGCGCACCCGGCGCGACGGTGGCCGACGCCTGGGTCGGTGCGCTGCTGCTGGTCGCCGCGGTGCTGCTCTTCCTGGCCCCGTCGATCGACGCTGGCCGCCGCTCCGACCTCACCCTGGACGGCTCGGACCTGGCCGCCGCGGCGGTCACCACCGCCCTGATCGCCACGATGGTGCGGATCGCCGCGGTCCTCGTCCCGGGTGGGCAACTGGCCGTGGCCGCCGGCCTGGTCCTGGTGGTGGCCGTGGGCGCCCGCGCCATGCCCGAGGAGTGGCGACGCGGCCCGATCCTCGGCATCGCCGTCGGCGGCCTGCTCATCGGGGTACTCGCCGGTTGGACGGCGCTGCGTGGAGGGGTCGGTGTGCTGGCCACCCCCGGGCCGATCTGGGACGGCGACCTGAGCGGCTGGCCGGCCGCGCCGACCGGCGGCGCGACCTGGCAGGCACCGATCGCGCTGGTGCTGCTGGCCATCGCCGCCGGTGTCCTGCTCCCGCCGCCCTGGCGGTGGGACGCGTCCGGGGTGGCAGTGGTGCTCGCCACGATCGGCGCGCCGGCCGCGTTCGACCTGCCCTGGTGGTCGCCGGTGCTCGTCGGAGCCACGGTCGCCACCGTCTACGGCATGGCGGCGGTGGCCAGCGAGGAGGCCCGAGCCGGGCTGTCCCGGGCCACCGTGGCCGGGGTGGTCGCGCTGCACGGGGCCGGCGCCGGCCTGGTCCGCCCGTGGACCACCGCGCTGGCGCTGGGCAGCATCGCGCTGATCGGCATCGTCGTGGCCACGCTTGCGCGCGTCCTGGCCCGGCCGCAGGTGGCCGACCTGGAGACCGAGGGCATGCCGCCGCACCTCGTGCAGATCGGTGGCGCGGCTGCCGGTGCCGCGCTGCTCGCGCTGCCCGGCGCGGTGGCGGCGCTGGCCGTCGAGTTCCAGCACTCGGCACAGGTGGTACTGACCGCCGCGCTGGCCGCGTCCAGCCTCGGTCTGGCCGGCGTCGCCGCCGTACGCCGGCAGGTTCCGCAGTACCTGCCCTGGGTCAGCGTTGCCGTGGTCGGCGGCGCCAGCATCAGCGCGCTCGCCGCCATTCCCACCGGCCTCCCCGCCGGGGTGTACGCGGCCGCCGCCGCCCTGCTCGGCGTCCTCGCCGAGCTGATCCGCGCGGCGACCGTACCGCCCACCGGTTCCGCCCAGCCGGTCCGCCGCTGGGCGGTGCTCCTCGACGGTGCGCTGCGGCGACTACCGGACGACCCGGACCGGCGACGGTGGCGGGTCAGCCCTTCCGCCGGCGCGCTCGCGGCCGCCGCGCTGCCGACCGCCCTGGCGGTCGCGTCGATCACGCCCGCCCTGATCGTCGCCCTCGTCGAGCCGCACCGCACGTTGAGCCGCATCTGGCAGGGCCCACCGCCGGAGCTGCTCACCCCGCCGCCGGACGTGGTCAACCCGACCCACGTGCTGACCGCCCTGCTGCTCACCGCGACGGCAGCCCTGGCCGCCACCGGGTTCAGCGGCGGCCGGCGGTCCCGCGCCGTACCTGTGGTGCTGCCCGGCGCTGCCGTCACACTGCTGATCGCGCCCCTCGCGCTGGGTCGGGGTTGGCCCGCGAGTACCGTCGCCGCCCTGTCCGTCTTCACCATCGCGATGCTCGGCCTCGCGCTGACCCCGCCGCCACCGCTCGTCGAGCCGGCCCGTTCCCTGCGGCTGGCCCGGGTGCTCGTGTTCGCCATCGGTCTGGCCGGCGGCAGCGCCGGCCTGTCCGGCAGTCTGGCCGTCCGGGACCTGACCCTGTTCACCCTCGGCAGCGCCGTCGGCGTGGGCGCTGTCGCGGCGCTGTTCGGCGTCACGCAGCGGGCACGCATCCTCGGCTGGCTCTTCGCGTCGCTGATGGCTCAGCTCTTCGTGCTCACCGCGGGTCTGGTCGCCGGACTGGCGGCGGTCTGGTCCGCGTTCGGCGTGCTCGCGGTCGGCGCCGTGCTCCAGGTGCTCGCCGCGACCCTGCCCCGGCTGCGTCGCCCCGAGGCGCAACGCGAGGCGTCCACCGTGGAGTGGAGCGGGTACGCGGCGGCCCTGATCGCGCTGGCGCTCGCCTTCGACTCCCCCCGGCACATCGCCGCCCTGCTCGCCGCCTGGGGAGCGGTCCTCGGCGTGGCGGCGACCCGCCCCGGCCGGCAGCCGGTGGAACGCCGGATCCTCTTCTGGGCTGTGGTGTTCTGCGAGATCACCGCCTGGTGGATCCTGATGCGCGTCGCCGACGTGGCGCTGCCCGAGGCGTACACGCTGCCGTTCGCCGCGCTGGCCCTGCTGGTAGGCGTTCTCGAACTGCGCCACCGACCGGATCTGAGCAGTTGGGTGGCGTACGGGCCGGCGCTCGTCGCCGCGTTCGTGCCGACGCTGGCGATCGTGCTGGCCACCGATTCCAGCACGCTGCGGCAGATGCTTCTGCTGCTCGGCGCGGTGGCGGTGCTGATCTTCGGTTCGTCGAGCCGGCAGCAGGCCCCGGTGATCGTCGGCGCGTCCGTCACCGCCATCGCCGCCATCCACGCGCTGTTCAGCCTCGGCCCGTGGCTGGCGCTGATCCCCGTGGGGCTCCTGCTGCTCGTCCTCGGAGCCAGCAACGAGCGCCGCCGCCGCGCCCAGGAACGCCTCCAGACCGCGCTACGCGGCATGAGATGAAACCGGAGGGTCAGGGGAGGGAGGCCTGGAGGGCCGTGTCCTTGCTCTTGATGAGCTGTTCCAGCTCCTGCTGGTAGGTCGCCATCCGGGCGCGCAGGGTCTCGTCGGAGGCGCCGAGGATCCGGACGGCCAACAGGCCGGCGTTGCGGGCGTTGCCGATCGACACGGTGGCCACCGGAATCCCCGCCGGCATCTGCACGATGGACAGCAGCGAATCCATGCCGTCGAGGTGCTTCAGCGGCACCGGCACGCCGATCACCGGCAGCGGGGTCACCGAGGCGACCATGCCCGGCAGTGCGGCCGCACCACCGGCGCCTGCGATGATCACCTTGAGCCCACGGTCGACGGCGTCGCGACCGTAGTCGATCATTGCGACCGGGGTCCGGTGTGCCGAGATGACCCGCACCTCGTAGGACACCTCGAAATCGTCGAGCACCTCGGCGGCGGCCCGCATGGTGGGCCAGTCCGAGTCACTGCCCATGATCAGCCCAACCGTGCTCACTGCGGCCCTCTCGTCGTTTTCGAAACCGTGGCTCACTCGTGCCCCGCGCGCAGCCAGCGTGCGGCTCGCGCGGCGCGCGCCCGTACGTCGTCCAGGTCGTCGCCGAGCACCGTGACGTGCCCGATCTTGCGGCCGGGGCGTACCTGCTTGCCGTAGAGGTGCACCTTGGCGCCCGGCTCGGCGGCGAAGAGGTGGTGCAGCCGCTCGTCGATCGAGATGCCGCCCGGCTCACCGCCGAGGACGTTCGCCATCACGACCACCGGCGCGGTCAGCGCGGTGTCACCCATCGGGTAGTCCAGCACCGCCCGCAGGTGCTGCTCGAACTGGGAGGTACGAGCGCCCTCGATGGTCCAGTGCCCCGAGTTGTGCGGGCGCATCGCCAGCTCGTTGACCACGATCGCCGGCCGACCCGCGTCGTCGCGTACCTCGAACAGCTCCACGGCGAGCAGGCCGATCACGCCGAGCGCGGTGGCCAGGTCGATGGCGAGCTGCTGGGCGGTGACGGCCAGCTCCTCGTCCAGGCCGGGCGCCGGGGCCAGCACCTCGACGTTGATGCCGTCGCGCTGGACCGTCTCGACGACCGGGTACGCGGCCACCTGCCCGAACGGCGAGCGGGCCACCTGCACGGCGAGCTCGCGACGCAGCGGCACCCGCTCCTCGACGATCAGCCGGGTGCCGCCTGCGAGCAGCGTGGTCGCCAGCTCGGTGGCCTGGGTGGCGTCGTCCACCATCCAGACGCCCCGACCGTCGTAGCCGCCCCGGGCCGCCTTGAGCACCACCGGCCAGCCGACCTGCTCGCCGAAGCCGACCAGGTCGGCGGGCTCACCGACCGGCCGCCACGCCGGGTTGGGCGCGCCCAGCTCGGTGAGGCGTTCCCGCATGACCTGCTTGTCCTGGGCGTGCAGCAGCGCGTCCGCCGGCGGGTACAGGGTCACCCCCTCGGCCGCCAGGGTGCGGATGTGCTCGGACGGCACGTGCTCGTGGTCGAAGGTGACCACGTCACAGCCCTTGGCGAAGGTGCGCAGGGCGGCCAGGTCGCTGTGGTCGCCGTACTGGACGTCGGCGGCGACCAGGGCCGCGCCGTCGTCGGGGGCGCTCGCGAGCACACGCAGTGACTGACCGAGGGCGATCGCGGCCTGGTGGGTCATCCGGGCCAACTGGCCGCCACCCACCATGCCGACAACGGGGAGACCGGTACGGGAATCCATAGCGCGGCCAGCCTATCCGGGCGGCCGACGTCACGATCCGGAGGGCCGGTGACCCACCCCGGTAGCGCCGGACGGGCCGCCCGGGTGCGGGATACCGGCGACTACCGGGTGCTACGGCTCACCCCAGCTCGGCGACCAGCTCGTCGACCGAGGTGACGGGCCGCCGGCAGACGAAACCCCGGCAGACGTACGCGGCGGAGCGTCCGTCGACAAGCGGCCGGTCGGCGAGCAACGGCACCCCGGGCTGGTCCGGGCGACCGGCGACCACCACCGCTCCGGGCGGGGCGTGCCGCCGGGCCGCGGCCACCAGCGGGTCGCCGGCCGGGTCGTCGGTCGCCACAGCGATCTCGTACGGCCCGGAGAGCAGCGCCTCGCCGACCATGGCCGCGTACCCGGCGAACCGGGCGTGCCGCCCGACGATGGGTGCCACTGTGGCGAGCGCGGCCTCGGCGGCCTCCCGGTAGCGCGTCTCCCCGGTCAGCGCCGTGTACGACACGAGGCCGGCGATCAGGGCGGACCGACCCGAGGGGGTGGCGTTGTCGGTCGGATCGGCCGGCCGGGCCACCAACTGCTCGGCGTCGTCGGCAGTGTCGTAGTAGGCGCCTCCGGGCGCGGCGAAGTGCTCCAGCGCGGTGTCCAGCAGCTGACCGGCAAGTGTGAGCCAGCGGCCCTCGCCGGTGAGCTGGTGCAGCGCGCAGAACGCCTCGGCCACGCAGCCGTAGTCCTCCAGCACCCCGGCCGGCTCGCCGACCCTGCCGTCGCGCGAGACCCGCCGCAGCCGGCCGTCGACCAGGTGCACGGTGGCCAGGAGCTCGGCGGCGTCGCGCATCGCACCGTCGGCGACGATTGTGACGCCCTCCATCAGGTTGGCGTCCTCGTCCTGCGGCGACGCGTACAGCGCGGCGACCTGGAGGAACTCGGCGATCGCGGTGATCGCCAGCCCGTTCCAGGCGGCCACCACCTTGTCGTCGCGGGCCGGCTGGGGTCGGGTGTCGCGGGTCGCGAGCAACTGCCCGACCACCCGCTGCCAGCGGGCCCGGACCTCGGGCGCGACGTCGTCGACGTCCCGGGCGAGCCGCAGCACGCTCATCCCGTGCTCAAAGGTGCCCTCGGCGGTGACAGTGAACAGGTCGGCGGCGAAGCGGCCGTCGTCCTCCCCGAGCGCTTCGACGAGTTGGGCGGGTGTCCACGCGTAGGTGAGCCCCTCGACGCCCTCGGTGTCGGCGTCCAGCGCGGACGCGAAGCCCTCCCCAGGCCGGTGCAGCTCGTCGGCGAGGAACCGGGCCGTGTCCCGGGCGACCCGACGGGCCAGCGGGTCGCCGGTCAGCCGCCAGAGCTGCGTGTAGACGCGCAGCAGCAGCGCGTTGTCGTAGAGCATCTTCTCGAAGTGCGGCACCGTCCAGTGCGCGTCCACGGAGTAGCGGGCGAAGCCGCCGGCGAGCTGGTCGTAGATGCCGCCCCGAGCCATCGCCTCGGCGGTGTGCCGGACGATCTCCAGGCTGCGCGGGTCGCCGGTGCGCTGCTGGTGACGCAGCAGGAAGAGCAGGTTCATGTGCGGCGGAAACTTCGGGGCGCCCCCGAAACCGCCGTTCGTCTCGTCGTACCCACTGGCGAGGTTGCCGGCCGCGGCATCGAGCAACGGGCCGTCCAGCGGCGCGGTGGGGCCGCCCACGGCCTGCGCGCCGCCGATCGCCTCGACCACTGCGGCGCCCTGGCGCAGCACCTCCGCGCGCTGGTCCTTCCAGGCGGTGGTGACCGATTGGAGCAACCGGGTGAAGTTGGCGCGCGGGAAGTAGGTGCCGCAGAAGAACGGGGTGCCGTCCGGGGTGGCGAAGACAGTCATCGGCCAGCCGCCCTGACCTGTCATCGCCTGGGTGGCGGTCATGTAGACGGCGTCGACGTCCGGGCGCTCCTCACGGTCCACCTTGATCGACACGAAGTTGTCGTTGAGCAGGGCGCCGACCTGCTCGTTCTCGAACGACTCATGCGCCATCACATGGCACCAGTGGCAGGCCGCGTAGCCCACCGAGATGAGCACCGGGACGTCCCGCCGCTTCGCCTCGGCGAACGCCTCGTCCGACCAGGGCCACCAGTCGACCGGGTTGTCGGCGTGCTGGAGCAGGTACGGGCTGGTCGCGCTGGCCAGTCGATTCACCCGACGACCATAACCTCCCGTACGCGGGTGAGCGGGTCTGCAGCCCCGCCCGCCCGGATCAGCCGCTGAGCTTCCGCTCGGCGTAGACCTTCATCGCGTCCCGGATGAATATCGCCGTGCCGTCGCCGTGCACGTCGTAGTTCGCCGTGAAGCGCGGGTCCGCGACATACATCTCGCCGAGGTTGACGAAATACTCCTTCGTCACCGGCTCGGTCGTCAGCGACAGCCAGTCGTAGAGGCGCTGGGTGATCGCCTGCACCTCGTCGCTCTCGACCGGGATGCCGGCTTCGTGCGCTCGACCGAAGTCGGCCGCGATGTCGAGCTGACGTTGCTGGAACGCCTTCTTGTCGGCATCGCTGAGCGAGCGCCACCACTGGTCAGCCCGCTGGTACGCCTCGCGGCCCCACCGCTGCGTCACCTCCTGCTCGTACTGGGTGTGGTCGAAGCCGTCGAACACTTCCTCCGCCATGAGTTGTTCACCTCCTTCCATCTTGCGCAGCGTGGTCCGTACCGACTCGATCTGCCGCCCGATCCGCTCACGCTCCCGCAACAGGAGCCGCAGATGGGTGCGGAGCGCGGCCGTCGGCTCCCGTTCACCGTCCAGCACCTGGCCGATATCGGCCAGGGCGAGGCCCAGTTCGCGCAGCAGCAGAATTCGCTGCAGCCGTACCAGGGACTCCTGGTCGTAGTAGCGGTAACCGTTGCGGCCGATCCGACTCGGAGCCAGCAGTCCGACCTGCCCGTAGTGGCGCAGAGTCCGACTGGTCGTCCCGGCCGAACGGGCGAGGTCCTGGATCGACCATTCCATCGCCGTCCACCCCTGATCTCGCCTTCCACCCCTGATCTCTTCGTGCCAGTCCAGGTTAGAAGTTGACGTAACGTCAAAGTCAACCCGCCGATCCAGCGGGGGTTGTCCGGGTCCCGCCCCGCTCGGGCTGTCACCCCCGGCCGGCGAGTTTGACACCCCGCTGCCGCCTGTTTGACACCCCCGCCGGCTGGCTCGTCACCCCGAGGACGAGGCGGTAGACCCGCGTGGTGACGCCGACGACCGACCGCCAGATGACGCGGCCGAGCTGGACGAGCGTGGCGAGGGCGCGCTGGACGGTACGCTCCGAGGTGCCAACAAGGTCAGCGATGGCGCAACCGACGGCCAGGCGTCGCCCGTGGTGTTGGTGTGCGCGGCGATAGCGATGACCAGCTCCTCGTCGTGCGTGCACAACCGGTCACTTCTTGGCGTCTTCCCAGATCACGCACTACTGAGTTGCGATGTTCACTGACATCAGTGGCAGGCCGCGTAGCCCACCGAGATGAGCACCGGGACGTCACGCCGTTTCGCCTCGTCGCACCACGGCCACCAGTCGACCGGGTTGTCGGCGTGCTGGAGCAGGTACGGGCTGGTCGAGTCGGCCAGTCGGTTCACCCGACGACCATAACCACCGCCGCCGGGCCGCGCCGGGCGGTCACCCGGCCCGGGCCACACGGGCCCGGGCCGGGCGCCGCCTCAGCCTCGCCGCACCGCCACCCGCGCGGTGGTCTCGTCGCTGACGAAGACGTTGTACGTGGTGTCGTAGGAACTGGCGTTCGCCGAGACCTCGACGTCGCCCTTGCGGAACGGGGTTTCGCTGAACGACTGCGAACTCGACGTCCAGGCGATCGGGGCGCCCGGGGTGCAGGCCACCTCCGCCCGGACGATGCCCTTGGCGCGTCTGCCGGGCCACGTCTGGGTCAGGCCACCCTCGACGTAGACGGTGGCCGGTGCGGTACAGGTGACAGTGCCGCCCACCGTCACCTCGCCGGTCGCGGCGTCGATGGTGCCCGCGGGGGCCACGGCCACGCCGACGGCGAGCACCGGCGGCGCGGGCGGGTTGGCCACGTGCACCTCGCCCCGGGCCGAGCCCGTGGAGTAGTTGCAGCGCTGCTCGAACGTGGCGTCGAACCGCTCCAGATAGCCGTGCGGGCCCCAGGAGATGTCGGTGACGGTGAAGGAGCCGGTCTGCCCGTACGGACAGATCCGGTCGTGACCGGCCAGCGCGATGCCGGGCAGCGGGCTCTCGTAGAGGTACTCGGTGGCGCCGGTGTAGGTGCCCACGGTCAGCGGCTGGCCGACCGGCGCGCTCAGGTCGAGCATCCAGGGCCCGGCGGGCGGGTCGAAGACCTGGACGGTGAGGTGGTTCTCGGTGCCCCAGACGTTGAAGCCGTCGCCCGCGGCGGTGGAGAACGAGACGCCGTCGCCCTGGGTGATCGGATCGTCCGCGTCGCCGGTGACCGTCAGCGAGGCGGACTCCGGCGCGGCCTGTGCGGGTGACGTGATGGCCAGGGCGCCGAGCGTCGCGGCGGTCAGCGCGAGCGCCGCCGCGAGCACGGGACGTTTCCGGAAGAGTCGCATGCTGCCCCTTCAGCAGGTGGATGGGACCGCCCCGCAGCTTGTTAGATCCACGAGGCTCAATCGACTGTAGAGCCTTCCGCGGCGATCGAATGCCCCGTCCGACCTCCACCAGCGCGCACGGGACGGCCGGTCAGGCCGCACAGCCTGCGCGGTCGGTCAGGAGGCGCCGTCGGCACGGAGCCGGAAGACGTTCGACTCGGCCGAGTCGCGCAGCGAGCCGAGCACCGCACCGATCTTGTCCGCCGGCATCGGCTTGAAGAAGTGGTAGCCCTGCGCGGACGTGCAGCCCAACTCGGCCAGGGCCAGCCGCTGCTCGGCCGTCTCCACGCCCTCGGCGACCACCCGCAGCCCCAGCTCATGGGCGAGCCCCACGGTGGTCCGGACGATCGCCGCGGCCTCCGGAGAGTCGGCCATCCGGATCACGAACGAGCGGTCCACCTTCAACTCGTCCACGGCGATCCGGGTGAGGAAGGTCAACGACGAGAAACCGGTGCCGAAGTCGTCCACCGCGAGCTGCACACCCATCGACCGGAGCGTGGCGAGCACCTCGTCGATGATCTCCAACTCGCTCATCACCACCGTCTCGGTGATCTCCAGGACCAGCCGGTGCGGTGGCACCTGGTGTCGGCGCAGCGCGTCGGCGATCTCCGCCGGCAGCCGCGGGTCGAGCAGGCTGCGCGCGGAGAGGTTGACCGAGATCGGGACGTCCAGCCCCTCGCGGGCCCAGCCGGCGGCCACGCCGAGCGCCTTGTCCAGCACGTAGCGGGTGAACGTGCCGAGTTGCTCGCTGTTCTCCACCGGGCGGATGAAGTCGGCCGGGCTCAGCCAGCCGCGCCGGGGATGCTGCCAGCGGATCAGCGCCTCCACACCGGTGGGTGCGCCGGTGGCCAGGTCGACCGCCGGCTGCAACGCCAGCACCAACTGGTCGTCGACCTTCAGCGCCTCGCGCAGCTCGGCCAGCAGAGCCAACTGGTCGGTGCTGGCCGCGTCCCGGGTGCTGTCGTACGCGGCGACGCTGCCGCCGCCCTCCTTGGCCTGGTACATCGCGATGTCCGCGCGGCGCAGCAGCTCGGTCAGGTCGGCGGTGCCGGCGTCGGCGACCACCACCCCGACGGAGACCTCGATGGACATCCGCACCCCGGCCACCTCGGTCGGTGCGGCCAGTCGCTCGGCGATCTCACGAGCCTGCCGCAGCGCGTGCGCCATCGGCGCGGCCCGGTCGCCGAGCACGGGGACCGAGGTGAGCAACAGCGCGAACTCGTCGCCTCCGAGCCGGCCGAGCAGGTCGCCGGGCCGGGCCAGCGCGCTGAGCCGGTTGGCGGTGAGCCGCAGCAACTGGTCGCCGGCCGCGTGCCCGAGGGTGTCGTTGACTTCCTTGAACTGGTTGATGTCCAGCAGCAGCAGTGCCACCGGGTGGTCGTGGGCGAGCTGCCGCAGCGACTGGTCACCCTTGCCGAGCATCGCCGTACGGTTCGCCAGACCGGTGAGCGGGTCGTGCACCGCCTCGTACGACGATCGGGCGGTGACCAGCCGCAACTCACGATGGGTCGCGGCGTCGTGCAGGGCTGCGGCGAGCGCATCGCCGAACGCCGCCACCGCGTCCCGTTCCCTCATCGCGGGTGGAGCGGAGCGGGGGAACCGGACCCGTAGCTGGCCGACCGGCGCGGCGCCCACCGACAGGGGCCGCACCAACTCGTACTCGTCGGGCTCGGACCGGTCCGGAGGGCTCACCTCCCGGTCGAGCAGCTGACCGCCGGCGTCCCCCCGGTAGCGGCGCCACCTGCCGTCGGCCCGGGCCACGTCCACGTCGACCAGTTCGGCGTTGAACAACGCCAGCGCGCCGGTCACCGCCGCGCTGGCCACGCCCCGCTCGTCGAGCTGGTTGAGGGCCGCGGTGGCCTCGGCGAAGGCACGCCACGTGCGGCGTTCCTGGTCCGCGCGCAGCCGGTAACGGTAGGTCTGTTGCAGCAGCCAGAGCAACGGCGGGAGCAGCAGCAACCAGCGCGGATCCAGCTCCAGCAACGCGATCACGACCAGGCCGACCGCCACGTTGCCCACGAACATCAGCAGCTTGCTGCGCAGCGCGGCGAGCAGCGGGGGCCCGATGGGCAGCCCGTGCCGCAGCCCCAGCGTCACCCCACCGAGCCAGGCGGTCACCAGGAGGTAGGTCACCGACCCGGCGATCACGGCCAGCGCCAGCATCGGTGTCGGCGCGGTGAGCAGCGGGTGCCCCAGGGCGGTGGTCACGGATACGGCCAGCGCCGACGCGGCAGTCAGCGACGCGGCGATCCGGACGATCTCCAGCGGCGGACGGCGGTCACTGTGCAGCGACAGCGCCGTCCAGGCCAGCCCGGTGCCGAGCAGGGTGGCCGACGGCAGCCAGCCGGCCGGCGCGAGATAGAGGCAGACGATCAGGGCCGCCTCGCCCCAGGTGATGCTGACCATGCCGGCGGAGCTGCGGAAGCGGAGCCGGGCGAGTTGGGCCACGGCGAGGACGGCTACGGCGATGCCGAAGCGGGCCGGACCACCGAGAGGGTCGTCGGACGGCAGCCCGGCCGGAAGGGTCAGACCGACAACGGCGGCGACGAGAGCCGTCACCGTCACCGCAGCCGTCAGCACGAGCAGCCGGGCAGGCATGCCGTGGACCCCGAGCCGGTCGAACGGGTCGCCGGCCGGGCCGGAGGTCATCGACCTCCCCCGTCAGCCGACCGACCAACGGTACGGCGGGCGGCCGGTGCTGTGACAGTCATCGGCGCCCCCTTCCGCGCACGGCTCGGGGACTTTTGGTCCCCCGGCGGAAGGCTAAGCCAAACCGGGTGGCCGCAACAGGGGTCCACCACCCGGTTCGGCGTGAATCATGCCCGGACTACCCGTTCCGCTGCTGCTGGTGCCCGTTGGGAGCGGGCGCGGATGAATCATGCGCGCTGATCCCGTCTGTCGGATCGACGACTGAAGCGTCGGCCCTGGTCGCATCGACCGACCGCCCCGGCTGGGGGAACCGGTCGGGCAGACGCCGCAGTCGGGCATTCATGTTGCGGATCAGCAGGATGGTCGCGGCGGCCAACAGCAGGATGAGGAAGAGGCCCATCGGCCCAGCCAGGCCACCCGTGCGGGTGTCCCCGAAGTTGTTCTCCGCGAGCACCTGTGCAGCGGTCAGCATGGCGTTCCTCCGATGTGCGGTTACCTACCACAGTAGCCCCGGCCGGGTGTCAGCCCGCGTGCGCCGTCTCCCGCACTCCGGCGAAGAGGTCGGACTCGGGCAGCGGGCTGTCCACCACGGTGCGCGCCAGCTCGAAATCCTCCGTCGGCCAGGCACGCTGCTGCAGCTCCATGGGCACGTGGAACCAGAAGCCGTCCGGGTCGACCTGGGTGGCGTGGGCGCGCAACGCGTCGGCACGGACGGGGAAGTATTCGGCGCATTCCACCCGGGTGGTGATGCGAGGGCCCTTGTCCGGACGCTCTTCCCAGCGCTTGAGCCACTCCTCGTACGGCGACTCAGCGCCGGTGGCGAGCATGGCCTCGTGCAGGGCCATGATCTTGGCCTTGGAGAAGCCGATGTCGTAGTAGAGCTTCAGCGGCTGCCAGGGGGCGCCCAGCTCCGGGTAGCGCTCCGGGTCACCGGCGGCCTCGAACGCGGCCACGCTCACCTTGTGGCACATGATGTGGTCCGGGTGCGGGTAGCCACCCTCCTCGTCGTACGTGGTCACCACGTGCGGACGGAACTCACGCATCAGGCGCACCAGTGGGCCGGCGGCCACCTCGACGTCCTGAAGGGCGAAGCAGCCCTCGGGCAGCGGCGGCAGCGGGTCGCCCTCGGGCAGGCCGGAGTCGACGAACCCGAGCCAGGCCTGGTCGACACCGAGGATCGCCCGGGCGGCGTCCATCTCGGCGCGCCGGATGTCCGCGATGTTGGCCCAGACGTCGGGCCGGTCGAGCTTGGGATTGAGCACGCTGCCGCGCTCACCGCCGGTGCACGTCACCACCAGCACGTCCACCCCCTGGGCGACGTACTTCGCCATCGTCGCCGCACCCTTGCTCGACTCGTCGTCCGGGTGCGCGTGGACGGCCATGAGACGCAGCTGCTCTGCCAACTTCGGCGCTCCTCGTCTGTGCCGGCCGGTAGACCCGACCGGGCTCGACCGGCTGACCTGCCGGGACCCTCCACACCCCGCCGCCGGTCGGCACCACGGGGGGCCCGACCTGCCATTCCTGCCGTTTGGCCGGGCTGGGAGGATGGACTCCTGCCATTCTTGCCGATGCCGCCGACAACAACGCCAGGAGATACCCGCCGGTGACCGAGACGCACGCCACAATTTCACCGGGCACTCCGGTTTTTCCGGCCGGGCGCTACGGCCGACGCCGGGCACCCGGTGGAGGCCGCCGCCGTACGCTGCTGGCCGCGCTGGTGCTCCTTGTGCTGGTGGCGGTGCTGAGCCTGATCTCGTTGCGGCTCTATCGGCAGTACGGCGACCCGGTCTACGACGCCCAGGTGATCACGTACACCGACATCACGGACAGTCAGGTGGTTGTCGACTTCCGGGTCACCGTCCCGCCGGGTGGATCGGCGGTCTGTGTGCTGCGCGCCCGGGACCGCGCCGGGGTCGAGGTGGCCCGTACGGAGATCACGGTGACCGCCGCACCCGGCGACCGGCACGTCACCACCCGGCACCGGCTGAGCACCTCCGCCCGACCGTTCATCGGCGAGGTGCTGCGCTGCCGACCTGCCGCCTGAGCTGCGGATACGTCACCCCGTAACGCCTGCGGGCAACCCGTACCGACGGGTCTACCGCCCGTGCCGGATCCGGACACCGGCGGTGATCGCCGACACGCTGTGTCGTACCGCACTGGTAACTTGGTAGTTCACCTGTCAGCCAGCACGCACAACTGAGGAGAACGCCTGTGTCCACTGGCAACGAGGCGCCCGCCACCTGGCTGTCCCAGGACGCGTACGACCGCCTCCAGGCCGAGCTCGACGAGCACATCGCCAACCGTCCGGCGATCGCAGCCGAGATCAACGCCCGACGCGAGGAGGGCGACCTGCGCGAGAACGGTGGCTACCACGCCGCCCGCGAGGAGCAGGGCAAGGCCGAGGGTCGCATCCGCTACCTGCAGGAGCTGCTGCGCACCGCCAAGGTCGGCGAGGCCCCGACGGCCGACGCGGTGTCGCCCGGCATGGTCGTGACGATCTACTTCGACGACGACGCCGACGACACCGAGACCTTCCTGCTCGGCTCGCGGGAGATCGCCGCCACCACCGACCTCACCGTCTACAGCCCCGAGTCGGCGCTCGGCAAGGCGATCCTGGGTGGTCGCGCCGGGCAGACCTGCACCTACACGGCACCGAGCGGCGCCGACATCAAGGTGACAGTCGTCAGCTTCGAGCCGTTCTCCGGCTGAGCGCCAAGCGGCCCGCACCACAGTCGCCGATCCCACCGGGCGCCAGCGCCCCGAGGGCGCCTGAGCGCCGAGGGCGCCGAACAAGGCGTACCGCCGCCGAGGTGTGACACACGTCGGTGTCACGCCTCGGCGGCGAAGACCACCTGGTAACCACTGGCACGCAGCGCGCTGATCAGCGTGTCGGAGTGCTCCACGCCACGGGTCTCCACCGACAGGGCCACCTCCACCTCACCGAGGCTCAGGTGCGGGTTGGCCCGCTGGTGTTCCACGTCCACCACGTTGGCCCGGTGCTCGGCGATCTGGCTCAGCAACGAGGCGAGCTGGCCGGGCCGGTCGGAGCACCGCACCGTTACCCGCAGGTATCGTCCGGCGGCCGCCAGACCGTGCTCGATCACCCGCAGCATCAGCAGGGGGTCGATGTTGCCGCCGGAGAGCACCGCGACCACTGGCGTCTCCACCTCCACCACCCCGGCCAGCAGCGCGGCCACGCCCACCGCTCCGGCCGGCTCGACGACCTGCTTGCCGCGTTCCAGGAGCATCAGCAGGGCCCGCGAGATGTCCTCCTCGGTGACCGTGACGATCTCGTCGACGAGCTTGCGGACGTGGTTGAAGGTGATCTCCCCCGGCCGCCCGACCGCGATGCCGTCCGCGATGGTGGCGAACGCGGGCAGCCGGACCGGTTCCCCGGCCACCAGGGAGGGCGGGAAGGCCGCCGCGCCGGCCGCCTGCACACCGATGATGCGTACGTCCGGCCGCAGTGCCTTGGCGGCCACCGCCATGCCCGAGATCAGGCCTCCGCCGCCCACGCCGGTGATGATCGTCCGCACGTCCGGGCACTGTTCGAGGATCTCCAACGCCACCGTGCCCTGCCCCGCGATCACGTCCGGGTGGTCGAACGGGTGAATGAGCACCGCGCCGGTGCGCTCGGCGTACGTCTGCGCCGCCACCAGCGACTCGTCGACCGTGTTGCCGGCCAGCTCGACCTGCGCGCCGTACCCCTTGGTGGCGGCGACCTTCGGCAGCGGCGCGTTGACGGGCATGAAGACGGTCGCGTGCGTGCCGACCAGGCCGGCGGCGAGAGCCACACCCTGCGCGTGGTTACCGGCGCTCGCCGCGACCACGCCGCGTCTGCGCTCGGCCGCCGAGAGCCGGGAGATCCGCACGTACGCGCCCCGCACCTTGTACGAGCCGGCCCGCTGCACGTTCTCGCACTTGAGCCAGGTCGGTCCGCCCAGTGCCGCGCTCAGTGGCCGGGAGGGCTCCAGCGGGGTGGTCCGGACGACGTCGGCGAGTAGTTTCCGCGCAGCCCGTACGTCGTCGAGGCCGACCAGTTCCGTCATGCCCCGATCGTGCCACCCGGCCCCGGTGCCCCCTGCGGCGACACCGGGTTGATTCACTCGACATCCCCGACGTCGCGGCATCAACCGCGCTCCGACACCGCACCATCGGCGACCTGGAGTGGATCACGCAGTGGGCGCGTCCGACGCCGCCGAGGGCTGGACCGGGGCCGCCGGAACCGCCGGGGGCGCCGGCCACACCTGGGCCGGCCACACCTGGGCGGCCGGCCACACCGGCGCGGCGCGGGCGATCCGGGCCTCCTGTGCGGCGGAGATCCGGTGGATCAGCAGGATCAGCGTCACCGCGGAGACCGCGCAGGCCACCGCCGGCAGGGCGTTGCGGAGCAGGGAGTCGCCGTAGTAGTCGACGTACGCCTGGTAGCCGGCGTCGGTGAACGGAGTCTCCGGCAATGTGCCGTACGCCCGGTCGTCGGCGCGACTGGTCAGTCGCCCGCCGACGCTGAACACCAGCCAGGCGCACCACCAGACGACCACGAGGGTGGGCGTGAACCGCCGCCAGAGGCTGTCCCGCGCCACGCCCGCCACCACCCGGGCCGGCACCACGAAGTTCGCGAAGGGCACCAGCCAACCGGCGATCGCCCAGCCGGCCCCGAGCGTCGGCAGCGCGCCCGGGAAGGCGTCGGTGTTCTTCCGCGCCCGCCACGTCCAGATGATCACCAGCACGGCGGCGGTGAGGTGCGCCACCACCATGGGCAGCGCCAACAGCCCTGCGACGACGGCCGCGCCGAGCAACAGGTCCGGGTCGTCGTTGGCCATGGCCTGTCGGGCCATCACGATGCCGATCAGCGGGGACAGCGACACCACCACGTAGAACACGGCGGTCGCGCCGACGGCGACGTTTGCGGCCAGGCCGATCCCGCGGACGCGGTAGGTCGGCAACCCCGGCGTGACGGCGGGCTGCCCCAGCGGTGTGTGGCAGCGCTGGCAGTCGTTGTGCTCGGTGGACGTGGCGTCCCCGCAGGTCTGGCAGCGCATGGTTGTCCTTCGGGTCCGCGCGACGGTGCGCGCACACGTTAGACGATCATGCGACGGCCGGCGACCCCGTGCCGACGAGGGGGTAACCGGGGGCGTGGCGCGGCCACGGGGCGGCCATCTCGAACTGACCGGCCACGCCGAGCAGGAGCAGTTCCGAGCCGGGCGGACCGACGATCTGCACGGCGACCGGCAGGCCGTCCGGTCGACGGCCCACCGGCACCACGATCGCCGGCAGGCCGGCGATGTTCCACGGCGCGGCGTACGGGGCGTACCGGATGTTCGCCGACATGTTGGCCCGCCAGGACCGCTCGGACCAGCGCGCGGCCTCCGGCGGCGCGCTGGCCAGCGCTGGCGTGAGCAGCAGGTCGACCGAGTGGTCGGTGAAGAAGTCGACCGACCGCTGCCGCCAGGCGGCCCGGTCGGCCTCCCGGACGTAGCCGCGGCGCTGCGCCCACTCGCCAAGCGCGACGTGCCGCCGGGTACGGCGCTGCAGGCCACGGCGGTCCAGCCCGGCGGCCCGGACGTCGGCGGCGGCAGCAGCGAACCAGGTCGCGATGCCCTGTAGGCCCAGAGCCGTGGGGTAGACCGGGTCGGCCGGCACGGTGTCGTGCCCCGCGGCGGCGAGCAGCCGGCCGGCGGTGGCCACCGCGTCCCGGTTGGGCGCGTCCGGGGAGACGCCGCGCACCGGCGAGCGCAGTGAGACGCCCACCCGCAGCCGCTGCGGCGGGACCAGCTTCTCCGCTCGCCGGCCGGCGAGCACCGAGAAGCCGACCGCCGCGTCCGCGACGGTGCTGGTGAGCATGCCGTGCTCGGTGAGGCCGAACCAGTCGTCCGCGCCGAGCTGGCAGGGCACCACGCCCCGACCGGGCTTGAGACCGACCAGGCCGCAGCAGGCGGCCGGGATGCGGATCGAGCCGAGCCCGTCGTTGGCGTGCGCGATCGGCACCAGACCGGCGGCGACCGCCGCGGCGGCGCCGCCCGAGGAGCCACCGGGGGTACGCGTGTTGTCCCACGGGTTGCGGGTGACCGCGCTGTCGTCGTCGGTGAGCGCCCACAGCCCCAGCTCCGGCATGCGGGTGACCCCGAGGATCACCGCGCCGGCGCCGCGCAGCCGGCGGACCACCTCGTGGTCGGCCTCCGCGACGTCGGTGCGTACGGCTGCCGACCCGTTCCAGGTGGGCAGCCCGGCGACCGGGGTGTTCTCCTTGACCGCCACCGGCACCCCGGCCAGGGGGAGGTTGGCAAGGTCCTCCTGCTCGTCGACCTTCTCGGCCTCGGTGATCGCCTCGCCACCGCGAACGGCGCGGAACGCGGCCAGCTCGCGGTCGGCCGAGGCGATGTACTCCAGGTGGTCGGCGACGACCTGGGTGGCTGAGATGTCACCCCGGCGTACGCCCCGGGCGATCTGCTTGGCGGTCGCTCCGACCCAGGTCGCCATGATGTCCTGCACGGCCATCCTCCCCAGCGGTCAGCCGAGCGCCTGCTCCAGATCGGCGAGCAGGTCGTCGACCGTCTCGATGCCGACAGACAGTCGCACGAGATCGCCGGGAACTTCAAGCGGCGAGCCGGCAGCACTTGCGTGTGTCATGCGGCCGGGGTGTTCGATCAGGGATTCCACGCCGCCCAGCGACTCGGCGAGCACGAAGAGCGTGGTCCGGTTGCAGATCTCCACGGCGTGGTCCTCGCCGCCGGCGGCCCGGAACGAGATCATGCCGCCGAACCGGCGCATCTGCTTGGCGGCGACCTCGTGACCGGGGTGCGAGGGGAGCCCGGGGTAGAGCACCTCGGCCACCTTGGCGTGCCCGTCGAGGTACGCGGCGAGCCGCTCGGCGTTGTCGCAGTGCCGATCCATCCGTACGCCGAGGGTCTTGATGCCGCGCAGCGTGAGCCAGGCGTCGAACGGGCCGTTGATCGCGCCCATCGCGTTCTGGTGGTAGCGCAGCTCCTCGCCGAGCGCGGCGTCGGCGACGACGAGCGCGCCGCCCACCACGTCGGAGTGCCCGCCGATGTACTTGGTGGTGGAGTGCACCACCACGTCCGCGCCGTACGCGATCGGCTGCTGCAGGTACGGCGAGGCGAAGGTGTTGTCGACAACCAGCAGCGCGCCGGCGTCGTGCGCCACACCGGCCAGCGCGGCGATGTCGGCGATGCCGAGCAGCGGGTTCGTCGGCGTCTCCACCCAGATGATCTTCGTCCGGCCGGGCTGCACGGCGGCCCGGACCGCGTCCACGTCGGAGACCTTGACCGGGGTGAACTCCAGGCCCCAGCGCTGGGCCACCCGGGCGAAGAGCCGGTAGGTGCCCCCGTACGCGTCGTCCGGGATGATCACGTGGTCGCCCGGCTGGCAGACGGCCCGCAGCAGGGTGTCCTCCGCGGCCAGCCCACTGGCGAAGGCCAGGCCCACCGGCCCGCCCTCCAGCGCGGCCAGGCACTCCTGGAGGGCGTCGCGGGTCGGGTTGCCGGAGCGGCTGTACTCGTAGCCGAGCCGGGGCGCGCCGACGGCGTCCTGTGCGTACGTGCTGGTCTGGTAGATCGGCGGGATCACCGCGCCGGTGCGGGCCTCAGGGTCCTGACCGGCGTGGATGGCGAGCGTCTCGAAGCCGTGACTCATTCTGGTGAGGCTAGTGCCCCGCTCGGGCCGGCTGGAACGGAACCCGCGCCGCGGGTGGGGGTCGGGCCGTCCGGCCCGACCCCCACGTGCCGCCCAGGGGCCGGCGGGCCGGTCAGCCTGCCGGGATCGGCAGGACGTGCAGGGTGGCCTGGTCGACCCCGGTCCAGTCCCAGGCGACCGCGTAGAGGCGGGCGCCGTTCGGCGACCAGGCCAGCGCGCCGTCGCCGAGTTCGTCGCCGAGCTCGAAGCGGGCCAGCTCGGTGCCGTCCGGAGTGAAGACGAACACGTCCGGGTCGTAGGTGGCGTCCGCACCGGCCGCGATCCGGGTGCCGTCGCGAGAGACCTCGACGGCGTTCGGGTACGCCCCGGTGGGATAGGTCGCCGACGGGGTGGAGATGTCGGCGAACGGGAACGCCTGCACCTCGTACGGCGCTCCGGCGGCGGTGTAGAGGGTGGTGCCGGTCGGGTCGAGCGCGATGTCCCGCAGGTTGCTGCCGAGCACCGACCATTCGTTCGTCCGCAGGGTGGTAAGTGCTCCGCCGGCGCCGATGCCGTACGCGTACACCGACGACGGGCTCAACGACGGCTGCCCGGCCAGCAGCACCGACCGGTTCTGGCCGGCGGCGGTGAGCAGCGGGTAATCGTGGTAGTCCTGGCTGACCACCTGGGTGGTCAACCGGGCCGGCTGCCGGCCGAGGTCGATCTGGCCGATGTTGCCGCCCCACTGGTCACAGCCGTAACCGAACCACAGGTAGCGCCCGGTCAACGCCAGCGACGACGGGCACTCGCCCGCGCCGGTGTCGTACCGGGCCGACTCGACGAGCGAGCCGGTGTCGAAGGCGGCGATGGCGTTGGCCTTGGGCAGCGCCACGTAGAGCGTCCGCCGATCGGCGCTGAGCAGCAGGTCGGTGGGGCCGGGCAGGCCGGACAGGGTGCCGACCACCGTGCCCGTCGCGCTGGTCACCACGACGTCGGTCGAGGTACGGCCACCGCTGACGAAGACCCGGTCACCTGCCGACACCACGTCGGCCACCGTCTTCAACGGCAGCGGGGTGACGGTCGGCACCGCGGCCGCCTGGGCCTGGCCCGGGATCGCGGCGGTGAGCAGCCCGGCGGTCAGTACCGCCAACGCCAGGGTCGTGCCTCTTCTGATGCGCAAGTGCGTGTCCTTCCCCCCATATGATTCAGACCGGTAAATGACTACCACAGTCGATGGGTGTACGGGGGGCGCGTCCCGCAGGGGCCGGCGACATAGCCTGGTGCGATGAGCGGGTGCGTGTTCTGCGGGATCGTGTCGGGTGACGTGCCGGCGTTCCGGGTCGCGGACGAACCGGACGGGGTGGCGTTCCTGGACACCCGTCCGGTGTTCAAGGGGCACGTGCTGGTGGTGCCCCGGGTGCACCTGGTGACCCTCGCCGACCTTCCTGCCGACCTGCTGCCCGGCTACTTCGCGCTGGTCCAGCGGCTCGCGGTGGCGGTCGAGGCCGCCCTGGGGGCGGGTGGGACGTTCGTGGCGATGAACAACAAGGTGTCCCAGTCCGTCCCGCATCTGCACACCCACGTGGTGCCGCGTACCAGGGGCGACGGCCTGCGGGGCTTCTTCTGGCCGCGCACCAGGTACACCGACGACGGCGAGGCACAGACCTACGCCGATCGGATCGCCGCCGCCCGTGACGGCGGTGCCTGAGTCGGAGTGACGCGGGTAAGGAAGGAAGACCTACCGGTGTTACACGCTGGGAGAGGTACGAGAGGAGTCCCACCGTGTTCCTGCGCCGTATGAACGCCGAGATGATTTCGCCCGAGCAGGCCCTACCGGGCCGGCAGATCGCCATGCCTGTCGCCGACCGCCACGAGGTGCTGGGCACCCCGCTGAAGGGCCCGTTCCCGGAGGGCCTCCAGGTCGCCGTCTTCGGCATGGGCTGTTTCTGGGGTGCCGAGCGGCTGTTCTGGACGCTGCCCGGCGTCTACACCACCTCCGCCGGCTACGCGGGCGGCATCACCAAGAACCCGACGTACGAGGAGACGTGTTCCGGCCGGACCGGGCACGCCGAGGTCGTCCAGGTGGTGTACGACCCCAGCAAGATCACGTATGAGGACCTGCTGAAGGTCTTCTGGGAGAACCACGACCCGACCCAGGGCATGCGCCAGGGCAACGACGTCGGCACCCAGTACCGGTCGGCGATCTACACGACCACCGACGAGCAGCGGGCTATCGCGGAGTCGTCCCGGGACGCCTTCCAGCCGATCGTGACCCGGGCCGGCAAGGGTGAGATCACCACCGAGATCGCCCCGCTCGGCAGCTACTACTTCGCCGAGGACTACCACCAGCAATATTTGGCGCCGACGAAGAACCCGAACGGGTACTGCAACCACGGCCCGAACGGGCTGAGCTGCCCGGTGGGCGTGGCTCGCACCGCGAGCTGACCTCCGCCACCTGTACGACCGCGATGCCCGGCTGCCGAGAAGGTGGCCGGGCATTTCCGTTCGGCCCTGTGATCGAAATCCGTTGCAGAGCCCGGCGGGAACTCGATAACGTGGCCGTACACGTGAAAGGAGGTGGTCCAGACTTGTATAGCAATCGGACTCGTGAGGTGGCTGTCAGCTAGCCGCTGTCCTCGACAGTGATCCGTCCGCCGTAAGGCGGGCAACCAGTACGACCGTCGAGACCGTGTGGCAGCGGTGCGGCGAATCCACGACAGCCACCCGACCCCCGGGGTGCCGGCCAAGTCCAGCCGGCCCGCGCACCAGCGCGGAGCGCCCCGGGGGTCGCTCCATATCCGGAGGACCGGCGATGTCCATGCGCGAGCTGGTGGTGCTCGGGACGGCCAGCCAGGCCCCCACCCGGCAGCGCAACCACAACGGGTACGTGCTGCGCTGGGACGACGAGGTGATCCTCTTCGACCCGGGCGAGGGCAGCCAGCGGCAGCTTCTGCACACCACCGTCACCGCCACCGACCTGACCCGGATCTGCGTCACGCACTTCCACGGCGACCACTGCCTCGGCCTGCCCGGCACCATCCAGCGCCTCTCGCTGGACCGGGTGCCGCACCCGGTCGCCGTGCACTTCCCGGCGGGCGGCGCGGAATACTTCGCCCGACTGCGGCACGCCACCTCCTTCTACGAAACGGCCGAGCTGGCGGTCACCCCGATCGATATCGACGGTCAGCTGATCGCCCTGAGCTGCGGCACGCTGGAGGCCCGTCGGCTGCGGCACCCCATCGAGACGTACGGCTATCGGCTTGTCGAGCCGGACGGCTGCCGGATGCTGCCGGAGAAGCTGGCCGCGTACGGCATCGCCGGTCCGGCAGTCGGCGAGCTGATCCGCGTCGGGCACCTGGACCTCGACGGGCGTCGCGTCACCCGCGACGACGTGAGCGTGCCCCGGCCGGGGCAGCGGTTCGCGTTCGTGATGGACACCGGCCTCTGCGACGGCGTGTACGCCCTGGCCGAGCACGCCGACCTGCTGGTCATCGAGTCGACCTTCCTGGAGTCGGAGGCCGCGCTCGCCGCCGAGGTCGGCCACCTGACCGCGGCGCAGGCCGCGCGGGTGGCGACCGAATCGGGGGTACGCACGCTGGTGCTCACGCACTTCTCGCAGCGCTATCCCGACTCGCGCCGGTTCTTCGACGAGGCGCGCGCCCACTTCGATGGTGACCTGGTCATCGCCGAGGATCTGACCACCGTGCAGGTCCCGCCGCGCCGGGTAGCCTCGGCCGGGTGACTGTCACGCTCCGCCCCGCGACCGATGACGACCTGTTGGCGGTGGGCGCTCTGCACCAGCGCTCCCGGGTCGCCGCGTACTCGCCGTTCCTGTCCGCCGATGCCCTGGCCGACCCCACGCCGGAGGCGATGGGGCGGTACTGGGCCGAGCGGTGGCAGTGGGAGCGGGACACCCACCGGATGACAGTGGCCGAGCGCGCGGGAGCGCTCGTCGGGTTCAGTTACGTGGGCCCGGACGACGAGGACGACCCCGCGACCGGGCTGCTCAACGCGATCCACCTCGACCCGATCGAGCAGGGCCGGGGCGTCGGTCGGGCGCTGATGGTGGACGCCCTGGACGCCATGCGCGCCCGGGGTTGGCGTCGTGCCGCGCTCTGGGTGCTCCGGGAGAACACGCACGCACGCTCCTTCTACGAGCGCGGCGGCTGGACGTCGACGGGTGTGGAGCGCGAGGAGCACATCGGCACGGCCCGCACCCCTCAGGTCCGCTACAGCCGCCCCCTCTGAGGAGCCTCGCGCATCCGCCCCCGCACCGTCTAGTGGGCGCCCAGGTGGGCCAGGAGGTCCTGGCGAGTGAGGACGCCCTTGGGCTTGCCGTCGACCAGGACCAACGCGGCGTCGGACTTCTCGAGTAGGCCGACGGCCTCGCTCACCGGCTGGCCGCCACCGATCATCGGCAACGGGTCACCCATGTGCCGCTCGATGGTGTCGTGCAGGTGGGCCTGACCGGTGAACAGCGCGTCGAGCAGGTCGCGCTCGGCGATCGAGCCGGCGACCTCACCGGTCACCACCGGCGGCTCGGCCTTGAGCACCGGCAGCTGCGAGACGCCGTACTCGCGCATGTAGTCGATCGCGTCGCGGACCGTCTCGGTCGGGTGCACGTGCACCAGCTCGGGAAGGCCGCCCGGCTTGCTGGCCAACGCGTCGGCCACCGTCGGCTCGTGACCCGAGTTGTCCAGGAAGCCGTACCGGGCCATCCACGAGTCGTTGAAGATCTTGGACAGGTAGCCCCGGCCACCGTCGGGCAGCAGCACCACGACGACGTCGTCCGGGCCGGCCTTGCGGGCCACCTCCAGCGCGGCCACCACTGCCATCCCGCAGGAGCCGCCGACCAGCAGGCCCTCCTCGCGGGCCAACCGCCGGGTCATCTCGAACGACGCCTTGTCGGAGACCTCGACGATCTCGTCGGCCACACCCCTGTCGTACGTCTCGGGCCAGAAGTCCTCGCCGACGCCCTCGACCAGGTACGGCCGACCGGTGCCGCCGGAGTAGACCGAACCCTCCGGGTCAGCGCCGATGATCTTCACCCGGCCCTCGGACGCCTCCTTCAGGTACCTGCCGATGCCGGAGATCGTCCCGCCGGTGCCGACGCCGGTCACGAAGTGCGTGAGCCCGCCCCCGGTCTGCTTCCACAGCTCCGGACCGGTCGTCTCGTAGTGCGAGCGCGGGTTCGCCGGGTTGCTGTACTGGTCGGGCTTCCACGCGCCGGGAATCTCGCGGGTCAGCCGGTCGGAGACGTTGTAGTACGAGCGCGGGTCCTCTGGAGCGACAGCGGTCGGGCAGACCACCACCTCGGCGCCGTACGCCCGCAGCACGTCCTGCTTGTCCTGGCTGACCTTGTCGGGGCAGACGAAAACGCACTTGTAGCCCTTGAGCTGGGCCACCAGGGCCAACCCGACACCGGTGTTGCCGCTGGTCGGCTCGACGATGGTGCCGCCCGGCTTGAGCAGGCCGGCGGCCTCGGCGTCCTCGACCATGCGCAGCGCGATCCGGTCCTTCACCGAGCCGCCGGGGTTCAGGTACTCCACCTTGGCGAGCACGGTGGCCTGGATGCCCTCGGTGACGTTGCGCAGGCGGACCAGCGGCGTGTTACCGATCATGTCGACGACGTTGTCGTAGTACTGCACGGTGTGCCCTTCGTTGCGGCGCCGGCGACGGCGGCCGGGCAGACGTATCCTCGCCAACCAGCGTACGTGCCGTCAGGGCACCAGCCCCCCGGGGATGACCGAGCTGCGTCGGGCCTCCCACTCGAGGAAACGGTCGGTCTCGGCGAGCACGCTGCCGGCCAGCCAGGTGATCATCACCGCGTCGTCGGCCAGCCCGAAGATCGCCAGCGGGATCTCCGGCAGCAGGTCGATGGGCGAGACGATGTACGCCGTGGCCGCCGTCATCAGCGCCAGCCGCAGGCCACCGTCGTACTCCCCCCGGGTCGTGGCGCGGATCATCCGGGGCAGCGCCGCCAGTCGGGTGCCCATCGAGGGCCCGCCGCGCGCCCCCGCCGCCAGTGCCCGCGCCAGGGCCGTGAACGCCGCGCTGCGCTTCAGTGTCTTCCCCATCGTCGCGCTCCTCTCCGCCGGATCAGCGTGGCGGGTCGGCGCAAGTCGGCCGGCCTCCAGCGCAGAAGTACCCCGTCGCGTCGGTTTCCAGGCACTCCCGAGCCGGGACGACGACAGCGGTGTGTCGGGCCGGCGCGATAATGTCGGCATATGGGGGTGGCTGGTTCTGTCGTACCCGTCGGTCCGCGCTGGCGGCACGCCTGGCGGATCGCCCGGGTGGCGGCTATCGGGACGGGCGCCACCGCGGCGGCCGCGATGGCGACCGGCGGGGTGCTGCTCGGCCAGGCCCGTCAGGCCCGGCGCACCATCCCGATGGCCGAGGCCCCGCCGCCGCGCTGCGACGGGACGTACGGCGCGAAGTTCCCCGGCCCCCCGCTCACCATGGTCGTGCTCGGCGACTCGTCGGCAGCCGGCTACGGGGTCCACCGCCGCCGGGAGACACCCGGAGCGCTGCTGGCCACCGGGCTGTCCCGGCGGCTGCACCGGCCGGTCCAGGTGCGCCGCTTCGCTGTGGTCGGCGCCATCTCCGCAGCGCTCCGGCACCAGGTGGAGGCGGCGCTGGAGTGCGCGCCGGACATCGCGGTGATCCTCATCGGCGGCAACGACATCACCAACCGCACCCCGCGCGGCCTGGCGGTGCGCTACCTGGTCGAGGCGGTCCACGCGCTGCGCGACGCCGGCTGCGAGGTGGTCGTCGGCACCTGCCCCGACCTCGGTGCGATCCGACCGATCCAACCACCGCTGCGCTGGCTGGCGCACCGGTGGAGTCGCCAGCTCGCCGCCGCCCAGACGGTGGCGGTGGTCGAGGCGGGCGGCTGGACGGTGTCCCTCGGTGACCTGCTCGGCCCACGCTTCGCCGCCGAACCACACCGGATGTTCGCCTGGGACCGGTTCCACCCGTCCGCCGAGGGGTACGCGATGGCCGCCGCCGCGCTGCTGCCGACGGTGCTCTCCGCGCTCGGCGCGGGGCAGGAACGACGGGCCACACCGGCGCGGGGCGAGGGCGTACGGTCGCTGCCAAGGGCCGCGCAGGAGGCGGCCCGGCACGCCGGCACCGAGGTCAGCGGCACCCAGGTCCGGGGCCGCGACCGAGGGCCGGCCGGCCGGTGGGCGCAGCTGCGTCGCCGGGCGTTCTTCGGTGTCAACGCGGTGCCGCAGCCCGGCTCCGCGACGGACACCTCGACAGTGGAGGGACTGGCATGAACGAGCGCAGCGAGCGAGGCGTGACCGCCGGTCTCCCCGGCCGGCTGGGTCGGGCGGCGGCGTTCTCGCTGCTCGCCGGCACGGTGGGCGGCGCCGCCGTACTGGCTGGCGAGGCGTTCGTCGCGCGGCACAGGCGCTACGCGGAGCCGGAGCTGGGGCTGGCGTTGCGGGCCACTATCGGTCGGGCCGACGCCGCGCCGCTGCGGCTGGTGCTGCTCGGTGACTCCTCGGCGCTGGGCGTGGGCGTCGACCGCCTCGAGGACACCATCGGCGGACAGTTGGCCAATCTGCTCGCCGAGGGCCCGACCGGCCGGCGGGTGCACCTGTCCAGCGTCGGCGTCTCCGGGTCCCGCTCGACGGACCTGGCCACCCAGGTCGCCCGGGCCCTGCTCGGCGAGCGGCCAGACGTGGCGCTGATCCTGATCGGCGCGAACGACGCCACCGGGCTGCGCCGGCCCGCCGACGCGTCGGCCTACCTCGCGGCGGCGGTGCACCGGCTGCGGGAGGCACGCGTCGAGGTGGTGGTGGGCACCTGCCCCGACCTCGGCGCCGTACGCGCCATCGCGCCGCCTCTGCGTCAGCTGGTCGGCTGGTCCGGGCGGCGGATCGCCCGCGCGCAGACCACTGCGGTGCTGGAGGCGGGCGGCGCGGTGGTCGACCTGGCCACCGAGACCGGGCCGGTCTTCCGGGCCGACGCGGGGACGCTCTGCCACGACGGCTTCCACCCCTCCGCCGACGGCTACCGAGTGTGGGCGCACGCCCTGCTGCCGGCCGTCGTGGCCGCCGCAGCGGTGGCCTCCCGGCGCTAGAGCACACCCGGCCGGGGTGACATTTCCCGCCGCGCCCGCTTCTTCCGCGCCATGTTACCGGCGGGTTAACGTTGGCTCATGCCGATTGAGTCGTCCCGCGACGCCGTCATCGTCGCTACCGCCCGCTCCCCCATCGGCCGGGCGCACAAGGGGTCCCTGCGCGATGTCCGCTCCGACGACCTCGCCGCGACAATCGTCCAGGCCGCCCTGGACAAGATCCCCCAACTCGACCCGACCACCATCGACGACATCTACCTCGGGTGCGGCCTGCCCGGCGGTGAGCAGGGCTTCAACATGGCCCGTGTGGTGGCCACCCTGCTCGGGCTGGACACCGTTCCCGGCGCCACGCTGACCCGGTACTGCGCCTCCTCGTTGCAGACCACCCGGATGGCCCTGCACGCCATCCGCGCCGGAGAGGGCGACGTGTTCGTCTCCGCCGGCGTCGAGATGGTCTCCCGTTACGCCCGCGGCAGCTCCGACGGTCTGCCACCGGAGGCGCAGGCGCTTGTCGGCGGCAGGTGGGAGAACCCGCGCTTCGCGGCGGCCGCCGAGCGCTCGAAGCGCCGCGCGCAGGGCGGCGCCGAGGTGTGGACCGACCCGCGCGAGGCCGGCGACCTGCCGGACATCTACCTGACCATGGGGCAGACCGCGGAGAACCTGGCCCAGGTGTACGACGTGACCCGCGCCGACATGGACGAGTTCGGCGTACGCAGTCAGAACCTCGCCGAGAAGGCCATCGCCGACGGCTTCTGGGCCCGGGAGATCACCCCGGTCACCACGCCGGACGGCACCGTGGTGAGCACCGACGACGGCCCCCGTGCGGGCGTCACCCTGGACGCGGTCGCCGGCCTGAAGCCGGTGTTCCGCCCGGACGGCCGGATCACCGCCGGCAACTGCTGCCCCCTCAACGACGGCGCCGCCGCCGTCGTGGTGATGAGCGCCCAGCGGGCCGAGGAGCTGGGCCTGACCCCGCTGGCCCGGATCGTCTCCACAGGCGTGACCGCGTTGTCGCCGGAGATCATGGGCCTCGGACCGGTCGAGGCGTCCCGGCAGGCGCTGAAGCGGGCCGGCATGACTATCGACGACGTCGACCTCGTCGAGATCAACGAGGCGTTCGCCGCGCAGGTCATCCCCTCCTACCGGCAGTTGGGCATCCCGGAGGAGAAGCTGAACGTCATGGGCGGCGCGATCGCGGTCGGCCACCCGTTCGGCATGACCGGCGCCCGGATCACCGGCACCCTGCTCAACGCGCTGGAGTGGCACGACAAGACCATCGGCCTGGAGACCATGTGCGTCGGCGGCGGCCAGGGCATGGCCATGGTGCTGGAGCGGCTGAACTGAGCCGACGTCAGAGCGAGCTGCGGGTCGCCGTCACCTCGGCGGCGGCCCGCGCCAGCACCTCGGCGTCGGCCCCGGCGGCCAGCAGGTCGGCCGTCACCACCCGCACCTGATCGGGCAGCGCCAGGTCGTTGTTCAGTCGGGGCACCGTCCGGCGCGGCTGCCCCTCGGCGTCGGCGGCCAGATTGGCGATCTCCTGCACCAACCTGTGCACCAGGTCGGCTCGGGGAACGTTGCCTGTGGTGGCGGCCGCCGCCCAGCGCGGCTGCTCCCAGTGCCCGACCTGGCGGACCAGCAACTGCACGGTCCGCTCCAACTCCGCTGCGCTCATCGCCGCCGAGTCTACGGCCGGCCCGTGCGTCGCCCGAGATCGACTCGATTTCCCGGAAACCGGGGCATCACCGCGACCCGGGCACCCCGACATCAGGAAAACCGAGTCGATCATGCCGCGCCGGGAGCCGGGCCGGTCAGCGGCGGAGGTAGCTGAGCAGCCGCAGCAGTTGCCAGTAGAGGAAGACCAGGCCGGTGAGCAGGCCGAACGCGCTCAGCCACGCGTACCGGCGGGGTCGGCCGTCGCGCACCGAACGCTCGACGAGGTCGAAGTCGAGGATGAAGCTGAACGCACCGGCGATGATCGCCACCACCGAGAAGGCGTACGGCAGCCAGCCGACCTCCCCGCTGACGCTGTAGACCTCCAGGCCCGGCCGCCCGGAGATCAGGTACGACACCAGGTTGACCACGCTGAGCACGGCGATGCCGAGCAGCGTGCCGATCACCAGTCGGGCCAGCCGGGGCGTCGCCCGGATCACCCGCGCCCGGTACAGCGCCGCCATGCCGAGGAAGACGCCGAAGGTGCCGGCCACCGCCTGCACCACGATCCCCGGGTAGACCTGCTCGAAGGCCCTGCTGGCTACCCCCAGCAGCAGCCCCTGGAGCAACGCGTAACCGACGATCGGCACCGGGTTGGTGATCCCCCGCAGCGAGATGACCAGAACCAGCACGATCGAGGCCAGGGCACTGCCGGCCAGCGCGGCTCCGAGCCACACCGCGTCGGGCACCACCGCCCAGGACACCGCCGCTGCCGCCCCGGTGAGCAGGAGCAACCCGACGGTACGCAGCACCACGTCGTCGACTGTCATCGGCTCGACGTCGCGGGAGCTGACCACCCGGGACTCCAACCGACCGGTCTCGTCCAGCCGGTTGAGCACCGGGTTGTTGCTGCGCACCGTCGCCTCCTTCGCCCGCGTACCCCCCGCAGTCACTCTGCCCCGCCCGGCCCGGCGGCGGCGGTGAAACGGCGCGGACGACGGCGCCCGCCCCCACGAGAGCGGGAGCGGGCGCCGGTCGGACGGGACGGACGAGGTCAGTCGTCGCCCTGGAAGTAGCTCAGCAGGCGCAGGATCTCGATGTAGAGCCAGACCAGGCTGACCAGGATGCCGAACGCGGCCACCCAGGAGTAGCGCTGGGGCAGGCCCATACGGACGCCGTCCTCGATCTCCTTGAAGCTGAGCACGAAGCTCAGCGAGGCGACCACGATGCAGACGAGGCTGAAGCCGATGGCCAGTGGACTGCCGTCACGCAGGCCCGTGTTGACGCCGAACAGCGCCAGCACCAGGTTGATCAGCATGACGGCCGCCAGGCCGACGATCGACGCGCTCACGACCTTGACGAAGACCGGGGTGGCGCGAATGATCTTCGCCTTGTAGATCATGGTCATCAGGAAGAAGATGCCGAAGCTCGCCACGGCGGCCTGGAGCACGATGCCGTCGTAGGCCGACTCGAACGCCTTGCTGACCATGCCGACGAAGACACCCTCGACGACCGCGTACGCGATGACCAGCGCGGGGTTGGCCATCCGGGAGAACGAGATGATCAGGCCGAGCACCAGGCCGACCACCGCCGCGCCGCCCCAGGCAGCACCGACCAGCGCGTCGGGCACGAGCACCCAGGCGGCTGCGGCGCTGATGCCGAGGATGCCGAGCAGCGCGACGGTCTTGACCACCACGTCGTCGACGGTCATGGGCGCCACAGCGGGCGGCGCGGCCGGGTAACCGGCCTGGGACGGGTACTGCTGGGGAATGCCGGGCTGTCCGTACGGCCCGGCCGGGGCGTACCCGGCGGAGCGCTCCCGCTCGGCCGCCTGGCCGAGCCGGGCGAGCACCGGGTTCGAGGTCTTCACTGTCTGGCCTCCCTCAGGGGGTCGTTTGCACGTGAACGTGCTCCCCAAGAGTAAACTGCCCGACCCACTCCTGGTGATCACGAATGGGAACGTGGGGGCCGTGGCGGCTGGTGCCCGGGGCGGGGGTCGAACCCGCATGCCTTTCGGCAGCCGCTTTTAAGGCGGCCGTGTCTGCCTTTCCACCACCCGGGCGGGTGGCACCCGCACGCCGACACGCACGGTGCAGTGTCACCGTAGCCGGTCGGCGGCGACCCGGCGTACCCCGCCGGGCTGGCCACATTAGGGTCGATGCCGTGAGCAGCGCAGCCCCAACGACCCCCGACGCCGCACCTGAGCAGGTCTTCCGCTCCGACGATCAGGTCGACCGCCGAACCCGGGCCGCCCGGCTGCCGGCCACCGTCCGCCGCCACCGGACGGACCTGCTGGTCGCGGTGCTCTGGGTGGCGCTGGCCGGCTGGCTGACCCACGGGCTGTGGCCCGACCCGGGTGGTCGCACGTTGGCGCTCAACCCCGAGGACCAGGCGCTCTACGAATGGTTCCTGGCGGTCGACGCGAGGGCGCTGCTCGGTGACTTCCACCTGCTCACCGACCGGCTCAACGCCCCGGACGGCGTCAACCTGATGGCCAACACCACTGTCATCGCGCTCGGGGTGGCCTGCGCGCCGATCACCCTTCTGCTCGGCGCCCCCACCACGTTCGCGCTGCTCGCCGCCGCCAACCTGGCCGGTACCGCCCTCGCCTGGTACCTGCTGTTCCACCGCACGCTGCGCGCCCACCGCCTCGCCGCCGCGCTCGGCGGTGGATTGTGCGGCTTTGGTCCGGGCATGATCTCGCAGTCAAACAGCCACCTGCACATGACGGCGCAGTGGCTGCTGCCGGTGATCGTGTGGCTGGTGGTCCGGCTGCTCCGGGCGTCCGACCCCCGCCCCACGACACCCGACGAGACGGGCCACGCCCGGTCGGTCGGTCCGGACCGACGACGGATGATCAGCTCTGCCGTCGGACTGGCCGCAGCCGTCACCGCACAGGTCCTCATCGGCGAGGAGGTCCTGTTCCTCTGCGCCGTCACACTGTTGGTGATGGCGATCAGCTACGCCGTCGCCGACCGGGACCTCGCCCGGCGGGCACTGCCCGGATTCGCCGGCGGTCTGGCGATCGCCGCCGGCCTGGCGCTGCTGGTGCTCGGCTACCCGCTGTGGTTCCAGTTCGCCGGGCCGCAGGGCGTCGCCGACGGGATGTTCAGCCCGGCCTACTTCTCGGCCGACCTCGGCAGCTGGTGGGCGGTCTCTCCGCTGTCGATCGCCGGCAGCGACGAGGCGTCCCGGCTGACCACCGGCCCCGCCGAGTACAACACGTTCCTCGGCTGGCCGCTGCTGTTGGTCACCGCGGCCTGCGCGGTCTGGGCCGGCCGGCGGCGGCTGGTGCTCGCCTGCGTGGTGGCGGCGCTTGTGATGGGCACGCTCTCCCTCGGCCCGGAGGTGGTGTTCGGCGGCACCCGCACCGCGCTGCCCGGCCCGTACGCCCTGCTGGCCGGGTTGCCGGTGGTGGACGGCGCGTTACCGATGCGGTTCGGTCTGGCGCTGCTCCCGATCGTGGCGACGCTGCTGGTCCTGGCCGTCGACCGGGCACTGCGCGGCACCGGCCGGGCACGGCGGCTGGTGCCGCTCGCCGTCGTCGCGGCGCTGCTGCCGCTCTTTCCGACTCCCCTACCGACCGCCGCGCGGCCAGCCGTGCCGGAGTTCATCACCGGCGGGCACTGGCGGCAGTGTGTCCAGCCGGGCGGGGTACTGGTACCGGTGCCGCTGCCCACCCCCAAGGACCCGTGGCCGATGCGCTGGGCGGCTGCCGCCGACGCCGGCTTCGGCCTGCCCGAGGGGTTCTTCATCGGCCCGTACGGGCGCGGTGGCACCGCCGCCATGGGCACCTTCAAGCAGCCCACCTCCGCCCTGCTGGCCGACGTGGCCCGCCGCGGTGACCAGCCGGCCATCGGTGACGAACAGCGCCGGCAGGCCGCCCGGGACGTCGACTTCTGGGGCGCGTCCTGCGTGGCGCTGGCCGATGACGCGCCGCACGCCGACAGCCTGCGGGCGACCCTGGAACAGCTGTACGGTCCGGCCACCCGCGTCGCCGACGTCTGGACCTGGCGGGTCTGAGCCGAGTAGCGCGAAAGGGCCCCTCCCAAGCGGGAGAGGCCCTTTCGTCCAGTTTGCTCAGACGCGCGGCGCGCCGACCGGCTGGGATGCCTCGACGAACTCCTCGCGCGGATCGTGCAGCTGACCCAGGGCGACGACCTCACGCTTGAGGAAGAACGCCAGCGACCAGTCCACCACGACCCGGACCTTGCGGTTGAACGAGGGGATCCGGCTCATGTGGTACGTCCGGTGCATGACCCAGGCCGGCCAGCCCGTCATCTTGATGCCGTACACCTGGGCGACGCCCTTGTGCAGCCCGAGGCTCGCGACGCTGCCTGCGTGCTTGTGCTTGTAGTTGACCGGTTCACGACCCCGGATCACCGCCGCGATGTTGTCGGCCATCCGCGCCGCCTGACGCACAGCGTGCTGCGCGCTCGGCGAGCAGAAGTTGCCCGGCTCCTTGGTCAGGTCCGGTACGGCCGCGCAGTCACCGGCGCTCCACGCGCCCTCGATCACCCGGTCACCGTCGACCACCTGGAGCGTGGGAATGCAGGTGACCCGCCGACGATCGTCACGCGGGAAGTCAGTCGCGTCCAGCATCGGCGACGGCTTCACACCTGCCGTCCAGACGATCGTGTCGGACCGGAAGCTGTCCCCGTCGGAGAGCTTGACCACCCCGTCGACGCAGGACTCCAGGCGGGTGTCCAGCCGGATGTCCATGTTGCGCTTCATGAGCTGCTGCACCGTGTAGGCGCCCATGTCCCGATCGACCTCGGGCAGGACCCGGTTGGTGGCCTCCACGAGCACCCAGCGCATGTCCTCGGGCTCGAGCTCGGGGTAGTAGCGCAGCGCGTCGCGGGCCATGTCCTCCATCTCGGCGAGCGCCTCGATGCCCGCGTAACCACCGCCGACGAACGTGAAGGTCAGCGCCGAGCGGCGAACCTCCGGGTCCGGGGTCACGGCCGCGACGTCCAGCCGGTCCAGCACGTGGTTACGGAGGTAGATCGCCTCACCGATGGTCTTGAACCCGATGCCCTGCTCGTGCAGGCCCGGGATCGGCAGCGTCCGGGACACCGAACCCGGCGCCACGATCACATGGTCGTACGCGATCTCCCGGGCCGGGCCGACGATCGGCTGCACGGTGGCCACCTTGCGGTCGTGCTCGACGCGCGTGACCGTTCCCGCCACCACCTTGCACCGGCGCAGTTCGCGCCGCAGCGGCACCACGGAGTGCCGGGGGGAGATGTTCCCCGCCGCGGCCTCGGGCAGGAACGGCTGATAGGTCATGTGGGGCTGGGGGTCCACGACGATGACCTCAGCCTCACGGGAGCTGAGCTTCTTTGACAGGCGCAGGGCCGCGTAGAGACCAACGTGCCCGGCACCCACCACAAGGATCCGCTTCGGATTCACGCCATCTATCTTTCCCCGCCCGGCTCAGGTAATCCCGCTCGCGCCCCCCATCTGTGACGGAACACAACCCCTGTGACCTGCGTAACCCTGCCGTCCCACGTGTTCACCTACGCCGCAGCAGCCAACCCAGCAACGCGACGACACCCACCGCCACCAGCAGCCCCAGCACGGTGACCCACTGATGACCGGCCTCCCCGCCCAGGCCCGCCGCCTGCAACAGCAGCACCCCCAGCACGGCCGTACCCAACAGCACCGCCGCCACCCGCAGCAACCACCGGGTGACCAGCTCAGGGTCCACCACCGCGTCGTAGGGCAGCAGCGCCGCAAGCGCGCACAGGGAATGCCCCAGATAGAGCAGCGCGGCGACGGCGAGCAGCCGCCACAACGCCACCGGTCGGCCGTACCCGTCGGTGGCGAGCAACCAGCCACCGACCATGACCAGCGCCACAAAGGTCGGCCACAGCCGACGCGGACCCAGCGCGGGCAGCAGCGCGGCCACCGCCAGGAACAACAGCGGCCGCCCGGTCAACACCTCGGCGGGAAACGCCAGCGCCAACCCGGCCAGCGCGACGACGAAGATCGCAGCCCGGACCATCAGCGGGACGGCGCTGATCCGGGCCACCGCCTCCTGAGCAGCCCGAACCCGCCCGGCGACCGCGTCGATCATCTCAACTCACTCCTCGCGCTCACCGGGCCGCCGATCGTTCGCGACTGCGGGGCTCGCAAACCCGGCTCACTCCTCGCGCTCACCGGGAACCGACCCTTGGGGCCGTCGCCAGCCGCGCCACGTCCCGCAGCACCTGGTCCAGGCTGCCCGCGCCCGCCCATCGCACGACGGGCACGCCGTGTTCGCGGAGCTGCCCGATCATGGTCTCCCGGTCCAGCCGCCACAGGCGGTACGCCACCTCGGCCCAGCCCCGATCCTTCGGCGGCGCCAGGTTGGCCGGCAGCGTGTCGACAGCCACCACGAACCGGCCGCCGCGGGCCAGCCGCGCCAACATCTGCGCCGACCGCTCGTCGAGCAGCGGGGTGAGGACCACCACCAACGCGTCCGAGGAGAGCTGCTGCGGGCCGAAGACCTGGTCGTACGGCTCGTGTTGGGAGGCGTCGGCACGCACGTCGAGCAGCCACTCCAGGACGGTCAGGTACTGCCGGCGACCGGCGGCCGCGCGCAGGCGGCGGGCTCCCGGCCCATACTCCAGAAGCGACACCCGGTCGCCCCGGTGCAGGTAGTGCTCGGCGATCGCCGCGGTGGCCCGCACCGTGGTGTCCAGCACCGAGGCGGAGCCGTCCACGCCGCCGGAGCGCCCGGCCTCGGCGAGCACGTCGAGCAGCACCACCACCTCGGCGTCCCGGTCGGAGAGGGTGGCCGCCACGTGCAGCTGCCGGGCGCGCAGCGACACCCGCCAGTCGACTCGGCGGAGCCGGTCACCGGGGGCGAAGATCCGTACACCGGCCAGTTCGCCGCCCTCACCGGGCCGGCGGGAGTGGTGCGCGCCGACCAGGCCGGCGGCGCGGGGCATCGCCTCCACCGCCTCGAACGGTTCGGTACGCGGATAGACCCGCACCCCTACCGCATCGGTGAGCACCGCTCGGGAGACGAGCAGGCCACCCGCCGCGGCGACCCGCGCGCCGGCCGGACCGACCGGGTGCCGACCCCAGCGCAGAGCCCGGCCGGCCAACTCCAGGTCCACCGCCGCGGCGGCGGGCACCGAGGTGACGAACGGCCGGTCGGCGACCGAACGGCCGGTGCCGGCGGGCGTGCCAGCAGCGGGCGACGCTTCGGCGGTCGGGGCGTCGGAGGGCGGGGCGTCGGAGGCCGCGGGATCGTCGACGCCGGCGAAGCCGGCACGGCTGATCCGCAACCACGGCGAGACCCGGGACCGCACCACCACCAGGTCGTAGTCGACCGTGTCCGGATTGCCGACACTGACCGCCGCCGACACCTCGCCACCCTCGACAAGCGGCGCGTCGTCCCCGGCGGTGATCCAGACCTGCGGCAACGTCGTGGGCCGGCGGCGCAGCGCGTACGCGGTACCCAGCGCGAAAGGGGAAGCCAGCACGACGAGGTCGACCCGCCCCAGCAGGACCCCCGCCACCAGCAGCAGGCCGGCGAGCAGCACCGCGCGGCCGAGCGCCGGAGTGGGCGCCCAGCCATCTGTCGACTCCGGTTCGGCGGATCGCGGCTCGGGCACGCTCGGGCCGGTCATCAGCGCCGGAGCCCGCCGGCGGCGTAGCTGGGCAGCGCGCCACTGGCCGGGGCGGGCGTCGCCTCCAACACCTCACCCACGACGAAGGCCGGGTCGACGCGGCGCAGCCACATCTCCGGGCGCAGGGTGATCCGGTGGGCCAGGGCGGGTGCCGCCACCTCCTTGACGTCCTCCGGCACCACGTAGTCCCGGCCACCGAACACCGCGCGCACCCGAGCCAGCAGCAGCAGCGCCAACGACCCTCGCGGCGAGGCGCCGACCAGCACCGACGGGTGTTCCCGGGTGGCTGCGGTGAGGGACACGATGTACCGGCCGATGGAATCCTCCACCACCACGTCCTCAAGGGCGGCCTGCATCGCCCGCAGGGTGGCGGCGTCGACTACCGGTTTGATGTCGGCCTCCTCGCGACGGCGGCCCATCCGGCGGCGCAGGACCTCCCACTCCTCCTCGTGCTCCGGATAGCCGAAGGAGACCCGCAGCAGGAACCGGTCCAGCTGCGCCTCGGGCAGCGGGTAGGTGCCCTCGTACTCGATGGGGTTGGCGGTGGCCAGCACGTGAAACGGCTCGTCCAGCTTGTACGTCACGCCCTCCACCGAGACCTGCTTCTCCTGCATGGCCTCCAGGAGCGCGGACTGGGTCTTCGGCGGCGTCCGGTTGATCTCGTCGGCGAGGAGCAGGTTGGTGAAGACCGGCCCCGCGCGGAAGGCGAAGTCGCCGTTGCGCTGGTCGTAGAGGAAGGAGCCGGTGACGTCGGCGGGGAGCAGGTCCGGGGTGAACTGGAGTCGACGGAAGTCCAACCCGAGCGCCTGGGCGAAGGAGCGCGCGGTGAGCGTCTTACCCAGACCGGGCAGGTCCTCCAGGAGCACGTGCCCGCCGGCCAGGATCCCGGCGAGGACCAGCTCCAACGCGTCCCGCTTGCCGACGACGACGGTGCCGACCGCGTCCAGGACGGCCCGGGCCAGGCGACCGACCTCTGCGGCGGACATGCTCCGGTCCACGTCGTTCATCAGATCTTCTCCAGTTCGGCGACGATCACCGCGAGATCGCGCGGCGACGGGGGGCGGCGGGGCGGGCTTTCCAGGAACGTCCACAGCCGGTCACCCAGCAGGGCACGGGCGCGGACCGGGTCGGATTCGCGGGTCACGGCGTGCGTCAGACGCAACCGCTCGTCGGCCAGCTCCGCGAGCCGGGGCAGGATGACCCCGGTGAAGCGTTCGGGTCGCGTCGTGGACCAGTCCAGCGGGAGTTCCCAGCCGTTGATGGCGGTGCGCAGCGCGTCCCGGGCGCCCCAGTTCCAGGTGCCGTCTTCGTACTGGGTGGTGGAGGAGCGCCGGGACGCCGGCGGCGGTGGCGCCGCGAGGGCGGCGGCGATCCGGCGCACCGCGGACACCGCGAACACCCCGGCGATCAGGATCATCAGCGAGATCTGCAGACCGACCGCCCGGAGCCCGACGACCAGCACGGCGACCATGGCGGCGTTGCCGGCCAGGGCCCGGAACACGCGCCCGGCCCGGCCACCCCGATCACGGTCGTCCCGCCTCGGCCGCTCCTCCTCGAAGGTGAGCAGGTCGTCGATGCTGGCGCTGCCGCTCACCGTTCCACCGTCCCGTTCATGACGGCACCTCCGGAGCGCCCGCCGTCACGATGGTGAGTTCACCGCGCAACCGCCGCAGCGCGGCGCGGGCCTGGTCGCGGGTGCCCTCGTCGACGTCCCGTGTGGCGTACCGGGCCTCGCGGTAGACGTGCGCGAACTCGGCAAGCACGTCGGCGCTGACGATCGCCGGGACCCCTGTCGACGGATCGCCCCGCAGCAGCCGGGTGACCAGGTCGGTCGGGGTGTCGCCGGGCTGCCGCGCCACGCCGGCCACAGCTGCGGCCTCCTCCAGGCGTACCCAGCAGGCGATCACCGCGACGCGTGGATCGGTGGCCTGGTCGTCCAGCTCCACCAGGCCGGCGTCCAGGGCGGCGACCACCTCGCGGGCGGTGCCCTCGGCCGTACGCCGGGCCCGCTGCGCCGGCAGCGCCCGGGTGGTGCGGCGCAACGCACCGCGGATCAGAAGCCAGCCGAGGTAACCCAGCACCGCGAGGATGGCCAGCCCGAGCAGAACCATCGCCACGGTGGCGATCCACTGCGGGATGTGCGCCTGGGTGGCCTCGCCGGCGTCCCTCGGCTCGACAGGGATCGACGGCGGTGGCGTCGGAATGTCCGTCGGATACTCGGGCACCCACGGCACGTTGTCCGCAGCCGGCGGGATCTGACTGGCGCCGATCGACGAGTGCGCCGAGGCCAGTGCGGCGGCCGCGAGCAGCGCCACCACCGTACCCACCGGCCACCAGCGGCGCAGCAGGCCGAGCACCGGGCGGACCACACCCGAGCCGGCGACCGGGGACGGCGTGGGCGGACGTGTTCCGTTCGTCATCGCCACCACCCCACGCGTTCTCAGTCCACTTCGGCGAGCTGCTTGGCCCGGCCGAAGACATCGTCCAACATCCCCGGTGTCAGCCGCCCGGTGAAGGTGTTCTGTTGGCTGACGTGGTAGCAACCGAGCAACTCCGGCACGGCCGCGCCGGACCAGTGTGCCCCATGGCCGAACACCGGTCGCGGGCTGGGCGGGCGCTGCCCGTACACCTGGCGCAGCACCGGCCACCACGCGGCCCAGGCGAACGCGCCCAGCGCCACCACGACGCGCAGGGTGGGCCGGATCAGCGTGACCTCACGGTGCAGCCAGGGCGCGCAGGTGTCCCGCTCGTCCGGGGTGGGCTTGTTGTCCGGCGGTGCGCAGCGGACGGCGGAGAAGATGCGGGTGTCGCGCAGGGTGAGCCCGTCGTCGGCGGCGACACTTGTCGGCTGGTTCGCCAGCCCGGCCCGGTGCAGGGCCGCGAAGAGCACGTCGCCCGAGCGGTCGCCGGTGAAGATCCGGCCGGTGCGGTTGCCGCCGTGCGCGGCGGGCGCGAGCCCGAGGATGGCGATCCGCGCGTCGGCGGGACCGAAGCCGGGCACCGGTCGACCCCAGTACTCCTGGTCGCGGAAGGCGGCCCGCCGGGTGCGGGCCACCTCCTCCCGCCATCGCACGAGCCGGGGGCAGGCGAAACAGTCGCTGACCGCCGCGTCGAGGTCGGCCAGGTCGGTCGCCCGCGCGGCGCGGGCGACGACCTGGTCGGGGGTACGCGACTCAGCCAAGTTTGGCCCGGAAGAGCTCGAGGGTACGGGCCCAGGCGCTGGCGGCGGATCGCTGGTCGAACGCCTCCGGCCGGTCGTCGTTGAAGAACGCGTGCGAGCTGCCCGGGTAGTCGTAGAGCTGGCAGGTGCCGCCGGCCTCCTCGATGGCCCGGCGTGCGGTCTGCACACCCTCGTCGGTCGAGGTGCCGTCCTCTTCGGAACAGTGGATGACCGCCGCCTTGCCGGCGTAGTCGACCCAGTCGGGGCGCATCGACTCCCAGGGCAGCACGGGATAGAAGCCGACGCTCGCGACGATCCGCTCGGAGAGGGTCGCCGACCAGAGGGCCAGGCTGCCGCCTGCGCAGAACCCGACGGCACCGACCTTGCCGGTGACCTCCGGCCGGCCGGCGAGGTAGTCGGCGGCGCCGGCGATGTCCTTCGCCGCCTCGTCCATCCGCATTCCCAGCAGCAGGCGCTGCGCCTCGTCCGGCTCGCTTGTGGTCTCACCGTGGTAGAAGTCCGGGGCCAGGGCGACGAAGCCGGCCTCGGCGAACCGGTCCGCGACCGACCGGATGTGCGGGACGAGACCCCACCACTCCTGGATCACGATGACGGCGGGGCTGGCCGTGCCGCTGGCGGGTATCGCGAGATACCCCTCGCTCGTCCCCCCGTTGCTGCGGTAGCTCACCATGTCGCCCATCGGCCGTCCTCCTAGCGGTCAGTCATCGTTGGCTGGTCGCCCAGTGGTCCTACGTGCCGGTAGCCTGCCATGCCGCGCCCCCCGCCCGGAAGACGCCGGAACAGTGGCATTCACCTCCCGTTCGCCGGGCGGTGACTCCGGGTATGCCGACGGCGGCGGGAAACTCTCCCCGCCGCCGTCGTCGGTGTCGCAGCCCGGTCAGGCCCTGTCGGTCAGGCCTTCGTGGTCAGGCCCTGTCGGTCAGGCCTTCTTGGTCAGGCAGAGCACGTAGCCCTTCTTGCCCGACTCGATGCTGTAGAAGACGTACCCCTCCTGGTCTTCCTTGAAGAACTCGTTGCACGTGGTCTCGGACTTGGCCTGGGTCTCGGTCTGCCCGTCGATCCGACCGACCACGCTGTACGCGGCGTCCGTGGAGGTGCACTCGACGACCTTGGCGCCGTCGACCTTCTCCTCCTTGTCGCCCTTGATCTCCGGCAGCTCGGCGATGCAGTCGCCGGCCTTGGCGTCGGCCGTCTCGTCCTTGTTCAGGAAGTTGCCGATCGCCGAGGCGAGACCGAACTTCAGGCCGGCGACGACGAGGAACACGACGATCGCGCCGATGATGCCGAGCGCCTTCTTCCCACCGGACTTCTTCGCCTCCGGCTCGGCCGGGGGCGGCGTCTCGACGGCCGGCTGGGCGGGCGTCTCGCCGACCGGCTGGGCGGGCGTCTCGCCGACCGGCGGCTGCGGCGCGGCGTCGGACGCGGAGGGCGGTGCGACCTGCTCTGACACGGGGGTTCCTTCCGAGGGGTGGATGAGCAGACGACACCGTAACGATCATTGATTTCCGGTGTCGTCCCGCTCGCCTCGTCCGTTCAGCTATTTCCCAGCAACATGTGCATGATCTGGTTCACATCACCCGTCAGCTCGTCCTGGTCGGAGTCGGGCCGCCACTGGGAGTGCCACTCGGCGTCTCGCTCGGGCTCGCCGTGGGTTGACCGGTGACTGTCGGAGTTGGTGTGGTGGTTGGCTCCGGCGTGGTGGCGGGTGTCCGGGGCGGGACGGGCATGCCCGGGCCGCGGGGCCCGAAGGGGGCCTGCTCCGGACAGAGCGGATAGGCCCGCAGCGACGGCTTGTCCGGGCTGTTGAGCGCTTGTTCGCAAGTCGGGTAGCCCAGTCGGATCGGGTTGCCGTTCTCGTCGAAGAGGCGGGCGTTCTCCACCAGCCGACCCTCGCTGTCGTAGACGAAGACGTCCATGATCCGGTCGTACGGGTTGTCGACCGAGGTCGGTTGGTAGCCGTAGTCGCCGTAGCGCATCCGGTCCTCGGCCTGCACCAGGGCGGAGAGCGCGAAGACCACCAGCACCGCGCTGCCGACCTGCAACGCCGAGCGCGGCCAGCGACTCAACTGGGCCGAACGGCGACCCAGCCAGATCGAGGCGAGCACGAAACCAATCAGCATGATGAGGCCGGCCAGCAGCTCACCACCGAGCCGGGGCAGCACGCCGAAGTCGCCGCCGGTGGTGACCACCGTGACCAGCATCGCCGCGAGGTATCCGCGCAGCACCCACCAGGCGGGGCGCAGCAACCGGAGGAAGTCACTCGCCGTCTCGTACCCCAGGGGTGGGCCGAGCCGCACGTCGACGGCCCGCAGCCGGCTGCGGGCCCGGATCACCGCGGTGGCGACCCGCTGGTCGAGGTTGCGTCCACCGCCCACACCGACGCCCGCCGCGGCGCGCAGTTCGGCGGCGTACGTCTCGGGCTCGCCCAGCCGCTCGACGAGGGTGCCGTCGCCCTCGGCGGCAACCTCGGTGAGATGGTCGGCGAGATCCTCGGTCAGCTCGTTGCGCCGGTCGGGCGGCAGGTCGGCCAGAGCGGCCCGAACCCGCGCCACATAGTCGGTGATCTCCTGCTCCGTGACGGTCATGCCGCCAGCCCCCGATCGTCGAGCAGAGTGTCCATGGTGGTGGCGAACGAGCGCCAGAGCTTGCCGGAGCGGGTCAACTGGTCACGCCCGGCGGCGTTGAGTGAGTAGTACTTGCGGTGCGGGCCGGTCTCGCTCGGCACGACGTAGGTGGTGAGCAGGCCGGCGGCGAAGAGACGGCGCAGCGTGCCGTAGACCGAGGCGTCGCCGATCTCCTCCAGGCCGGCTTCGCGGAGCCGGCGCAGGATGTCGTACCCGTAACCGTCCTCCTCCCGAAGGACGGCGAGGACGGCCAGATCGAGCACGCCCTTCAACAACTGTGTGGTGTCCACGCATTGCACACTAGTGCGCAATGCGAAGTACCGTCAACGATTCGCCCCCGACGCGCCGAGCGGGGGCCGGGCGGGCCTGGGCGGGGCTGGGCGGCTTGATCCACACGAGTTCCTGGAAATCGGGGCATCCCAATGCCAGGGACACCCCGATTTCACCGAAACCGAGTCGATCACGGGCGCGGGTGGCCTACTGGAGGCTCCAGGCGATGCCGTCGAGGATGTCGTGCTCCGAGGCGACCACCGATGGCATTCCGGCCCGCTCCATGATCACGCGGAGCACCAGCGCGCCCGCCCCGATCACGTCGGCCCGGCCCGGGTGCATCACCGGAACCGCCAGCCGCTGCGCGCGGGTCTGACCCAGCAGGTCCGCCGTCACCCGCGCCACCGCCTCGTACGACACCCGGGCGTGGTGGATGCGCTCCGGGTCGTACTCCCGCAGGCCCTGGGCGATGGCGACCACCGTGGTGACCGAACCGGCGAGGCCGACCAGGGTGGCGGCCTCGCGGCCGGGCACCGCCGCTAGCGCGGTGTCCACGACGGCGGCGATGTCGGCCTCCGCGGCCGCGACCTGCTCGGCCGTCGGCGGGTCGCCCGGCAGGTGCCGCTCGGTCATCCGGACGCACCCGATGTCCACGGAGATCGCCGAGCGCACGCCTGCGGCCCGGTCACCGACCACGAACTCGGTGGAGCCACCCCCGATGTCGACGACCAGGAACGGCTCCGACGCGTCGGCGGGCAGCCCGCGCACCGCGCCGGTGAACGACAGCCGGGCCTCCTCGTCGCCACTGACCACCTCGGGCGCCACGCCCAGGGTGCGCTGCACCATCTCGGTGAAGTCGGCCGCGTTCGCGGCGTCCCGGGAGGCCGAGGTGGCGCACATCCGCACCCGCTGGGCACCCAGCTTCTCGATGTCGGCGGCGTACGACGCCAGCGCCACACGCGTCCGCTCGATCGCCTCCGGCGCCAGCCGGCCCGTCCGGTCGACGCCCTGCCCGAGCCGGACGATCTCCATCCGTCGGGTCACGTCGGTCAGCGGGGCCTGCGGCCCGGCCGACTCCTCAGGCAGGTCGGCGACCAGCAGTCGGATCGAGTTGGTCCCGCAGTCGATGGCCGCCACACGCGTCGTCACCCCGCAACCCTACGACAGCCCTCCGGGTGGCCCGACGCCCAACAGACCCGCGCCGAGCGGCGTCACGTGGTGTCGGACGGTCCCGCCCTCCCGCTCGCTGACGACCAGGCCGGCCGCCCGCAACGCGGTGGCGTGCTCCGAGGCCGACGACAGACTGACCCCGACCGACCGGGACAGCGCCGTGGTGGTCAGCCCGCCCTCGCCGGCGAGACGACGCAGCACCGCGGCGCGGGTGGCGCCGAGCAGTCGGCCGAGGGGATCGCCCTCCGGGGCGTCGGCGCGGATCGGCATCGGCGCCGGATAGACGAGCAGGATCGGCCGTCCCGGCTGGACCAGCACCCGGGGGCGGAGCCCGGCGAACGGAGAGGGCAGCAGGATCACCCCTTGACCGGTTCCGGCCACGTCCCCGCTCCACCAGGTCCGCACCTCCAGCACCGGCTCACGCCACCGGATCGCCGGATGCAACCCCGCGAAGAGCCCGGCGAGGCCGTGCTGCGCGAGTCGTTGACCGGCGAGGGTCACCTGCTGGCGGTGTGTCGACACCAGGTCGGGCCAGAGCGGCGCGAGCACCGTGTCGAACCAGCTGGCCACGGCACCGCCGAACAGGTCCAGCACCTCCGGGTCGGCCGCCGCGAACCGTCGTCGCAGCGGGGTGGCGCTCACGCCGGCGTACGACGCCGTGGCCTCGGCGCGCACCCGGCAAGCCGGGGTGGCACGGATGGCCTCCAGACCCGCCGCCAGCGACTCCAGACCGTCGAGGGGCGTGACGAAATCCGGCAGGCGCCCCCGCTCCGGCAGCAGGTGTCGCAGGATCGCGGTGGCCGCCTGGGCCGCGCCCGTCGCCTCGACCGCCGGCGCCTGCTCGGCCAGCGCGGGGGCCAGCACGGCGACCGCCGGATCGCGCAGCCACTGACCGGCCAGCAGCGCGGTGCCGACCGGGTGCAGTCGATCGCCGAACCGCACCCGGCAGAGGTCCGCCGGGCCGAGCTGGAGGCGAAGCATGAGAAACAGCCTGCCCTCCTTCGGTCAGGACCGAAAGGGTTGATCCGCGCACCGACCGCCTCCAGTGTGGACGCGGGGTCGACGGGGGGTGGCCGACGTGCGGCGAACGGTGGCGGTGTTGACGGGGCTCTGCCTCATTGTCGTGGCCGCGGGTTGTGAGCGGGGGCAGCCCTCGTCGACCCCGTCCGCGTCGAGCGAACGCCCGGCTCCGGGCGACCACCAGCTCACCCTGAAGCACAACGCGCTCGACCGCGGCTATCTGCTGCACGCCCCACCCGGGTACGACCCGAGCCGTGCGCCCGCCCTGGTCATCGCGCTGCACTTCTATCCCGGATCCGGCTACCTCGTCCGGGATCTGGCGGGCCTGGAGGCTCGGGGCGACAGGGACAACGTCCTGGTCGCGTACCCGGACGGGCTGGACGGTGGGTACAACGCGCTGACCTGCTGCGGCAACGCCGACGACGTCGGCTTCCTCAACGCCCTCACCGACCACCTGGTCCAGACCTGGCGGGCGGACCCCAACCGGGTCTTCCTCACAGGCATCTCCAACGGCGGCGACATGAGCTTCCGGGCGGCGGTGGAGGCCACCGGCAGGTACGCCGCAATCGGGGTGGTCAGCGGCGGCTACAGCGGTGCGCTGACCACTGATGAGAGCTACGTGCCGAAGTCACCCGTCTCCGTGATCACCTTCATCGGCGGTCAGGACGAGTACGCCCCGAAGTTCCAGGCGGGCATCAAGACCTGGCAGCAACGGCTCCGGTGCACGCCGGCGTCGAAGGCGTCCGGGGTGCCGGGGGTGACGCGGACCGAGGCCCGGTGCGCGGACGGCAGCGAGGTGAGCGTCTACACCATCGCCGACATGGGCCACAGCTGGCCGGGGGCGACCTCCGGTCAACTCGCCGCGCCCGCCGCGGGTGTTACCGCCACCGACCTGATCTGGGACTTCTTCGCCAGCCACCCCCGCCGCGCCTGAGCTACAGGCGCAGCAGCATCCGGGTGTTGCCAAGCGTGTTCGGTTTGACCCGCTCCAGGTCCAGGAACTCCGCGACACCCTCGTCGTACGAGCGCAGCAACTGCTCGTAGACCGGCTGCGGCACCGGAGCGCCGTCGATCTCCCGGAAGCCGAACGAGCCGAAGAACCGGGTCTCGAAGGTGAGCACGAAGATCCGCGCCACGCCCAGCTCCCGGGCCGCGTCGATCAGCTCACTCACCAGCCGGTGCCCGATCCGCTGACCACGACAGGACGGGTCGACGGCGACCGTGCGGATCTCGGCCAGGTCCTCCCACATCACGTGCAACGCCCCGCAGCCCACCACGACGCCGTCGTCGGGCCGGACCGCCACCCGGAACTCCTGCACGTCCTCGTAGAGGGTGACGGTGGCCTTGCTCAGCAGCCGCCGGTCGTCGGTGTACGTGTCGACCAACCGGCGGATGCCCCGCACGTCCCCGGTGCGGGCCCGCCGCACCAGGATCCGACCCTCGGCCTGCGTCGTCATTCCGTGGGGGGCACGTCGACGCACCTGCCGCTCGCCCACCAGGGCTCGACAAGCGCCAACGTCTCGTCACCGAACGGGTTCACGCCGGGGCCGGCGCCCAGGGCGTGGCCGAGGTGCACGTGCAGGCACTTCACCCGGCCCGGCATCCCACCGGCGGAGATGCCCGCGATCTCCGGCACCTCGCCGATCGCCTCGCGGCGGGCCAGGTAGTCCTCGTGCGCGGCCCGGTAGTGGGCGGCCAGCTCCGGATCCGTCGCCAGCCGGTCGGCCATCTCCCGCATCAGCCCGGCCGACTCCAGCCGGCTGCACGCCGCGGTGGCCCGGGGGCAGGTCAGGTAGTACAGCGTCGGGAACGGGGTGCCGTCGGCGAGGCGGGGCGTCGTCTCCACCACGTCGGGCAGGCCGCACGGGCAGCGGTGGGCCACCGCCCGGGTGCCCCTGGGCGTCCGGCCGAGCTGCGCCGCCACCGCGGCCAGGTCGGCCTCCGTGGCCGGCTCCCGCTGCGGCAGGGGTACGGAATCCGCCGCCGACTCCGGCGGTGGTGCGACAGTCACGGTGCTCGTCTCTCCTGGTGTGCTGATCGGTGGGTCACTTACCCGGCTGCTGGGTGTCCGCCGCCCGCACACTCGACCAGAGCGTGTCGTACCAGGTCGTCGGTCCCGCCGGTGCGCCCGAGCCGGGCGACTTGCCGGCGTCGCGGGCGGCGCCCACCGGGTCGTTCAGCACCACCATCATCTTCTCGCCCGGCCGGCCCATGAAGAACCGCTCCCGAGCCTGCGTCATCTTGTACTCGGGGTCCTGCCACTTGGCCGCTTCCGCGGTCAGCTTGGCGATCTCCTCCTCCTGCGCCGCCTGGGCGGCCTCCATCCGCTCGATGTCGGCCTGCTGATCCAGGTAGACCCGCACCGGATAGGTGTACGCGAGGGCGAGGGCGATCAACACCGCGAACAGCACGGTGGCCCGGCCGGTGAAGCGACGGGGATGGGGTGCGGCGAGCCGCTTGACGGAACCGCCGGCGGCAGTACGCCGGGCAGCGGCCGGACGGTTCGCGGAGCGTACGCCCTCGGCGCCCCGGACCGCGCCGGGCGCCCGACCGGCGGCGCCGCGCGGTTCGGCGCGTACGCCGGCGTCCCGGAGCGACCCACGGGTGGCCCGGCCAGCACCCGGTCGACCGGTCTGACCCGGCCGACGCGCGGGACGTTGACCACCCGGTGTGCGGCGCTGCATCGTCCCACCCCTCCCCCGAGGCTACGTGTGTTGCCGAGTTCGCCGGGAAGCCCCAGGACCGCTGCGGGGCTTCCCGACAACCTCTCAGGCCGAACGGTAACGCGGGAACGCACCCGCGCCCGCGTAGCGCGCCGCGTCGGCCAGCTCCTCCTCGATCCGGAGCAGCTGGTTGTACTTGGCGACCCGGTCCGAGCGGGCCGGCGCGCCGGTCTTGATCTGGCCGCAGCCGGTGGCCACCGCCAGGTCGGCGATCGTGGTGTCCTCGGTCTCGCCGGAGCGGTGGCTCATCATGCACTTGAAGCCGGCCCGGTGGGCCAGGTCCACCGCGTCCAGGGTCTCGGTGAGCGAACCGATCTGGTTGACCTTGACCAGGACGGCGTTGGCCGCCTTCTCCGCGATGCCGCGGGCGATGCGCTGCGGGTTCGTCACGAACAGGTCGTCGCCGACGATCTGCACCCGGTCGCCGATCGACGCGGTGAGCGTCTGCCAGCCGGTCCAGTCGTCCTCCGCCAGCGGGTCCTCGATCGACACGATCGGGTAGTCACCGGCCAGCTTGGTGTAGTAGTTGCTCATCTCCTCGGCGGACTTCGCGGCGCCCTCGAACGTGTAGGTGCCGTTGTCGAAGAACTCCGTGGCCGCCACGTCGAGGGCGAACACGATGTCGGTGCCGAGCCGGTAACCGGCCTTCTCGACCGCCTCGGAGATCAGGTCCAGGGCAGCCGCGTTCGTCGGCAGGTTCGGCGCGAAGCCACCCTCGTCGCCGAGCCCGGTCGACAGGCCCTTCTTCTTCAGCACCGACTTCAGCGCGTGGTAGACCTCGGCGCCGGAGCGCAGCGCCTCGCGGAAGGTGGGCGCACCGATCGGCGCGACCATGAACTCCTGGATGTCGACGTTGGAGTCGGCGTGCGCCCCACCGTTGAGGATGTTCATCATCGGCACCGGCAGCAGGTGCGCGTTCGGGCCGCCCAGGTAGCGGAAGAGGCTCAGCTCGGCACTGCCGGCTGCCGCCTTCGCCACCGCCAGGGAGACCCCGAGGATGGCGTTCGCGCCCAGCTCCGACTTGCTGTCGGTGCCGTCGATGTCGAGCATCTTCTGGTCGATGAGCCGCTGCTCGCTGGCCTCGTACCCGATGATCTGGTCGACGATCTTGTCTTCGACGTTGGAGACCGCCTTCTCCACGCCCTTGCCCTGGTAGCGGTCGGCGTCACCGTCGCGCAGCTCGATCGCTTCGAACGCGCCGGTGGAGGCGCCGGAGGGCACTGCGGCGCGGGCCACCGTGCCGTCGTCCAGGCCGACCTCGACCTCGACCGTCGGGTTGCCCCGCGAGTCGAGAATCTCCCGGGCGACGATTCCCTCGATGGTTGCCACTGAGTCGCTCCTCGTTGTTGTGATCCGGTCCGTGGGTGGGCCGCGACGGTGCGGCTGAGGCAGGTGTTGAACGCAGCGTATCGGGCGGCGGGATCGGGCACGGCGTCGCCCGCGCACCCGAGTCGCCCCGCGCTGACGGACATTCCCGGATTTCCGGGCGTCAACCGGCAACGGGTTTGCGCTGCGCCGACTTGATCCACCAGGCTGGTCGTCATGCCCGCCGCCTCGACCACCCTCCGCATGCTCGCCGTGTCGGTCATCGCGTCGCTCACGGTCACCGGCTGTCAGACATTCGAGGACGCCGGCCGCGCCATGGGTCGCTCGGATCTCGTCAACGACCTCGCCGCCCGCCTCGATCGGGCGCTGGAGTTGACCTACTCGGCCGACTACCAGCTGCCTGGCGGCCAGACCGCCGCGATCGTGCAGGCGCAGGATCCGGCCCGCTCCGCCTACACCTACCCGGGTGGGCGGCTCACCGTCACGCCGGACGCCGTCACCCGCTGCACGGCGACCGGCGCCCGGATGGCGTGCACGCTCGTCGCGCCGCCCAGCCCGGGCAGCAAGCCCACAGTGGCGCTCTTCACCGAGGCGAACAGGCAGGGTCTCGTCACCCCACCGGTGGTGGTCGGGTTGCTGACCGCCGCCGCACTCGACCCACAGGCGGTGATCAAGCAGAGCGACACCACAGTCGCGGGGCATCACGCGGCCTGCGTCGAGGTGCAGCGCTCGGACGGCGACTTCAGCGCCTGCGTGACCACCGAGGGCGTGCTCGGCAGCTTCCTCGGCTCGGTCGACGGCAAACCGATGGAGCTGGCGTTGAGCGCCTACTCCGAGACGGTGGAGAAGACCGCGTTCGACCCGCCCGCCGGCGCCGGAGTGGTGGACCGCCGGCCGGGCGGCCAGTAGCCGACGGTCGAACCGACGGAATCTGGTCGCCGCCCGGCCGTGAGCCGGCCGGGCGGCACCTCACCGTCAGGGCAGCGTCCACCGCTGGTCGGCGCCACCGTTGCAGGTCCAGATGATCACCTTGGTCCCGTCGCCCGAGTTGTTGTTCGGCACGGCGAGACATTTCTCCGCGTTGGGATTGCGCAGCGCACCGTTGGCGGCGGTGACCCAGGTCTGCGCCGTCTTGCCTGTGCAGGGCGCGATCTGTACGGCGGTGCCGTCCGCGGTGCCGCTGCCCCGCGCCTCCAGGCACTTGCCCAGGGCGGTCAGCGCGACGCCGCTCTGGGTCCAGACCTGACCCCGGCTCGTGCCGCAGGTCATGAGCTGCATCTGGGTGTTGTCGACCGGTGCGGCGTCGGGGATGTCCAGGCACTTGCCCGCCAGCCCGCTGACCTGACCGGTGCCGCCGCCACCAACGCCCCGCTGGATCCAGAACTGGTCCGCAGGGGTACCGCAGTTGTAGAGCACCACGTCGTTCGGGGCCCAGGACGGGGCGACCAGGCACTGCCCGTTGCGCCGGTTCTGGAGCTGGCTCTGCAACGCGCCGGTGGTGATCCGCCATTGCTGATCCGCGAAGGCGCCGCAGGGGTAGGAGATGATGTTGCCGCCGCCCCAGGTGGGCGCCACCAGGCACTCGCCGTTGTTGGAGTTCTTGAGCTGGAAGTAGCCGCTGTCGGCCGGGATCATCGTCCACAACTGGTCGGCGTACGGGGTGTCGCAGGTCCAGTACGACGCGGCATGATCCGTGCGGGCGGACGGGACCACGAGACACTTCCCGTTGTTCGCACTGGCGATCTGCAACGCCCGACCGGCCTGCCAGTCCGGCGCGGCTGCGATTGAGGCGCCAAACCAGCCCGCCAGGTCGTCGGTGCGGGTCTCGGTCGCTCCCTGCCGGGTCTCGGTCTCCCCCAGGCAGCCGCTCTGCCAGGACGTGCTGTGCAACCCGACCAGTTCGAGCCCGCCGGCCGTCCGCCGCAGCGCCGGGCCGCCCGAGTCGCCTCGGCAGGTGCTCACCTGCTGCGGGTTCTGCCCGACGATCTGGGCGGTCGCCGCCGCTGCCGCCTCCACCGTGAACGGCGCCACGTGCAGCTTGTCCGGCACCCACTCGGTGGCGGTGCGACCGAAGCCGGCCACCTGGAGTGTTTCGCCGACGCTCGGCGCGGTCGTGCCGAGCGTCACCGGGACGACGTCGGTGACCGCCGCGGCGAGCCGTGCCAACACCAGGTCGCGCTCGGCGTGCGGCACCAGCTCGGTCACCGCCCGGGTCTGCCCGGCGGTCGTGGTCAAGTCGATCCGGCCGACCGTCACCGACGTGGCCCGCGACGGCGGGCCGGCGGGCACCGGCTGCCCGTCCTCGGTGAAGCACGAGCTGGCCGTGGCCACCCAGTGCGGGTCGACCAGCACGCCGGAACAGGCCCGCACCCCGACGTCCACCTTGGCGACGAAGCCGTACGACGCGTCCGCCGGCGTGCCCCCGCTGACCGCCGACGCCGGCATCGGCAGCAGGACACCCGCGCCGAGCAGGCCGGCCATCGCGACCAGCCGGGAGGCCCGACCTCGGCCCGGCACCTGACCGGCACGCGCGCCGAACCCGGGCGGACGCCTCCTGATGGTATGCCTCACCACAACCCCCGTTCCCGCGGCTGGACGCCGCGCCTGCCGGCCGTCAGCGGCCAAGGCCGACCCTAGGGGACAACGATGGTGAATGTGATCCCGCGAGGTGGACCTGCGGCCGGAGGGCAGGGTCAGACGTCCAGCAGGGTGCGCAGGTGGCGCGGAGGCGGGCAGTCGTGGGCCAGCATCGCGTCGTGCCAGTCGCGCACCGACACCCCCTGCGGGCGGGCGGCGGCGATCTCGGCCACCTCGCTGTACCCGACGAAGTACGTGGAGAGCTGCGTCGAGGTGAGCAGGGACCGACGCCACTTGCCGGCCGCCTCGCCCTCCTCCTGGAAGCCGCGCCCGGTCATCAGCGCCATGGCCTCGGCCTCGGGCAGTTCCTCGGCGTGCACCAACTGGTCGAGCAGCGCATTGATGGTCATCCGCAGCTGCATCTTGAGCTGCTGCAACCGCACCGGCAGGCCACCGAAACCGAGCCCGGCCATCAGCTCCTCGGCGTACACCGCCCAGCCCTCGACGAACGGGCCGGACCGGGCCAGCGCCCGCACCCGCGTGCCACCGACGTACCGCCGGGCGTGGGCGAGCTGGAGGAAGTGGCCGGGCATCGCCTCGTGCACGGTCAGGTTGCGGACCATGTGATCGTTGTACTCGCGGTAGAAGGAGTCCACGCGCTGCGCCGACCAGTCCGCCGGGGTGGGCGCGATGCAGTAGAAGGTCGGCACCTGCGCCGTCTCCAGCGGGCCTGGCGAGTCGCAGTACGCCACCGCGACACCCCGCGCGAACTCCGGCATCTCCTGGATCACGCACCTGTCGTCGACGAGGGTGACCAGGTCGTGGAGGCGGACGAAGTCGGTCGCCTCGTCCAGGGTCACCCCGGCCAGCTCGACGATCGTCGAGTCGTCCGGGTGCTCGGCGGCGAGCACGTCCAGCGCCCGACGTACCGCAGCGTCGTCTGCCGGTCCACCGACCAGCTCGACGGCCGCCGCGCGGATCTCCGCGGTGATCCGGTCCAGGTTGGCCCAGGCGCGGCGCTGGATCTCGGCGGCCCCCAGCTCGGTGTCGAGGGTGTGCCAGAGCCGCGCCTCCCAGCGGCGGCGGCCCAGTCGTGGGTCACGGCCGGGGCCCGCGTCGGCGGCCAGGCCGGTACGCAGCCAGGCGACGAACTCGTCAAGCGCGGCGAGCGCGGCGGTGGCCGCCGGCTCGACCTCGTCGAGCCGGCCCGGCGCCTGGGCGATCAGCCCCGGCAGCTCGTCGCGGATCAGCGCGGCAGTGCCGGTGAACTGCCCGACCGCCGTCTCGGCGTGGATCCGCGGCATGTCCCGCAGCGTCGCGCGGGCGGTGGCGAGGGCATCCGGTACGTCGGCGAGCCGGCCGGCCAGTTGCGTCAACCGCACCTCGGCCGGGGCGTACGGGCGGGCCAGTAGCGGGTGCAGGAGCGGGCCGGGGTTGTGGTGCAACGGGTCCCACTCGTGTGACCGGATCTCGGTGAGCTCGAACAGCTCCCGGTCCACGAAGGAGGTGAGCAGCGCGTGGTCGACCTGCTCGTCGACGTCCAGCGCGTCGGGGTCCAGCTCGGACAGCGCGTTCGCCGCGTCGGCGAGCATCACCCGGTCGGCGGCCAGCGCGTCGACGGAGAGATCCGGAAGCCGGTCATCGAACCGATGATCCCCGGCAGCGGTGGCAACCCCCGGCCGAGACTCCAGCAGTGCCTCGACAACCCGCTCCGCAAGTACCCCGAACTCCTCCACCAACCCACCCTACCGAGCCCTCCCGCGCCCCCACCCCCAACCCCACTTCGGTCGATCATGAAGTTGTTGCCGCCCGCTTCGGCGTGTCGTGGCAGTAACTTCATGATCAACGCGGGTCAGTCGCGGGGTTGGGTTTCCGTTTCGCGGATTTTTTGGGCTTGGGTCAGGGTTGTTTTGCGGAGGGCCGCTTCCGGGTTCAGGTTGGCTTCGCGGGCCTTGGCGACCATCGTCAGGAGGGTGGCGCCCAGTTTCGCCTCGTCGTCGGGCTCAGCGTCCGGGTTCGGCAGTGGGGTGGTCAGGCCGTTGCGGGCGGCCCGGTCCAGGATCTGCGTGGCCAGGGCCAGCGCGGGCTGGCTGAACGCCACACCGTCCAGGACGGAATCACGGGCCTTCTCCACGCGCTTGATCCGCTCCCAGTTCGCGGTGATCTCCTCCAGGGTGCCCGCCTCGGCACCGGCGAAGACGTGCGGATTGCGCCGGATCATCTTGTCGACCAGGCCACCCGCCACGTCGTCGATGGTCCACCGCTCGCCCTCGGGCAGGTCCTCCGCGAGCCGCGCGTGCAGCACCACCTGCAACAGGACGTCGCCCAACTCCTCACGCAGCGAGTCGGTGTCGTCGGAGACCATCGCGTCGTACGCCTCGTAGCTCTCCTCCAGCAGATAACCCGCGAGGCTGCGGTGCGTCTGCGCCCGCTTCCACGGGTCGCCCCCCGGAGAGGCCAGCCGGTCCAGCACGGCCACCGCGTCGAGCAGCCGGGCCCCCGGCGGGTCCCACGAGCCGTACATCAGCTCCAACTCGGCCAGCCCCGGCTCCCGGGCCAGCCGCAGGCCCAGCTCCCGGGCCAGCGACTCGTCGCCGGCCGGGCCGGCCAACCACACCGCCGCGCCGTGCGCCGCCACCGTGTCCAGCAGGGGCTGCGTCGCCGGGCCGTCCACGACTGTCACCTCGGCGCCGGCCTGACGCACGGCCGTGGTCAACTCGCTCTCCGCGCCGGCCAGGACCGGATGCTGGCGTACGACGTCCCAGGCGGCCGAGGTCAGCAGGCCGGCCGGCAACCGGGGTGAGGTGACCAGCAGGACGATCCGTGCCGTCATGCTCAGCTGGCCGTGCCCTCGGCGTCCGGGCTCGCGCTCGGCGACGCCGCGTCCGGGCTGGAGATGTCGGTGACCGGCCCCTCCTCGTTGATGTACGGCAGCGAGTAGAAGATGACCGACTGGCCGGTGCTCACCAACGAGGGCACCCCCACCTCGCGGTAGCGCGGGTTGATCGAGACGTCGACCCGGTTCGCCTCCTCCTCGAGGGCGGCGCTGAGGGCGGTGGCGCTGCCGACGAAGGCTCCCTCGCCGAACTTCTGGCGGACGTCGGCCACAGGCAGCCCGCCCTCGATCGCCTCGGCCTTGACCAGGGCCTGGTAGACGGCCATCACCGACTCGTCGCTCACCTCGGCGGGCGGAAGCTGCTGGTTGAACACCTGTAGCAGGTCGACCCACTCCGCCCAGAGCTTGGCGTACTCGGTGGTGGCCGGCACCCGCAGGCTCTGCTCCAGCTGCTGCGGGGTGACCTCGTCGGGCACCTGGAGGTTCTTGGCAGCCGCCAACCGCTTACCCAGCTCCAGGCTGACCAGGAGGTTCACCACATCCTGCCGGGTGACGGGGGCCCGCAACTGCTCGGGCGACGGGGTCGCGCTGGCCTGGCCGGCCTCCTGGCGGACCGCGTCACCGTACTTCGCCTGCACCTCGTCGTAGATCCCGTTGACCCGGTCGAGCGAATAGCTCCTGTCACCGACGTACGCGGCGACGTCCGGCGCGGACTTCCCGCAGGCGGCGAGGGAGAGGACACCCAGAGCCGCGACGCTGGCGGCGGCGATCACACGGCGAGCACGCATGCCCGTCACTCTCTCATGCCCTTCCGCCCGCTGTGACGGCCCCCACCTCACCCGGCCGCGGCGACAAGCGGGGCGGGTGCGCCCAGCACGTCGGAGAGCAGTTGCGCGCACCACTCGAGCAGCGCCTGGTCCCGCAGGGGCTCGCCGCCGATCCGACGGGTGGTCGGCCGGGGCACGCTTACCTGGTCGGTGGCCAGCTTGTAGACCGCGTCCGGGTGGTAGCGCTTGAGCCGCATCTGCTTCGAGTCGGGCAGCGGCAGCGGCCCGAACCGCACGTGCTTGCCCTGCATGGACACGTCGGTCAGGCCGTACCGGCGGGCCAGCAGGCGGAACCGGGCCACAGCCACCAGGTTCTGCACGGGGGCCGGCGGCTCGCCGTACCGGTCGGTCATCTCGGCCACGACCTCGGTCAGCCGCTCCTCGTCGCGGGCCTCGGCGAGCTTGCGGTACATCTCCAGGCGCAGCCGCTCCACGCTCACGTAGTCGTGCGGCAGGTGCGCGTCGACCGGCAGGTCGATCTTGACGTCGACCTCCTCCTCCGGCCGCTCACCCTTGAACGCCGACACCGCCTCGCCGACCATCCGCACGTACAGGTCGAAGCCGACGCCCTCGATGTGACCGGACTGCTCGCCGCCGAGCAGGTTGCCGGCGCCCCGGATCTCCAGGTCCTTCATTGCCACGTACATGCCGGCGCCCAACTCGGTGTGCTGCGCGATGGTGGCCAACCGCTCGTGGGCGTGCTCGGTGAGCGGCTTCTCCGGCGGGTAGAGGAAGTACGCGTACGCCCGCTCCCGACCCCGGCCGACCCGACCGCGGATCTGGTGCAGCTGGGCCAGGCCGAGCAGGTCGGCCCGCTCCACGATCAGGGTGTTGGCGTTCGGGATGTCGATGCCCGACTCGACGATCGTGGTGCAGACCAGGACGTCGAACTCCTTCTCCCAGAAGCCGACCATCACCTTCTCCAGGGCGTCCTCACCCATCTGGCCGTGCGCCACGGCGACCCGCGCCTCCGGGACCAGCTCCCGCAGCCGCCGCGCCGCCCGGTCGATCGACTCGACCCGGTTGTGCAGGTAGAAGACCTGACCGTCGCGCAGCAACTCGCGGTGGATGGACGCCGCCACCTGCCTGTCGTCCTGCGCGCCGACGAAGGTGAGCACCGGGTGCCGCTCCTCCGGCGGGGTGGCGATCGTGGACATCTCCCGGATGCCGGTGATCGCCATCTCCAGGGTGCGCGGGATCGGGGTGGCCGACATGCTCAGCACGTCCACCGAGGCCCGCAGGGTCTTCAGGTGCTCCTTGTGCTCGACGCCGAAGCGCTGCTCCTCGTCGACGATCACCAGACCGAGCTGCTTGAACCGGGTGGCGGTCTGCAACAGCCGGTGGGTGCCGATGACGATGTCGACGGTGCCGTCGGCCACCATCTCCAGCGTCCGCTCGGTCTCCTTCGGGGTCTGGAACCTCGACAGCTGCCGGATCTCGACCGGGAACTGGCTCATCCGCTCGGCGAACGTGTTGTAGTGCTGCTGCACCAGCAGCGTGGTCGGCACCAGCACCGCCACCTGCTTGCCGTCCTGCACGGCCTTGAACGCCGCCCGGACCGCGATCTCGGTCTTGCCGTAGCCGACGTCGCCGCAGATCAGCCGGTCCATCGGGACGGTCTGCTCCATGTCCCGCTTGACCTCGTCGATCGCGGCGAGCTGGTCCGGCGTCTCCTGCCACGGGAACGCGTCCTCCAGCTCCCGCTGCCACGGGGTGTCCGGGCCGAACGAGTGGCCCTTGGACGCCTTGCGGGCGGCGTAGAGCTGGATGAGCTGCGCGGCGATCTCCCGGACCGCCTTGCGGGCCCGCGCCTTGGACTTCTGCCAGTCCGAGCCGCCCATCTTGTGCAGCGTCGGCTGCTCACCGCCCACGTAGCGGGAGAGCTGGTCGAGCTGGTCGGTGGGGACGAAGAGCCGGTCGCCGGGCTGGCCGCGCTTGCTGGCCGCGTACTCGATGACCAGGTATTCCCGGCTGGCGCCGTTGACGGTGCGCTGCACCAGCTCGACGTACCGGCCGATGCCGTGCTGCTCGTGCACCACGAAGTCGCCGGCCTTGAGCTCCAGCGGGTCGATGGTGTTGCGCCGCCGGCTCGGCATCTTGCGCATGTCCCGCGTCGAGGTGCCCCGACCGCCTGTCACGTCGTTGCCGGTGAGCAGCACGAAACGGGACGCCTCGTCGACGAACCCGCTGCTCAGCGCGCCGCAGGTGACGACCAGCTCGCCGGGGGCCGGCGCGGTCGGCACCTCCTCGGTCAGCCGGGCGCCCAGCCCGGCGTCGCGCAGCACCTCCACCGCCCGCTGGGCGGGGCCGTGCCCCTCGAAGACCAGCGCGATCGACCAGCCCTCGCCGGCCCAGCGCTTCAGGTCGTCGACGACGCGCGACGTCTCACCGTGGTAGAGCGGCGCCGGCTGGGCGGCGAGGGTCACCGCGATGGCGTCGTCAGGGGTGACCGCGGCCTGCTCGGGCGCGTCCTCCCAGGGCTGCCGCGTCTCGGCCGTCTCGGCCTCAACCAGACCGAACGGGGACAGCGTCCACCACGGCTGGCCGAGCGCGCCGGCGGTGGCGCGGACCTCGCCGAGCGTGCGGAAGGCGGCGGCGCCGACGTCCACCGGGGCCTGGCCGCCGACCGCGGCGGCGGCCCAGCTGGCCTGCAAGAACTCCTCCGACGTACGCACCAGGTCGTGCGCCCTCGTGCGGATCCGCTCCGGGTCGCACAGCAGGACGTGGGTGCCGGCCGGCATGGCGTCGAGCAGCAGCTCCAGCGAGTCGGGGCCGACAAGCACCGGAGCCAGCGACTCCATCCCCTCCACCGGGATGCCCTCGGCCAGCTTGTCGAGGATCTCGGCCAGCTCGGGGTGCTGCTCGGCGAGCGCGGCGGCCCGGGCACGCACCTCCGGGGTGAGCAGCAGCTCACGGCAGGGCGGCGCCCAGAGCAGCGGAACCTGCTCGATGGTCCGCTGGTCGGCGACGGCGAAGGTACGGATCTCCTCCACCTCGTCGCCCCAGAACTCGACCCGGGACGGGTGCTCGTCGGTGGGCGGGAAGACGTCCAGGATGCCGCCGCGCACCGCGAACTCGCCGCGCTTGGTGACCAGGTCCACCCGGGCGTACGCCATGTCGACCAGGCGGTGGGCGACCTCCTCCAGATCCGCCTCCTCACCGGCGGCGAGCTGCACCGGCTCCAGGTCACCGAGGCCCTTGAGCTGCGGTTGCAGCACCGACCGGACGGGTGCCACGACCACCCGCAGCGGCCCGGTGCCGCCGTGTGCGTCGGTCGCCTCCGGGTGCGCGAGGCGGCGCAGCACGGCCAGCCGGCGGCCCACCGTGTCCGAGCGGGGGGAGAGCCGCTCGTGCGGCAGCGTCTCCCAGGAGGGGAAGACCACCACCTGCTCCGGCGGCAGCAACCCGCCGAGCGCGGCGGCCAGATCGTCGGCCTCCCGGGTGGTGGCGGTCACCGCCAGCACCGGTCGCCCGGCCCCCTGCTCGTCGGCGGCGACCGCCGCGACGGCGAACGGACGCAGCGCGGCGGGAGCGGTGATGTCGAGGCCGTCGACCTGGGCGGCACCGGAGCGCGCCAGGTCACGCGCCCGGGTCAGCCCGGGGTCGGCCAGGGCGGCGGAGAACAGACCGGTGAGCAAGGCAAACCTTTCCGGGGAGTCGACGCACACGACTGCGGCCCCTCGTCCAGCCGGACGGGGGGTGCACGCCCACAAGCCTATCCCCGTCCACCGACAGCCACCCCCTTCCGCCCAGGTCCGGTGTCACCCCGGCGCGTCGCCCCGCGCCCCTCCCTCCCGCACCGCGCGCCCCGCACGCCACCCCGGTCCCAAGATCCGCGCAACTTCCCGGAAGTTGCTGCTTCCGAGGCGCGGGAGGCAGCACTTTCCCTGATGTCGTGCGGATCTTGAGGCCGTCGTCGGCCGGTGACCACGCGACCGCGACGCCGGGTCCGTGTGCGGCCGACCAACGTCAACAGCAGCGCCGGCTGATCCACCGCGTCGGGCGAGGGCTGGACGGAGGGGATGGCGAGTCGGCACCATTCCTACGGAGAGTCGACGGTCGCCGCGCTAGGGGGAAGCGATGCCCGCTGAGGGAGTCGGCAGTGATCCGCGTCGCCGCACGACGCCCGCGCGGTGGCGGGTGCTGGGGCACCCGGACGGGATGTTGATCTACCAGGTGCGCTGCATCGTGGAAGACCACGGCTGGACGGAGACCGCCGCGGAGGACCGGCACAAGATCGTGCTGGGTCGTTCCGGGGCGTACCGGCGGCGGCTCAACGGCAGGGTGGGGCTCTCCGACGCCACTTCGGTCCTGCTCACCCGACCCGGCGACGAGATGGCGGTGGCGCACCCGTTCGGCTGCGGCGACTCGTACACCTGCCTGGAGATCGATTCGGCGGTGCTCAGGGAACGGCCGGACGCCGAGCGCTGGCTGGGCCAGGACGGCTGGGCCGGCACGTCGGATGCCACCCTGGACCTGGCGCACCGCCTGCTGGTGGCCGAGTTCCGGCGTGGGCTGGACGGGTTCGAGATGGCCGAACGGCTCCAGCGGTTCCTGGCCCGCCTGCTGCACCACAGCGCCCTCCACTCCGACGACCCGGGCGCCGAGGTGGAGCGGGCCGTCCGTCGACGGCCGGCGACGCTTGCCGCGCACCGGCGGCTCGCCGACCAGGCCCGGGAGGTGCTCGCCAACTCCGGGTTCACGATGGGCCTGGACGAGGTGGCCCGGCAGGTGGGCAGTTCGCCCCACCACCTCAGCCGGGTGTTCCAACGAATGACCGGCAGCAGCCTGACCGCCTACCGCAACCGGTTGCGGGTCCGTGCGGTGCTGGACACGCTCGCCGAGCCCGACGGCCGGCCACTCGGCGCGCTCGCCAGCGAGTACGGCTTCGCCGACCAGGCACACCTGACCCGGGTGGTCCGCGAGCAGGTGGGCCACCCACCGGCCCGACTGCGCCGCCTACTCACCGCGACCGGCGAAGACCCGACCGGAGCGGCCTGACCGGAGCGGCCTGACCGGAGCGGCCTGACCGAAGGCGGTCGGAGGTGCCGCACGGGGGGCGTGCGGCACCTCCTCAGGCACGCGCGAACGCGGCCCGCCCAAGGCCCGGCCGGGGGCGTCGGACCTCCCCGAACAGGTCCGCGTGCCCGAGGGGCCGCCCCCTGGGGCGGCCTCCGGACCGACGTGATCCATCCTTCCGGCGTGCCCGTCCACGGTCTTGAAGAAAATTGCTCGTATCGCCGGCCCTCGATCGCATCGACGCCGACAGCAACAGCGGGCGACGGGCAGCGGGCAGCGGACAGCGGGCGACGGGCAGCGGGCAGCGGGCAGCGGGCAGCCACAACGGCGGACGGCGACGGCGGACAGCGACGGCACCGGCAGAGTGCGACGGCGACGCGTCACCGTCCGGACTGGAGGTACCGCAACACCGCGAGGACCCGACGGTGATCGGTCTCGGTGGGCGGCAGGCCGAGCTTGCCGAAGATGCTGGTGATGTGCTTCTCCACCGCCCCCACGCTGAGGAACAGCGCGGAGGCGATCGCCACGTTCGCGCGTCCCTCGGCCATCAGGGCCAGCACGGCCCGTTCCCGCTCCGAGAGGCCGGCCAGGCGCCCGGGGCCCCGGGCCGCGCCGAGGAGCTGCGTCACCACCTCCGGATCGAGCACTGTCGCGCCATCGGCGACGCGGGTCAGGGCGTCGACGAACTCGCCGACCTCGGCCACCCGGTCCTTCAGCAGGTAACCGACACCCTCGGCACCGCCAGCGAGGAGCTGCGCCGCGTACCGGGTCTCCACGTACTGGGAGAAGAGCAGCACCGGCGTACCGGGATGGGCGGCGCGTACGGCGAGCGCGGCCCGCAGCCCTTCGTCGGTGTACGTCGGCGGCATCCGGATGTCGATCACTGCGACGTCGGGGCGGTGTTCGTCGACGGCGGCCCGCAACGCCTCCGGGTCGGCAACGGCGGCGAGCACCAGGTGACCTCGGTCGGCGAGCAGGTAGCTGAGCCCGTCGCGGAGGATCCCGGAGTCCTCGGCGATGACCACGCGCAGCCCGGTCATCGCCGCACCGGGAGTTCCAGGGTGACAAGCGTCGGCCCACCCGGTGGGCTGTCGATCCGCATCGTGCCGTCCACGGTGCGGGCCCGGTCGCGCAGGCCGGCCAGCCCGCCGCCGGGCAGCGCGTGTGTCGTTTTCCCGATCACGGCACCGCCGCCGCCGTCGTCCGCGACCTGCACCCGCAGCAGGCCGTCGAGTTGCCGTACCTCGACTGTCGCCCGCTGGGCCGCCGCGTGCTTGGCGACGTTTGTGAGCAGCTCGGCGACGCAGTAGTAGACGGTCGTCTCGACGGCAGGTGACTGTCTGTCGCGCACCTCGACCCGTAGCCGCACGGGTACGGCGCCCCGCGCCACCAGGGTGTCCAGCGCCGCCTCCAGACCGTTGTCGAGCATCGGCGGATGAATGCCCCGGGCCAGGTCACGAAGGTCGGTGATGGCGATCTTCGCGTCCCGGTGTGCCGTCTCCACGAGCGCCCTGGCCTCGGGCGCGGCGTCACCGGCGAGCTTCTCCTTGGCCAGGCCGAGTTTCATGGCCAGGGCGACCAGTTGCGCCTGCGTACCGTCGTGCAGGTCGCGCTCGATGCGGCGCAGCAGCGCGGCGGCGTCGTCGACGGCCAGCGCGCGGGCCTCTTCGAGGTCGTCGACCCGCTCGTCGAGGCTGGTCGGGCCGAGCAGGCCGCGGATCAGCAGCCCGTCCAGGAGCAGGATCAGGCGCAGCAGCCAGGTGCCGGCGAGGAGCATCCCGGCGCCGATCCCGGCCAGCAGGAACGACCGGGGCCAGGTGTCGAACAGGAAGTCACCGAGTTGCAGGGCGGGGCGCTGCGACCACCAGAGGGGATGGCTGAGCAGGAACACCGGGTAGCAGAGGAAGGCTGCGATCACCGCCGTCGCCACCAGGGTCACCGGCAGCTTCACGATCAGGTACGCCAGCGCCCGCCAGCCGGTGGCATCACCGAGGCCGCTCTGGACGTACCCCACCGGCCCGGGCCGTCGTCGGACCGGTCGCGGGCCCGCCACCCGCAACCCCAGCGTCGCCCGGGCCAGCGCGCGGTGCAGCCACCCCCAACCGCGAGCGCCGAGGACGCCGGAGGAGAGCAGCGGCAGGCCGAGCAGCGTCAACGCGAGCGCCCCGCCGACGACCACCGTGACGACGGCGTACGCGAACCCGACCACCGCCAGCGGCAGGCTGGCCAGCACGTACCCGACCTGGTTGCGGAGCTGCCGGAGACGCGTCATCTGATCCTCCCGACCGTGCCGGACGACACCGTCCCGGACGAGCCGGCAGCGGGTGTTCCGGATCAGCATGCCCGGATGCGGACCGTCCGCCCAGCCGGACAACCCGTCGGGTTAACCCCACCCCATCGGCGGGAGAGCCACATGCCGCTGCGGTCCACAGGCCGGCACTGTCGACGGCATCACACGTTTCGTCGATGGGAGCAGGTCGTGATGCGTTCGTTCTGGACGGTGGTGGTGTCGGTAGGCACGATTGTCGCCACCCTCGCCGTTCCACCTCAACCGGTCCGCGCCGACAATCAGGCACCGGAACGCCGGGCACTGGCTGCCGCGCTCGACCAACTGGTCGCGGACGGCTTCCCCGCCGCGGTGGCCTACGGGCGGGTGGACGGCCGACGGTGGCAGTTGGCGGCGGGAGTGGCCGACCGGGCGACCGGAGCGCGGGCCCGGCCCGAGGATCGTTTCCGGATCGCCAGCAACACCAAGGCGTTCGTCTCCACTGTGCTGCTGCAACTGGTGGGCGAGGGCCGACTGACCCTCGACGACCCGGTCGAGCGCTGGCTGCCGGGGGTCGTCCACGGTAACGGCAACGACGGTTCGACGGTCAGCGTGCGGCAGTTGCTCAACCACACCAGCGGCATCTGGGACCCGACCGGCGAACGGAGCTTCTGGGCCCCGTACCTGGACGAGCACGACTGGGACCGGGTCATCACGCCCCGTACGGTGATCGCCCTGGCGGTGGCGCACCGGCCGGACTTCGCGCCCGGCGCCTCGTGGCGCTACTCGAACACCAACTATCTGCTGGCCGGTCTGGTCATCGAGGCGGTCACCGGCCGGGACGCGGCGACCGAGGTGCGGCGGCGGATCATCGGGCCGCTCGGCCTGAGTCGGACCTCGTTCCCGATCACCGACCCGGAGATCCACGGCCGGCATCTGCACGGCTACGACCTGACCGGCCGGGATGTGACGGTGTTCAGCCCGTCGTACGACTGGACGGCCGGGGCGATGATCTCGACGACGGCTGACCTGGCGCGGTTCCATCGGGCGTTGTTCGGCGGACGACTGCTCGCGCCGGCACAGCAGCGAGAACTGGAGACCGTGGTGCCGATGGGCGACTCGCCGAGCGAGTACGGCCTGGGGGTGCAGCGGGTGATGCTGCCGTGCGCGTCGGGCGCGATCGGAGTGTGGACGACCGACGGGGGCGGGCCGGGCTTCACCAGCATTGCGGTGACCAGCCTCGACAACTCCCGGCAGCTCGTCCTGGCCGCAAACGTCTTCGACATCGACCGGGACGTCCAGGGGCAGCCCAGGGTGCCGTCGAGCGAGGGTTTCCTGGCCGCCCTGCGATCGGTCCTCTGCGCGACCGACTGAGCTGCGACCGTGCACCGCCCGCCGCTGCGGGCGGTGCACGGATCTCAGTAGCGCACCGCGATGCGGCCCTCGATGGCGTCGACGCGGATCTCCCCGCCGTAGGGGATGATCAACTGCGGGTCGGTGTGGCCGAGGTCGACGTCGAACACCACGACCGCGTCCGGGTTGTAGGGCGCCAGGGCGCGGGTGATGGCGTCCCGCTGGGCCTCGCCCCAGGCCCGCCGCTCGGGCACCGTCAGCGGCTTGTCGAAGTCCCAGGCCTTGGGCCGGCCGACGACGATCGCGGGGAAGGCGGCGAGCAGCCCCCGCTCCCCCAGGTTCCGCACGATCCGGAAGACCTCCTTGGCGCTGGGCATCTCCTGCGAGGTCTCGACGACCAGCACCGACCCGGTCAGCTCGTCGACGCTCGGCACCCGGTCGGTGGCCAGCAGCCAGTGCACGATCTCCAGGCAGCCGCCCCAGGTGCGCCCCCGTACGACCCGCGCCGGCCCCTGCCAGCGCCAGCCCTCACCCGGCAGCATCTCCGGCTCGTGCGCCAACGTCTCCGGCTCGGTCCACGAGTTGGGTCGGTCGCCCCACTCGCGGGCGGGCGACAACTCGTACCAGCCGCTTGTGAACAGGGCGGCGCGCAGCGAGTCGAAGGTCAGCGGGTGTGGCCGGCCCGGCCGGCCGAGGTGCACAAGCACCGAGCCGCCGTGGTAGGCGACGATCCCCAGCCGGTAGAGGTGGTTGAGCACGTTCGTGTTGTCGGAGTAGCCGAAGTAGGGCTTCGGATTGGCCCGCAGCACGTCGTCGTCGAGGTGCGGGGTGACAGTGATCAGGTCGTCGCCGCCGACGGTGGCGAGCACGGCGGTGATCGTCGGGTCGGCGAAGGCGGCGGTCAGGTCGCGCGCCCGGTCACGCGGGTCGGCCCCCAACTCGCGTGTCGTCGGGTACTCCACGGGCTCCAGCCCGAGTTCCGTGCGCAGCCGGCGGAGCCCCAACTCGTGCACGTGCGGGAAGATCGCCGGCAGTCCGGCGGAGGGGGAGACGACCGCGACCCGGTCGCCCGGCTTCGGTTTGGCGGGGTAGCTCGGTGACACCATGATCAGACGCTAACCGCCGGCACCAGGGGTTTTCCGCCCGCAGAAACGCCACAAGCAGGGCAAAAGCCCCCTTAGGCTGGCCTGGTGGACGAGGCGTCGGAGGTCCGGGTACGCGACTGGCTCCCCCGTACCACCGGTCTGCTGCTCGGCACCCTCGCGCTGGCCACCGCCTTCATCGCCGCGTACGTCGGCGCGCTGCACCAGCCCCACCCCCGCGACGTGCCGGTCGGCGTGGCGGCCAGCGACCAGTCCGCGCGCACGGTCCTGGCCGCCGTCCGCGACCGGACCAACAAGATCAAAGCCATCGAGTACGCCGACCCGGGCGCCGCCGACGACGGCCTGACCAGCCGCGAGGTGTACGCCGTGCTCAGCGCGGCCCCCGACGGCGGGCTCGTCCTGACCACCGCCAGCGCCGGCGCGCCGTCCGCCACCGACCTGGTCATCCAGGTGCTCACCAGCGCCGCCCAGCAGGCCCGGGTTCCGCTGCGGGTGACCGACGAGGTCCCGGTGGCCGGCACCGACCCCCGCGGCCTGGTCCCCTTCTACCTCGCCATCGGGTACGTCCTCGGCGGATACCTGGCCTCGACAGTGCTCGGCATCTCCGCCGGCACCGCCCCGCGCACCCCGCGCGACGCCGGACTGCGCATCGGCGCGCTCGCCGTCTACAGCGTGGTGCTCGGCATCGCCGGGGCGGTGATCGTCGGCCCGGTGCTTGACGTCTGGCACCACGATCTGCCGGCCATCGCGGGCACGGGAATGCTGGCCGCCTTCGCCGCCGCGATGGTCGCCGCCGCCGTCCAGGGCTGGCTGGGCGTCCTCGGCACCGGGCTGGTAATCCTGTTGCTGGTGGTGCTCGGCAACCCGGGCTCCGGTGGCATCTACGCCCCCGAGTTCCTGCCCACCTGGCTGCGCGGCATGCACCGATGGAACGTCCCCGGCCTGGCCACCGACCTGATCAAGTCGGCCGTGTACTTCGACATGCGCTCGATCGGCTGGCCGCTTACCGGTCTGGCGCTCTGGGCGGTGCTCGCGCTTGCCGCCCTGCTCGGCGCGACCCGGATACGGGGGCGCCGGGCGATCCACCGCGCAAGACCCTGAAGTGATCTCCGAGGTGTTCCGTGTCACGGCCCGGTATGCGGAGAGCCCCTCCTGCCAGCCGGCCCGGCGCGGATACCATCCAGGGAGTCGGACAGCGCTGTCCTTCGTACTCACGTAAGGAGCGCATCGTGACCGACCAGCATGACCACGACGGCCCGGACGCCGCGCTGCGCGCTGACATCCGCCGACTCGGCACCCTGCTCGGCCAGACGCTGGCCCGCCAGGAGGGCCGCCCGCTGCTCGACCTCGTCGAGGAGATCCGCGCCCAGGTCCGCTCCGACGTCCCGGCCGCCGCCCAGCGGCTCGGCGGGCTCGACGTGACCACCGGCACCAAGCTGGCCCGCGCGTTCTCCACCTACTTCCACCTGGCCAACATCACCGAACAGGTGCACCGCGCTCGGGACCTGCGTCGCCGCCGCGCCGTGCAGGGCGGCTGGCTGGACCAGGCGGCCAAGATGATCGCCGAGCGGGGGGTGCCGGCCGAGGAGATCGCCGCCGCGGCCCGCCGGCTGGCGGTCCGGCCGGTCTTCACCGCCCACCCGACCGAGGCGGCCCGCCGCTCGATCCTGTCCAAGCTGCGGGCCATCGCCGACGAGCTGGACAACGAGACCGCCAACGCGATCCTCTACGGCGCCAGCGACGAGGGCCCGGCCAACCGCAGGCTGGCCGAACTGCTGGACCTGATGTGGCAGACCGACGAGCTGCGCCTCGACCGGCCCGACCCGACCGACGAGGCCCGCAACGCCATCTACTACCTGCGCGACCTGTACGCCGAGGCCGCCCCGCAGGTGCTGGACGACCTGGCCGACACGCTGCGCACCCTCGGCGTGGAGACGTCCCCGACGGCCCGCCCGCTGAGCTTCGGCACCTGGATCGGCGGCGACCGCGACGGCAACCCGTTCGTCACCCCGGCGGTCACCCGCGAGGTGCTGACCATCCAGCACGAGCACGGCATCGCGGCCACCGAGAAGGCGATGGACCACCTGATCAACGAGGTGTCGGTGTCCCGCCGACTGCGCGGGGTGTCGCTGGACCTCTCCGCCAGCCTCGCCGCCGACCTCGACGCGCTGCCCGAGGTGGCGCAGCGGTTCCGTCGGGTCAACGCCGAGGAGCCGTACCGGCTCAAGGCGCGCTGCGTGAAGGCCAAGCTGGCCAACACCCGGCAGCGGCTGCGCCAGGGCACCGCGCACGTCCCGGGCCGCGACTACCGCGGCTCCGCCGAGCTGATCGCCGACCTGGACCTGCTGCGCGCCTCGCTGGCCCGCAACTCCGGGCAGCTCACCGCCGTCGGCCGACTGGCCTCCACCATCCGGACGGTCTCCGCGTTCGGCCTGCACCTCGCGACGATGGACGTCCGGGAGCACGCCGAGAAGCACCACGAGGTGCTCACCCAGCTGTACGGCGCCGTCGGCGAGGTGTCCGACTACCCGTCGTTGAGCCGGTTGGAGCGCACCAAGCTGCTCGCCGACGAGCTGACCGGCCGTCGACCGCTCTCCACCCTGGACACCCCGCTGACCGAGAGCGCCCGCAAGACGTTCGACGTGTTCAGCACGATCCGCGAGGCGCAGGACCGGTTCGGCAACGAGGTGATCGAGTCGTACATCATCTCGATGACCCTCGGCGTCGACGACGTGCTCGCCGCCGTGGTGCTCGCCCGCGAGGCCGGGCTTGTCGACGTGCACAGCAGCCGAGCCAGGATCGGTTTCGTGCCGCTGCTGGAGACCCCGGGTGAGCTGAACGCCGGCGGCGAGATCCTCGACGAGCTGCTGTCGCTGCCCGCGTACCGGGCGCTCGTCGCGGCCCGCGGCGACGTGCAGGAGGTCATGCTCGGCTACTCCGACTCCAACAAGGAAGCCGGGATCACCACCAGTCAGTGGTCGATCCACCGGGCCCAGCGCGCGCTGCGTGACGTGGCCGCCCGGCACGGCGTACGCCTGCGGCTGTTCCATGGCCGCGGCGGCACTGTCGGGCGCGGCGGCGGCCCGACGCACGAGGCGATCCTGGCGCAGCCGTACGGCACGCTCGACGGCGCGATCAAGGTGACCGAGCAGGGCGAGGTCATCTCCGACAAGTACACCCTGCCCTCGCTGGCGCGGGAGAACCTGGAGCTGACCCTCGCCGCGGTCCTCCAGGCGACGCTGCTGCACACCGCGCCCCGGCAGCCGGCCGAGATGCTGGAACGCTGGGACGCGACAATGGACGTGGTCTCCGAGTCCGCGTTCCGGTCGTACCGGACCCTCGTCGAGGACCCGGACCTGCCTGCGTACTTCTGGGCGTCCACCCCCACCGAGCTGCTGGGCGCGCTGAACATCGGCTCCCGACCGGCGAAGCGACCCAACACCGGCGCCGGGCTGTCCGGGCTGCGGGCCATCCCGTGGGTGTTCGGCTGGACGCAGACCCGGCAGATCGTGCCGGGCTGGTTCGGCGTCGGCTCCGGGCTGGCCGCCGCCCGGGAGGCCGGACTGGCGGACGTCCTCGCCGAGATGCACCGCAACTGGCACTTCTTCCGCACGTTCCTGTCGAACGTCGAGATGATGCTGACCAAGACCGACCTCAGCATCGCCCGCCGGTACGTCGAGACCCTGGTGCCGAAGAAGCTGCACCCCATCTTCGAGCAGATCGAGCGGGAGTACGAGCTGACCAAGCGCGAGGTGCTGGCGGTGACCGCCTCCCCCGCCCTGCTGGAGAACTCGCCTGTGCTCCAGCGCACCCTGGCCGTCCGGGACACCTACCTGGAGCCGCTGCACCACCTCCAGGTGGCCCTGCTGCGGCAGTACCGGGAGTCCGGCGCGGCCGGTCGTGCCGTGGCCACCGCGCCGGGTGGCCGGCGCGCACCCAGCGACGGCACGGCCCTGGAGCGGGCGCTGCTCACCACCGTGAACGGCATCGCCGCCGGCATGCGCAACACCGGCTGACAGGTCAGCACAGCAATCGGGCCCCGGTCGTCACGACCGGGGCCCGTTGCACGTGTCAGCAGGTGATGTTCACGAGTCGGCGGCCCCTGCGCTCGCCGCTGCCGACCCGGTCAGCCGCCGCCGGTGCTCAGCGTCGCCGCCCTCGGTCAGCGGCCCGGGCGCTCACCAGTCGCCGCCGCCGCCGAAGTCACCACCACCGAAGTCACCGCCGCCGGCAAAGTCACCGCCGCCGACGTCGCCCGCCTGGTCGCCGCCGCCGCCGAAGTCGCCACCCTGGTCACCGGCGTCGCCACCCTGGTCACCGCCATCGGCGCCCTGGTCCCCGGCGTAGTCGGCGCCGTCACCGAAGCCCTCCTGGTAGCCCTCGTCGTAGCCGTACCCCGGGTCGGCGAAGGCCGGCGAGAACAGCGCGTCGGCGATCAGCATGCCGCCGAGCACACCGGCCCCCGCGCCCAACGCGGTCTTCCACCACGGCGTCGAATACCAGCCGGCCGGCACCGGCCGGCCCTGGTACCGCCCACCGGGGTAGTAGTAGGGCGTCTGCCGACCGGGCTGCGGGCCGGCCCGGAAGGTCTGCCCCTGCACGTCGACCTCGCGCTCCTTGGTGAGCTGCCCGACGCCCCGCGCGGCGGCCAGCGCCGGCACCTCGGGGCCGGGATCGATGCCCAGCGCGGTCCGCGCCGCCCGGATGTACGCCAGTCCCTCCAGCGCGGTCTCCCGGGCGAGCGCGAACTGGTGCGGCGTACGCGCCTGCTCCAACTGCGAACCCGCCGCGTTGTACCGCTCACCGGCATCGGCCAGCGCCTGGCGGACCGCCGGCTCGTCGCCCTGCAGGGTCAACAGCTGACCACCGAGGCGCTCGTACCAGCGGTGCGCCTCCGCCCGGGCGTCGCCCAGCTCGGTGCGCCGACGGGCGGTGGACTGGGAGCGGATGAGCGCCGCGGCGCCCAGCGCCCCGATCACCACGACCGCGAGGCACAGCACAAGTTCCATGCCATCGAACGTACCCCCGGGTGTCACGTCGTACCCGTCTGGCAAGCTCCGGTGATGGACGTCTCGACGTTGCTGGTGGTGATCGTGTGCCTTGGTGCCGGCGGGGCGGTGGGCTGGCTCGCGGCCCGGTCCCGGTCAGCGGCCGAGATCGCCCGGCTGGATGCCACCCTGACCGCGACCCGGGAGGGCGAGGGGCGGCTGGAGCAGTCCATGCGGGCTTTGAGCTACGAGGCCACCGCGCAGTCCCAGGAGGCGGTGGCCCGTGCCGTGGCGCCGCTGCACGACAGCCTGCGCCGCTACGAGCAGCGGGTCGCCGAACTGGAGCACGACCGCGTCGACGCGTACGCCGAGCTGCGCGAGCAGGTCCGCTCGATGAACGCGGTCTCCGGGGAGCTGCGCACCGAGACCAAGCAGCTGGTCGCCGCGCTGCGCGCGCCGCAGGTGCGGGGTCGCTGGGGCGAGCACCAACTGCGCCGGATCGTGGAGGCGGCCGGCATGCTGGAGCACTGCGACTTCTCCGAGCAGGTCACCGCCGCCACCGACGACCAGGTCGTCCGCCCTGATCTGGTGGTCCGCCTGCACGGCGGCCGGTCGGTGGTGGTGGACGCGAAGGCGCCCTTCGACGCGTACCTCACCGCCATGGAGGCCCGCGACGAGCGCGGCCGGGACACCCACCTCGATGCGCACGCCAGGCACCTGCGGGGGCACGTCGACGCCCTGGCCGCCAAGTCGTACTGGACCGCATTCGACAGCTCGCCCGAGTTCGTGGTCCTGTTCGTGCCCGCCGACCCGTTCCTCGACGTCGCACTCCAGCGCGACCCGACGCTGCTGGAGCACGCGTTCACCCGCAACGTGGTGCTGGCCACGCCTGCCACCCTGGTCGCCCTGCTCCGCACGGTGGCCTACTCGTGGCGACAGGAGGCGCTGGCCCGCAACGCGGTGGCGGTGCACACCCTCGCCCGGGAGCTGTACGGCCGGCTCTCCACCCTCGGTGACCACGTGGGCAAGCTCGGCTCGTCGCTGGCTGGCGCGGTGACCGCCTACAACAGGGCGGTCGGCTCCCTGGAGGCGCGGGTGCTGGTCAGCGCCCGCAAGCTCGCCGAGCTGGGCGTCTCGGACGACGACCTGGCGACCCCCGCCCAGATCGAGTTGACCCCCCGCCAGCCGCAGGCCCCCGAACTGCTCGACGACGCGGACCGCTGACCGCTGCGCGGCCGCCGAGGTCGTCAGCTGCGGTGGGCGCCCTCCACGACGAACGGCGTGCCCTGCTGGCAGGTGGTCATCGTGCCCTTCTCCACCCGGCCGGTGACGGTGACCCGGGCGCCGGCGGTCAGCACGTCCCGCGGGCCACCCACCAGCAGGTACCCGTCGAGCAGCACGCAGTTCGGCTCCACCCCGGCGGTGATCGTGCCGGTGAGTTCGGTGGCGCCGACAGGCGGCGGGACGGTGGGCCCGCCCGGCGACTTGAGTGGCGGGGTGGGCGTGGCCGCCGGGACGGGGGTGCTCGGCGCGGCCGAGGTGGGCTGCCCGCTCGTTGTCGACGGCGTGTCGGGGGTGGCGGGGCCGTTCGTCCCACCGCAGGCGCTCAGCGCCGCGCAGACGACCAGGGCGGGGACGACGAGCCGAAAGGTCCTCATGCCGCCTTCGACGCATGGGAACGGCACGGCGTTCCCGCCGCGATCCGCCGCTTGAGGCGCGGCGTTCCGCCGTGCTCCCGGCCGAAGCGCAGGCGGCGCGGCGCGTCCGACGTGCTCCCCGCCCGGAGCGCAGGGGGCGCGGCGTGTCCGACGTGCTCCCCGGCCGAAGCGCAGGCGGCGCGGCGTGTCCGACGTGCTCAGCCGCGGGCCGCGGCGGCCTTCATGTCCCGCTTCAGTTCCTGCGGAAGCGAGAAGGTCAGCCGCTCGTTGGCGGTGGTGATCTCTTCGACGTCGGCGAAACCGCGCGCGGCCAGGTGCGTCAGCACATCGTTGACCAGGTCCTCCGGGACGCTCGCGCCGGAGGACACCCCGACCGTGCGGGCGTCGGTCAGCCAGGCGTCGTCGATCTCGTGGGCGAAGTCGACCAGGTGACCGGCGCGGGCACCGGCGTCCAGGGCAACCTCGACCAGCCGGACCGAGTTGGAGGAGTTCGTCGAGCCGACGACGATCACCACGTCGCACTCGGGGGCGATCTCCTTGACGACGTGCTGCCGGTTGGACGTGGCGTAGCAGATGTCGTCGCTGGGCGGGGACTGGAGCAGCGGCAGCCGAGTCTTGAGCCGGGCGACCGTCTCCAGCGTCTCGTCCACCGAGAGCGTGGTCTGGGAGAGCCAGACGACCTTCTCCGGGTCACGGACGGTGATCTTGTCGACACCGTCCGGACCGTCCACGAGCTGGATGTGCGCGGGAGCCTCGCCGGCGGTGCCGATGACCTCCTCGTGCCCCTCGTGGCCGATCAGCAGGATGTCGTAGTCCTCGGCGGCGAAGCGCTTCGCCTCCTGGTGCACCTTGGTGACAAGCGGGCAGGTCGCATCGATGGCCTTCAACGAGCGTTCCCGGGCCTGCTCGTAGACCTCGGGTGCCACACCGTGGGCGGAGAAGATGACTGTGGCGCCCTCGGGCACCTCCTCGTTCTCCTCAACGAAGACCGCGCCCTGGGCCTCCAGGGTCTGCACGACGTGCTTGTTGTGCACGATCTGCTTGCGGACGTAGATCGGGGCGCCGTAGAGCTTCAGCGCCTCCTCGACGGTCTGCACGGCGCGATCCACACCTGCGCAGTAGCCGCGGGGCTTGGCCAGGAGCACGCGCTTGCCGGTCCGGAGATCAGTCACCCCCCCATCGTACGTGCCCGCCCAGACCCCGGCCCGGACCCCAACCCCCGCCCGGACGCCGGTGATCATGACGTTATTGCCACGACACGCCGGGTGGTTTCTAGGCTTCAGTGCAACTGATCTTGGTTGTGGTGGAGGTGCTGGTGGCGAGGCCTGGTGTGGTGACGTT